>JANXRE010000033.1 GCA_025353165.1 Acidobacteriota bacterium | reverse complement strand
CGCCGCGCAATTCTCCGATCCGGTTCGGCAGGTCCGGGAACGCATCCAATTCCCAGCCGCACCTTCCGCAGCACCCGGCCGGAATGGCATCCGCCGCGAATTCGGAAGGTCCAAATAAGAGTTGGCGTTGACGTTGAGCTGCTTCGTAGGGCTAGGTCCTCAACCATTGCCTCGTACTCTCTATCGGGTATGTTGCTGCCCGATGGTGCGCCTTCGCTCACCGTCGCCGCGTTGTACAGGTCGTCAATCAATCATTTGCGGGACGCCCACCGGCTGTAGAACGACCGACTGGAGGTACATGAGGTTGTGGCCGGCGGACTCGGCGGGGTGCATCGTGACAAGATACCGGCCGGCTTTCTCTATCTTCGCCATCCCCAGATCGAACGTCCTGTACTGATACCACGGGCCGGTCTGTTCCACCGCGCCTTCCAGCGATTGTGGCCCGACATTCAACACGTACCGCGCACCGGCCGATTCCGGCCGCGCCGCATAGCGGATCCGGACGCTGTATGTTCCCGCCTGACTGATCAGCAAGGTCCAGGTGGCGGAATCCTCCGGAGCAGTCCACCTCGCAATGTGGAACTTGCCCTCGCGATTGAAGCGCTTCGCGGCCTTACCCGAGGTCGCGGCGGCCATGGTATCCAGCTCGAAGCCTAAATCGCTGCCTTGCGTCAGGACAAATGGCTCCGTTTCCAGCTTTCCGGCAATCTCCGCCACGATCACGGTGTCGTTCTCGTCGCGACCGCCCGGTGGCAGGGAGATTGCCGTCACTCCCCCAGACCCGCGCACGGCCAGTTTCCGCGAAGGTTCGAGTAGCGCGTAAGCGGTGCGTACCGGGTTTCGAAGGCCCGATACCCGAAGAATCCCGTCCGCGGGCGGGCTGAACACGTGCAGGAAGAGCCGATTATCTTTGATTGTGCACCGGCCCCACGGGAACTCCATCGGGCAAGCCGATGTCCCGTAGATGCTATCGCCGTTCTTTCGCATCCACGCGCCCACCTGTTCCAGCACCGCGACGCTGGGCGCCGGGATGGTTCCGTCCGCCATCGGCCCGATGTTCAGAAGGTAGTTGCCGCCCTTGCTCACGATCTCCACCAGCCGCCGGATCACTACCCCCGGAGTCTTCCATTGCTGATCGAACCGGCTGTATCCCCAGGTGCCGTTCAGCGTCTGCGGGGTTTCCCAGTACTCGTCGAGACCGCCAGCGGGCATGCCGTTGTCGTTCATGTTCTGGTAATCGCCCATCAGGTCCTGCGCGTAGTTGCCGACGCGGCCGTTGATGAGGCAGTTCGGCTGAAGCGTCCGGACCAGTTTCACGAACTCCGCGGTCTGCTGGGGCGTGTCCATGCCGCGGTCGAACCAGACCAAGCCGAGCGGCCCGTAATTCGTCAGCAGTTCCCGAAGTTGCGGCTTGGACTTTTCCTCCAGGTACCGCTCGAAGTTCTTGCGGGTGCGATCGTAGTCCCAGTTGTTGCCGTAGCCGTCCGGGTGGTCCCAGTCTTCGCGGTGGGAGTAATAGACGCAGAAGCGGATGCCCGCCTTGCGGCATTCCCGGGAGAGTTCCTCCACCGGGTCGCGCTTGAACGCGGTCCAGTCCACGATGTTGTAATTGCTTACCTTCGAGCGGTACATGGCAAATCCGTCGTGGTGCTTCGCCGTAATTACGACGTACTTCATGCCGGTCCGCTTGGCCAGGGCCACGATCTCTTGAGCGTTGAACTTTTCGGGATCGAGGCCATGGGCCATCTCGCGGTATTGCTTCACCGGGATGTTGAAACGCTGCATGATCCACTCGGCCTCCGAGCCGACGGGGACGCGCTGGCCCTGCCACTCGCCCGCGAGCAGGGAATACGGTCCCCAGTGGATGAACATCCCAAACTTGTCGTGGCGGAACCACTGGATGCGCTCCTCGGCCCCCTCCACCACCAGACAAGCTGCCACAAGAGTAACGATGAGCCTGATCATGAGAGTGCCTTTTTCCGAGCCACGACCATCAGGGAGCAAATGCGAAGGTGCCTACTAGCCCAACCGGGCCTGAAACGGCACACGGGTACCCCGGAAGACCGCGGGCCCTCCGAGGGTGGACAGATCCTTCACGATGATATCGCTTGATTGTATCGTTGACGTCAGGCAAGCAGGTCATCGAAGTCGAGGCGAGACAAGTCAAGCGTGTCGGGTAATGCTTGATCGGATAACGGGCAAAACTACTTCGCGATGGCCGTAGATGCCACCTTCAACCGTTGCACCGCGCGAGGCTGCGAGTGCCTCGCTCTTCTCACAGAAGGAGTCAGTGAACGTCCGCCTCTAGGCAGCGTTGGAATGGCGTTTCAAAATCAACGGCAGATTCTGCGAGAAGGCCGAACGGGCCATCACCATGTCGCACCCCGTATCGTGGGCCTTCTGCTTCAATTCGCCATCCACGTGCGAAACGAACCCAATCAGGCTGATCCCGTTGGTCGCCGGGTCGGCTTTTAAGGTGCGCATGAGCTGGAGCGGGTCGACCGCGTGCATATTCAGATCGATGATCATCAGCAGTGGGTTCTGTCTGGCCGCCTCGAGGGCGTCCGTTTCGGTCTTGACGAACTCGACCGCTAGGCCTGTGCGTTTCGCGATATCGGCGATCTTGACCGTGAACATCAAGTCTTCCAGCACGCCGACAATCTTCTTCTTCGCCTGGATCATAAAGTATTTGGATGCAGCTAACAGGACCGGGATACGATAAAATTCATTCGTATGTCCGGTGGAAGGTAACCTCATACTACCAGATCGACCGGCCCGCTGCGCATGGGCGAAAACCTCGTCCCCACTCTACCTGCGCTATCACGATGAGGAGTGGGGCGTTCCCCAACATGACGACCGTCGTCTTTTCGAAATGGTCATCCTGGAAGGCGCTCAGGCGGGCTTGAGTTGGGAGACCATTCTGAACAAGCGCGAGAACTACCGCGCGGCCTTCGACGATTTTGACGCCGATAAGATAGCCCGGTACGGGGACCGCAAGCTCGAATCGTTGCTGGGGAATGCCGGTCTCGTCCGGAACCGCCTCAAAATGGCGGCGGCCGTCGCAAGCGCCCGGGCATTCCTCGACGTTCGGCGCGAATTCGGCAGCTTTGACGCCTTTCTGTGGCCCTTCGCCGGCGGCGCTCCGATTCAGAACTCTCGGGCATCACCGGCCGATGTGCCCGCGAAAACCTCGGAGTCCGACGCCCTGAGTAAGGCCCTCGCAAAACGCGGCTTCAAGTTCGTAGGTTCGACGATTTGCTACGCGTTCATGCAGGCCGTGGGCATGGTGAACGACCACGTGGTGGATTGTTTCCGCTGGCAGGAGCTTCGCTAGAGCATCTCCAGCGCGGCTCGGTGCAACCGCTCGTCACCGGCTGCGACAACCTGCCCGCCCTCATTCGCGTTTCCGCCGCGCCAGGTCGTAACGAGCCCTCCCGCCGCCTCGACAATCGGGATCATGGGCTGAATGTCGTACGGCTGGAGCCCGGATTCGATCACCAGGTCCACCAGTCCGGCCGCCAGCAATGCGAACAGATAGCAATCGCCGCCGTACCGTGCCAACCGCGCCCGGGCGGCAATCGCGTCGAACGCGGCTCGCTCTCCGGGCCCGATCAGATAATCCGGCTGCGCCGTGCAAACCACCGCGTCCTCGATCCGGCCGCAGGGCCGGCAGCGCAGTGCCTGCCTCGTTGAACCGCGCCGCAGTTCCGATCCGAGCCGCGATCCGACGAACGTCTCGCCGACATAGGGTTGGTGCATGACGCCCAGTACGGGCCGCTGGCCATCGTTCAGAGCCAGCAGAATGCCCCAGTGCAACTGCCCTGTCACGAATGCCTTTGTCCCGTCGATCGGGTCGATGATCCAGGTGCGGCCGCTGGTTCCCGCCAATCGGCCCTGTTCCTCGCCGAGGATCCCGTCATCGGGATAAACACGCCGGATCTCATCGCGGATCACCCGTTCCGCCGCTTCATCCGCGATCGTTACCGGATCGTAACCGAGCGCGCCCCCCTTGTCCTGGGCGGAAACCTGCGATCGGAAGTGCGGCAGAATGGCTCCCGCCGCGATCTCCACCGCCTTACACGCGAAATCGAGATACTCCCGCAGCGCCAGGTCGTCCACTGGAAAACCCCTAGAGTTCATACGCCGCGTCCATCCTGGCGTACATCAACTGGCGGGGCGTGTAGGGTCCTAGTATGCTGCTCGCCGGGCCGCCATAGGCTGCTCCACTGCGCGCCGGAGGAATCCCCGGCGTCTTCGCGTACGCCACGCCCGGAATCGTCTGCGGCAGCGTCACGCACATATGGAATCCCGGCGGGCGCTGGAGGCCGTTCAAGCGCCATCCTTTCTGCGACAGGTAATCGCTCCCCACCAGCACGCGAATCAGCTTGACGCCGAGATAGAACGCCCCTTTGCTGAACGCCGGGCGGATCGTGTCCGGCACCACCATTTCGGGCGCGGTGACACCCCGCTCGGCGTAGGCCTTGTTGCGGTAGGCGAGCATCGGGAGCATGATGCTCTCGCTTCCGCCCGAGGTGATGGCGCCGCAGATCTCGTCGCCGTGCAGCCGCATCTCGTCCTGCGGCCTGCCTTCCTTCGGGAGGTGGTCGTAGGTCGCCAGCTTCTCGCGGTACGGATACATTTCGCGGAAAAGATCCTTGATCGAAGGTTGAGGCATTAAATTAAAGTTGCTCCTTGGGATTCAAGCGGCCGTGGAAATTTATAAATGCGGCGTACTGATCGTCATGAACCCGCCGGTACTC
The DNA here is from genome assembly GCA_025353165.1 of Acidobacteriota bacterium. Lineage (GTDB taxonomy): Bacteria > Acidobacteriota > Terriglobia > Bryobacterales > Bryobacteraceae > TMP-7. The sequence continues at coordinate 845 of JANXRE010000033.1, read as the reverse complement.
CTGTCTTGGATGGTAAACCCCGGCGGTTCGTATTTTCGAGGCGATCTCGTCCACCGCGACATCGCCCAGCGCCGCGAACGCGGTCATTGCGATCCCCACGGCATTCGCGCTGCGCGGGTTGGCGACCTGTCGCACCGGGCATCCTAGAACAGCCGCCGCGATCTGCCGCCACAACACCGAAACGGCGGCCGATGAATTTCTCGACGGGGCCGCGCCGCCACCGGCCCGCTGCGCGTAGATGTCCAGCCGGGCGCGCTTGAGATATTTAAAGGATATGGCCGAGCCCATCCACACCGGATCAGGTTGCGCATCGTACCCAGTGACTTTCGGCCAACCGTTCGCGAGCGCACGAGCATACGGACCGCCCCGGGTGTCCACCCACGTCAGGGCAGGGCTGCACGCGTTCCCTCTCCCATCCACCGCCACGGTAACCGCCCAAATCGTAGTGCAGGCAACCGCCAGCACTTGATCCGGGGGGACCGAGGCCCGGCGCAGCGCCTCTTTAAAAGCCTCCATCGCCGCCGTCCACCACTCGCCAGCAACTCGGTATGAATCGGCCGGAGCGCCCATGCGGCATTTCGATCCCAGGTGGATCGCCAAAACGTATTGCGAGAAATAAAAAACGGGAGACCGCGCTTCCGTGGTCTCCCGTTACACTCTCGAAAAAAACTTTACCAGCGAGGTTCGCGCCGGCGATTACCGCCGCCGCCCGCATTCCCGCCACCGCCGCCGCCACCCGCGCCCTGCTCGCGCGGCCGTGCTTCATTCACGTTGAGGTTGCGCCCGTTCACGTCCTTGCCGTTCAGGGCGGTGATGGCCTTCGCCGCTTCCGCGGCATTGGTCAT
>JANXRE010000029.1 GCA_025353165.1 Acidobacteriota bacterium | reverse complement strand
CAAGGGCTGCCATTCGGTGCCAGTAGCACTCCGGGAAGGGTCGATTAGGGTGGCAGACAGCATTTCTTACTTCAAAGGCGTCCAAGACTTCAACCAGCGTGCGAAGTCGCGCAAGCGACTCACCCTCAGAGCGATCTTTGGAAGCAGCAGTGGCTAGATCAATGACCTCCTTGATATATGTTTCCTGAACGATCTGGGAAACGGGTACAAACCCAGCGCCATTGATTCGTTTTTCGATCTCGGCTCGCATGGCTGGCGGCAGGGACTCGGGCTGAGGTGCAGCCTGAACCACGAAGGTGCCGAGGGCCTCTTCCAAAGCGAAAAGAACCATCGCACTCTGCATGCGATGTGGAGGCTGCTGGTGTTCACCGCCGTTCGCTGCGGTGCTGGGCCGTTCGTCTTCTGGTGCCATGTCCAAGTCGTGGGTGGTGCGAAGTATCCTCGCACTATTATGACCTATCACTTCACATAGCGTGGGGCGGGCAAAACCGTAAGGGGAGCCGAGGGGATTCCGTTGATCTTCACATTGATTCCTGTTCTGGCCCTGCTCTCAGTAATTGTGACCGGGAGAACTGTCTCATCAATGTTGGCACGGAGGGTCCGAAGGCGCGTTCCCGAAGTTGGACACGCCCAACAGCGGACGGAAGGGAGCCCCGGGAAGGACGTCGGTAGGTCCGACCGGCACGCCGGTGAAGACTGTGGCGGACGAGTTCAAGTGCGCCGGGTCCGTGAAGTTGATTGGGGCGTATATCGAGCCATCGGAATCGTGAGCGTGCAGGCCAACACCATAAACGGCCAGCCCGCCGGCCATGCTATTCGTGGTGACCGACAATCCGAGGCTTCGGGGCTGCCCTGACGGATCTCGGTCGAGCGCTTCCGCAAAAGACGGAGCGGCCGTACCGTTGGCGACGCAGGAGGGCCACAGTACAAGCGCTCCCGGCCCAACATTGACCACCGCCTCAGTCCGCTGGCCGCGTTCGTCCAGACACTCGACGACGACCTTCTGGGCGGTTCTGCTCAGACTTCTAAGTGCCAACACGGGGTATCCGACGACGGAAACCGCGGCAGCCCTACTTGTCTTTGAACCTTGAGCGGTAAGCATGACCAGCTCTTCCTCGAAGTGGAGCGGCTCCGCCGGATTTCGGCCCGAAATCGAAAGCTGCGCCGCAACGGCCATGTTGTTGTCTGCCGGGGTCAGTCAGGCAGCATCGAGCATCTCGCGTATGCTGACTGCCGTCTGGCTATGAGGGGTGAGGAATATTGTTCGCTTGGCGACCCGAATTCCATCCGTGTCAAGCAGCACCACCTCGGCACTCTCGGCGACGCTGGCCATGTTGACGACGGTGAGCAGGCTCGAAAATCGATGGTCCTCTAGTAAAAGTGGCGCAATCATCGGCATTCCGTTAGATCCTGGCAGCATTTGACCGTAGCCGCCCGAGAAAACGGCGAGCATACCGAACAGGAGAACGAACCGTGCCAATCTTGCCCCCATTTTGCAGGTCACCCCCGTGACTGCTGCCGCGACACAATCCGTCACCCAAGGGTTGACAGATTCACTATTGTAACGATAAGTCCCAGATCACAGCCTGTCAAATTATTTCTGCGTCAGGGTATCGGCGTATCGCCGCCGAACTATTTTCGCTTCAATTTCAATACGTTGCAGCACCCCCTCACTTTTATTACTTGCCAGTAATCGCAAATTGCAATATACATATTGCTAGCTGCAATGGAAGGCGGAAGCCCAATGACTCTAGGCGAAAAGATTCGATATTTAAGGGAAGTGGAAGGCACGCTGCGCGGGCAGGACCGTGAGATGACTCAGCAGGAAGTGGTCCGCGCCATGAAACTCGAATTGCGGCAGTCGATCTCGCAGTCTTACCTGTCCCAAATCGAGAACGGCCAGCGCCCGCATCTCACCAACGCCACGCGTCTGCTGCTGGCGAAATTCTTCAAGGTCCACCCGGGCTACCTGGTGGACGACCCGGACGGGTTCCACACCGGGCTCATTTCCGAAATCGCGGGCATGGAAGATCGCCTGGATCTCTGGTTGATCGACGGCGCGCAGCGTTTCCGCCGCGACCCGAAGGTCAGCCAGGCGCTGCTCGCGGTGGCGAAGCACGACAACTCGCGGAAGTGCCTCTCGGTGTTGCAGGGAATCCTCGAAACCCCGGGACTGTTGGAGCGGCTGGACACCGTGCTCGGCTCGGGTAGCGAGATCCGGGAGAGGGTAGCGTCATGACTTGGGAAAGCTTTTATCTGGTCTGTTTTCTGATAGGGTTCCTTCTGAGCCTGGTCTCGTTCCTAGGCCAGATACTGCATTTTGGCGGAGGCGCGCACCACGCCGGCGGGCACGTGCACGGGCACGGCGGGCACGCGCATGCGGTGTCGCACAGTTCCACCGTGACGTCGGGCGATGCGGTGATCTCGAAGTTCAACTTCATGACGATCACGGCATTTCTCGCCTGGTTCGGCGGCACCGGATATCTGCTCTCGCGGTATTCGGGCATTTGGGTTTGGTTCGGATTTACGGTGGCGACGATGGTCGGCCTGGCCGGCGCCGGGGTCGTGTTCTGGGTGCTCGGAAAATTGCTCGCCAGGGAGCACAATCTGGACCCCGCCGATTACGACATGTTGGGCGTGCTTGGCCATGTTTCGAGCCCGACGCGGCCCAACGGCGTGGGGGAAATGATTTTTTCGCAGGAGGGGGTGCGGAAGGCCGCGGCCATCCGCAGCGAAAACGGTCACGCCATCGATAAGGGCGTGGAAGTAGTGGTTACGCGATTTGAGAAGGGAATTGCGTACGTGCGGCGCTGGGACGAGTTGTCCGGTGAAAGCGCCGCAGCCATGAATCGGTAATTTTAAACGGAGCAAATATGCACATCTCCAGCGAGGTGTTTGTAATCGCGGGCCTGATGGTCCTGACGATTCTTTTCTTCATGATGATGATGGCGCGGATGTACCGGAAGGCGGGGCCGCACCAGGCGCTCGTCGTGTATGGCTTTCGCGGAACCCGAATTGTGAAAGGCGGCGGCACGGTGATCTTCCCGATGGTGGAAACCTACCGCGAGCTTTCACTTGAGTTGATGTCGTTCGACGTCGCGCCGCAGCAGGATCTCTATACCAAGCAGGGCGTAGCGGTAAACGTGGAGGCGGTCGCGCAGATCAAGGTAAAGTCGGACCCCGAGTCGGTCCGCACCGCCGCCGAGCAGTTGCTAACCAAAACGCCGGACGCGCGCGAAGGGCTGATCCGGCTGGTGATGGAAGGCCACCTACGCGGCATCATCGGCCAGCTTTCGGTGGAGCAGATCGTGAAGGAACCGGAGATGGTCGGCGACCGGATGCGCGCTACCTGCGCCGAGGACATGAACAAGATGGGGCTCGAGGTGGTCTCGTTCACCATCAAGGAAGTCCGCGACAAGAACGAGTACATCGCGAACATGGGCCGGCCGGACATCGCGCGCGTCAAGCGCGACGCCGACGTGGCGATGGCCGAAGCCGAACGGGATACGGCGATCAAGCGTGCCGAAGCGACGCGGGCGGCGGCGGTCGCGCGAGCGCAGGCCGATCAGGAGCGTGTGCTCGCCGAAACGCTGTCGCTGGCCAATCAGGCCGAATCCCAGCGCGACCTGGAAACCAAGAAGGCCGCGTACCAGGAGATTATCAAGAAGGCGCAGGCGCAGGCGGACAAGGCGTACGACATCCAGTCCAACGTCATGCAGCAGCAGGTCATCGCCGAGCAGGTCCGGGTGCAGCAGGTCGAGAAAGAAGGGCAGATCAAGGTCCAGGAAGCCGAGATCCTGCGGCATGAGCGCGAGCTGGTGGCGACCGTCCTGAAGGAAGCCGAGATCCAGCGGAAGCGCATCGAAACGCTGGCGGAGGCCGAGAAACAGCGCCTGATCTTCGAGGCCGAGGGCCATGCGCGCCAGAAAATACTGGAGGCCGAAGCGCAGGCTTCGATGATCCGGCAGACCGGCGAAGCGGAAGCCGAAATCATTCTCAAGAAGGGCGAGGCCGAGGCGAAGGCGATGAACGTCAAGGCCGCGGCGTACCAGGAATGGAACCAGGCGGCGGTGGTGGACAAGCTGATCACGGGCATGCCGGAGATAGTCCGGGCGCTCGCGGCTCCGCTGGCCAACGTGGACAAGATCACGATTGTTTCCACCGGCGAGGGACACACCGCCGGCATGAACAAAATCACGGGAGACATGGCCCAGATGGCTGCGCAGATTCCGGCGCTGTTCGAGGCGCTCTCGGGCATGAAGATGTCGGAATTGCTTGGCAAGGTCAGGCCCATCGGCGATAAGCCGAAATCAACTGGAGGCTGAAATGGCACTGTTAGAGAGAGTATCGACGCTCCTCCGGGCGAACCTCAACGACCTTATCGATAAGGCCGAGGATCCGGAAGTCATGCTGAAGCAGGTCATCATCGACATGCAGAACCAACTGCTTCAGGTGAAAACGCAGGTCGCGATCGCCATGGCGGATCAGCACCTTCTCCAAAAGAAGAAGAAGGAAAACGAGGACGCTGCCGCCGAATGGACACGCAAGGCCGAGCTTGCCATCGACAAGAAGGAAAACGACGCCGTCGCCCGGTACGCGATCGAGAAATCGGTGCAGCACCGGCGCACGGCCGAGAGCTTCAACCAGCAGATCGAGGAGCAGGCTGTGCAGGTGGAAAACCTGAAGGCCGCGCTCAAAAAACTGGACGCGAAGCTCGAGGAAGCGCGCACCAAGAGCGACCTGCTCATCACGCAACATCGCCGCGCGCGCGCCATGGCCAAGGCGGGCGAGGCGAGCCTGAAGATGGGCGATGGATCGGCCGAGGCCGCGTTCCACCGCTTGAATCACAAGGTGCAACACGCCGAGGCGGTGAGCGAGGCGAAATCGGAGCTGATGGGCGACTCCGTGGAGGACCGGCTGAAGGCGCTCGAGAAGGACGACCAGATCGAGCGCCTGCTGGCCGAGATGAAAGCCCGTAAAGCCGGCAAGTAAAAGCAGGCCGCGGCTTGCGATACACTCGCGGAAGTGAAGCAAGCTGCGGCCCTTTTTCGCGACCGCATTCGTGAGTTTGCCGCAAAACTACCGCCCGGACGCTGGATCACCGGCGGCGAGTGGGATCACGAGAGATGGTCCCCCGCGCAACTCCCTACTATGCAGTTAGCAGATGACGGGACCGGCGATCATCCGTTAGAAAGGGGATGGGATCCGGCGCGCGCGCCGCACGATAGGGCGGGAAAGTGGCGAACGGCTCGCATGGAGCGACGAAGACGCGGGAATGCCCGGTAGATCGTAGAAAGTAGCGACTCTCAAGCTTCGAGCCTGATAGGCTCAGAGCAATTTTCTTTACCGAGAAAAAGGAGAGAGTCGCTATGAAGAAACCATACCAAATTGAAGCGCAGCGAGCTGTGAAGCAGCTCGAGGCAATGGCCACCGATGGAAATCCAGCGGTGCAGATGATGCTGCCCATGGCCGAGATGATCGGCTGGCTGAAAAAGGGCGTCGGTGAATTAATTCGTCAAGCCGGCTTGCAGGTGATGGATCTGCTGATGCAGGAAGAAGTCCGGGAATTGGTCGGCGAGCGCAGCCAACGGCAGGTGGAAAGGACGGCCAGTCGCTGGGGCAGCGAGCAGGGCTACTGCGTCGTGATGGGGCAGAAGGTGCCGGTGCGACGCCCGCGTGTACGAACGGTTGAAGATAAGGAGGTCCGTTTAGGTAGTTACGAAATGTTTCACCGTGGCGAACCGCTGACGGAAACCGTGTGGGAGAAGTTGATGCTCGGCCTGAGCACGAGGAAATACGACCAGGCAGTTCGCCAGTTCACTGAAGCCTACGGCTTGGAGAAGAGCGCGGTCAGCGAACATTTCATCGAGGCGAGCCGGGCGAAGCTGAAGGACATGATGGAGAGTCAACTGGATAAACTGCAGCTCTGCGCGTTGCTGATTGATGCGACGCCGTTCGAAGGACAACAGATGGTAGCCGCGTTGGGAATAGGCCAGGACGGGCGGAAAACGATCTTGGGCATTCGTCAAGGAGCCACGGAAAATGCGACGGTCGTCGGTGAATTGCTCGGCGATCTCGTGAGCCGCGGACTCGATTTCACCGAACCGCGGCTCTACGTTCTCGACGGCGGCAAGGCCCTGACCACCGCCGTGAAAAAGTATGCAGGTGAGTCGGCGGCGATTCAGCGCTGCCAGGTCCACAAGCGGCGAAACGTGCTGGATCATCTGACCGACGAACAGAAACCAGCGGTAGCGAAAAGGCTCAATGCGGCCTACGCACTGGAAGACTACGCCGCCGCCAAACAAGCGTTGAATCAGTTGCATCGTGAACTCATGGATCTCAATCCCAGTGCGGCCCGGAGTTTGGGTGAAGGGATGGAGGAGACCTTGACGGTGCATCGGCTTCGCGTCCCGATGCAACTGCGAAAAACGCTGGCCAGCACGAACGTGATCGAGTCGGCATTCTCGATTGTCGAGGTGGTTTGCCGAAACGTGAAACGTTGGCACGGCGGCGACCAGCGGGAGCGCTGGGTGGGGTCGGGGCTATTGGTAGCGCAGAAGCAGTTCCGCCGCATCACAGGGTACAAACAGATTCCAGTCCTCATCAGAGAATTGGAAGCTCTGGCGCCGTCTAAGAAAGCCGTTGTCAAGGCGAGAAAGGTGTCGTAGAGTGGATTACGCGGGAGTCGTTACTTTCAACGGAACTCCGGGCATTCCCTCAGATCATAGCGCTGCACCCAATAACCAGCGAACATTTGCTCTGCGCAAGCTACAAACGCCAATAAATAGGCTCGGCTGACACAGCCACGAATGCCAGTTGGAGAGTCGGCAGGGCAATCAGGGGGAGGCGCCAGAATCGGAGGGAGCGAATCCGCTTGCGGATTCCGGGGGATGGCGATCACGAATCCGAAGTGATGGCGATCAGCATTCCGAACTGAAAACGATCGGTATTACGGTGGTAGTTCGGAAGGCTGATCGGCATGGGATTGGAACGACGGCGCAGGACAGTCGTGGCGAAGGACTCCACTGGT
>JANXRE010000008.1 GCA_025353165.1 Acidobacteriota bacterium | reverse complement strand
GCCGTCGTGGATCGCGAGTCCAAGCGCGCCAGCACCGTGACGTTCCCGTTCGACAGTCCGGAGCAGAAGGGCGTCGGGCTGAGCAGCATTATGCTCGTGCAGCGCTCCGAACCCGCCGGTGCCGCCGATCCGTCCGATCCGTTTGCGATCGCGGCCAAGCCGCAAAGCCGCCGGATCGTTCCGGAGCTGCTGACCAACCTGAGCGCGGATGCCCACCCCTCGGTGTACTTTGTGGTGTACCCGGATCCCTCGAACGCCGCCAAGCCGAAGATCCGGATCGAGTTTCTGGTCGGCGGCGAGGTACGGGCCAACCAGACCGCCGATCTCCCCGCTCCGGACGCGACGGGCGCGATCCCTATGGTCGTCCGGGCCGCGACCCATCCGGGCCAATGCGAGCTGAGAATCACCGCCATGCAGGGCGAGCAGTCCCAGGCGCGAAGCCTCGCCTACACCATCGCGGGGAATTGAACCGGTTGTGCGAATGGCCTGCCCTCACAATGCAGCAGAATTCGATAGAGTAGTTCAAACATGAAAGACCTGGGACTGACGAGACGATCTCTGCTGGCGGCCGCCAGCGCCGGAGCAGCGGCGTTGGCGGACCCTTTCCGTCCGCAGACAAGCCGGCCAAAAAAAGTGATCGTGGCCGGCGGCGGAATCGCGGGGCTCTGCTGCGGCTACGAATTGATGAAGCGCGGCCACGATGTAACCGTACTGGAAGCTTCCGGGCGCCCAGGCGGGCACGTGAAAACCGTGCGCGATGGACTGGCGGACGGCCTTTACGTGGACGCCGGAGCGGAGCACTTCACGAAGCCCGGCTACGACCGCTACTGGAGCTACGTGGCCGAGTTCAACCTGCCTTTCGTAGAGGACCAGCGCCGCCGGCGTTTCGTACGCTGGCTGGATGGCAAGCCTTGGACCCAGGAACAACTGCAGGACCCCAAGGTGCTCGCAGCCCTCGGACTTTCCGGGCGGGAAACCGAGTTCCTGAGGCGCCGCGCGTGGTGGGATCTCCCCGATCTCTATCTGCCCGCCTACTCCGACCATATTCAAGACGAGTACAAGCCGTTCGGCGCCGGCCTCGACAATCTGGATTCGATGGCTCTCAACGATCTGCTGCGCAAGGACGGCGCGTCCGCGGCCGCCCTTCGTTTCTTCGGCGGGGCCGGTTCGGCTCTTCAGTCGGTGTGGCACCACGCGATCCTGAAGCGACGCGGCGTGCCGCTGTTTCCCACCGGGATCTACCGGCTGAAGGGCGGCAATCACCAATTGCCGGAAGCATTCGCCAGGAGGTTGGGACAGCGTGTACGCCTGGGATGTCCGGTGACCGGCATCGAGCACGGCTCAGAGCGCGTTACGGTTCGCTACCGCGAAGCGGGCAAAGAGCGTCGCATGGAAGGGGAGTACCTGGTCTGCTGCATGTCCGCCGTGATGCTGCGGCAGATTCCCGTGTCTCCGGCCTGGCCCGAGGCCAAGCGGTGGGCGATTGAGAACATGCCCTACTACACCGCAACGCGCCCGGTTTTTCAGTCGCGCACCAAGTTCTGGAAGGAAGACCGGACGACCGCCAGTATTGCCTTTGGCGCGCCTGCCCTGGAGCATTGTTGGTCACAGGCCGAGGATGTGGAGACCAATCGCGGGCTGATTGCGGGAACCGCGCAAGGGGGAGCGAAGGCGGAGGACGCGCTCGCCGTCTTCCGGCAGCGCTACACCGGCAAGTCGGAAAACATCGAACAGGCGATGGTAATCGACTGGTCCAAGGACCCGTGGGCGATGGCCTGCGAAACCACGTCCTACAAACCGGGTGAACTGCGGAAGTTTTGGCCGGAGATCATGCAGCCCCACGGGAGGGTTCACTTCGCCGGGGCGTATTGCGACAACTTGAATTGGGGACAGGAAGCGGCCACGCGGTCGGCTAACCGCACGGCCCTGGCCATCGACGCAGCGTGAATGGGCGATTACTGTCCCCCAGGGCGCCTCTTCTTGTACTGCTCGAAAGCAAGCTTCGATTCGCCGAGCCGCCCCAGCCGGCGATAGAGCAACCCGAGCGAGTATAGTGGCTCGGCCAGTGCGGTATCCAGCTCGGCGGCGGTCTTGAACTGCGCGATCGCCTCTTCTTCCCGGCTCAGCTTTTCGAGAACGCGGCCCAGATAGTAGTGCGCCTGAGCGAAACGCGGGTCATAGGCGAGCGCTTCGCGCAGGCTCTTTTCGGCCTGACAGAACTTCTGCATGCGGAACAGCAGGCAGCCGTAGTTGTGCGGAGTCCACGCCGATGGGGCCGGCAGTTTTCGATTCAGCTCGACGGCTTTTTCGAAGGCCTGTGCGGCGCCGTCCTGATCGCCAAGCATATCGAGCGATAATCCAAGATTGTCCCAGACCCGTGCCGACCGCGGATCGAGCCGGATCGCGCGCCGCAACTTCTCGACCGCCGGTTCATAGCGGCGCTCATAGTAATCGAGGCGCGCCAGCCAATACAGATAGAGTGGTTGACTGGGGTGGAGTTCGGAGAGGCGGGACAGGTGGGTGGCGGCCTCCTTGCCGCGGCCGACGTTGGCCAATGCCATCGCGAGCGTGAAGCGGTCCCTGTCGTCCAGCGGGCGGATGGCGTCGGCGCGCTCAAACGCTTGGATCGCGGGCTCCATGCGGTTCGCAACGAACTCGATTGCGCCGAGCAGCGACAGAATCGCGGCCGACTGCGGGGGCGGCATCTCCGGCGTGACGGCGAGGGCGGTCTCAATGGCGGGGTAGTCGCGCCGGGAGAACATCTCCAGCACTGTTTGCCGCTGCGCGCCGCCGAGAGGCGCGTTCCGGATTCGGCTCGCGAGGTTGTCGTCTGCAAGCAGCAGGAAGCCAATCCAGAGAACGCGACAGAGCATCAGTATGGCTTGACCTCAATGCCGCGCAGCATCAACTCCGATTCCTTGCTGCGGCGTTCGTCCAACTGGCGCAACCGCACCGCCAGCGCCGTGGCGCGCGGGTCATGGGCGCGGCGATAGAACATCAGCAACAGGCTGTTTGCCTGGAAGTCGTCGGGCTCGAGCTTGAGTGCCCGAGCGAGCGCCGCGCGCGCATCCGTTTCCCGGCCCTGGTCTAAACGAACTCGCGCCAGTTCCGTATACGCCTGTGCAAAAGACGGAAACGCGCGAATGCTCCGCTCCAGCAAAGACGCGGCGTCGTCCAACTGCTGGTCGAGATGCGCCATGCGCCCGAGATAATACGCCGCGCCGGCCTGAGTCGCCGGTTCGGCCAGGACGTCGCGCATCAGCTTGGCGGCGGCCTCGAAATCGCTGGTCTGAAAGAATGCCACGCCCAGGGCAAAACGCCCGCGGGCGTCGCCCGGGTGGGCTAGCAGGTACTTCTGGAAGCACTCGATCGCCGCTGAAGGGCCCTGGAAGCGCAGAATCACGGAACCAAGCGCGAACCGGTAATCCGGATTGTCAGGAGCCAGCTCTACCGCTTTCTCGAGCGACCTGCGCGCCTCGAACGGCAGATTCAAGTCCACCAACATCATTCCGAACAGGAAGTGGACCCGCGCGTCCTGGGGGACCAGGTCGCGGGCGTGGCCCAGATACCCCAGGCCGCTCTCGAAATCGCGCTGCCGGTAGGCGACGCGGGCCAGTTCGAATAAATGATCCGGATTGCGCGGCTCGTCGATTGCCAGGGCCTCCAGAACGGCTCGCGCGTCTTTCCAGTGGCCAAGCGACTCGTAGGCGGAGACCAGCCGTCTGCGCTCTTCCATCGAAGCTTCTCCGCGCCGGACGAGAGCCTCGACGAAACTCGCCACTAAGGGCGCGGCTTCGGGCGAGGCCAGACGCGGGAGCAGCCACCGCACGTCGGCGGCCGCGAACTCGGTGGAATTAACCGCCCGCCGCGCGGCCTGTTGCGCATCCTCAAACCGGCCGAGGGCCGCCAGGTCGGCGCATAACAACACCTGCGCCTGGGGACGCGCAATCTCGTCGGCGGGCAGCCGCTCGAGTTCGTGGATCGAATCCCGATACTTCTTTTCGCGCTCGTAAAGGCCGGCGAGCGAAAACCGCGCCTCCCCATCCGCGGGCAGCAAGCGCAGCACGTGGCGCCAAGCGTCCGCTGCGCAGCTCGCGGAATCGGGCTGCGATTGGCAGGCGCGCGCCCGATCCCGCCACTCAGCCGGCGTCTGGCACCATAACACCCCTGCAAACAATAGGGCCAGGACATTCGCATGTCCTGGCCCCGAAACGAATGCTCTCACTTGCAAGATATCAGAAGGTGACGCGGCCGACGAGCTGGATGTTCCTCGGCGCCGTCACGGTTCCGTTCCAAACTCCGAATGAGGTACTGGATGGATCATTGTTGAACGGGATGCAGTCGCCGAAGGCTTGCCCGTCGCAGGTGAAGTAGTGGTTGTTGAAGATGTTGAACATCTCGGCGTGGATCTCCATCTTGACCCGCTCCTTGATGGCGAAGGTCTTGAGGATCGAGATATTGGTGTCGCGATACGGCGAACCCCGGAAGCTGCTGACGCGCGGACCGGTGCCGAGATAGAAGCCGTTGAAGTTCGAAACAGATTCGAACGCGGAAGTATTGAACAGCGGCTTGTTCACGTCCACCGAACCCCAGGACTGCGCGAATACATTGTTGCCCGTAATCGCCGGGATGCACTGGGCCTGGAACTGGCCGGGGACGCCGCAGACCGACGAGTTGCGGAAGTAGTAGGGCTGGCCGGAGGTCAGCTTGATGCTTGTGGAAAGCTGCCAGCCGCCAACAATGTAATCGAGCGGCCCCCGCTGGTTCAGCCAGTGCTTGCCGTTTCCGAGCGGCAGATCGTATACTGCTGTCGCCGCCACGGTGTGGGCGATGTCGTCCGGAGAAAGGGACCAGTTGCGGCTGCCCTGGTAGGGATTGATCACCGCGCCGACGGCCCCGTATCCGGAAGCAGTGGACTGAGTGGTTGAGGCCGCGTCCGTCATCAGCCTGGACCAGGTGTAGTTCACGCCCGCGTAGATGCCGTTGAAGAACTGCCTCTCATATTTTGCCTGGAACGAGTTGTACTGCGACACGCCGCGATTTTCGTTGGTGCCGAACAGACCGCCGCAATACTGCGGGAACGGCAACAGAGCCTGAGCTACCGTTGGCGCGCAGCTTCCGCTGTTCAACGTCTGAATCCAGCCGTCGTAAGGTACCTTGACGCCGTTTAGCGATGTATCGCCGGGCTGGAACACCGCATTGAGCTGGCTTCCCATCGAAAACAGGCTCGGATTCAGCACGTTGATCGGTTGGAGTCCCGACGGGAGGTGAATCCCCCTGTTCCCAACGAAGGCCGCGGTGACGATGCTCTGGGAAAATTTCCGCTCAAACGTCACGTTGTACTGTTGCGTATACGACAGGTGGTTTCCATCCTTCGGGCGATAGTTCGGCCCGTTGGTGCCGTTGTCGGCGGAGGCGCTGATATTCGAGCTCGTGCTGTAGGCGGGGAAGCCCGTATCGAGATTAAAGGCCGGCACGTAACCGCTCAGCGAGCTGCCGAAGTTAACCAACGGATTGAAGCCATCCAGGTTGATGCCGCCGCCCCACCCGGGATAGAAGGCTTGCGTGTACATCACGCCGTAGCCGGCCCGGATGACGGATTTATCTCCGATTCGATAGGCCATGCCTACGCGCGGCCCGAACGCTCGGTTGAAATTCTCTTCGGGATAGCGCACTCCGGCGCTCGCGTCTCCCCACTTACTGCCGGCGTAAACCACCCGCCCGGGCAGTCCACCCGCGCCCGGGTTGGGGCCGAAGTCGAAGAACG
>JANXRE010000007.1 GCA_025353165.1 Acidobacteriota bacterium | reverse complement strand
CCGGCGACGTTATAAGTCCCTCCGGTCAACGTCGAACTGGCGAAATTTGTCAGGTTGCCGGTGACTTTGAAGGTGTCTCCACTGCCCACCGTCAGCTTGCCGTTGTTGGTGAAGTTGCCGGCGGTAGTGAAATTCGCGCCGCCAGAGAGGCTGAAACTGGAGCCGGTCGCGTTCGTGGTTAAGCCCGCCAGGGCGTTCGCATTGGACTGATTCACGATCTGCGCCGTGGGGCTGGTCAGCGATATGTTGGCGGCGTTGGTAACGATATTGGCGCCGGTGAACTGCAGCGTCCCGCCGACAGTGTAGGTTCCGCCCGTCAGGGTCGTGCCGCTGAAGTTCGTGAACGGACCGCCTTCGATGTCCAGTATGCTGCCGGAGTTGACTGCGACGGTCCCGTTGTTAGTGAAGCCGGAGGCGTTCGTGTCGATGAACAGCTCATTGGCCTGGTTGGCGAGGACCGTCCCGTTGTTCACTAAGCTCATCAACGTGTTGCCGATGTTCCCCGAGCCCTGGATGGTGCTCGCGTTGGTGAAGACTTCGGTTCCGGCGACTCCGAAGATATAGTTATTGGGATTGTTCGATAGGGTCAGAGTCCCCGTGCCACCCAAGGTCACATTGCCGTTCAGCAGGATTTCGGTGAAATTGCCGACCGAGTTGAGCTGCATCGCACCGTTATTCGTGATGGTTCCGCCGATGATCGTCACGGCATTGTTCTGGACCGCGAGCGTGCCTGAGTTGGTGATGCCGTTTAAGTTGGAAGTGTAACCGGCCGGAGTCTGGATGACTCCTCCGCCGCTGGTAGTGAGCGTTCCACCGTTGACTGTCACGTTATTCAGCAAATTAACCGCCGAGGAGGCTCCAACGGCCTGGATCGTGCCGGTATTTGTAAAAGTGTCACCGGACAAGATCAGGGTGGCTCCGTTGGTGGCCTCCAGCGTTCCGGAGTTGGTCGTGCCGGTGCTCGTCTGTATCGTGAGCGGGTTCGACTGGTTCGCGTCAATCACGGACTGGTTGGTCAGCCCCATTTGAGCGTCGCCGATGTTACCGGAACCCTGAATCGTGTTGTTGACGTTCGTCAGCCGGTTGGCGCCCGCCGCTCCGAGGATGAGGTTGGCCGAGTTATTCGACAGCGTCACCGTGCCGCCGCCGGTGAGGCTTACGTTGCCGTTCGAGACCAGTTCCGTGAAATTCCCGACGGAGTTCGACTGGATGGTTCCATTGTTGGTCATGGTGCCCACCAGGTTGGTCACGGCGTTGTTCTGTATCGCATAGGTTCCCGTATTGGTGACGTTCGTGAGCGTAACATTGTGCCCGCTCGGAACCTGAACGATGCCACCCGTGCTGTCTGTAATCGTCCCGCCGCTAATGAGCACACCGCCCTCGAGGTTTACGGTCGAACCGGCTCCCACCGCCTGGATGGTGCCGATGTTCGTATAAGTGTCCCCTATCAGATTCAGGGTCGCGCCGTTGGTGGCCTCGAGCGTCCCCGAGTTGGTCGTACCAGTGCTGGTTTGGATCGTGAGCGGGATCGACTGGTTGGCGTCGATCACAGACTGGTTGGTCAGTCCCATCTGGGCGTCGCCGATATTGCCGGAACCTTGAATCGTGTTGTTAACGTTGGTCAACCGGTTGGCGCCCACCGCTCCGAGGATGAGGTTGGCCGAGTTATTCGACAGCGTCACCGTGCCGCCGCCGGTGAGGCTCACGTTGCCGTTCGAAACCAGTTCCGTGAAATTACCGACGGAGTTCAACTGAATGGTGCCGGTGTTGGTCATAGTGCCGACCAGGTTGGTCACGGCATTGTTCTGAATGGCGTAGGTCCCCGAGTTGGTTACGCCGTTTAGTGTGGATACGTACCCTGCAGGAGTCTGGATAAGGCCGCCACTGCTGTCGGTGATCGTGCCCCCGACAACGATCGCGCTGTTTTCCAGGGTCACTACCGAGCCCGTACCAGTCGCCCGGATCGTTCCGCCGGTATTTGTGAAGGTCGCTCCGCCCAAAACGCTCCCTCCGTTCAGAATCAGCGATCCGCCGCCAGTGGCCTCCAAAGTCGCCGTGTTGGTTACGCCTCCGGTTCCCGGCTGGATCGTAAGGCTGTTGTTAGCCGAGGATAGGGTCGCGTTGATGGTTCCCTGGTTCGTGATAGCAAGCAATCCATCGCCGATGTTGCCCGCCGGTCCCGTTATCGTTTGTTGGTTGATCAACGTCTCAGAGTTGTTTTGAGCTTGGCCAAAAATAAGGTTGGCGACATTGTCCGACAGAGTCACCGTGCCCGCGCCTTGAAGGGTGACGGTGGGTCCGATGATCTGCAACTCCGTGAAATTTCCAGCCGAGTTCAATTGGATTGTGCCGGAATTGGTAATGGTTCCACTAAGCAACGTCGCGCCGTTGTTCTGGACCGCATACGTGCCGGTGTTGGTCACTCCGGTCAGGGTGGAGGTGTGTCCGGCCGGGGTCTCGACAATGCCGGTGCCGGTCGTCGTCAGGGTCCCGCCAGTGATCGCCACCCCGCTTTCCAGGTTCACGATCGAGCCCGTCCCGACGGCCTTGATGGTGCCGCCAGTATTGGTGTAGGTGTTCCCCCCGATGAGATTCAGCGTCGCCCCGTTGGTCGCCTCGAGCGTTCCCGTGTTGGTCGCTCCGCTGCTGGTCTGGAGGTTCAGGACATTCGTCTGGTTGGCGTCGATCGTTCCCGAGTTGACTAGGCCCATCTGTCCGGCGCCGAGGAAACCCGAGCCCTGAATGGTCAACGAGTTCGTGAGCACATCCGCGCCAACTGCGCCTAAAATGCGATTGTTGGTAGAAGCGTTCCCCATCGTCACAGTTCCGGCGCCACTCAACGTGACGTTGGCGGAACCAATGATGAGATCCGTGAAGTTCCCTGCCGAGTTCAACTGGATCGTGCCGTTGTTGGTAATAGTTCCCGAAAGGGTGGTCGCCCCGTTGTTCTGGACGGCGTACGTGCCGGTGTTGGTCACTCCGCTCAGAGTGGAGGTGTGCCCGCCCGGCGTCTGGACCACTCCCCCGCTGCTCGAGTTGAGGATCCCGCCATTGATCGTCACGCCGGTTTCCAGGTTCACCACGGATCCCGTCCCGGAGGCCAGGATGGTGCCGCCAGTATTGGTGTAGGTGTTTCCCCCGATCAGGTTCAGCGTCGCGCCGCTGGTAGCCTCGAGTATCCCGGTGTTGGTGACTCCGCTGCTGGTCTGGAGGTTCAGGACGTTCGCCGGCTGGTTGGCGTCGATCGTTCCCGAGTTGACCAGGCCCATCTGTCCGGCGCCGAGGAAGCCCGAGCCCTGAATGGTCGACGAGTTCGTGAGCACATCCGCGCCAACTGCGCCTAAAATGCGATTGTTGGTAGAAGCGTTCCCCATCGTCAAAGTCCCCGCGCCACTCAATGTGACGTTGGCGGAACCAATGATGAGATCCGTGAAGTTCCCCGCCGAGTTCAGGGAAATGGCGCCCGCGTTCGCGATGCTGTTGCCGCTCACCGTGAGACTCGTGTTGTTGGCAAACGACAAGCTGTCGTCGCTGTCTATCGTCAGGTTGTTGACGGCCCCGGCGACATTGAGGGTGACCACGGAAACGCCAGCATGGCCGTTGTCGATGAAAACGTTGTTGTTGGCGGTCGGCACGCCGGCCGACCACGACGCGAGGTTGTTCCAGTTGTTGTTACCGCCCAGCCAGTTGTCGTTGGTGATCAGCATCGGGCGGATGCGGCGCTGCACGGCCATCGTCTGCCAGCCTCGGCTGCCGCGAACCAGCGCCGGCGCGGCGGATATCCGGGAAACCGTGTAGCCGGATCGAGGAAGCCCGTACGCGGCAACAAGGTTCGGTGGATGCAGCAACAGCAAACGTACGGTGTTGTTGTAATCCCTCCCGTGTACACTCACCGCTTGCCCGTAAACAGCAGCGGAACCCAGGCTCAGCAAAACTACCAGGATAGAGGCCTTTGCGGCGCACAATCCCAACGTTTTTAATCGATTCGACAAGACATCCCCCCTTGAATTGAATCCCAGCCAGGCAATCTCCCCGCCCATACCCCCCCGTCACACCCTTCGGCCTGACGACTCCCTCAATCGGGGGCTTCGGAAAAATTGGAAGCGAATCAAAGTCTAACCGGGATGCCAGGGAAATGTCTAGTTCTTTTTTTTGCCCGTCAAATACCCCTATAAGTATCAGCGGGGTAGTCGGACTGCCGGTAATACTGTTCGCATGAGAAACTTCCCATTCATTCAATAAAACTTGGGCGATCTTAAACGAGGATTCCCTGGTCTTCTATTTGAATTAACGGCTATCCGGGTGTTCGCGTGCGCGAATCGAATGGCGAGTTTCACTGATTTCGAACACCAGGAGGTTGCCGGGAATTCCGGACTTAGGAGTGGTGCGGTCGAGAGGACTTGAACCTCCACGAGATTGCTCCCGCTAGCACCTCAAGCTAGTGCGTCTGCCAATTCCGCCACGACCGCGTTTCGGACTAATTCGAATTTATCACAACGCCAGCTACTTCTTCTGTTGCGGCGCCGGGGCGACGGGTTTCGGAGCCGTTTGGGCCGGAATCGTCGTCGTCTGCTTCGGCTTGCTCTTGTCCAGCACGCTCGAAACACCGGCGGCGTTGCGCGTGGCCAGGATCGCCAGCGTCAGGGACGTCACCATGAAAAGTCCCGCCGCGATGGTCGTCGCTTTGGACAATACCGTCGCCGAGCCGCGCGGACCGAACGTGGTCTGCGATCCCATCCCGCCGAATGCGCCGGCGAGATCGGCCGCCTTCCCGCTTTGCAGCAGTACCACGATGACCAGGAAGACACAGATCAGAATGTGAATAATCGTGAGCAGAATAATCATGGGAAAACTTGAGCGGACCCGCTTGCGGCGTGAACATTTGTAGTATAGCGCGACCGGCCGGGGCGGTACAATCAAGGCGGAATGTCACTTCGGATCGAAACAGCTTTCCTGGCCGGGCTGGTTCTCTGCCTCGGGCTAAACGCGCAACAGGCCGAGGTGCGCCACCGGCATCTGCTCGGCGGGGCCAAGGCCACCATCCACATCGGCGTCGAGGGTGTGACCCTGGATGAGCAGGGCAAGAACAGCGCGCACTCCCAAAAATGGACCTGGAAGGATATTCAGGAAGCGCAGCTCGGAAGCGGGCAATTGCGAATTCAGTCCTACGAGGAAAGCAAAGTGAATTCCGCCAAAGGCCGCGAGTACCTGTTCGATCGGTTGCCGAAGGAGTTTGTCGACCAGATCCGTCCCGTGCTGCGCCGCAACCTCCCGGGCCGGTTCATCGACGCCGGGCCGCTGAAAGATTCCTGGCTCGAGAATCGGGCGGGTTGATCAGGAAGCGGCAGCCTCCGGCAGCGCGCCGAAGCGGCGCTCCCGCCGGCGAAATTCGCTCACCGCGGCGGCCAGGTCGTCGCGCCCGAAATCGGGCCACAGCCGCGCCGTGAAGTACAGCTCGGCGTAGGCGCACTCCCATAGCAGGAAATCGCTCAGCCGCTGTTCGCCGCTGGTGCGGATCAGCAGATCGACGTCGGGACCGGGCGGCTCGCCCCTGCTCATCGCCTCGCGCGACGAGTAGTCCAGCGCAATTCGAAGCAGCAGCTGCCCGCCGCCCGCCGTCGCGCATTCCGTGTTCTCAATGTCGCGGAGCACCGCCGGATCCAGCCGGTCGCGCCGGCCGATCGCCTGAATGCGGACGCCGTTCGCGACGCATCGCCGCGTCTCGCGCTGAATGTAAGCTCGAAGCAGGCGCATCAGGCCACCGATTTCGGCGGCCGGGCGGCGCCAGTTGTCGGCGGAGAAAGCGTATACCGTCAGAACGCCGATACCGAACTCCGGCGCAGCTTCGGTGACCCGCTTCAGGGCCTCGACGCCGGCGCGGTGTCCCGCCAGGCGCGGCAGCCCCCTGGACGTGGCCCACCGGCCGTTGCCGTCCATAATCATGGCTACATGAGAAAGAGTACTTTGTTTCATAAAGTTTCTTACCGAAAAAAAACCGGCCCGCCGCCGGCTCAGACTTCCCGCATGGCCTTAATCAGCGCTTCCATGTGATCCAAGTATTTCTCGAGCGCCTTTCTTCCCGCCGCCGTGATCCTGTATTCGGATTTCGGCATCCGGCGCTGGAACGTTTTCGTGCACACCACGTAATCCGCGTCTTCCAGCCGCCGGGCGTGAACGCTCAGGTTTCCGTCCGTCGTGTTCAGAAGTTTCTTCAGTTCGTTGAAGGTGAGCGTCTCGTTGACCGCCAGCGCGCTGACAATTCCGAGCCGTACTTTTTCGTGGATCAGCCGGTCCAGATCCGTTGCCGGCCGCGGGCTCTGCGCGGGCTTCTGAGCCGCCGCTGCGTTGTTTCTAGCCACCGTACCTCCTCGCGATAATCGCCCCAAACAGAATATGCAATCCGCCGAAACCCGCGCCCAGCAGGGCATCCGCCCACTGGATGGGAGCGAAAATGGCCAGCGATCCTTCCAGCATGAAGCACATCCCCATGATGGGGATCACCCGCACGCTGAACGCGCCGCCGGCCAGCACGCCCGTTCCGTAAAGCAGCAGCCAGATGCCGGGAATGGTGCTGATCAGGCCGGCCCGCATGACGCCCGCGGTCAGGATGGCGCCGACGATCAGCGGCGGCACGAAACTGAACATGAATTTCCGCGCCGGCGCGGAGGGCAGGGACAGATGAAAAGACCGGGCCTTGCGCACCACGCAGAGCGCGCCGATTCCGGTCGCGACAGCCCCCTCGATCAACCACACCGCCAGCCATGCGCCTGTGCCGATCTGGCGCGATGCGATCAGGGCCGCAACCAGCGCGGTAACGCCCATGGCGATGCCGCCCCACCCGGGAACCGCCGTGAATGCGCCCGCGCGCTCCATGGTCTCGCGGATGTAGCGCAGGTTGTCCATGGCGTGCGCTTCGAGCGCAACCGGTTCCGCGCGGGCCGGACGGATCGGCGTGGTCGCCATGACGACAGTGTACACGATATCCGCGCCACAGCGCAAGGTACTTTATTTGGTAAAGTTGTCGCGATCCTTCTTGTGGCCCGTGAACCACTCCACCCATTTATTGGGAGGCTGCGCGATCGCGGTAATCGCGATTACCATGACCACTACGAGCGCGCCGATGACTAGTTCGGGCAGTCCCATGCCGGGCCCTACAGGCCTTTCTGAGCGAGGAATCCGACCAGGTCGACAACCCGCATGGAGTAACCCCACTCGTTGTCGTACCAGGCCACGACCTTCACCAGGTTTCCGCCCACCACCTTGGTCAACAGCGAGTCCACGATGGAGCTGTTCGGATTGCGCATCATGTCGGTGGACACCACCGGATCCTCGGTATAAGCGAGAATGCCCTTCAAGGAGCCGTTGGCGGCTTCCTTCAGCGCCGCGTTGACGGCCTCGGTGGTGGTGTTCGTCTTCAGCAGGGCGACCAGGTCTACCACGGAGACGTTCGGAGTGGGAACGCGCATGGAATAGCCGTCCAGCTTGCCCTTCAACTCCGGCATCACCAGGCCGATCGCCTTCGCTGCGCCGGTGGTGGTTGGGATCATGTTGATGGCGGCGGCGCGGGCGCGGCGCAGGTCCTTGTGCGGGAAATCGAGAACGCTCTGATCGTTCGTATAGCTGTGGATGGTGGTCATCGAGCCCTTCTCGATGCCGAACTTCTCGTGCAGTACCTTGGTTACCGGCGCCAGGCAATTGGTGGTGCAGGACGCGTTCGAGATGATGTGGTGCTTCGCCGCGTCGTACATGTTGTCGTTGACGCCCAGCACGATGGTGATGTCTTCGTTCTTGGCCGGCGCGGAGATGATGACTTTCTTCACGGTGCCGTGCAGATGCTTCCCGGCTTCCGACGCTTCGGTGAACCTGCCGGTGGATTCGATGACGACCTGCGCGCCCAGGCTGGACCAGTCGATCGCGGCGGGATCCTTTGTGGCGAAGATCTTGATCGATTTGCCGTTGATGCTGATGGAGTCGCCGTCCATCTTCACATCCGCGTCGAGCGTGCCGAGGGTCGAGTCGTACTTCAGCAGGTGGGCGAGCGTCTTGGTGTCGGTCAGGTCGTTTGCGGCGACGAACTCAATGTTCGGATTATTCATGCCGGCGCGAACCACATTCCGGCCGATGCGGCCGAAGCCGTTAATGCCAACTTTGATGGCCATTTCTTGGGGGTCTCCTTCGGGTAAAATCCGATTTTATCAATTGGCGGCGGGTAACAGCAACATAAACGGAGGCAGTTATCTGGAAAGGGGGCGGGGGCGTGCGGGGACTTCGCGTTGACGATCAACGGGCACGGGGGTACAATTTTGTTCACATGATAGGCGACGACAAGAGAAGCGACGGCAGGCTGGGCTTTGATCTGCGGTTCTTTGTCAGTGCCGTCTTCGGAGGAGTGCTCGCCGTTATCGCACTCGGATCCTTATTGATTTACAGGTACTACATATCCGATGCACACGATCGGGAGACGATCACCTTCGGCGTTTCCATTGTCGGGGCCACCGTCGCGATTTATGGACTTCTAAAAGCGGCGGACAATATCAGGAAGTCAAATTTCGAGAAGTTTCAGAGCTCGTCGCTCGATTTCGTGAAGCGCTGGAACAGCCCGCTGTATTTCCCCCTCAAGACGGCATGGCGGGAACTGAACGAATCCATGGACGCGCTATCGGAGACAGAGCGGGATGTAGCGCTGGCCAATGATGTGAAGAAGCGGAACACGGCCGTTGAGATCCTGAATTTCTTTGAGGAGATGGCTACCGGAGCGAATTCCGGCTCCCTGGACGACAAGCTGCTCCGGACATACTTCGAAACCTTTGTAATCAAGGCATTCGAGCGATACCAGTACTGGATCCGCCAGCACCGAATCAGGAAGACCGCACCTGGATATTTTGACGAGCTTGAAAAGCTGGTGCGTGAATGGAAAAGGGCGGGGTCGTGAACGGATCCCGCCCTCCTGAATATCGATTGGGCTGCCGCCGCCCTCTAGATCTCAGCGATTTTTTCTTTTCCGGTGTTGACCATGCTCTGTGCCTCTCTCAATAGCATATCGACTTTTACCGCTCAACAATAGAGACGGCATCCGCGCCCGTCAAGGTCCATATTCTTTAGCGCACCGGACGCCAGTGTAGCATCCCCCACGTTCCGTACGCTCTGCCAAAAAAAACGGCGATCCACGCAGGAGTACGCGAATCGCCGCCTTCCAACTTCGACTGCGGCCGGCGCGCGGAGGACGGGCCGGCCGGGACTGCGTCCAAGTGGTCGGAGTAGAAGAATCAGCCCCGGTTCTCCACCCGGAGATCATTGGTCACCGAGAACACGCCCGAAACGCCATTGGCGCGGATGTTCGCCAGGTTCGAATCACCCTGGTTAGCGACGACGCCGGCCAGCGTGACGTGGCCGTTCTTGACGATGATGTGGATCGGGGGCACGGCTCCCATCGCATAGCGCTGCAACGGGCCATAGCCATACACCGCGCGGTAGGTTGCCCGCCGGATCTGGTTGTCCATCGGCGACAATGGCAGAACTTCAATATTGTTGATCACTCGTTCGACGCCCTCGATGCGCTTCACCACGTTCTCCGCATCGGATTTCAGGGTCGGACGGGTCACTTGGCCAAGCAGCGTGACCGTGTTGCCGTCCACGCGATATTCCAGGTTGTCGAAGATGCCGTACCACGGCAGCATCACCAGCTCGTGCCGGACCTCTCTCGGAACATCGCCCTTGTACTTATTCGCGGCCGCGAGAAACGCCGGCGCGGCGAGGGCTATCGTCGCGAGGGCCAGGGAAAACTTCTTTACTGTTCCGTTCATTTTTTTCGCCTCCTCAACTTCTAAACGGTTGGATGTTGTGGTAGGAGGAACGGTTCCAACGCTACGATTAATTTACACAGTCCGTCAGCCGAAACTAAGTGGATGCGAGATACGTCTATTAGACAGATGGTGGGGAGGCGACCACTGAGCCCTAAAGGCCGGGTCGCCTCATTTCTTTTGGTGGGCGCCGATTAACTACACCCGCTGGTGCCGCCGCAGTTCCCGCATTTGTAACAGGAACCGGCTCCGGCGGCTTCGCGCTGCTCACTCTCAGCTGCACGATGCCAAAGGATACGTCGGCTACATCTTTGTTTTCTGGTTCTAACCTTTATCTCGTCGACGTCCGGCACTTCGATTTGTTGCGGGGGTCGTTCTGAGCAGTCTGCCCTGGCTGCTTTCGATCGTACCGATTCCCCTCCGGCCTGGCTTTTCGACCGCCTTGGGAAAGGCGCGGCGCGCCGTGCCCATGGTGGGGCTGGCCGGCGGGGCCGTGAACATGGCTGGCAAATTGGGCGGGCTGGCCGAGGCGGGAGCCATCCTGCTGGATCTTCGGCCTACCGCTCGAACCGCACCGTCGCCACCGTAGCCAGGCTTTCGAGATCCACACCCGTTCCGCCGGAAACAGAGTACGTCTCCAGGTCCCGGACTTTTCCGCCGGGCTCGAAGACCCGCACTTTCTTCCACGTTCCGAGCGCGTGGACGGTGATGGACTCAACGGGAAAATCCGTATAGTTGACCAGGTAGACGATGGCTGTATTGCCATCCGGCGCGGCGACCGTGTTGGAGAGCACACCGGCCGTGTTGAACGTCCGGCTGCCGAAGTTCTTCCGCAGCGTGGCTTTGTAAGTGATTTCCCATAGCGGCTGCATCGCGTCCACCTGGCGCCGGCCCATCACAAACTCGCCTTCGGGCACTGCCGGGTAATGCCACCCCTCGGGCGGAGCCAGCACGTCGCCGCCGGATTTTCGGAACTGGTCGAGCATTTGCAACTGTTCGGGCTTGAGGTCGGCGGGATCCACGTTTAGAACGATCCGCGCCCCGCGCAGCGCGTCCGGCCCCAGCCGCGGCACTGGAATCGGCCGAACCGCCGTGCGCTGCGAGGCTAGCATGTCGAGCAGCCCGAAACTCAAGAGACCGCCGGTGTCCGCGCCCTGCAACACGCCGAATTCACTCCAGTCGCTCCACTCGTGAGCCTCGCGATGTTTTTGAAAATACGTGAGATGCCGCACGATCACCTTCCAGTCGCGGACCGCATTGGCTTCGTTTCGTATCAGCCGCGACTGCAGCCCGTCGTCCAGGGCGATAATCCAGCGCGCGCCGCAAATCTCCGCGTCGGCGATCGCTTGCACGTAACGCTCGGGGCGGTAGATGTTCCCCGGCGGCGGCTTGACCCCCATCCAAATTGCCGCCTTCGTGGAAGCCCGTACGAACCGGAGGAAGCCAGCATTTGTGAGGATCCAGGGCGAGCTGGTGGGAGCGGACATCACTTTGCCGCCGTGCTCGATTTCGATTCCCGCCCACACGCCCTGCGACGTGCCGATCACGGGGTCGGTGGAATCGAGATGCATGCGGTGGCGGGAGGGTAATTCGACGATCAGCTTCTCAACCAGAGCCCGTATCGCCGGCGCGAAGTCGCCCTCCAGGACGACGCCGTCGAACGGCAGAGCGGCGGCGCGCCTCAGCGCGTCGGCCGCCTCGTCGGACGGATGCACCACCGCAAACACGGCGATGTTCCTGCGTTTCGCCTCGGCGATCAGGCTGGGCGACCAGGCCTCGGCTTCGAGCAGGATGGAGTTGACTGGCGTCCCGTCCAGCACTTCGAGAGACTTCGGCTCGGACGCCGGCCAGCGCATGGGAACCAGATCCACGGCGGCAACCGCCAGCAAAAGGAGAGCGATCATTCAACCCCGTTCATCCCATGGTAGAGGTATTCCGCACCCTGCTGCTATGATGGGGGGGAAGGCAGGAGGTTCGGTATGGGTCCCGTGGGTTGGCAGGAAATGGTGGTCATTTTCATCGTCGCCCTCGTTCTGTTCGGGCCCCGGAAACTTCCGGAGCTTGGCCGGACGCTCGGCAAGGCGATCTCCGAATTCCGTCGCGCGTCGAATGAGCTGAAAAGCACGTTCGAACGCGAGATGCAGGTACTGGAGCGGGAAAACGAATCCTTGAAGGAAGTCACGCGCAGCTACGTAAACGATACGTACACGTCGTTCAACGAAAGCGGCTACGATTCTCCGTATCACGATTCGGGCGCATATGGTTCATATGGGTACGAATCGACGGATTCCTCCACCTCTCATCCATCCACAAACGGCGAGTCCGCAGTTCTGGACGCCGGATCCGAAACTCACGGCAGCGCCGTAACAGCGGCGCAGGACACGGTGCCCCGCACACCGGAAACGGAGACATCTTCTACGGCTTCCAACCCGTATGAGACTCCCGCAACCGCGACGCACGCACCGGAACCACAGCCGGAATCGCAGCACAGTTAGCTAAATAATGGCGGCAGACGAGCAGAAAGGCGGGACCCCGCCCGAGGGTGAAGTTACGCCCCAGGGCGGGACCCCGAATCCGTACAACTATTACGCCGGCGGGGCAAGCCCGGCGGGGAGCACGGCCCTCGTGTCTTCCGGCTCGGCCACGCCGCCTTCAGGACCTCCGCCGACCCCGCCCGATGGCGGAGACAATGACGGCGAAGACGACGGCATGCTCCGGATGTCCTTCATGGACCACCTGGAGGAATTGCGCTCGCGGATCATCCGGTCGCTGCTGGGCCTGGCCGTGGCATTTGTTCTCTGCGTTCTGTTCGCGAACCAACTCTGGCAAATTGTGAGCGCGCCGGCCATCGCGGCGCTGAAGAGTCTGAAGTTCACCCCGACGCTCGTTCAAATCAGCCCGATGGACACGTTCTCCATCGTCTGGGTAAAAGCGCCTTTGCTGGCCTCCATCTTTATCGCGTCGCCGTGGATTCTGTATCAGGTCTGGGCTTTCATCGCGCCTGGGTTGTATAAGCGCGAGCGGCGATGGGCCACTCCCTTCATCCTGTTCTCGGCCGGCCTGTTCATCACGGGAGGACTGTTCGGGTATTTCGTGGCGTTTCGCTACGGCCTGGAGTTCCTGCTCGGCATCGGCCACGACATCGCCATCACTCCGATGGTCTCCATCACCGAGTACTTCGATCTGTTCGTCAATGTGATGCTCGGCATCGGGATCGTCTTCGAGCTGCCGGTGCTGATTTTCTTCCTGACGCTGTTGCACGTGGTCAGCCCGTCGTTCCTGCTGCGGCATTCGCGTTACGCGATCCTGATCATCACCATCGTCGCGGCGATCATTACGCCGACGCCCGACGTGTTCAACCTGATGTTGTTCACCATTCCGATGTGCCTGCTGTACTTCATGGGCATTTTCGCGGGCTATCTGTTGGTGCTGAAACGCGAGAACCGGAGGTTCCCGTGGAAGCCGTTCCTGATCACGCTGGCGTGCCTAATCGCGTTCATCGGCGGACTGGTGGCCATCATGGTGTTCCGCTTCGGGTACCGGATCGTCATCCATTGGCCGTTCCTGATCAAGTAGGGAACGCACAGACGGCTGGAAGAATTCGACCGGGGCGTGTACTCGTGAGACGCAATGTTGCCGAACACGATCACAGCATCCTCGAAAACATAATTGGAGCTTGCCTACGGGATCTGCGGAGGCAGGTCCCGTTGTGGGCCTTCACGGCGCCTCACCTCCGCATGGCGGATGACATGGCACCGGGGCACGCACTTACCCCAAGAGGCCTAAGTTACCACGTGAATACGTGATACACTGATTAACGTGAAAGATTGCCGGAACGTCACGTTGAGCCTTCCGGAGCCACTGCTTCGCAAATTCCGGATCTACGCGGCTTCGAGAAACCAGTCCATGACGGCCCTGATGACGGATGCAATCCGATCGCTGATGGACCAGGGCAACGAGGCAGACAAAGCAAAGGCGCGCTTCCTCGAAAGAATTCGAAACGCACCGGACAGGGGCACGCACGGCGCGGTGAGTTGGACCCGGGACGAGTTGCATGAGCGTTGAATTCATCGACACGAATATTCTGGTCTATGCTCATGACGGCTCTGCCGGCGGAAAACACGATAAAGCCGTTGAGTTGCTGACACGCCTATTTGACGAAGGAAGCGGAGCGCTCAGCATCCAGGTGCTTTCGGAATTCTTCGTGACGGCAACGAAAAAGCTCACCATAAAAAGCGACGAGGCCGAAAGGATCATCCGTGATCTCGGAGGTTGGGTCATTCATCGCCCCGGGCACGCGGATCTGCTCAGAGCAGCGCGGCTGCATCGCCGCCATGTCATCTCGTGGTGGGATGCAATGATCATAAATAGCGCGACCGAGCTAGGCTGCCCGGTCCTGTGGAGCGAGGACCTCAATCCCGGCCAGCGGTACGGCACCGTTATGGTACGGAACCCCTTCGCGTAAGCCGCCCGCCGCCCTATACTAAGGACAGCCTCCCCCGCTGTGATTCA
The DNA here is from genome assembly GCA_025353165.1 of Acidobacteriota bacterium. Classification (GTDB taxonomy): domain Bacteria; phylum Acidobacteriota; class Terriglobia; order Bryobacterales; family Bryobacteraceae; genus TMP-7. The sequence goes on along the minus strand of JANXRE010000007.1, from coordinate 4,059 downwards.
TTAGAAATGCCCGAAAAGCCATTCGTCCATCTTCACTGCCACACGGATTATTCCCTCCTCGACGGAGCCTGCGAAATCACCCAGCTCATGGACCTGGTCGCCGAGCAGAAGATGCCCAGCGTCGCCATGACCGATCACGGCAACCTGTTCGGCGCGGTCGAGTTCTACAACAAGGCTAAAGACAAGGGGATCCATCCCGTCATCGGTTGCGAGGTGTACGTCTCGCAGCAGTCGAACACGATCAAAAACGAGTCCAACCGGTACAACCACCTGGTGCTGCTCTGCGAGAACCAGGAAGGGTACCGGAACCTGATCAACCTCGTCTCGACCGGGTTTCTGGAGGGCTTCTACTACAAGCCCCGCATCGACAAGAGTCTACTGGCGCAGCACTCCAAAGGCCTGATCGCGCTGTCGGCTTGCCTGCGCGGCGACATCAACGAAACCCTGATGTCGAACCGCTACGACGACGCGAAGAAGCTGTGCTACGAATATCGCGACATGTTCGGGAAGGACAACTTCTTCCTGGAGATGCAGGACCACGGGCTCGACCAGGACAAGATCGTCATGCCCGCCGTGAACCGGCTGTCGCAGGAGACCGGCACTCCGATGGTGGCGACCAACGACTCGCACTACCTCCGCAAGGAGGATGCCCGGATGCATGAGCTGCTGCTCTGCATCGGCACCGGCAAGACCATGTCGGACGACAAGCGCATGCGCTTCCAGACGCCCGACTTTTACCTGAAATCGCGCGACGAGATGATGGCGCTGTTCGGCGAGATTGAACATGCGCTGGACCGCACGTGGGACATCGCCCAGCGCTGCAACGTCAAGCTGGAGAAAATCAAGGATCCGTTCCCCAGATTCGATATCCCGGACGGGCACTCCACCGACACCTATTTCGAGTACGTCGCCCGCCAGGGCTTCGAACGGCGGCGGCCGCGCCTTGAAGCCATGCGCCGCGACGGCAAGCTGAAGCACGATCTTCCCGACTATTCCGAGCGGCTGGACCGCGAAATCCGCATGATCCAGCAGATGAAGTTCTGCGGCTATTTCTTGATCGTCTGGGACTTCATTCGCCATGCAAAATCCCTGGGCATTCCGGTGGGACCCGGGCGAGGCTCGGCGGCCGGATCGCTGGTCGGGTTCTCCATGGAGATCACCGATATCGATCCGCTCCAGTACGAGCTGCTGTTTGAGCGTTTCCTGAACCCCGAGCGCATCAGCCTCCCCGACATCGACATCGATTTCTGCACGCGGCGCAGAGGCGAGGTGATCCAGTATGTAACCGAGAAGTACGGCCGCGAGCAGGTGGCCCAAATCATCACGTTCGGAACGCTGGGCGCCAAGGCGGCGATCAAGGACGTCGGGCGCGTGCTCGACATGACCTACGGCGACGTCGAGAAGATCACCAAACTGGTCCCGCTGACCCTCAACATCAAGCTGAAGGACGCGTACCGTCAGGAGCCGCAGTTCGGTCAACTGGCGAAGTCGGACCCGCGCATCCAGGAAGTCCTGGACGTTGCCCTGAAGGTGGAGGGCATGGCGCGGAACGCGGGCGTTCACGCCGCCGGCGTGGTGATCTCCCCGGTTCCGTTGAAGGACCTCGTTCCCCTGTACCGCACGAACCGGGATGAAATCGTGACCCAGTTCGACATGTCCGGCCTGGAGAAGCTGTCGCTTCTCAAGATGGACTTTCTCGGGTTGACCACCCTGACCATCCTCCACGACGCCATCCACATGATCGCCAAGCGCGGCATCGAAGTGCGAATGGAGGATATCCCGCTCAACGATGCCAAGACGTACGAGATCTTTGCCAAGGGCTACACGAGTGGCGTGTTCCAGTTTGAATCCGGCGGCATGCGGGACGTCGTGCGCCGCTATCAGCCGGATCGCCTGGAAGACCTGATCGCGCTAAACGCGTTGTACCGTCCCGGTCCGATGGGCATGATCGACGACTTTATCGACCGCAAACACGGCCGGAAAGAAGTGGTGTACGACCTCCCGGAGATGAAGGAGATTCTCGAGGAGACGTACGGCGTCATGGTCTACCAGGAACAGGTCATGCAGATGGCCAATCGCCTGGGCGGCTACTCCCTCGGCGAGGCGGACATCCTGCGCCGGGCCATGGGGAAGAAAGACGCCGATGAAATGGCGCATCAGCGCGCGCGTTTCCTGGATGGCGCGAAGGCCAAGGGGCTGCCGCTCAAGAAAGTCGAGAAGGTCTTCGACCTGATGGAGAAGTTCGCCGGGTACGGATTCAACAAGTCGCACTCCGCCGCGTATGCGTACCTGGCCTACATCACGGCGTACCTGAAGGCCCACTACCCGCTCGAGTTCATGGGCGCGATTCTGACTTCGGAAACCGGGAACACGTTGAAAGTGGTGAAGTACATCAACGAATGCCGCGACATGGGCATTCGGGTTCTGCCGCCCGATGTCAATATGTCCGATCTCGATTTCACGCCGCAGTTCACAAAGGACGGAGCGCCAGCCGGCATACGTTTCGGGCTGTGCGCCATCAAGAACGTCGGCGCATCCGCGGTGGAAGCGGTGGTAGCGGCCCGCAACGAGGGCGGCCCCTTCCAGAGCATCTTCGAATTCTGCGAGCGGGTGGATCTGGCCGCCGCGAACCGCCGGGTGCTGGAGAGCTTCATCAAGGCGGGCGCGATGGATTCGCTGCACGCCGCCCGCTCGCAAATGATGGCCGTGCTGGACAGCGCCATCGAGTCGGGTCTGCGGGCGTGGCGCGACAAGGCCAGCGGCCAGAACGGGCTGTTCGGCGACATGTTCGGCGGCGCCGAAAAGGACGAGCAGCCGCTACCCAACGTTCCCGACCTGACGCCGAAAGAGAAGCTGAACGGCGAGAAGGAAATGCTCGGGTTCTACGTGACCGGACACCCGCTGGACGAGCAAGCGGACAAGGTCGGCGAATTGAGCAGTCACGACACCGAGACCGTGCAGGAGCTCGAAAAGGGCGCGGAAGTAAAGCTGTGCGGAATCCTCACGGGTGTCCAGCGGCGCCGCACCAAGGAAGGAAAAGCGTGGGCGGCCATGGTTCTGGAAGACCGCAAGGGTAGCCTGGAAGCAATGGTGTTCAACAGCCAGTATGAGCGGCTGCTGACGTCGCTGGTGGAGGATCAGGCGGTCCTGGTCAGGGCCCAGGTACTGCCGGAAGAAGGCGGGCCGCCGAAGCTGTCGATCCAGGACATCACCCCGCTCGAGAACGCGCGAGTGAACTACCCCACGCTGATCTCGATCCGGGTACCCATGGGGCCCAACGGCGTGGCCGAAAAGGCGGCGGAGTACCGGAGCCTGTTCAGCCGGAAACCCGGGGATACCCAGGTGCGGCTTCGCCTTGAGAAACCGGGAGATTTCTCGGTTATTCTGGATGTGCCGGACAAAGTGCGGCCAGACCGGGAGTTCTACGCGGAAAGCGCCCGCATCAGCAAGACTTCCGAACCGATCGAGGTTCTCGCGAACTAAAGGCGCCCGCAAGTGGCGGAGACACAAAAAAGCGTGGGTGATCTACCAGTAGTCGTCGAAGAAGTGCAGCCCGAGCCGGATAATCCGGCCTGGCAACGAGTTCAGCTTGCGCGACACGCCAAGCGGCCGCACTCGCTCGATTACATCCAGCGCCTGCTCACCGGATTCAACGAGATCCACGGCGATCGCCATTTCGGCGAGGACCCCGCGATCGTCGCCGGCATGGGCTATTTCGAAGGTCGTCCAGTGATGGTGGTCGCGCAGCAGAAGGGGCGCGACACCAAGCAGAAGCTGTTCCGGAATTTCGGCATGCCGAAGCCCGAGGGCTATCGGAAGGCCATGCGCCTCATGGAAATGGCCGCGAAATTTTCCCGGCCGATTATTACGCTGCTCGATACCCCCGGCGCCTATCCGGGCATCGATGCTGAAGAGCGCGGACAAGCCGAAGCGATCGCCCAGAATCTCCGCGAGATGTCTCGCCTCGGCGTGCCTGTGATTGTCGTCGTGATCGGCGAAGGCGGAAGCGGAGGCGCGCTCGCCCTCGGCGTCGGCAACCGCATTTATATGATGGAAAAC
>JANXRE010000156.1 GCA_025353165.1 Acidobacteriota bacterium | reverse complement strand
CCAGCGGCACGGATTCCGATTGGGTGGTGAAACTGATCGACGTTTATCCAGACGAGCTAGCCGGAGATCCGGAAATGGGTGGATACCAGTTAATGGTGGCCGCCGATATTTTTCGCGGCCGCTATCGCGAGAGTTTTGAGGCGCCGAAGGCCATCGAAGCGGGCAAGGCGTTGCCATATCACTTTGCTCTGCCAACAGCCAATCACGTCTTTCTGCCTGGCCACCGGATTATGGTGCAGGTACAGTCGAGCTGGTTTCCGCTTTACGACCGGAACCCGCAAACGTTCGTTCCGAACATTTTCTTAGCCAAGCCCGGAGATTTCAAGAAAGCGACGCAGCGCATCTACGGCACGAGCTATGTCGAATTGCCGATAGCCGGACGTTGAAATCGTCGTGGCGCGCGTGCCGCGCCGGTACTCATGCCGGCGCTTGGCGAGCCGCACGGGGCACGCGTACAAGCGTGCCCCGTTCGACATGGTGCACTCGAGAGGCCTGGCTTGCTGGAGCGTTATCCGCGCCGCACTAGTAGTGGCAGTCGATCACTAAGCCAGGAGCGGTCGTGTTGCTGAGGTCGATCGACGTGGCAGCGAAGCTCACAGCCCCGATTGCACTCGCCGATTGGAAAATCACGTCGATCAAATTCACATGGTGAAAATCGAAACCCGAACTTTGAACGAATAGGTTCAACGGCAGTTCGACGCTGAATGGCGCGGGGTATGGCGGTATGTTGCAACCACCCTGCGCATAGGCCGTGCCCGTGAACAACTGGATGTTGAAATTCAACGACTCCGTCAGGCCTTGGAAGGTCATGCGGATCTTCTGATAGCCCGTGAAGTTGATGTCCATGGCGGCCTGGTAGCCATAACCCATGTCAATCCGCGGGCCGGTATCGTAGCCGGCCGTCTGCACCATCGCGGCTGCACGGCCGCCGGCCGCCGGGTAAAATCCGTACGATGACGCCTGGTTGTACGGGTTCCTGCTGGCGCAATCCCCTTTCTTGGTGGGGTCGCAGACGAACATGTTGGTATCCCGGCTGCCACCCATCATGCTGCCGTTCTGAATACTCCTGTGTGTGGCGCCGGATTTGAACCCAGCCGACTGGTACGCGCCGGTTGTAAAGTCGTCAATGGGTAAGTCCTGGGCGACAGCGCTGGCCGCCGCGGCAGCCAGAAAAAGGACCGGAACGACTGCTCGTTTCGATTTCATTGGTAAAGCCTCCTCTTGGGGTGCCGCCGACGCCGGTCAAGGAGCAACCTCCTTCCCGGTCCGCCCGCAGCCCTCTCTGCTTTCGATTAGTAACTGCGGAAATCGCCGGTCAAATCGGGTCAGGAGATTTATGAAAAAATTGAAAGCGCTCGATTTGCCAGGCGCGCCCTAGGTCTTCTTTGACTATAATCAGAGGGTCCGGTTGTCTTTCCATAACCGTATTTGGGGCCGTAACGTATTGTGAGTCAACAACATCCCCGTCCGGTGACGGAGTTACTGGTGCGCTGGCGAGCGGGCGACCAGGGCGCGCTCGAGCAGTTGGTCCCTTTGGTTTACAGCGAGTTGCGCGATATCGCACGGCGTCACCTGCGGCGGGAGCGGCCCGGGCACACACTGCAAAGCGCAGCTTTGGTCCACGAGGCCTACTTGAGGCTACTCGTCCAGCCCCCCTTTGATACTGAGAATCGGGCCCATTTCGTCGCCGTAGCCTCGCGGCTGATGCGGCAGATTCTGGTAGACCACGCCCGCAGCCACGCCGCGGCCAAACGCGGCGCCGACTGCACGATAAGACTCGACACCACCCTCGTTCTCCGGCGGGCGCCGGCGACCGATGTCGTTGCCCTCGACGATGCGCTGAACGACCTCTCCCGGCTCGATGAACAGCAGGGCCGCGTCGTCGAACTGCGCTTCTTCGGGGGACTTGCTACAGAGGAGATCGCCGACGTCCTGGGCGTCTCGGCCTCTACTGTCAAAAGAGACTGGAATGTGGCCAAAGCCTGGCTGGCCCGGCAAATGAAGAGGGGGGCCCGTGGAGACACCGGAGCATTGGGCCAGGATTAAAGAGATTGTCGGAGAGGCGCTCGAGCGTGGCGCCGGCAGCCGCTCCGCCTATCTGCACGCCGCCTGCGCTGATGATCCCCAGCTTCGGGCGGAGGTGGAATCGCTGCTCGCCGCGCATGCCGGCGCAGCCGGACTGTCCGAGAGCCCGGGGACAGATTCCGCCCCGCCTGACGGCCGTGGAGAAGCCAAGATCATCGGCCCCTACCGCCCGATTCAACTCCTGGGCGTGGGCGGAATGGGACAGGTCTGGCTGGCAGAGCAGAGCGAACCCGTGCGGCGGCGGGTGGCGCTGAAGCTGATCCGGGCCGGGATGTATGACAGTGCCCTGGTACAGCGTTTCCAGGCCGAGCGGCAGTCGCTGGCCATGATGGATCACCCGGCGATCGCGAAAGTGTTTGACGCCGGGGCGACGGCCGGCGGGCAACCGTACTTTGCCATGGAGTACGTGGATGGCCCTCCCATTACGGAATACTGCGATCGCAAGAAGCTCGGGATTCGGGAACGTCTGCAGCTGTTCCTGCAGGTGTGCGAAGGGGTACAGCACGCCCACCAGAAAGCGATTAGCCATCGCGATCTGAAGCCGTCGAACATCCTGGTGGCCGAAGTAGACGGCAAGCCGGCGCCGCGGATCATCGACTTCGGTTTGGCGAAAGCGACAGTGGGGCACGCCCTGGGAGAAACATTGAACACGCACTTGGGAGCGTTTCTGGGGACGCCGGGGTACATGAGCCCGGAGCAGGCGGACCCGAACGTGCGTGACGTTGATACGCGGACGGACGTGTACTCGCTGGGAGTGGTGCTCTATGAGCTGCTGACCGGAAGTCTTCCATTCGATAGGGCGCGGTGGAAAGTGCAGCGGCTGGACGAGGTGCTGCGGAACCTGCGGGAGACAGACCCGGAGAGGCCGAGCGCCAAAGTGAGTTCGGCTCGGGACACCTCCACGGCGAGCGCCGAGGCTCGAGGGATTACGCCGCGGCAGCTTGTGACTTTGCTGCGCGGAGATCTGGACTGGATCACTCTCAAGGCGCTGGAGAAGGAAAGAGAGCGGCGGTATGGGACGCCGACGGCGCTGGCGGAAGACATTGAGAGATATCTGGCGAACCGGCCGGTGGCGGCGATGCCGGCGAGTGCGGGATACCGGCTGAGAAAGTACGTTCGCCGGAACCGGGTTGGGGTCGCGGGGGCGACGGCGGCGGCGGTGCTGCTGATCGCGTTTGCGGTGATGCAGGCGATGCAATTGCGGCGAATCACCCGGGAACGGAACCGCGCCGACCGCATGACCGAGTTCATGACGAACATGTTCAAGGTGTCGGACCCGAGCGAAGCACGGGGCAACAGCATTACCGCGCGCGAGATCCTCGACAAATCGTCGAAGGACATCGACACCGGGCTGGCCCAGGATCCGGAGCTCAAAGCCCGTTTGATGGGCACTATGGGGGAAGTCTATTCCAACCTCGGCTTGTATTCCCAGGCACAAAGAGCGCTGACGGGAGCCATGGCGGCGTCGCGCCAAGTTGGAAAAGCACCCGAAACTTCCGACTTTGGAGTCATGAACACGCTCGCCTTCGTGTTGATGCAACAGGGGCGAGCTGCCGATGCGGAAAAACTGCTCCGGGGCGTGATCGACAGCGAAAACCGTGCGCGTGGACAGGATGAACGCATCTCGGTGGCTTCAATGCGCTTCCTCGGGCTAGCCGTTGACGATCAGGGAAGATACAACGAGGCGGAAAAGATCCTGCGGGCGGCACTGGATCGCGCACGGCGCAGCATGGGTCCCGAAGATATCGAAACGATGCGGTTGATGCGGACGCTGGCCGATACTCTTGACGCCGGGGGGCAGCTTTCCGAAGCGGAATTGCTGTACCGGAGAGCATTGGAGAATCAGCAGCGACTACTTGGGCCCCAGGACCTGCAGACATTGGTAACGGCAACCAACCTGGCGGATCTGTTGAGCGAAGCGGGGCACCCGTCCGAAGCCGCGGCGATGAACGAGAGAATTGTCGAGACAAAGAGAAAAGTGCTTGGCCCGGATCATCCGTACACGCTGACCGCCATGCGAAACCTGGCGGAGAATCTCTACGACATCGGCCGGCACGCCGAAGGCGAGAAGTTGCTCGTGCAGACAGTCGCCGCGCAGAGCCGGGTAGATGGCCCGGATAACCCTCGAACGCAGAGAGCAATGGGGAGTCTGGCAACCATGCTTCATAAGGAAGGTCGCAATGCCGAGGCGGAAAAACTGTGGCGAGAATTGCTCCGCAGGAGCACGAGAGTTCTTGGCCCCGAACATCCCCTTACCCTGGAAAAGATGGGGGGGCTGGCCATAGTCTTGTCAAGCCTGGGAACACTCGAAGAGGCCCGAAAGCTGTTTGCGGCACGCCTTGAGATTGCTGCACGCAAGCCCGAACAAAAGGAACTCTCGGATGCCTGGTTTGACCAGGCCCGCGGCGCCGCCCAGGCCGGACATAGCGAAGAGGCCTTCGAGGACCTCCGTCAGGCAATCAACCATGGATACTGGAATTCGAAACAAATAGAAACCGACACCGATTTGAAATCATTGCGGGGAGACCCGCACTTTGAGACCAGGGTCGCCGAGGCGCAAAAACTCGCCGCCACTGCCCGGAAAACCAATTAATGCGATTGCTGGTTCATTACCTGACTCGGACTTCCGGTATTGGCCCTTACCGTAGCGCTTCTGGGGCATCCCCTCACTTCTTCTCGACAATGGCCTGTATCGCTTCCAGTTCCTTTCCCGCTTCGGACCAGTGTCCCTGTGCGGCCAGATCGCGATACCGGCGCAAATGGACGGCAACCTCGTTGATCCGCTGTTCCGCCGGAATCGCCGCCGGCGCGGCTTGCGCCTGGGCCTGCGCCGTTACCACCGCCGGCGTGACGCGCTCACCCGGCCGTAGTCCCGCGAGCTGGGCAAGCGCCTGATCGTAGGTATCGGCGTAGATA
>JANXRE010000148.1 GCA_025353165.1 Acidobacteriota bacterium | reverse complement strand
CCGGCGTCAAGATTGGCGACCACTACAAGGTCGCGCGAACCGGCCGCTCGATCACGGACCCCGCCACCGGGCGCGTGCTTCGCCGCGTGGAAGATGAAATCGGCGAAGTCGTTATCACCGACGTCGACGAGGGTTCGGCCGGCGGCAAGTTCACCGGGCAATCGGCTGTGAAGGTGGGCGATCGCGTCAAGCAGTAGCCGTGAGGTGGCCATGTCATTTCAGGTTGGCGAGCAGGTAGGCGAATACGAAGTAATCGGCGTTCTCGGATCGGGTGGCATGGGCAAGGTGTACCAGGTGAAGAACCGCTTGTCCGACCGGATCGAAGCCATGAAGGTGCTCCTGCCGAACCTCACCGAGAACCGGGACGTAGCCGACCGGTTTTTGAGGGAGATCAAGGTCCTGGCCAGCCTCGATCACCCCAACATCGCGGCGCTTCACACCGCGCAGCAGGTTGACAACCAGGTCCTGATGATCATGGAGTATATCGACGGCAAGCCGCTGGACGATCTACTCCGCCAGGGGACGGTGCGGCGGGACTATGGCCTCAGCTTCATGGCGCAGGTCCTGAGCGCCCTGGATTACGCGCACGCGAAGGGCATCGTCCATCGCGACATCAAGCCGTCCAACATCATGGTCACCGCCTCGGGCCAGGTGAAGCTGATGGATTTCGGCATCGCCAAGCTTCAAGTCGACCGGAAGTTGACGGCCACGGGCAGCACGCTGGGGTCGTTGTACTATATGTCGCCGGAACAGATTCAGGGCGCCGAGGGGGTGGATGGCAGGAGCGATCTCTACTCGGCTGGCGTTTGCCTCTATGAAGTCGCGACCGGAAAACGGCCGTTCGACGCCCCGAGCGAGTATTCGTTGATGTCCGCTCACCTGAAGGAAGCGCCGCGCCCCCCGATTGAACTCGACGCGACGATTCCCGAACCGCTGAACCAGGTCATCCTGATCTCGCTGGCGAAGGAACCGGAGCGCCGCTTCCAGTCGGCGGCGGCCATGCTCGGGGCTCTGAATTCCGTGAGACGGCAACTCGGATTCGAAGTGACGGAACATCAACCCTCGGCTGCGCCGCCCCAGCTTGCGAAAGCGGAAGCGGCGGCCCGGCCCAGGAGCCGCCGGGGAGCGTACATGGCGCTGGGATCGCTGGTCACCGTGTGCGTGGTAGTGGCGGCGCTTCTCTTCGCTCCCAAGTACTTTGGGACCGGCGCGAAGAGCACTTACGCGCCTTCCGGGACGCCGGCCGCGGAGACGCCCAGTCGGCGGAGTACTGCCCCCGAGCCTTCGGCCGCGGCGCCGCAGGAAATCGTCAAACCGCAAATCAAGCCCCATGCGGCCGGCATGGCGGCAACAGTGTCTGCGGACCGCGCGCCTTCACCGCAGGCTCAGATGCCCGCCGTCGTGCCTCCGCCCCCGCAGTCCGCGCAGTCCCCAGCCAAAGCTCCGGAGTCTCCGGAATCGGTAGCTTCCCGGGCCGCTCTCGCCGAACTGCGCGAACAGTATAATCAGCAGGCAATTCGCGAGAGCACGGTCCAGAGCGGTCTTCAAAGTCTGCAGAATCAGATGGGCGGACTCGGGCTGCGCGCGGACATTCGCGAGTCCGCCGCCCGCATGGATTACCTGATGGGCGAGGCAAATACCGCCCTTCGCGCGGGAGACGTGGACGGGGCTCGCCGCAATCTGGATTTGGCGGAACGCGCGATTGAACGGATAGAGAAATTCCTTGGCCATTGATCGATCTGAATTTTGACCTTTTAGGAGAGTGAGATGCCTTTTTGCGCAAGTTGCGGTTCACAGGTGGACGGCGGTTTCTGCGTGAAGTGTGGAACGCCGGTTAGTGCGGGCGCAGGCCCATCCGCCCAGCAACCGCCGGCAGGAAATGCCGCGGTGGGTTCCGGACTGGACGATAACGTGGCGTCCGCCCTTTGCTACCTGTTCGGATTCCTCACCGGGATTCTTTTCCTCGTCCTGGCGCCGTATAACACCAATCGGAACGTCCGTTTCCATGCGTTTCAATCCATCTTCATGAACTTCGCCGTGATCGCGATTTGGATGGCGCTGTGGATCGTCCAAATCGCTCTTCATGCCGTTCCGCTGGTGGGGTTTCTCGTCTCCATCGTGCTGGGCCTCGGGTATATGCTGTTCTTGTTCGGCCTGTGGCTGTACATGATGTACAAGGCGTACAACAACCAGAAGGTGGTGTTGCCGGTGATCGGAGCGATAGCGGAGAAACAGGCCGGCGTCTGATTCCCGGCGAAGCCCGATCTGCAAGGCAATCGACCCGCCCGGAGTGCGTGGGGCGGCGATTACTGGCTGCCCACTGGAGCAAGCGGATTGTCGAAATCGAAGCCAAACAGACGCGGATTTTCGCCGATCACCGCGGCCGAAACAATGTAAAAGACGTAATCGAGCGTCTCCTTGGGAAGCTTTTTCCTGTGAAGAGACAGCAAGCGCCAGAAGTTCCGTTCCCTCGGATTGGCGGGCATGCCGCGAACCAGCGGGAGGACCTGATCCTCGCCCCAGTTGTAACAAGCCATAACTAGAAATCCCGACGCCTGCGCATCGGTGCTGTAGAGATCCTTCAGGTAATGGGAAGCAGCCTTTGTCGCCCGGTCGAAGTGGTGACGGTCGTCCCTCGGATCCGGCCGCGGAAAGTCGGCGAGGGGGCCGATCCGAAGGCCATACTTGACGGCCGTGTCGGGGATGAACTGCCACATTCCTTTTGCTATTCCCATCCTCGTCATGGGTCCGCTGATGTACGGATCGAAGTCGCTCTCCTGGAGTGCGAGGTAGAAGAACTGAGTCGGAAGATCCTGCGCGAGCAGTTCCCGTTGAATAAAGGCGGTGTAGTGGTTCTCGTTGGCGGTGCGAACTGCGCGCGCCAGGCGTCCGGACGATCGCCACTTCCCGATATAGCTGTTGATTTCACTTTCAAACTCCGGCGGCATCGCCAACTCGCACTCGCCAAAGACGCGCGCAATGCGCAGGATGAGGCGCTGCTGCGGCGTCATTTTCGGGTCGTACACCCGCAAGCCCGTGAGGAACTGGTCGTAGTTCTTCTCCATCGCCTTGCGTCTGGCCTGATATTTTTGGATCTCGTCGGCCCCGCGCCCGTTGCTGGACTCGGAGACCAGTTTTTCGACGTTGGCGATATCCAGGTCAAGGGACTTCATGGTGTAGAACAGATCCTGCGCCATTGCCTTGTGCTTGCCGGTCTGCTGGTGCAGGTAGACCGCGTAGCCCCCGGCGCCCAGTACAAGCACGCCTAAAGCCCCCATAATCCAGCCGTATTTCCTCTTCTGCTTGGTCTGGACTTGGGAGAAGGCTTGGCGGACCATCCTCGTGTGGTCGCCGAACGGTTCACCCGAAGGCTTTTCAGTGAAATAGCGGTCGATGTAACGGGCCACGACTGTCTCGCTGGGAACTGCTGCCGGGGGCTGCTGAACTTCGAACGAGAGAATTGGGCCTTCAATGCCGAGCCTGACCGAGAGCGCGCCATGGATGGCCGCGCGCTCCGTGCGCTGGCCGTTCACGAAAATGCCGTTGCTGCTGCCCAGGTCCTCAATCCACCATTGGCCTTCGTAGAAGGTGACTGCGGCATGATTCCGGCTGACGAACTCGTTCTTGATACAGACGTCGCGTTCCTCGACGCGTCCGATGCCGAACGGCCGCTGGAACTGGAAATCCCGACGGTCCCCTGGCGTAGCCTCGACTCTCAAACGTAACAAGGGCGGCGGCGCGTTTTTCGGTCCGGTTGAACCAGTCATTCCCCCCCAAGAGATTACCTCTTTTATGATAGAGACGCGGGTACTCTCCATGACAACTCTCTCCAGAAGCTCCGTTCATCTCGATGTCGAGCCCGGTGAACATCGGTCAAACGATGCCATTGAACCGGACGCCCCGTTTCGAATTCTGGTCGTCGGCGACTTCAGCGGGCGGGCCAATCGCGGGATCTGCGCCAACCTCGCGGACCGGCGGGCCGTGCCGGTGGACCGCGATAACTTCGACACGATCCTCGAGAGGATCCGTCCCGGCGTGCGCCTGGGAGGCATCGTTCTGGAGTTCCACGAACTGGACGATTTCCATCCCGACCAGATCTACCGGCGTACGGCGGCGTTTCAGACGATGGCGGAGGAAAGATCCCGGCCAGTGCCGCGTCCAGCTCCGCCGGCGCCTGCCTCGGGAGGCAGCCTTCTGGACCAGATGCTTGAGGAAAGCGGCGAAGTCCGGGCCTCCCCGCCAGCCGGGCTGACCGGCGATTTGGCGGACTTCTTGAATCAGGTAGTGGCCCCGCATCTCGAGCCGAAGGCCGATCCGCGCCAGCAGGCACAGGCCGCCCGCGCGGACTCCATGGCGGCAACGGCCATGCGCGGGCTCCTGCATCATCCCGACTTCCAGGCCATCGAGGCCGCCTGGCGCGCAATGTGGATGCTTACGCACGGCCTGGACACCGACGGGGAACTCAAGATCTACCTGTTCGACGCGACTTTGCAGGAGTTGGAAGCCGATCCCGATGGCACGCGAAAGTTGTTTGCAGGAGGCGCAGCGCCGTGGGGAGTAATCGTCGCAAACTACGTTTTCAGCCAGACAAAGCAAGACGCGCAGCTACTCGGCGCCCTGGGCCGGATGGCCGCCGGCGTTGCGCCAATCCTGGCCGAAGCTGTCCCGCCGTCCGAGCCCTCTGCCGAATGGGAGGCCTTGCGGCATTCCCCGGAAGCGCATTGGATTGGACTCGCGGTCCCGCGCTTCCTCTTACGGCTGCCGTACGGTCCCGATACTTCGCCGGTTGAGAGCTTCGAGTTCCAGGAGATGCCGAGAAGCGTCCATCCGGACTACCTGTGGGGCAACCCGGCCTTTTGCTGCGCTTACCTGATTGGCCAAACATTCCTGAGCGATGGCTGGCAGATGCGGCTCGGCAGGCATCGCCAAATGGACGGGCTCCCGCTACACGTTTATACCGAGAACGGTGAAACGAGCATGAAACCCTGCGCCGAAATACTGCTCACCGAAAAAGACGCCGGCTACTTGATGGAACAGGGAATCATGCCGCTGGCATCGCTCAAGGAGCAAGACGCGGCGCTGCTCGTCCGGTTCCAGTCGATTGCGCAGCCGGTGGCCGCGTTGTCGGGACGGTGGTCGGGCTAAAGATTTCCGCCACCTGAAGCGCCAGCTTGCTCGCGTCCAGGTCCGTGCGATTGCACAACACGACGATGGTCAGCTTCTCCGCCGTGAACCGCTCGATGACGGTGCTGAACCCTTGCGTGCTGCCCGAGTGCCACATGCGCGCGCGACCGTCATAGGGATCGAGGAACCAGCCGAAGCCGTACGCCGCCCCGTGCACCGGCGTCAACGCGGGCTTCATTTCCGCTTCGCTCAATAGCGCGTGCTCTTCCAGCGCCTGGTCCCATCTGGCGAGATCCTCCAGGTTCGAGTAGATGCCGCCGTCCCCCTGCGTCGCTGAAGTGGCGCTCTGGTCGGTTTCCACAAAGCCGCGCTTCTCCTTCGTGTGTCCGAAGGCCCGGTCCGGAATGGCACCCCGGCCTTTGCAGTACACCAGCGTGCGATTCATGCGCAGCGGCTCGAAGATGCGCCGGCGCAGGAATTCGCCGAACGGAACGCCCGACACCTTCGCGACAATCAGGCCGAGCATTACGTATCCCGAGTTGCTGTAAGCCCAGTTCGTCCCCGCCGCGAACTTCGGAGCGGCGCGCTTGAGCAACGCCAGAACTTCCGCGTCCTGGATCTGCCGGTCCTCGGTCCACCGGCCGGCCTCCATCAAATCCTCATAATCGGGCAGGCCCGAAGTATGGGTCAGCAGATGCCGCACCGCGATGGCGCGCCCGTATTCCGGAAAGTCGGGGAAGATATCGGTCAACCGTTCGTCGTATTGCAGGCGGCCGTCGTGCACCAGCAGCATCACTGCCATCGCGGTGAACTGCTTGGTGAAGGATGCCAACCGGAAATCAGTGCTCGCGTCGATGGGGGCCCTCGTGCGCAGATCGCGCACGCCGTAGCCGCGCCGCAGGACGGTCTTGCCGCCCTTCCGCACGAGTACCGCGACGCCGGGAGAATCCGCGCTAACGAGCGGAACGAAGATCGCATCGACACGCGATAGCTCGGCCGGGGACGCTATGCCCGCGCACAGTGCCAGCAGTCCGGTCAAAGCTCTCATTGTCTTGAGTAGGTTACCATTTCTGGCAACCGAAGCCCGAGATCTTGCTCCACGACCACGCCCTCCTCCAGCACGAGCACGACTTCGGCGTTCTCGATGGTGCTCAGGGTAGATCGCAATCTGGACGCTCCTCTCACATCCAGATGACTGGTGGTTTCGTCCAGCAACAGCAGCGAGGGCTTATGCGCGACCGCCCTCGTCGACGGGAGTCTCGCAACCCATCGGCATCCGCAGGATGTCATCGTGGATTTCCGCGATCTTCGCGGCCGCCACGATCTCGCTCAAGGACATTTCCGGATTGTGAAACGAGATGTTGTCGCGTAGCGAGGAATTGAACAGGAAGGGTTCCTGAAGCACGGCTCCGCACCGACTGGAAATTCATGGCGCGCAGCGGGACGCCATCGTACAGGATCTCGCCTTCGGTAGGCGCGTAAAGGCCCAGCAGAAGTTTCGCCAGCGTGCTCTTGCCGGAGCCGGTGCGTCCCGCCACGGCGACCTTCTGGCCGGGGTAGATGACGAGCGATACGTTGTCCAGCAGGTCAAGCATCGCGGAGGTTCTGCTCGGGCTCGGCGCGCATGACATCGGCGATGCGCTCCAGGTGGGCTTCGGCGTGTTGCAGGCGTTGCGCGCTCGCTACCAGCGACCCGACCGGCTGCAGAAACGCCGCCGCCAGCGCGTTCACGGCGAGCATCGTGCCCAGGCTAATGGATCCGTGCACCACCTGCGCGCCTCCCGCCACAACAGGAGCCAGCGCGCGAGCGTGGGTCCCTCGGTGCCCGACACCTTTAACGTTGTAATGCCCATCAAGGATTCAATGACGCAGGTCTGCGATCCCGATTGCCAAGCCAGATCCCTTTCCACGAGAGAATGCAACCGCTGGTTGGTCGCGGCCAGAATGATAACTTCCATCAACGCGATGACCACGACGGTTACGGCGACGACGGGTGAGATGTGCGCCAATACGGCCAGGAAAAACAGAACCAGAGTTCCGTTCAGCGCCGCCGAGGTCGTATAGCCGGTCAGCGCTTCGCGGATTGCGGCGTTGCTGCCGAGCCGCATGAGCAGGTCGGCCCGGAAGTAACCCATGGCGGCGTTGATGAGGGCGATGACGAGCGCCCCGCTCCCCAGCACATTCAGCACGACCAGCGTTCTAAGCGGGGTGAAGAGCGGCAGCGCGAAACCAAACGCCTGCAGAAGCATCTGTATCCCATCATTGGCGCCGCTCACGGGGTGGGGAACAACGAGACGCCCTTCAGCTACAGGGATGCAGTGTGGAGCGAGGTTATCGTGGGCGTGGACCCGGACCCGGCCCGCAAGGAGCAGATCACAAGGACTATTTTGACGCCTTGCATCCGTTCGGTGCCGGCGACGCTTACGTGAACTTCACGATGGAGGAAGGCGAGGACCGGATTCGGGCCACCTATCGCGGCAACCACGACGGTCTGGTGAATGTCAAGGCGAAGTAAGATCCACAGAACTTCTTTACTGTGAACCAGAACATCCGGCCCTAAACCCGGGCCGGATCGGGATGCGTATAGCCGCTCCGGTACGGGCGCGCGAGCAGGCGGTTGGCCTCCTCGTCTCCTACTACTTTGCCGCGCACGGGATCCCACTGAAGGGTGCGCCCGAGTTTCATCGACAGGTTCGCGAGAATGCAACTGGCCGTCGAAATGTAGCCCTGCTCGACATCGGCCACCGGCTTCGAACGGTTGTCGATGGCCGCGAGGAAATCGCTCATGTGGCCGCGGATCGCCGATGCGACGTGCCGCTCCAGATCTTTCTCGGTCTTATCCTCGGGATACTTGTCGTACTCGTACACGGCATCGCCGTGAGCGCGGGTGCCGTCGTTCCCCGCAAAGTCGTAAGCGTACACGCTGGCTTTCAGCGTCCCCTTCTCGCCGTACAACGTCGCGCCCCAGGCGTAGTTCGGATCGGGGTCTCCTGGATCTCCCCAGGTCCGGTGGTTCCACACGACCGGCAACTCCGGAAACTCGAACGTCGCGATCTGCGTGTCGGAGATGTTGGACTTCGCCTTCTTGTCCACCAAAATGCCGCCCGTGGAAGACACGCGCGACGGCCAGCCCAGGTCCAGCATCCATCGAGTCATGTCGAGCATGTGCACGCACATGTCTCCGACAATCCCATTGCCGTATTCCATGAAGGCTCGCCAGCCGCGCGGATGAACGATGGGGGAATAGGGCCGCATCGGCGCGGGGCCCGTCCAGGCGTCGTAGTCGAGATATTCCGGCGGCTTCGTGTCGGGCGGGTTGGCGGTGTTGCGCATGTGCCAGTAACAGTGGATATCCACGTAGGCGATTTTACCAAGCTTGCCGGTCCGGATGATGCGGTCGCGCGCCTCGATCAGGTGCGGCGTGCTGCGGCGCTGCGTTCCGATCTGGACCACGCGATTGTGCTTGCGCGCGGCGGCCAGGATCGACTGCCCCTCGACGATATCCACGCTGATCGGCTTTTGCAGATACACGTCCACGCCGGATTGAATCGCCGCGATGGCGATGAGAGCGTGCTGGTGGTCGGGCGTCGCGACTTCGACGATATCGAGATCCTTCTCGGCCAGCATCTTTCTGTAATTGGTGTAGAGGCGCGGCCTCTTCTTCGACACCTGGCGGGACGCAACAATCCCTGCGGCCTCGTCGAGCATGCGCTTGTCGACATCGCACAGCGAGACCACCTCGACCGGCGCGATCTGGATGAGCCGGAGCAGGTCGCTCTTGCCGTACCAGCCGGACCCGATCAGTCCGACTCGCCGGGTTTTTTGGTCTGCATACGCGGCGCTTGCGGCCGCCATTCCGGCGGCGGTGGTGAGAAATTCGCGGCGGTTCATAAGGCAGTGCTCTCAGTATATGTCGGCGGCGGTTTAAACTAGTTTGAGCCCATGTCTGAAAAAATTTATGCCGCGCCCGCGGAATTCGTCACTCGCGCCAACGTGTCCGGAATGGAGAACTATCGGGCCCTATGGCAGCAGGCCGCCGACCGCCCCGAAGAGTTCTGGGGAGAACTGGCCGAAAAAGAACTGGACTGGTTCGAGAAATTTTCGCATGTTTTCGAATGGGACCCGCCCTTCGCAAAATGGTTTGCCGGCGGCAAGATCAACGTTTCGCACAACTGCCTCGACCGCCATCTTACGACGGCCCGCAAGAACAAGGTGGCGATCCTTTGGGAAGGCGAGCCCGGCGATCAGCGAATGATCAGCTATCAGGAACTGCACCGGCTGGTTTGCCGTTTCGCGAACGTGCTGAAGAGCCTCGGCCTCCAGACCGGCGATCGCGCGATCGTCTATATGCCGATGATCCCCGAGCTGCCGGTGGCCATGCTGGCGTGCGCCCGGCTCGGCGTTACTTTCAGCGTGGTCTTCGGCGGCTTCTCGGCGGAGGCCTTACAGGCCCGGATACAGGACCTCGGCGCGAAGGTCGTGATCACGGCGGACGGCGGCTGGCGGCGCGCCAAGGAAGTCCGGTTGAAGCCCGCCGTGGACGAGGCGCTTTCGGATTGCCCGACCGTCCAGCATGTCGTCGTGGTGAAGCGGACCGGTTCCGAGATCGCGATGCAGCCGGGCCGCGACCTGTGGTGGCACGATCTCGACACCAACGTCAGCGACGACTGTCCGGCGGTCCCGCTCGACTCGGAGCATCCGCTCTTTGTGCTGTACACGTCGGGCACCACCGGAAAGCCCAAAGGAATCCTCCACACCACGGCCGGGTACCTGCTGGGCAATCACATGACGATGAAGTGGGTGTTCGACATCAAGGAGGAGGACACGTACTGGTGCTCGGCGGACATCGGCTGGGTCACCGGCCACAGCTACATCGTTTTCGGGCCGCTCTCCGTCGGTACCACCACCGTAATGTACGAGGGCTCGCCGGACACGCCGGCTTACGACCGCTGGTGGCGCATGATCGAGAAATACCGGATCAACGTACTGTATACTTCTCCCACCGCGATTCGCGCGCTGATCCGCCAGGGCGACAAATGGCCCGAGAGCCACGATCTGTCGAGTCTTCGATTGCTCGGATCGGTCGGCGAGCCGATCAACCCGGCGGCCTGGGAATGGTATCACCGCGTGATTGGGAAAGGCCGCTGTCCGATTGTCGATACGTGGTGGCAAACCGAAACCGGCTGCATCATGATCGCTCCGATGCCCGGCGCGGTACCGCAGAAGCCGGGTTCCGCAACCCTGCCGATGCCTGGCGTTATTCCCGACATCATCGACCTGGAAGGCCAGCCGGTGGGCGACGATCGCGAGGGATTCCTGATCATTAGGAGGCCGTGGCCGAGCATCTCGCGCACCCTGTGGGGCGACCCGAAGCGCTACGCGGAACAGTACTGGCAGCGGGCGCCCGGCGTGTATTTTACCGGCGATGCGGCGCGCCGCGATTCCGACGGATATTACTGGGTGCTCGGCCGCGTGGACGATGTCATGAACGTCAGCGGCCACCGCTTGAGCACGATGGAGGTAGAGTCGGCGCTGGTTCGCCATCCTGCTGTCGCCGAGGCGGCGGTGGTGGGCAAGCCGCACGAGATCACCGGCCAGGCCGTATGCGCCTTCGTGACTCTCAAGCAGGGCGACTGGAACCACGAAGAACTGGGCCGCGAGCTGCGGCAGTGGGTAGCGGAGAAGATCGGCGCGTTCGCGCGTCCCGAGGAGATCCGGTTCTCCGACGGTCTTCCGAAGACGCGCAGCGGCAAGATCATGCGGCGGCTGCTGCGCGAGATCGTGACGTCGCACACGGTCACCGGCGATGTCACGACGCTGGAAGACATGAACGTCGTGACCAAGCTGGCCGCGCAGCACGACGAGGACTAGCCCTGGACTAGCCCCAATGCGGTTCACTTAAGGAGCATCGCGGCGCTTCCCATATCGCCGTTTCCGAGGAGT
>JANXRE010000133.1 GCA_025353165.1 Acidobacteriota bacterium | reverse complement strand
GACCGCGGATTATATTCACGAGGGCGCGACCGGAGCGTCCGGCCACGTGGACGAGCCATACCTTGCGTTCACGCCGCGTCCGGATTACCTGCTGCCTGCGTATTACAGCGGGCGCAATCTCGCGGAGAGCTACTACCTGGCAATCCCCGCGCTGAGCTGGCAGAACATCGTAATCGGCGATCCTCTCTGCAGTCTGGGAAAACCGAAATAGTTGCTAGACTGGAATTTCGAAGCCCCTCTGATGGCGCGCCCTCCTGTTTTCCTGTTGGTCCTCGCGGCTGTGCTCTATATCTCGGGTTGCAAATCGCAACCGCAAGGTCCGCCCCCGATCGCGGAAGCCTTCGTGGGTCCCATCACGTTGCCCGTCCGGCAGGACCTGTCCCTCAAGTCCGCCGTTATGACCACGGCGAAACACGGAGACCGCCTCGACGTTCTGCAGACGCGTCGCCGTTTCGTCAAGGTACGCACCAGCGACGGCGTCACCGGATGGGTGGACAGCCGGCAGTTGATCTCCACCGGTCAGATGCAGTCCCTGCGCCGCATGGCGGAGGAGGCGGCCAGGATGCCGGTGCAAGGCCACGCGACGGTTTTCGAAGCGCTGAACATACACTCCGAACCGGTGAGGACGTCGCCGAGTTTCGCGCAATTGGCCGAGGGCGGTTCGGTGGATGTGCTGGCGCACAAGATCATGCCCCGCAACGCTCAGCCGCAGCCGGTGTTGCCTATTCTCCCGCCCAAACCGCCGACGCCGCGAAAGAAGGCGAAAAGCGCCGCGCAAAAACAGAGGTTCGGGGCGATCGAACCGCCGCCGCTCCCGCTGCCCCCGCCGCCTCCTCCGAACTGGCTGCAGTTGTCGCAGAGCGCGCCGCCGGAACCCGACGCCGAGCCGGAAAAGGAAAAGAAGGAGAAGCCACCCGCCAAGCCCGTTCCCCTCGACGACTGGACGTTTGTCCGCACCAAGGACGGCAAGGCCGGATGGGTGCTCTCCCGAATGCTGACCATGTCGATCCCCGACGAGGTCGCGCGATACTCGGAAGGCCACCGCATCACGTCCTATTTCCCGCTTGCCGACATCCAGGACGAAGGGCAAACGCGCCATTACTGGCTCTGGACCACGCTGTCGCAAAACGGCGTTCCCTATGAGTTCGACAGCTTCCGGGTATTCGTCTGGAGTCTCCGGCATCACCGCTACGAGACGGCCTACATCGACCGCAAAGTGACCGGATACTACCCGGTGGCGGCGACGAAGGGCACGGGCGAGAAAGGCGAAGGCGCGACGTTTTCGCTGATCCTCGACGACGACGGCCAGTTGGTCAAGAAGACCTACAGCTTCAACGGTTACCGGGTGAACCTGCTGAACAAGGAGCCCGTGCAGGCCAATCCGGAAGCGGCCTCGCAGCCCGCGGGTGGCGGCCCGTCCGGCCAAGGCGCCGGGCAAGCCCCCGCCAAGCCCGGCCTTCTCGACCGCCTGAAGAATCTGTTCGGCAAATAGCGCGGCCTACCCGATCTCCACCCGGTCCATGGCCAGGAACTCGCGAATGTGCGGGTGTTCGCTCTTTTCGAGTTCGCTGACCGCGCCGAAATAGATGACCCGGCCTTCGAACAGGAACACTACTTTGTCTGCCACCTTACGCATGAGATCCAAGTCATGAGTCACCACCACCGACGTCAGCTCGAGTTGCCGCTTCAGCCTCAGCATCAGGTTGCCCAGGTGATCGGACATGATAGGGTCGACCATCGTGGTCGGTTCGTCATATAGAACACAGTGCGGCTCGGCAGCCAACGCCCGTGCGATGGCCACCGCTCGCTTGAATCCGGTGGAAAGCTCGCTCGGATAAATGTCGCGATACTCGAGAAGGTCCACCATGCTGAGCAACCCATTCACGACATCTTCTTTATTTTGTTCGTTGTAGTCGTCCCGCAGTTCCAGACTGAAAAGGATATTCTCACCCACGGTCAGGGAATCGAACAGTGCGCCCGACTGGAAAACCATGGTGACTTTCTTCCGGATCCTCCGCAGTTCCGCCTCGCCGGAGTGCGTGATGTCGGTATGGGAGACAATCACCTGGCCGCTGTCCGGCTTGAGGAAACCCATGATGTGACCGAGGGTTACCGACTTTCCTACACCCGACCGGCCGATGATCGCCAGGGTCTCCCCCGCGTCCAGATGAAAATTCGTATCGACTAAAACCGGCCGGTCGAACGTCTTATAGACATTGCGGAACTCGATATAGTGCGGAAACTCTTGCTTACTCATGCCCGATAGCCCAGTCGCCGGCGGTGTTCATATTGCGGAAGAGCCGCGCGTCGGCCACGGGGCAGATGCGCGTCTCGAGCTTCAACACCACCTCTTTCATCTTGAGGTGCCCGGCCTCCAGTGCGCAACGGAGTTTTGGCAGCGCGGATATGTGCCACGCGGCGCACAACGGTTCCAATCCGGCTGGGCTCCGGGGCACCAGGCACTCGTGACCGGAAGACGACTGAGCGGCGTCGAGCAACTCGATCAGAAAAGCGGAAGTGACGTCCGGAACGTCGCAAGCCACCACCAGCGACCACTCGGCCGATCCGGTGGCCAGCGCCGTCACCACCCCGCCCAGCGGCCCGAATCCCGGCCGTTCGTCCGGCAGCACGCGCATTCCGAGGCGCCCGTATCGCTGGGGATCCCCGATGATGGTTACGGATCCGGCCGCGTCCCGCACTGCGGCGGCTATATGCTCGACCAGCGTGCGGCCGCGAAACGGGAGCAGCGCCTTGTCGGTTCCCATTCGCCGGCTCGCACCACCCGCCAGAACGAAACCTGCGGTAGCGGGCGGCATGAGAGAATGGTAGCATCGCTGCCGGGGATCGATCCCCGGAACATAATGGTGTATATTTGTTTAGTAGTATTTGGGGGCTTTGTGACGTCAGGTACTGCCCACGCGGCTCCGGTAGTGGAATCTTCGCGCATGGTCAGGACGACTGTGCGCGCGGACAAACGCAGCGGACGTCTGGTCCGCGTGGCGGTCAGTCCGCCGGCGCGACACGAAGCCAATGCGGCGATCGCCCGGCTGGTGGAGAAAACGGCTCGCGCATACGATGTCGATCCGCTGCTGGTCCATTCCGTGATCCAGGTGGAAAGCAACTACAATCCGTACGCTGTGTCTCCGAAAGGCGCCCGGGGGCTCATGCAGTTGGTTCCGGGCACGGCGCGCCGCTTTGGCGTCTCGAACACATTCGATGCTACGCAGAACGTCGACGCCGGAGTCCGGTACCTGCGTTATCTTCAGGATCTCTTCGGCGACGATCGCCTGGCCATTGCGGCTTACAACGCCGGCGAAGGCGCGGTGCTGAAGCATGGGTCGGTTCCTCCGTACCCCGAGACCCGGAACTACGTAGCGGAAGTGAGTAGGCTCCTCGGTGAGGCGCGCCGGGCCTCGAAACCAAACCTATCCATCGCTCCGGTTCAACCCCGCAAGGAGCCGGCGTTCCGGCCGTTGCTAGCTTATCGCGACGAGCAGGGCCGGCTGTATCTGCGGACGGAATGATATGAGACCCGCGCCGCACCGGTGGATTGTCGGGGGCGTGATCTCCGCCTTCCTTCTGCCTGGGACGGCGCTCGCCGCCTCCAAGGTCACCGCTGTGCGCTTCTGGTCCTTGGGCGACACTACCCGCATTGCCATCGAGGTCTCCAGCGATTTCCAGTTCAAGTCCGACCGGCTCGGCAATCCCGACCGCCTGTTCTTCGACATCCTGGGCTCGAAGCCCGGTTTGGGCGCCCGGGGCATGTCGACGATTGCGGTCGGCGACCGTCTCGTCAAACAGATACGCGTAGCGGAAACACACCGCGGAATCACCCGGGTGGTGATTGACCTCCAGGGCGGCGCGGAGTTCACCGCATCTCAACTATCCAGCCCCGACCGGCTGATGGTCGAATTACGCAACGCGGATTCGACGGCTCCGTCCGTCGATCGCGCATCCACGGGCGCCAACAGCCTGTGGGAAGCTGCGAAAACCGCACCGGCCCCGGACATGGCGGCGGGCTTCATTCCGATTCCTCCGGCGCCGATTCCGGGCCGCGACCGCGAGCGAGCGGTTGCCGTCGCCGGACCGCCCGCGCCCGCCAGCCGGGGCTCGGGGGCGGATCGTTCGCTGACCCGCGTTCTGGGCCTGAAACTTGGACGCGTGGTGATCGACCCCGGTCATGGCGGTCACGATGTCGGCACGTCGGGCCCGACCGGTCTTTACGAAAAGGACCTCGTGTTGGACGTGGCCCGAAGGCTCGGAGCGCTGATTGAGCAGCGGTTGAACAGCGAGATTGTCTACACGCGTTCCGACGATACATTCATCCCGCTTCAGGAGCGGACGGAGATAGCGAATCAGCACAAAGCGGACCTCTTCCTGTCCATTCACGCGAACTCGTCGCAGGTGCGTTCCGCGTCGGGCATCGAAAGCTACTACCTGAACTTCACCACTTCGAAGAGCGCGCTCGAGGTGGCGGCGCGGGAGAATGCCGGGTCCGACCGGTCCATTTACGACCTGAAAGACCTGGTTCAGCAAATCGCGTTAAAAGACAAAGTGGAAGAAAGCCGTGAGTTTGCAGCCAAGGTACAGAGCTCAATGATGACGCTGGCATCGCGCGCCAACGCATACTCGAAGGACCGGGGCGTGCGGAAAGCTCCGTTCGTCGTGTTGATCGGCGCAAGGATGCCCTCCGTCCTGGTGGAGATCGGATTCCTGAGTAATCCGAAGGACGAGGCCATGATGAAGAAACCCGAGTACCGGCAGAAGATAGCCGAGGCCTTGTACAAGGGGCTTTCCGAGTACGCCGGCGGGCTCAGCCATTTCCAGGTCGCGGCGCGCGCGCCCGGCGAACCCAGTCAGACCGGAACCCGCGTCGCAGGAAGGTAGCAGACGCGGTTGCGACCGCTCCGTTTGGCTGCGTAAAGCGCTTCGTCGGCGGCGCGGATGACGTCCTCGGGCCTCAACTCGACGGCTGGGGTTGTTGTTGTCACTCCGAAACTGGCCGTCACGTGGATGTCGTTCCCGCCGAACCGGACCGGCTCCCTTTCCAGTTTCTGACGCATGCGCTCCGCCTGGCAGACCGCGGATTTCTCGCCGCAGCCCGGTAGGACGACCAGGAATTCCTCTCCACCGTAGCGTCCGATCGCGTCATAGATGCGGATGGATGCCTGAAGCCGCCGCGCCGACCATGCCAGCACTTGGTCGCCCGCCAGGTGGCCGTGGGTATCGTTTACGGACTTGAAGAGGTCGAGGTCCATCACCACGATTCCGGCGGGTATGCCCTCGCGCAAGCTTCGAGCCAGCTCACGCCCCAGGATTTCAAGGATGCTGGGCCGGTTCCACATCCCGGTCAAGAAGTCTTTCGTGGCTTGCTCCCTCAACGCCTCCCTGGTCTTGAGCAGTTCCGCCTGCAGGTCGAGAATGCGCCGGCCCGCGCGCAGACGCGCCTTCAACTCCAGCGGGTTGAAAGGCTTTGTCACATAATCGTCGGCTCCGGATTCCATGCCTTCGACCATGTCCTCTTTCAGGTGCCTGGAAGTCAGCAGAAGAAGGTAGGCGTACTGTTTCTCCGTGGCTTTCCGGACCCGGCGGCAAACGTCCGGGCCGGTCAAGCCCGGCATCTGCCAGTCGAGGATCGCCAGTTGTGGCGCGTCCTCTTTCTGCAATTCCGCCCAGGCCTGGTTGCCGTTAGTCGCTACGATTACGTCATAGCCCCATTTCCGCAGCGTGGCGCAGAGCAGGTGCGTGGAGACGACGCTGTCCTCGGCAATCAGAATCTTCACAAGTGCCTTCGCTACTTGTACATCGGCGGATGTACGCTCAGTCTTTACGGAGAAATTTCTAAAATGGCAACCCGTCCGGCCGGCGTTCTGAGGCACGTTTCATTTGAGGGGCTTGGCCTGATTGAGCCAATCCTCGCGGAGTTCGGCCTGCCCATCCTGTGGTTGGAGATCGGGCAAACTATTTGCGATAGCGATCTGGCGAACATATGCGCGCTCATTCTGATGGGCGGTCCGATGTCCGCCAACGACCCCGAGCCCTGGGTCGGCGCTGAGATCGACCTGATCCGGCGCGCCGTCCGCCGCGGCGTCCCGGTGCTGGGAGTATGCCTCGGCGCCCAACTGGTCGCGAAGGCGCTCGGCGCGCGCGTGTATCGGAACCCCGTGAAGGAAATCGGCTGGTTCGAGACGCACTGGACCGCAGCCGCTCGCCTCGATCCCGTGTTCGGCGGACTCCCCGATCCGGCGCAAATCTTTCAGTGGCACGGGGAAACGTTTGAGCTGCCGGAGAACGCGGAATGTCTGGCGTACACCGGGACGTGCGCTCATCAAGCCTTCCGCTACGGCCTTAGCGTGTATGCGCTTCAGTTCCACCTGGAGGTCACGCCGCTCATGATTGAGGACTGGGTCTCGGAGGACGCCAAATGCGGCGACGTCCGGGAACTGAGGGAATTCATCGATCCGCGGCTGCATGCCGCCAGCCAAGCGGCGCTCGCCCGGATGGTTTTCCGCCGCTGGGTAGACCAGATAGTGCTCCCTTGACGCGAATTGACCGTTAAAATCCCTTGACGCATGAATTAAGATAAAAGAGTAACATTACCCAAACGTCCCTTCGAGGAAAAGCATGATTTATTCGCGATCCGCGGAATACGCCATTCGGGCCTTCGTTTACCTGTCGGTGGTGCCACCGGGCAAGTACGCGATGGTCAAACAGATCGCCCAGGACTCGGACATCCCGTCCCACTTCCTGGCGAAGATTCTGCAGCAGCTCGCGCGGCAGGGCTTCTTGCGTTCGAGCAAGGGTCCCACGGGCGGCTTCTGCCTGCGGTGTCCGGGGTCGGAGATTTCGATGCTGCAGATTGTCGAAGCCATCGACGGCCTGTCCGACTATCAGCGCTGCATCGGGGGCATGACGGAATGCAACGACCAGATGCGCTGCGGCATGCACGATAGCTGGAAAGTGCTGCGCGGGCGTATCATAGAGTACTTGGAGGGCACATCGATCGAGGATCTCGCAAAGTCGCTCGATCAGAAGCGCCGTGCTCTGGATCGCGGTCAGCGCCGCACCCGTAAGACGGTGGAAAAGGTGGCCGCCACCCCCTCCAGGAAATAGGAGAAGAAATGCAGAATTCCGTGCTCGTCCCCATGGTCGTCGAGCAGACGTCCAGAGGGGAACGTGCGTTCGACATCTACTCCCGCCTGCTGAAAGAGAACATTATCTTTTTGGGCACTCCGATTGATGATCAGGTTGCGAACCTCATCATGGCCCAAATGCTCTTTCTGTCAGCCGAGGATCCGGAAAAGGATATTTCGCTCTACATCAATTCACCAGGCGGGTCCATCACGGCCGGCCTGGCGATTCTCGATACGATGAATCTCGTGGAGCCGGATATCGTCACCTACTGCATCGGTCAGGCGGCTTCGATGGCGGCAGTTCTGGTGGCCTGCGGAACCAAGGGTAAGCGTTACACGCTGCCGCATTCCCGCGTTCTCATTCACCAACCCTCGATGAGCGGCTTGGCCGGCCAGGCGACCGACATCGACATCTATGCGCGGGAGATCCTTCGGATGCGCCAAATTCTGAACGAGATCCTGGCCGCCGCCACCGGCCAGACGGTGGAGAGGATCGCCCGCGACGTGGACCGCGATTACATCATGGAGGCCGACCACGCCGTCGAGTACGGTATTGTCGACCGCGTGATCGCCAGCCGCGAGATCACCCCGGTTCCGGCCCGGTAAAGCGTTTAGCCGTCGTGGCGCACGCATTTTTGCGTGCGCCATGACGGATGATTCTCACGAAAAGCCCGACCAAGCCGATGAGTCTTGTTAGTCATGTACGAAGACTCATCCGACAGCGAGACGGTGCTGGCCCGGTTCAACCGGCTCATGCAGGATGTCCTCCAGGGGGCGATCCGCCGGAACACTTTTCGTCCCTGGGAGGTCGAACTGCTGCTCGACATCCAGGACTGCCCACTGTCGGCTGTGGCCTTGCGCCGCATGCTCCAGCGATACCAGAAGGCGGTCCAGCGACAGATGGAAAAAGGAGCTTCCCGGCCGCTTAAACTGTCCGTGTACCTCAACGCCCACCACCCTGCGTGATTCGAGGACCAATTCAGTCTCACATGTTATTCTTAAGGACGTCGGCGTGATCGCCACCAAGGAGACTTCATGGGTTGCGGCAGTGGAATGGTCGGTCCGCGAAGTGTCGAAGAGAACAAGACAGGCCGCAAGGTATTCTGCGTTAAGTTCCAGCGGGAGATGCCCGGACTGGACGAGTCGCCTTTCGACAATGAATTGGGTCAGCGGATTTTCGCGAACGTGTCGAAGGAAGCGTGGAAGCTTTGGATGGAGCAGATGAAGATGATCATGAACGAATATCGTCTGAATCTCGGCACCAAGGAATCCCAGGAATTCCTCATGAAGCAGATGGAAGATTACTTCTTCGGCGAGGGTTCGGCATTCCCGCCTAACTTCGTTCCTCCTCGCACGAAGTCATAGGACCGGCAGGATCGCCGCAATCTCGAAGCGTAGGCGCGCCTGCGCTTCGCGGAGCGCCTGCTCGGCCGCTAGTGGAGTGCTCCCGCGGGAGAAGATGAAGCCGAGATAGCTCGCGCCTCCCGGTAATGGTACCAGCCGCTGGCCTTCCTTGGCGGTCACGATTACGTCCTCGATTCCCGGCACTTCGGCTGCGTAATCGACGCCGCTCACCCCGATGTAAATCCCCTCTTTCGGAATGGGAATCATCATGACTCCGCGCGCCGGGTCAGCCAGGGCGGACGGCGCATGGTAGTCTCCCACCGCGTGGCGCAGAATCAGGTTCTCCAGCGCTTCCCCGGCATCGAACTTCAAGGCGGCGGCGCACAACCCGCCGATGGGCCGCGCGGCTACCTCCAGCATCCATACCCCGCGCTCGTTGACGCGCATCTCGGCGTGCACCGGGCCGTGGCGGAGGCCCAACGCGCGGACGGCGGTCGCCGTGGCTTTTCGAATGGCATCCTGTACTTGCGCCGGTTCTCTCGACGGCGTAGTGTAGATCGTCTCCTCGAAATACGGCCCATCCATTGGATCTGGCTTGTCGAAAATGGCGAGGATATCCAGGCGGCCGCCGGTCATGATTCCCTCGACCGCGAATTCGCGTCCGGGGATGAAATCTTCCACCAGCAGGTACCGGTCCTGGTCCTCGCGCAGGCGCCGGATCTCCGGCGTAGCGAGCAAAGCGCGAATGCGTTCGAACGCGGCTGCGAACTGGACGGCATTGTCGGCCCGGATGACGCCGCGGCTTGCCGACAGCCCGAGCGGTTTCAATACGCAGGGGTAACTAACCTCGCCGGCGTTGCCGTCGAGCGGTATGCGCCGGTACTCGGGAACCGGGAGACCCGCCGCCGCAAACAAACGCCGGGCTTCAAATTTGTTCCGGCTGGCCGCAACGGCTTCCGGCGGATGAAACGGAATGCCCAGCCGTTCGGCAATGATGGCGGCGAGATGCGCGGGCTTGTCGCCGACCGCGACGATCCCGTCGAAGGATCGCCCCGCGAGCGTGTCGCCGGCTCTTTCGGGCCGGTCGAACTGGAGCGGGATCGCGTGATCGCCCCACGGGTCGTCCAGGTGGTTGCACCGGTCGGTAGCCATCTGGAGGCGGAGGCCGAGCTGCTCGGCTCGCCGGGCGAACTCCCGCGTCTGGTATCCGGTCTTGGCCGCTACGAGGAGTACCGCTTTGGGATCCGCGTCAGGCATTCGCCATAGGTACTAGTGACCAAGTCATTGATTTCATTATCCATCAACTCCTAAGCGCTCCGGAATTTCACATTAAAATATCTAAAGATCCCCTTGCCTTGAATTGTAAAAGCAGGCATAATGCTGTCGGTTGCATTCCAACATGCGGCAAGGAGGAATTTCGAATGACAAGACTTTGGGTATGTCTAGCGGCATGCCTCATGCTTCCGGCTTTCTTGACGGCAGGGAGCTTTACCAACGGCGGCTTCGAAACCGGGGACTTTACAGGCTGGACTCAGGGAGGAGGCTACTGGTCCACTCCGTTCGCGGCTCCCAGCCCGACCGACTATCTGCCCGGGGGCAGCGTGTTTGACATGACCGGGAACCGATCGGCGATTGTCGGCGCCGGCACGGATCCGATTACCGGATTGCCGATGGTCTTCAACGGCAACTATTCGGCCCGGATCAACGATTCTAGCTCGGACTTTCACGTTTCGGTGGCAAGCCAAACGGTGACCGGCTACACCGCTCCTCATATTTACTTCCAGTGGGCGGCGGTTCTCGAGGCTTCTCACGGGGTCGGGGACTCGGACTATTTTGCTTTGAAGCTGACCGACGATACTGTGGGCGACACGCTGTTCAGTGTTTCCTTTGATTCGGCGAGCACGCCGGGGTATTTTGAGAGCAACGGAGCCGGATGGTTCTATAGCCAATGGCAACTCCAGGACCTGAATGTTTCGAAACGCATGGGTGACACGTTCACTCTGACCGTGCTCGGTTCAGACTGCCCGTACGGCGGACATGGTGGCTACGTGTACGTCGACGGATTTGCTCCTGTGATTGTTCCGCCGGGTAGTGTTCCGGAACCGGCCACCTTGACCCTGATGGGAGCGGGGTCCTTGCTTCTGGCGCTCGGGCTGCGGAGGCGCTCGCGGCGGCAGTAGTTATTTGGAGGAAGGAAGCCTGCCTGCTGGTCGGGTGGGCTTCCCTTTTTCTAAGCGAGAATATCCCGAACTACTTTCCCACCTACATCCGTTAACCGGAAATCGCGACCGCTGTAGCTGTAAGTGAGCCGGGTGTGATCCATGCCCAACAGGTGAAGTACGGTGGCGTGGAGGTCGTTGATGTGGACAGGATTCTCAACTGCCTTAAAGCCGAACTCGTCCGTATTCCCGTAAGTGGTGCCGCCCTTCACGCCGCCGCCGGCGAGAACCATCGAGAAGCCGTGGCTGTTGTGGTCGCGCCCGTTTTGTACCTTGACGAGACCGCTGACTTCCAAGACCGGTGTGCGGCCAAACTCGCCGCCGATGATCACCAGCGTTTCCTTGAGCAGTCCGCTGGCCTTGAGGTCGGCGAGTAGGGTCGCGATCGGGCCGTCCGCGTCGTGGGCGAGTTTCCGGTGGATCTGGATGTCGTCGTGGTTGTCCCAGGGTTGCCCGTTGCCGTAGTACACCTGCACCATGCGGACGCCCTTCTCCACCAGGCGGCGGGCGATCAGGCATCCGCGTCCGAAATCGCTGTCGCCATAGCGGGCGCGGACCGCTTCCGTCTCTTTGGTGATATCGAAGATCTCCGGCGCTTCGCTTTGCATGCGGTAGGCGATTTCTGAGGCCTGGATGCTCGCTTCGAGTTGCGGATCCTCGCCCTGGCGCTGTTCTTCCAAGCGGTTCAGCCGGGCCAGTAAGTCGAGAGCGCGGCGCTGCGCCTCCGGAGGCGTCGACGAATTCCGGATGTAGCGGATGAGTTTATCCGGCGTCTTCTCGCCGCTCGGGATGTAAGTGCCCTGGTAAATCGCGGGCAGGAACGTGGAACTCCAGAGCTGCGGCCCGACGATTGGAAAGCCGGGGCAAAGGACAACGAACCCCGGGAGGTTCCGGTTCTCGGAGCCCAATCCGTAGGTGATCCAGGAGCCCAGGGACGGGCGTCCGGGGACGCGATGCCCGCAGTTCATGAGAAATAGCGAAGGCTCATGATTGGGGATCTCGGTGTACATGGAGCGGATGACGCAGGCGTCGTCGATGGCGTCGCCGAGCTTGGGGAAAATCTCGCTGATCTCGATCCCGCTCTGGCCGCACTTGCGGAAGGCGAACGGCGAGCCCAATAGGTTGCCGGTCTTGCGCTCGGTCTTGAGGTTGCCGCTGGGGATTGGTTTGCCGCTGTACTTCTGCAGCATGGGCTTCGGATCGAAGGTATCGACCTGCGATGGGCCGCCGTTGAGGAAGAGGAAGATGACATGCTTGGCGCGCGCCGGGAAATGCGGGCTCTTCGGCGCCAGCGGGTTGGAGGGATCCGCGGAACGGAGTACTTGCGCCAGCCCGGTCATGGCGAACCCGGTCCCAATGGTTCGCAGAATGTGGCGCCGGCTGGGTGCGAGGTCCATTGGTTTCTCCATCATGGCAGATAGATGAATTCATTTGAGCTGAGCAGCGTTTGCGCATAGAGCGGCCACGCGTCGCGCGAAGCGTGCAGGAACTCGATCGCGGCGCGCCGCTCATCCGCGAACGGCTTGCGCTGCAGGACCAGCCGGTAGGCGAGGCGGATGCGGGCCTCGTCGTCGCTCACAACGGAGATCCGCGCCGCGAGCGCGCACGACTCCTCCGCCATGAAGTCGCTGTTCATGAAGAAGAGCTTCTGCAACGGCACGGTGGTTTGCAGACGCCGCTCGCTGGTGTTGTTGGGGTTCGGGAAATCGAACAGCGCAAGCATGGGATCGAGACGGCGGCGGGACACCACCGCGTAGACCGTGCGGCGGGCGTTTTCGTTCGTCAGCGGAGTTGCCGCGCCACCCTGCTTCAGATCGAGCCTGCCCGAAACGCTGAGGATCGAATCGCGCAGCGACTCCGCGTCCAGCCGGCGGCGGTTGTAATGCCAGAGTAGCCGGTTGTCGGGATCCCGCGCGAAGTTCCGCTCGGAGTTCGCGGCGCTGAGCGCATAGACCGAACTCAGCAGAATCTCGCGATGCAGTTTCTTGATGGACCAGCCTTCGCGAACGAACTTTGCGGCCAGGTAATCGAGCAGTTCGGGATGGGATGGCGGGTCCCCCTGCGTGCCGAAGTTGCTCGCAGTACGAACGATTCCCTGACCGAAATGTTGCTGCCACACACGGTTTACGATAACGCGCGCGGTCAGCGGGTTGGACGGGCTGGCAATCGCCTCGGCGAGTTGAAGGCGGGCGCGGGCGGGCTGGAATGCGGCCGGATCGCCGGACGAGAGGATGGAAAGAAAATGCGGCGGCGCGGGGTCGCCGGCGTTGTTCTCATCGCCGCGAATCCAGACGCGCTGCTCGACCGGTTTTTCGAGTTCCTTGACCGCGTGGAGAAAGGGATAGGGCGGCGGCAGATTCGTCTTCAGGCCGGCGAGTTGAACGTGCAGCGCTGCGAGGTGTTCTTTCCACGGGCCAGAAAGGAACCGGTCGATCTTGCCGTCGCCGTAGTAGAAGAGTCCCTTGTCGCCGAACAAGTCCTCCCACAGGACGAAGCGATTTCGGTCCATGGAGACGAGATCCGCTTTCGAAAGGTCCTCGCGCGTGGGATGGAGCCCGAGGCGGACGTGATTCTCGTCGTCGACGTGTTTCTTTTCCGCCAGGACGCTCAGGGCGAGGGTCTGGAACTCGGCGGCGGCCGCATTTCGATCCCGCGCGGCCGCCCAGTCCGTCAGGAACGGATGTTCCTTCTCCGGCTTAGCGAGGTACTTCGACCAGCGAGTCAGCGTTTCCGGATCGAGCTTCGGGTCCGCACCGAGCATGTAGCGCGAGGTTTGCGCCGCCAGGATTTCGCCAAGCTGCCAGCTCTGCGCGTCGACAAACTCCTTGATCTCGGCTTCCTTCTTCGAGATGAGCTCCTTGTGGGCCCGGTAACTTTCCACGACATCCTTGGGAGCCAGCGGGATCTCGGTTAATTCGGTATTGCGGAAGATGCCGAGCAGCGAGTAGAAATCGCGGGTCGGGATCGGATCGTACTTATGATCGTGGCACTGCGCGCAGGCGACAGTCAGGCCGAGGAAGCCCCGCGCGGTGGCGTCGACGCGATCGTCCTGCATCTCGGGGCTCAGCGCGTAGAAGCCAAGGCCCGCCTCGTATTTCCCGTGGCCCGGGAGAAGGTCGCCGGCGATCTGCGCCTGGACGAAGAGATCGTACGGCATGTCGTCCTGGATGGCCTGAACGACCCAATCCCGGTAGCGGAACGAGTTCTCGTAGAAGTTATCGCGCTCGGAGTCGAGGCGGTCGTCGGAGTAGCGGGCGACGTCGAGCCACAGGCGGCCTCCGCGCTCGCCGTAGCGAGGCGAGGCGAGCAGGCGGTCGACGACGCGTTCGAATGCGCCGGGGGAGCGGTCGCGCTCGAAAGTAGTCACCTCCTCCGAGGTGGGAGGCAGGCCGGTGAGGTCGAGCGTGGCCCGGCGGATGAGGGTTCGCCGGTCGGCCTCGCGGACAGGTTCAACGCCGTTGGCCTCCAGCTTCGCGAGAATAAAGCGGTCCATTTCCGTCCGGCACCAACGGGTATTGCGAACCGCCGGGGGAGACACGTCGCGGAACGGCTGGAACGACCAGAACCGCCGTTGTTCGGGGGTGATGCTGTACTGAGGTTTCTTCGTGACGCCGGCAGCCTCGGGCCAAACCGCGCCCGACTTGATCCAAGCTTCGATGGCGGCAATCTGCTCGTCGGTCAGGCGGCCCGTGGGAGGCATTTTGAGCCTCGCGTCGGTGTAGCGCAGAGCCTTAACGATTAAGCTGTGCTCTGGATCGCCGGCCACGGCGACCGGCCCCGACTTCCCGCCCTTTTGGAAGCCCTCGCGCGTGTCCAACCGGAGGCCGCCCATCCTGGAATCGGCGTGGCAGCCGTAGCATTTCTCGGCGAACAGCGGACGGACTCGGGTCTCGAAGAGATCGTCCTGGCCCCACACGGCGGGGACCGCGAGGAGAATAAGGATGCTGGCTGGCCCGCGCATATGATATCTCTTCGGTTGTACCAGCTTTGGCGCTTGTTGTCATGAGCGCGTGGAGTTTGGCGATCCTACCGGGACCTCCTACAATGGGATTGATGAAAAACAGGGCATCCAGGACCTTCTCGTATTCGGTTTTTTACGAACAAGCTCCTGAAAGGGGCTACGTGGCGTTCGTTCCGGCTCTGCCCGGTTGTCACACACAGGGTGAGACTCTGGAAGAGACGGAGCGTAACGTCCGAGAAGCGATCGCGTTGTATCTGGAAAGCCTGACGGCCAGTGGAGAGGCGATTCCCGAGGAGGGGCAGTCGTTTCAAGGGAGAGTGACTGTTCCCCTCTCCGTTCCCGCGTGATTCATGGCCAAGCTTCCGTCGCTGACTTCGCGAAAGGTCGTCCGGGCGCTCAAGCGCGCCGGATTCGTCGAGGACCGGCAAAAAGGAAGCCACCTGATGTTGATCCATCCTGAGACGAGAGCTCGAACCGTGGTGCCTGTTCATCCCGGCCGGACGATCAAGGAACCGCTGCTACGCGCCATTGTTCGAGATGCGAACCTCTCGGTCGACGAGTTCATCGCATTGATCTGAGCGCAGACCGCTTTGGTGCCACTTAACGCACCGCCTGTTCGAGCGCGCTGGTGATTCCCTGGATGGCTTCGCCGGCGTTCTCGAATACCTTGCCTACACGCGCGATCTGCTCGTCGGCCTGCTTCCACTGCTTCTGCTCGATGCTCTCGCGCGCGCCCGGAAGCGTCTTCACGCCGTAGCCGGTATAGAGGCCAGGCGCGTAGATCTGGTGTTTGAACCAGGCGCGATTGGGCAATCCGTCGCCCAACAGAAGGACCCGTTCCAGCGTCACCAGGCGGTCGTTGACGTCTTTGAGTGCGGCCCGCGCCAGCGCCGCTCCACCGTTTTCATCGGCGTGCGTCAGCGCCTTGTCGAAAGCGCCGGCGGTGCGCTCCAGGGCGGCGATGCCGTTGTCGAGCGGCGCGAAGTTGAGGAATGGCGGCGCGGGTTCTTTAGTCGGCAGCACGCTTTTCTCCCGCGGATCTGCCAGCGCGGCGAACATGCCTTCGTCGATCTGCCGGTTGCGTTCCACGATCTGGCCGCGCTTCTCCTCGGCCAGGCGCTTCACATCGGCCACATACCGCCGCATGGTGTCGGTGAAATTGTCGAAGTCGAAAGGCAGCAGGTCGGCATCGGCCAGCCGCATCACAGCGGTGCCGCAGGTTTGGGCGAGCGCGCGGCCGTACACGAAGGTGGTGTCGGAAAAGTGCGTGTACCAATAGAAGTCGTCGTAGATGGAATGGTAGATTCCACCGCCGTCTTCGCCGCCGAAGCCGAGATTCAAAGACGCTACCCCTAAGTGATCGAGGAACGCGGTGTAGTCGGAACCCGAGCCCAGCGCTCCGATGCGCAGGTCCGGGCGCGTGCGGGCTTCGGCGCCGTCCTGGGGCGAACTCTCGGCCGCGAACTGCCTGCGCTTCCATACGGTAAGTTTGGTCTCCGGATCTTCCACGTCGCGCGCCACGCCGTTGATGAATTTTTCCAACGTGTGCGAGCCTTCCATGAATAGGAAGCCACGGCCGTTGCTATCGCTATTGATATAGACGGCCGCCTTGCGGCGCAGTTCCTCGGCGTGCGTCTCGGCCCATTCGGTGGAGCCCAGCAATCCCGGCTCTTCGCCATCCCACAGGCAGAGGACGATGGTGCGTTTCGGTTTCCAACCTTGTTTCAACAGCGCTGCCAGGCCGCGCGCCTCTTCCATCAGGGCGATCGCGCCGGAGATGGGATCTTCCGCGCCGTTGACCCACGCATCGTGATGGTTGCCGCGGATGATCCATTCGTCGGGGTACACCGCGCCCGGAATGCGGGTCACCACGTCGTAGATCGGTTTGAGATCCCAGTTAAACTTCAGCTTCAGGTGCACCTTGGCCGGACCCGGCCCCAACCGGTAGGTGATGGGCAAGGCGCCGCGCCACGCCGGAGGGGCGACCGGCCCCTGGAGCGCGGCGAGCAGAGGCTGCGCATCGGCGTAGGAAATGGGCATGACGGGAATTTTGGTGAGGGTCGGCGCCTGGTCCAGGGGCAGCCGCTTGGCGTCTTTGGTGGCGCCGACGCCGGGCGTCAGCGGGTCGCCGGGGTAGATCGGCATGTCCATGACGCTGCCGCGCTGCACGCCGTCTTTGGGGCGGTACGGGCCGGCGGGGAACACTTCGCCGGAATGATAGCCGTCGTCTCCCGGATCGGAATATATCAGGCAGCCCACTGCGCCGTGCTCGGCGGCGACTTTGGGCTTGATGCCCCGCCAGGAACCGCCGTAGCGCGCGATCACGATGGCGCCTTTGACGGAGATGCCGCGGCGGTCGAGCGTTTCGTAATCGTCGGGCACGCCGTAATTCACGTAGACCAGCGGGGCCGTCACGTCGCCATCGATGGAGTAGGCGTTATACGTCGGAAGCTGTTCGTCTTTTTGCGAACTGGTGGGATCTTCCGCCAGCGACGGTTCTTCGAGCTTGGCGGTGAAGTGCGCCGGCTCGATCAACTCCAGCAGGCGCTCTTTGGGGGTAGGGAAGAGCACGTCGAAGGTTTCGATCCGGGCGTCGAGACCCCACTCCTGGAAGCGGGCCTTCAGCCACTCGGCGTTGTCCCGGTCATAGGGCGAGCCCACGTGGTGCGGGCGCGCGCTCAACCGCTGCATGTAGCCGCGCATGGCGGCCGGGTCGGGAAGGGCGCGAAATTTAATCTCCCAGTCGCGCTCGGCGCGCGAGGAATCGGCAGAGTATCCACGTAGAGGCGCGGCTTCCTGCGGGACCGCGAGGGGCGTGGTGAGCGCCAGACACAGTGCTAAGACGAGGCTCCGTTTCATGTGTGGGCATTGTACACGATCATGGGCGGTATACTGCGGTCGAGGCTCGAAACCGTGCGGTGTTCCGTGAAGATATGGGCGATACTCGCTGTCTTCGGCGTCCAACTGCCGGCGCAGAGCCCGACTTGCGGCGGAATGGGCCTCGGCGTGGGTGCCAGCCTGAATGGATTCGTTCCGTTTTCGCCTGCCAGTCCGTGGAACACCGATATATCGGGCGCGCCGGTCGACTCCAACTCCGCCAACATCATTCACTACATCGGTGCGTCCACCACGCTGCATCCCGACTTCGGGTCGGGAATGTACGCGGGGCAGGCGATCGGTATCCCTTACCAGGTGGAAGCCGGTGCGCAACCAAAGGTCCAGGTGACGATTACCGGATATACCTCCGAAAGCGATCCGGGGCCGATGCCAATACCGGCGTACGCCTTAATCGAGGGTTATCCCATACCGGGGGACGGAGACCGGCACGTCCTGGTTCTAGACAGAGACGGCTGCTGGCTGTACGAGCTGTATAATTCCCACGGGCCGAGACTCTTCCCAGTGCGCCGTTTCCGGCCGATGGTTCAAGCGTCGAATGGCTGGACGGCGGACTCGACCGCGATCTGGGACATGACGATCGTCGAACAACGGCCTTATTCATGGACTTCGGCCGACGCCGCGGGTTTGCCGATTTTCGTGGGACTGGCGCGTTACGACGAAGTGGCCGCCGGTGCGATCCGTCATGCGTTGCGCTTTACCGTGCCCACAACCCGGCAGGCCTTCGTCGCTCCGGCTTCGCACTGGGCATCGAGCACGGCGGACCCGAACGCTCCGCCGATGGGCGCGCGCTTGCGCCTCCAGGCGACCTTCGATATTTCGCGATTTTCGGCCGACAACCAGGTGATTCTGACGGCGATGAAGAAATATGGGCTGATCCTGGCCGACAACGGGAGCGCCATCGACATTGGCGGCGCGCCGGACAGCCGCTGGAACAACGACGACCTGGGGAACCTGAGGTCCGTCACCGCTTCGGACTTCGATGTCGTCCAGATGGGGACCATCTACACGCCTACGAACGTGCCCACGGGCTCATCGCCGGCGATCGGAGGCATCACGGCGAACCCCGCGACCATCCACTCCGGCATGTCCTCGATGCTGACCTGGACCGTCACGGACGCGACCTACACGATCGTTTCTCCGGATGTGGGGCCGGTCCGAGGCACCGCGGCGATGGTGACGCCCGCCGCGACGGCCACCTACACGCTGTACGCCACGAATCAATATGGACGGACTACGCAGACGGTGACGGTAACCGTTAAATAGCGGGAGATCCTACAGAATCGGAGTATACTGCGGTCTGCTGGGCTATAAGAAAGGAGCTTCTAAAAAAATGCGATATCTCACGAAAGTGTCCGTGATTTTCGGCGCTCTTGCCGCGTTGAGCGCGACGCTGCAGGCGCAGAGCGGGACCTGCGCCGGCATGAGCCTGGGTCCTGGCGCAAGCCTGAATGGGTTCGTTCCGTTTCCGGCGACGAGCTTGTGGAATACCGATATCTCCGCCACGCCGGTGGACCCGAACTCCGCGAACATCATCAACTACATCGGCGCGTCGACCACGCTGCATCCCGATTTCGGCGCTGGGACGTTTGCGGGGTCGACGCTCGGAATCCCCTACCAGGTGGAAGCAGGCAGCCAGGCAAAAGTACTTGTGAAGCTCCGGGCCTATGCGTCCCAAAGCGATCCCGGCCCAATGCCAATACCGGCGAACGCTCTCATCGAGGGTTATCCCAATCCGGGGAACGGAGACCGGCACGTCCTCGCGCTCGACAAGGACGGCTGCTGGCTGTATGAGCTGTATCATGCGTACAGCCTGAAAACCGGGGGCTGGAAGGCGGACTCGACCGCCATCTGGGACATGACGATCAGCGAGCAGAGACCCTACACGTGGACTTCGGCCGACGCCGCGGGGCTGCCGATCTTCGTTGGGCTGGCGCGGTACGACGAAGTGGCGGCGGGCGCAATCAATCACGCGCTCCGCTTTACTGTGCCCACGACGCAGCAGGCGTTCGTCGCTCCCGCGTCGCATTGGGCATCGAGCACCACGGACCAGAACGCGCCGCCGATGGGCACGCGCCTGCGGCTCAAGGCCAGCTTCGATATCTCCGGGTTCTCGACCGCCAACAAGGTGATTCTGGCGGCGATGAAGAAGTACGGGCTGATTCTGGCCGACAATGGAAGCGGCATTTTCATCAGTGGCGCGGGGGATAGCCGTTGGAATAACAACGACCTGAATAATCTGAAACCGATCACCGCTTCCGATTTCGACGTTGTGCAGATGGGCACTATCTACACGCCCGCGAACGTGCCCACGGGTTCATCGCCGTCGATCGGCAGCTTCACCGCGAGCCCGTCGACCATAAGCGCCGGCATGTCCTCGATGTTGAGCTGGACCGTCACGGGCGCGATCTACACGATCGTTTCTCCGGATGCGGGACCTGTCCGCGGCACGGTGGCAATAGTGACGCCCGCCGTCACGACCACCTACACGCTGTACGCCACGAATCAGTACGGACGGACCACCAAGACTGTCACCGTGACAGTGCATTAACCTGACTTCATGCGCCTACTTTTGACCATCGCGTGGTGCGGTGCTTCGCTCGCCCTCGGCTCCGATCTCCGCATGCGGCCCTGCCCGCATAATCCGATGGCACTCTGCGGGACTTTGCCGCGCCCCCTGGATCCCACCGGACAGGTGGGCGGCATGATCGGCATTGCTTGGGAATTCTACCCGGCGCGTGACAGTTCGCAACCCGCGCTGGGATCTATCGTGGCCGTCGAAGGAGGACCAGGTTACCCCACCACGGGCAGTGCGGGCGGCTATGTGGGGCTCTTCGCTCCCCTGCTCTATCGCCGGAATCTGCTGCTGGTCGACAACCGCGGAACGGGCGGGTCCCAGGCCATCGATTGCGAGCCGCTGCAGAGCGAGCTGACGCAGACGGTCGCGGATGCCGGCGCGTGCGGCACGGAACTTGGCACGGCGTCCGATCTGTACGGCACCGCGTTGGCCACCGACGATCTTGCGGCCGTGATCCAAGCGCTCGGGGTCGGCCCGGTGGACCTGTACGGCGATTCGTACGGCACATGGTTCAGCCAGGCTTTTGCCGTCAATCACCCGGACCTGGTTCGCGCGGTGATCCTCGACAGCGCCTACCCGGTGCGCGGCGAGAATCCGTTCTATCCGTTCGCCGCCGTCTTTAACCGGCGCAATTACAACCTCGTTTGCGAGCGATCACTGAGTTGCTCCGGCGCGTCGCAGGACCGCATCGAGGCTCTGGTGCGGACGTTGCGCGTGCATCCGTTCACGGGATATGCGCACGACGGCAACGGCCAACTCCGCCCGGTCACGGCCGACGCCGTGGCAGTCGCCTATGCGGAATATGCGGGCGTCATGGGCGAGGTCATCTATCGGGAACTCGACCCGGCCACTCGCGCCTACATCGAAAATGGCGACTCCGCGCCGCTGCTTCGCATCTTCGCCGAGAATAACCTGATGGGCGGATTCGATCAGCCCGGGGGGCCGCCACGCCAATATAGCCGCGGCCTGTTCGCGGCCGTCAGTTGCAGCGATTATCCGCAGCTCTACAACATGATTTCGCCGCCCGCGCTACGCGTTTTCGAGGAGCAGGCCACCATCGCGCGCGAACAGCCCGGTGTCTACGCGCCCTTCACCATCGATGAGTTCCGCAAGATGTCGATTGACGTTGGCGTGCTCGACCTGTGCCTGGATTGGCCCATTCCTTCACCGGCGCATCCTTCTCAGCACTCGATTCCGCCGGATGCGAAGTTCCCGAACGTGCCCGTCCTGGTTCTTTCGGGCGAGCTCGATTCGCTCACTACTCCCACGGAAGGCAGGCTCGCGGCGGACCTGTTCCCGAATAGCCGGCAAATTCTGGTAGCGAACAGCTTCCATGTGACCGCGGTGGGCGATCCCGACAACTGCGCCTCCGTTATTGCCAACCGGTTCTTTCTAGACCTCAGCCCCGGCGATACTTCCTGCGCGTCGAAGATCAGCGAAGTCCGGACGGTTCCGAATTTCGCCACTACGGCCGCGCTGGTTCAACCCGCTACGGCGCTGGCCGGGAATCGGGGCACGATGGACGATCTACGCGTGGCTGCCGCCGCCACGCTGGCCGCCGGCGATATGATCGCGCGCTGGTGGGTCAACACCAGCGGCTTCGGCGTGGGACTCCGCGGAGGCACGTTCCAATATTCGTCGATCGGGAATCTTTATCACTACACGTTGAGCGGCATCCGGTGGACGAATGACGTCGAGGTTACGGGCTGGATGGATTGGAACTACGGCGACGGCTCGGTCACGGCGAACCTGAGCGTGACCGGTCCGGGAACCGGCAGCGGCTCGATCCTGGCCACGTGGGACGACCGCCAGCCTCACGCGGTCGCGTCGATCTTGGGACAACTGGGCGGCCGCGCAATCCGGGCCACGATGTATGCTCCATAGAGGATAGTCAGACAATGGCGAAACCGAGTCTGATTCAACACGTGGTAATCATCGTCAAAGAGAACCACTCGTTCGACAACTATTTCGGCCACTTTCCTCATGCAAACGGAGATGCAACGCTCGCGCACGCGAGCGATCCGCCGACAGTATCCCCGGCGCACGACCACGCGACGTGGTTGAAACGCGCGACAGCCGGCGTCCGGCAGCAGTACTGGGAGGCGGACATTCCGTCGTACTTTGCTTATGCGCGCCAATACAGGCTGTGCGACAACTATTTCACCGATGTTGGGGGGCCATCGACGCCCAACCATCTGATGCTGGTCGCGGCTGCGTCTCCCATCGTCAACAATTCCCATTTCCGCGATCCGGTGAATCTAAAACCTCCCTTCGACTTGCCGGCTTTGCCGGAGAACCTGCAGGCCGCGGGCCTCACATGGCGCAATTATGGCGGCTATGTATTCGACGACATTCTGAAACTCCGCAAGAATCCGTGGACCGTACATTCCCCGCAATTCGCGTTGGACGCCGCGGCGGGGACACTGCCCTCCGTGTCGTGGGTTTACGCCCCCCGGCGGGTTAAGCGAGCATCCGGTCGATTCCGTCTCCGCGGGCATGGCCTGGACAGTGGCCCAAGTGGCCCAGGTCGACGCGATTGTGAAAGGGGGCCTTTGGCCCAACGTCGCGATCTTTATCACTTGGGACGACTGGGGCGGATGGGCCGATCACGTTACGCCGCCAAACGTGGAGTCATGGACTGACGGAAGCCCGTTCCGTTATGGATCTCGAGTGCCCTGCCTGGTGCTGAGCCCATATGCCAAACCGGGCTATATCTCGAAGGTTCTTCAATCCCACGTGAGCCTCGTCAGGTATTGCGAGATCACGTTCGGGCTTCCCTCGTTAAACCTGCGGGACGCTGGATCCAACGGCATGCAGGACTGTTTCGATTACGGAAAGACGGCGCTGCCGGCTCCGAGCCCTCAGTCCCCGCCCACGGGCACGAAGCCGCCGAAGCCCCCGAAACCGCCGACGAAGCCGGCGAAAGCGAACTGAGCATTTACCTCGTCGTCGCCGCCACTTCCGCGAAATCCACTCCGTGCATGTCGCCCGTTCGCGCGAACTTATCGTGCATCTTGAACGCGGCGGTCAGGGTGTGCGGCGTATGCGCGCCTTCCACCAACTCCAGGTATTGGTGAAGCTGGTCGCGGAACTCAGGGTGGGCGCAATTCTCGATGATCAGCAGGGCGCGCTCAATAGGCGACCGGCCGCGCAAATCGGCGATGCCCCATTCGGTGGCGACAATCTGAACGGAATGCTCGCTGTGATCCATGTGCGAAACCAGCGGGACGATGGTGGAGATCTTCCCGCCCTTGGCCGTTGACGGGCAGGTGAAGACCGAAAGGTAAGCGTTGCGCGTGAAGTCGCCGGAACCGCCGATGCCGTTCATCATCTGCCGTCCCATCACGTGGGTTGAATTCACGTTTCCGAAGATATCCACTTCGAGGGCGGTGTTGATC
The DNA here is from genome assembly GCA_025353165.1 of Acidobacteriota bacterium. Lineage (GTDB taxonomy): Bacteria > Acidobacteriota > Terriglobia > Bryobacterales > Bryobacteraceae > TMP-7. Next base: position 1,231 of record JANXRE010000133.1, on the reverse strand, counting down.
GAGATGATGCCGAGGCGGCGGACCACTTCCGGGTTGTTGGAGATTTCCTGCGGGCGCATGAGAATGCGCGGGCGGAACCATTCGAGGTTGTCGTACACGACTTTCAGCGCTTCCGGACTGACGGTAAGCGAGCAGGTCGATGCGAATTTCACCCGCTCGTCCTGGATCAGCTTCACCACGGAATCCTGCAAGACCTCGGTGTACATCTCGAACGCGGGGATATCCTTGTTTCTTCCGAGAGCGAACAGAATGGCGTTGGCGATGTTCCCTACGCCAGACTGAACGGGCAGGAATGCCGCCGGGATGCGGCCCGCCTTCATCTCCGACGCAAGAAACTCCGAGACCCGCTGGCCGATCCTATCCGTCTCCGGCGTAGCCTCGTCGAAGCCTTTGCACTCATCTTCGAGGTTGGTCTGCACCACTCCGGCGATCTTTGCTGGATCCACTTTGATAACGGGCGAACCGATACGATCGCTGGCTGAGTAAATCGGAATCTCGCGGCGGCGCGGCGGGTCCGCGGGCTCGTAGATGTCGTGCATGCCGAGCAGCGTCGGAGGATGGTTGTGGTTCAATTCGATGAGAATCCGGTCGGCCATCCGGCAAAACGTAGGGGATGCGCCGACGCTGGCGGTCAGCACGATCCCGCCGCCCGCGGTGATGTCGCAGGCCTCGACGACGGCCCAGTGCACGGGACCGAGGAATCCGTAGCGAACGGCCTGCGGCATCATCGACAGGTGCATGTCGAAGAATCGCGTCTCGCCGGCGTTAATGCGTTTGCGAAGCTCGGGGCTCGATTGATAAGGAGTGCGGAAACTGATGGCGGCGGCCTTGGCCAGAGCGCCGTCGAGCGACGGCCCGGTGGAGGCTCCGGTCAGCACGCCGATCTTGAACCTGCGGCCGGCCTGGTGCTCGAACTCCGCGTGTTTGGCGATGGCCAGCGGGATCGCTTTCGGCGCGCCGGCGGGAGTGAAGCCGCTGAACCCGACCGTCTGGCCGTGTTCGATCATGGCCGCTGCTTCGCCGGGCTTAAGTACGGGGAAAGAAAAGATCATAAAAGTGCTCTTTCATTTAACGTGGCGCACGCACTTATGCGTGCCGCGTCGCCACTCTTGGCGACGCCTGTCTTCCTGCATGAATTGGAAAAATATGTCGAAACATTCGGCCAAGAAATCGCGCAGTTCAGGCTGACCGGTTTTCCAAAGAAGGCGTCGCCAAGAGTGGCGACGCGGCA
>JANXRE010000129.1 GCA_025353165.1 Acidobacteriota bacterium | reverse complement strand
CCAAATCCTACAGATCTTGAGCGTCACCATTTTTGAGAAAACGCCCATTTTGCAGGCACTTCAGGCGTCGGACTCCGAAAGCGATTTACTCGATACCCGCAACCAAATGATTCTATTCGACTTCTAACCGGACACTAGTGGAAATAGACCAAGCGTGAAGAGGCCGAGGACCGGCACGGTCAGGGGGTCGAACCGGTTTTCCGTTCGGCATTTTCCAGAGTCTCGCAGAGCTTGCGAAAGTTTCCCTGGCTTGGGTCCCGCATGAAGGCGGACAGTACGTCGCTGGCCAGCCTATAGAAACCGCGCTGCCCCGTGCTGCCAAAACGATCAGGGACGGATGAGAAAGTTCTGCGGACGGAACGTCTGTGCGGATTTGGAGTTGGTGAGCGGACCACGCTATTTGATATGGGAGGGAATCCAATGAACAATACTACTTCTTCCGAGTCGGCGCACATCCTTCTCATCGAAGACAACGAAGCTCCGGCCAAGCCCACTGCATGTCACAGATTGACAAAGCCTGTTATTCATACCATCGTGTACGGTAAGGGGAGACGCACTCCCAGGGAGGTCGCCATGAACGTTTCGCTCACCGCCGAACTGGAGAAGTTCGTCAACGCCAAGGTTCAGACGGGCCGCTACAACTCCGCCAGCGAAGTTGTCAGGGAGGCTCTCCGCCTTCTGGAAGAACATGAGCAAGCCCGTGCCGCCCAAACGCGCGAGTTCAACAAAGAACTCGGTCGGCGCTTGGCTGCGCTCGATTGTGGCGACCATGTGGACCCGGAAGAAGCCCGCGCCCGGCTCCAGCGCAAGTCTGAAGACCGCCGAAAGAAGCGGGCATGAGCGGTTATGTTCTCAGCGCCGATGCAGACCTCGGCCTGGACAGCATCTGGGAACACATCGCCGCCGACAGCATTGACGCCGCCGATCGCTGGATAGGAAAGCTCTTCTGATGCTTTCGAAGCACTGGGAAGAACTCCGGGGATGGGCCACAAACGCGAAGACCTGACCGCCTATCCCGTTCTGTTCTGGCCGGTTGGCTCCTATCTCGTCATTTATCGAGCCAAGCGCTTGCCGATAGAGATTGTCGCCGTGACGCGCGGCTCACGCGACATCCCAGCGTTCTTGCGTCAGCGAGCTGATTAGTTAGGCTACCCGATCCATCGCGACGCAGCCTGCCGCCCTTCGAAAAACGCCCTCCCGTCCTCGGGCCGTTCACACATGTTTTTTATAGGCCCTAACCCATTCTATCTAAACCAATTAACCCCACTTTAGCCCCACTCCGAAAAGCCGTTTTCTCGACTTCATCTGATATATATCAGGCAGAAGGAGAGAAGCAATGGCCACCGCAGCACAAATCACCGCCAACCAGAACAACTCGACCTACTCGACGGGTCCAAAAACTCCAGAGGGCAAAGCCGCCGCCGCGCGCAACAGCACCAAACACGGGCTCTCCGGAGCTTTCACCGTCCTCGCTCACGAGGACCAGGACGAATTCGACATCCTCCTCGTCTGCCTCCGCGACCAGTTCCAACCCGCCAACCAGCACGAAACGTTCCTCTTGGAGCTGATGGCCGATTCCCGCTGGCGCCTCGCCCGAGCCCGCCGCATCGAGAACGCAATCTTCGACCAGATGCTACTCAGCGCAATCGAAGGCGAAGACCCCGACCAGCAAATCGCCGCCAAGCTCATGGCCGGAGGCGACCGCGCCCTCGCCACCATCCAGCGCTACGCCGCCGCCGCCGAGCGCAGCTACTACAAAGCGCACACCGAACTCCTGAAATCCCGGCAAATGCGAAACGAAGCCAAAACCGTGGAAACCATTGACGCCGCAGTAGTTGGCCGCCTGATCAACGCCCCGCCGCCCCGCGCGCGAAACGAACCCAAACCCGGCCCCAAGTTCTACACCGCCCCCGGCGAGAACCTGGCCCTGCGCCTGTGACTCAAATGATTGATGTGAACCTAAGATCGGGGAAGCAGCGACAAAACCGCCGCGCTCGGGCTCGCGATCACGTGCGCCGCCACCAGCCTGCCCAGCCCGGCCACCTTGGCGCTCCCGGCCTCCACCGCCGCCGTCACGGCCGCCACATCGCCCTTGATCACGACGGTAATGTACCCGCCCCCGAGCTTCTCGCGGGCCAGAACCTCCACCGCCGCCGTCTTCAGCGCCGTGTCGATCGCCTCGAACACCGCCGTGAATCCTTGCGTCTCGATCAGTCCTACCGCGAATCCCGATTGTTCCGACATGTTCTCCCCCGGTTCGTGCACCGTCAACTGCTCGATCAGCGGGCTGAAGTCCCGGCCCGCGGCGTAAGCCTTCGCCGACGACCCAGCCGGCCGCGCAATCACGTCCACCACCACCGGAATCTCCAGCCGACGTGCCGTTCCCTCGGCCATCTCTGCCGCCGCTTGTACATCGTCCAAAGGCCCGGTCAACTTTATACAAATACCCGGCTGATCGTTCAATTCCACCTGCAAAACGCGAACCCCGGCGCCCTTCTCCATCGCATCCAGAATCACCATCCCGGCCGACCACCCGCCGACTTCCACCAGCAGGAGAGCCTCGCTCAGAACGCCCCCCGCTTCTCCAGGCCCGTCATCACTTCAGAGATCACCCGCGAGATCATGTCCCGGTCGAAATGGCCGACCCGCGCCGCCGTAACCACCCCCGGAGCATCCGCCACGCCGAACCCCGACAGCAATCCCTGCAATCCGCCCTTCAAGGTGGCCCGGTCCGCGCGCTGTTCATCCGTCGCCGGCTGCCGGCTCTTGCCGAAGTTGAACCCGCGCAGTTCCGCCGCCGCCCGGAATCCATCCGGGAACTCGAAAGGGAACAGCATCGCGTCGAATAGCTCGATCAGCTTGTACTGCCAAGCCATCGCATCGCCATACTTTCCCGCCGCGCACAAATCGTATATCTCCCGCGTGACCTCCGGCACCACGTTGCTGCTCGCGTTCGTCCCGCCGTTACAGCCGATGAAAAGCATCGGCGCGAGCACCGCCTCCCACCCGGTGAGAAACGAGAAGTCCGGGCGCGACGGCCGCACCGCGTTGATCATTCGCATCATGAACGCCAGGTCGCCCGACGAGTCCTTGATGCCCACCACCCGAGGGAACTCCGCCAACCGCCGGATGGTCGGGACGTCGATCGGACTCGCGAACATCGGGATGTTATACAGCGTGATGTCGATCGGCGACGCCCGCGCGATCTCCGCGAAGTACGCGTACACTGAATCCGGCGACAGGCGAAAGTAGAACGGAGAAACAATGGCAACCGCCGTCGCGCCCATCCCGGCATACGCCTCGCACGCGCCCAACGTCTCTTTGGCGTTCGCCTCGGCCGCGCCAGCAAGCACCGGCACGCGCCCGCGCGCCTCTTCGCACGTAATGCGGACGATGCGCCGCCGCTCTTCCGGAGTGAATCGGGTAAACTCGCCCGTCGATCCGTTCGGGTATAGCCCGTGCACGCCCTTTTCAATCAGCCACGAAACAAACCGGCGCAGTTCGGCTTCATTAATGTCGCCGTGCTCGTCCAGCGGGACCAGTGTCGGGGTAAAGATTCCTTTAAGGGGCAAATTTCACTCTATTCTACGGATGAACCGAAAAAAAGCTTCCGCTGCTGGCGCCGCCACCGCCCACGGCCGTGCCGTAAAGCGTGCCGGAGTTCGTGCGCAGCAGGCTGGTCTGCGGGTCGCTGGTGTCGTTGTTCCCCAGAAATCGGTACAACACGGTCTCTTTCCACGCGCCGCCCGTCTGCGCGGGCGGCGCAAGTTTGTAAACGGTCCCGCAGCCGTTGAAGCGGCAGATGTTCGTGTTTGTCCCCCCGGCCGCCGTCGTGCCATAAACGTTGCCCAACGCATCGAAGACCGGAGGGCCGATCGGCAAATCTCCATCCGGCGCGCCGCGAAAACCATACAGCTCCGCGTAGGTCCATGCACCTCCCACCTGCGCGGGCGGGGTCAGCTCGTAAATCGCTCCGTGGTCGGTGGGGCCGCCAACACTTGTGACTCCATAGAGGTTGCCTGCCTTGTCCCTCGCCAACCCCGAAACGGGATTATGGGCGTCGGGAAGGCCCAGAAAACTGTACAGCACGGTCTCCGTCCAGAGTCCCGATTGAGCTTGCGAGAGCTCGAACACAGCGCCCCTCGCGTTGGTCCCCCCCGCGATCGTGGTGCCGAAGAAATTCCCATTCCGGTCGGGCAACAAATTGCCGTTTGGCTCGCTCCCGTCCGCGCCGCCGGTGAAGGTGTAGAGAGTGGTCTTGGTCCACGCGCCACCCGCTATCGCCGGCGGCTTCAACACGAATGCGGTGCCATAGTGGCCGGAATCGCCGGTGTCCGACGTCGTGCTATAAAGTACGCCATTGAGACCGAGGATCACTCCACCGTTTGGAAAGGCGCCATCGATTCCGCTGGCGAATCTGTAGAGGATATTCTCGGTCCACGCGCCGCCTGCCTGCGCGGGAGGCACAAGCTGGAAGACGGTGCCGCAGCCGGTGTAATTGCCGACGCACATGCCGACGCCGCCGCCCCGCGTTGTGCCGTAGAGGTTACTCGATGCATCCATCGCCAACAGAATGTCGTTTCCCGGAGAACAGCCGTCCGCGCCTCCCTGAAACTCGTACAGGGTAGTTGCGGTCCAACCCGCGCCGCCCGCCGGCGGGATCAGTTGGAACACCGTGCCGCAACCCGGCGGACCGCTCAATTCGGTCACGCCGTAAATCTTGCCGGATGCATCGGCAATCAGGCGTCCGGCTGGCAGGACTCCCTGGTTGCCCTGGAACTTGTACAGTACCGTCTCGGTGGCGGCCATGGCGGCGCACCCCGTTATCAAGCTTGCCAGGATCAAAGTAACCATTCGCATTATTTGCCCCTCTTAAGGCGCGACCGGGACCGCTTTCTTAGAGTACTTGATAGCTTTATCGGGCGTCAGATGCGTCGTCGAGGCGCCCTCCTCGGGGACTGGGCTGACGAGAATTGCCGGACCGAACAAATACTGATCGCCGATGCCAGGCGGCATCAGCCGGTACCGCAGCTTGTCATAATTGGTCAAAATTCGTGGAGCGCGCGAACAGCTCCCTGTAGCTCGGATGGCCCAGAATGAATCCGCCGATATCGGAGGTCCAGTAGGGAATGCCCGAGAGCTCGAAATTCAGCGCCACCGGAATATGCCGCTTGTCAGTCCCCCAGCCCTAGAGAATGTCCCGCTGTCCTTTGTACCGGCCTCGATAGCCATCAAGAGGATACAGGTTCGAGACCCGCGCGTGGTCGACCGTCAGCGCAGCCGAATTGAAAGCATCGTAAAGAGCTGTGCCTTTCGGATGGAACTCTCGTGATGTCGCGCTACAGAACCTCATGCTCTCCCACCCGGTCCACCTGAAGAATCATGTCGCCCGCCTCGTCGATAGCGAATGCCGGAGTGAAGCGCGCGTTCCAGACGATCTCGTCATAACGGTACGAGTAGCGCTGGTGCACGGTCTGGCTGAACGTCTCGTCCCATCCCTTCACCTTGATCAGGATCTCCATCTCCAAGCGTTTCAGATCTTCGACCGTCTTGCCCTTCAACGGACTGTCGTCGTCGATCGGGTGGACGATCGTCCACGTCAACGGGAAGAACTCGACTGCGTCGCGCTCCAGCTTCATCGCGGCGTAGCTCCGTTTGGGCCCGCTGTCCGCGCGCTCCACGGTCATCAGAATCACGCTGACTTTCAGTTCCATCAGCGCATTGGCGCGCCGGTTTACAATGCGGAACTGCAACGCGGTTCCTTCCTGATACGGCGCGACAACGGCGGCCGCGCTGAAAGCGATCCTCGCCGACGGCCGTGAAACGCGCCCGAAGAATACGCCGGTCGCCACCGCGAACGTCAGAAGCCCCAGTAAAGCCTCCAGCGCCGCCAGCAGGTTGGCGCCCATGCTACGCGGAGCGATACTGCCGAACCCGACCGTCGTCAGCGTTTGGGAGCTGAAGTAGAAGCAGCTCAGGAACCGTTCCAGTCCCTCCGTCGGCTGCGTGGCGCTCTCCAGCGCGTTCGCGCCGAGCGCGAAATACAGAAGCGCGAAGAGGATGTTGACGATCAGGTATGCAACGAACAACGTTCCGAGGAATGCCGGCCACGACATGTTGATCAGGTGCAGGTACGGATGCACATCGCGCCAGTTGGTCCCGCGCCGCAAGACGTTGAAGCTGCCGTCCGGGTTGATGGCGCGCCGGAGCGAGCGGTTGTACTGCTGGGTGAGACCGGGGTCGAAAGTCGGCTGCCGCATGAAATGCTACGAACCCTTTAGAGTGTCCAGTGCGACCTGCGCGATCGCTTCGTCCACTTCCGACGGCGCGCCGCTGACGGCAATGCCGCCGAGGATCTGGCCATCCACCAGAATCGGCAATCCGCCCTGGTTCGGGAAGAATTCGGGAAACGACAGCGCTTCGACCTGGCCGCTCTTGACCTGGTCCGCGCCGCTCTTCGACGGGCTCTTGTAGAAGGCGGCGTGCCGCGCTTTTTTCTGCGCGAACTGCAAGGTGTTCAGCGGCGCGCCGTCGCCTTTCTCCAGGAACAACAGGTTGAGGCTGTCGTCGACCACGCAGATGGTCACATGGACGTTTCGTTTTTGAGCTTCGGCTTCCGCCGCGGCGACCATTTGCTTGATGGCCGCGAGAGTCAGGTATTTCTTGGTGGGTAGATCGGCTGCCGTTATCACTGAGGCGAAGATGCAGAGCGCCGCCGCGGCTACGGGTATGGACATGCGGCCCATCGTATCAATGATCTAATGATGGCGTGCGACCGCTCATTCTGACGGCTCTTCTAACCGCAAATTTGTCCAACTCGCCGCGGACGATTCGCGTCGACTACATCCACTCCGGCGACGCCGCAAAGGAGGAATTCGCTCTCGACGGCGTGGCGCTCGAAGGCGAATGGCCAGGAAGACTCGACCGCCTCCTCGACGACACCAATCTCGGCAAGTACTTCTTCGAGGTGGTGGACCGCAAGAGTAACCGTGTGCTCTATTCGCGGGGCTTCGCCGGCATCTACGGCGAGTGGGAGACGACGGACGAGGCGAAGGAAGTCCGCCGCGCGTTCCACGAGTCAGTCCGATTCCCCGATCCCGGCGCCGCCGTGCAGCTCGTAATCAAGAAACGCGACCGGCAGAATGCGTTTCGCGAGGTCTGGTCGGCGATCGTCGATCCGGCCGCGCAAACGGTGGATCGTAGCGCCGCGCCGCCCGCCGCCGGCGTGTGGGCCGTGATGCGCAATGGCGAGCCTCGCGACAAGGTGGACATCCTCCTGATGGGCGACGGCTACACCGCCGTCGAGATGGACAAATGGCATAAGGATGCCAAGCGCTTGACCGAGACTCTGTTCTCGGTCTCTCCGTTTCGCGAGCGGCGCAGCGCTTTCAACGTCTGGGCCATCGACACGCCCGCCGCTGAGAGCGGAGTGTCGCGGCCGTCCGACGGAGTGTGGCGCAAGTCGCCTCTGCGCGCTTCCTACGACGCCTTCGGATCTGAACGTTACGTGCTCACGTTCGATAACAAGCGAATGCGCGAGGCCGCGGCCGCCGCACCGTACGAATTCATCGAGATTGTCGTGAATGATCGCAAGTACGGCGGCGGAGGAATCCACAACCTCTACGCGACCGTGGCCGCGGACAACGCCTCCACGCCTTACGTCTTCGTTCACGAGTTTGGCCATCACTTCGCCGGGCTTGCGGACGAGTACTACACTTCCGATGTGGCGTACGAAACCGGAGCGCCTCGTCCCGAGCCATGGGAGCCGAATGCGACCCTCGATCCGCGGGCGTCGAAGTGGAAGGACCTGATCGAGCCGGGCACTCCGTTGCCGACGCCGTGGGCGAAGGCGGAGTTCGAAACTATGCAGAAGGGCATTCAAGCCAAGCGTCACGCGATTCGCGCGCAGAATAGACCGGAGAGCGAAATGGAAGCCCTGTTCGCCGCCGAGTTGGCTCAAACCATGCCGATGCTGGCGCGTCCGCCTTGGGGGAACAAGGTGGGCGCATTTGAAGGCGCGGCGTACGAGGCGAAGGGTACCTACCGGCCGCAGGCGGATTGCATCATGTTCACGCGCAACATCACCGGCTTCTGCGCGGTGTGCCGCCGCGCGATCGAGCGCGTGATCGACCTGTACGCAAAGCCCTGAGTTAGCGCGCCGTCCAACCGCCGTCGATCAGCATGGTGTGGCCGGTGATGAGCGATGCCGCCGGAGACGCCAGAAACACAACCGCGCCCGCCACTTCGACCGGCTCTCCGATCCGGTGCAGTGCCGCGATCCGCTCCACCACATCGGCCCGGAAGACGGGATCGGCGAGGGCCTCCTCGGTGCCGGGGGTGTGGATGAAGGTCGGGGCGACGGCATTGACGTTGATGTTGTGCTTGCCCCACTCGACGGCCAGGCAGCGTGTCAAGTGCACGATGGCGGCCTTCGTCATGCAGTACACCGACTCCTCGGGCAGCGCCGAAAAGCCGGCCTGCGAACTCATGTTGACGATGCGGCCGCCGCCCTGCCGGATCATCGCGCGCCCCGCCGCCTGGCAGGCGAAGAACATTCCTTTCAAGTTGACCGCGAGGGTCAGGTCGTAGTCCTCTTCGCGAACGTTCTCGGCCAGGTTGCCGGGCGCGATTCCGGCGTTGTTGATCAGAATGTCGATGTGTCCAAAGTGTTCGACCGTTCGATCCACGGCGCTAAAAATCTGATCGATCTGAGTCATATCCATCTGCAGCGGCAGAGCCTTGCGGCCGAGCGCCTGGATTTCCTCGACCAGTCCGCCGTGCCGTGTCGCGTCGCGCAATCCGAGCGCGACGTCCGCCCCCGCGTGCGCCAGTGCGAGCGAGATCGCGCGGCCCAACCCGCGCGCGGCGCCGGTCACCAGGGCGGTTTGCCCGGTCAGTTCGAAACTCGGAAATGAGCCTTTGTTCTTCATAAGCATTAATTCAGCGGTGCGAGCACCCATACTGTATCAATCCCGTGCTGTCGCGGTCGCCTGCCCGCGCAACCCAGGACGATCATTCTCTGAGGCTGTGTCAACGACCGGAACCCGCGCAATCCATCGAGCTGCCACACCGGGATCAGATTCAGCAGGTTGATCACTGCGCCGATATTCGCGATCACCCCCCAGATCTTCGCCCCGGTTGCAGCGTAAACCGCCAAACAAAACAAAGCGGCGCCAAGCCCGTACAGGGGCCCTGCCAGACCGATTCGTGAGTCCTACACCGGCGTGATGGAGAGGGTTCGTAGGCGAATGAAAGCCCCGATCCCGGGAATAAACATCGAAGGACTGGCCGGCAAACCGAAATCGCGCAGTGCCATGGCGTGGCCCATCTCATGAACGTAGATCGACAGCACAAGTCCCAGAGCAAACGGCCAGCCGTACAGCGACCAGTACACGCCAAAGAACGCTAACACCGAAAGCAGGGTGCCCAGCTTCGTGAAGCCGAGGAGCAGCGCCTTCAACTTCCAGGCAATCAGCGCCGCCGGCGCGAGCACTGCGCTCAATTTTCGTCAGGGACTGCGGTGCTGAACCGTGTCAACCGGAAGCAGCGATGCCGCTCTTTCCCAGTGGTTGCGCGAAGAAACCAAGTCTCCAGCCGCCTCGGCTCTTTGGGATTCGGCGGAAAGGACCTGTAACTCGGACGTGCGAGTCAGCCGGCCGCAACCGGGACATAGCGTCGTGAGAGCCGCTAACATTCCTAGGTCTTTGACCGCTTAAAAGAGTATTTGTATCCGAATTTCTTGCGAGCGGCCTTACGATCGAACTTCCAGTTGATCTTCACGCGATCGCGATTGATCCGCCGGTTCCAAGCCTTGGCTTGGCGTTTCAATATGGTTAACGTTGGGATCCGACGGCTTCCCAGGCAGCGGCGAGAGAATAGGCTGATTTCAA
>JANXRE010000110.1 GCA_025353165.1 Acidobacteriota bacterium | reverse complement strand
GCGGCTGCTGCCAGCCCCGCGCCGAGGAGAGTGCGGCGTTTCACGCCTACCACCTTATCGAAGATTGGCGACCATGATCATGGGCAGTCCACCAAAGCGATAACTTAAGGCAGAACTCCTTTCCCAATCCCGTTAATCTTTTTTTCAGCGCAAATCTCAAGCCCTGCCTGGAACTGCCAACCTCCCAGAGCGGACTTCGGATATTGATTCTGGGTCACCTTGGTGAAAGACTGCCCTTTCAGATTTGGCGTGTCGATCACCGCCTGTCCAGACTGGGGCTTCGGACGAAAGCGAAACTATCAATGCGCCAGTATCTGCGAGAGAACTTCTACGTCACGACCAGTGGCAACTTTCGCACACAGGCGCTGAACGACGTGATGCTTGAACTCGGTGCCGGCCGTGTTCTGTATTCGGTCGACTACCCCTACGAGGATATGGGCGAGGCGACCGAGTGGTTCGACCATGCTCCCATTAGCGAACCGGACCGCGTCAAGATCGCCCACAGCAACGCGCGCCAGCTGTTCCATTTTTAACATTTGGCAACTCGCGTCACTGCCGCCGCACTTCATGCGGGTCAGCCACGACAAGCTAGCTATCAATTACGGAGTGCCGAGTCAGCGCAGTGGGTGCTGGTTGGATTGTCGGCCATCCGGAAGTTGGCCCGAAGCTGGGAAGTCGGCCGGCACTTCAACCCAAAAAGCTTAAGTTTTGCGCTTATTGGGCCGTCCCCCTGGGCTGCGGCGGAGCTCCCCGGTCCGGCTCTGGCGGGACGTGCACGTCTCAGGCTGCCGTGGACGGGACGCCCGTTTGCCGGCGAGGCTCGTTTCCGTCAGAACAACTTCGTCAGCCGCCAGCGCAGCAGCGTACTCGAGGCAGGCCTGCAAGTCCTCAGTGCTGAGCTGAGGATAGGCGGCAAGCAGTGGTCGGAAGTCTCACCGGCCGCCATTTTTTCAAGTAGCAGGCAGACCGGAATGCGATTGTCCTTCGCACGGCTTGCCCATCATCACCGCGGATTTCGATTCAATCCGTGCGGGGAGCTCACTTCTTCTGCCGCTCTTCTTCCATCATCCGCTTCACGCGATCCAGTTCGCCGTTCAGCGATTTCTCGCGCGCGACCAGCAGGATCAGATATCCGAACAGAATGATCCATACGGCTGAGAAGCCGTAGACCATGTACATAACGTTGCGGGAATCCATCAGGCCTCCGGTCTAGAATTCGTGCGCGTAACGGCGCAGGGCTTCGACTTCGCGATGGATTCGCTCCTGCCGCATGCGGATGGCGATCATCACCACGGCAAGCAGGAGAATCGGAAACCAGTTGGCGAAGAGCATGTTGTAATACGACGGCTCCATTTTGCCGCCGCCCCAGACCACCGGCTGCGGATGCTGCGTGCGCCACCATTTGATCGAGAACACCACAATCGGCACGTCAAAAAAAGCGAAGATCGAAAGGACCGCGGCAATGCGGGCGCGCTGGGTCGGATCGTCGATGGCGCTGCGAAGCATCAGATATCCGGCGTACAACAGCTCGCAGATCAGCATCGAGGTCAGCCTCGGGTCCCACGCCCACCAGATGCCCCAGATCTGGCGTCCCCAGATCATTCCGCTAACCAGGTTCGCCGCTCCGAATGCCAGTCCGACCTCGGTAACGGCCACGGCGAACGCGTCGTACTTGAGGTTCTTCGTAACCAGATACGTCACGCTGCTGCCGGCAGCGAAGAGAGCGCATAGCAGAGCTGTCCAGGCCACGGGAACATGGAAGAAGATAATCCGAAAGATGGGGCCTTGCTGAACTTCGTCCGGCAGGTCCACGAACATGACGTAGAGATTGCGAAGAAGCAGAAGGAGGGCCACGCCCGACAAGCCGATCAGAACCTGTTTGCGCATACTTTTAGCCTACTAGTACAGTGTCCGACAACGCCACCGCCAATATGCTGAAAATCAAATCGAAGCCAATTAGCAGCCGGAGCCACGGAGCCGCTTCCCCGCCCAGTCCCTGTCCGTTCAGCAGCGCCGTCGTGCATTGAATCGCGCCCATCAGCAGCGGGATCATCATCGGGTAGACCAGGACAGGCAGCATCAATTCGCGAAGGCGAAGATTTACGGTCATCGCGCTGAACATGGTGCCGATAACGACGATGCCCCAGGTGCCGAGAAACATCACGACAAACAGCAGCGGAAATTGCGACAGCCACCGGACATTGTAGAAGATGCCGAAGACCGGGAACGAGATCAGCTCGACGATCAGGAGCAGTACCAGATTCGCGATCGCTTTCCCGGTGAAGAGCGCCGGTCCGGGCGTCGGAGAAGACACCAGGGCGTCGAGGCAATCGTTGACCAGTTCGCGGGCGAAGCTGCGATTCAGAATCAGCGCGCCGGCGAACGCGAACACGATCCAGAGGAGACCTCCGGCGATCTCGTGCGTCTGTTCCGAGCTCGGCTCGAACGCGAAACTGAACAGCAGCAGGATCACGATGGAGAACGAGACCGAAGCGTTCAGCGCCTCCTTGGTGCGGATTTCGGAGCGCAGGTCCTTGGCGGCAATGGTCAGCGTCTGGCGGAGAAAGAGGCCCATCATCCCTCTCCGTAGTTCCGGTACAGCCACGAGGGGTCTTCCAGCATTTCGGGCGTACGCTCCCCGTCGTAGCCGACCTTGCCGCGATTGATCAGGACACAGCGCGTCGCCAGTTCCAGCGCTTCCCGGAGCTGGTGCGTGGACATGACAATGGTCCGGCCCTCGGCGCGGGCGCTTCGCAGAAGGCCCTGGAGAACCGCAATCGCCCGGTCGTCCAGCGCGGTGAACGGCTCGTCGAGCAGCAGAAGCGCCGGGTTGTGGATGAAGGCTCGCGCGACCGCGAGACGCTGGCGCATTCCACGGGAGAACTCCCGCACCAGCCCGTCCCGCACGCGCTCCAGTCCCGTGCGCTCCAGCCATTCCATCGCGGCGCGGGCCGGATCGCGGATCCCGTACAGGTTCGCAAACAGATGGAGGTTCTCGAAAGCCGATAGCTCTTCATAGACCGCGATGCCGTGGCCGAGTACGCCGATCTTCCGGCGAGTTTCAGGCGCCCGCGCGTCCGCACCGGAGATCAGGATGCGGCCCTTTGCCGGGCGGGAGAGCCCCGCGAGAATGCGAAGCAGCGTGGTCTTACCCGCGCCGTTCCGGCCGAGCAGGGCTAGGCATTCGCCTTCACCCACCTGAAAGGAGATGTTTCGAAGAGCGGGAAAATCACCGTAATACTTCCAGACTCCGTCCACCGTCAGCGCGGCGGCGCTCATTTCGGCGGGGAGACCTTTCGCGGCGCGGCCCGGTACATCAAAACAAACCCAATTGCGAGGATGCCCAGCGAGAGCCCGAGCACGTACAGCAGGCGGTCGTAGATGCGAGGTTTCGTGGTCTCGATCTGCGGCATGCCAGGGTCCTCATTCGGATCCGCCGCGCCCGAGGACGCCGCGGCAGTGCCCTTCAGGACGACGGCGAACTCCCGGCCCGTGATGTCGTAAATATTGGCTTTGTTTTGCGGATCCTGACCCACTAGCTTGATGTTGCTGCCCTCCGCGGTGATCCCGATCGGCAGGACGAGCCGGTTCCCCTCGCCCGCCTGCAAGATGCGTCCCTGGAACGCCCGTTCGGCCCCCGCCTGCACGGCATAGCTGATGGCTACCTTGGTCTCGCCGGGCTTCAACGCGTAAGACACGGAGTACACGTTCGGCTGGCTGGTCTTCTCAGGCTGCCGCTGGACCGGCACCATTCCTTCGGGCGAGGTCAGCGAGACCGTCGCCTTTCCTGTAGCATTGTCAGGCAGATAGAAGCGGAACGTGCCTTTCGGATCATTATACGTTTTACTGGAACCGTTCGCGAGAAAGACGACTTCTTCCACGCCGAGCCCATCGGAAGTCGGCTGGAGGATATAGACGTGCTGCGAGTGCTTCACCACCGCGGCATCGCTGGTAACGTCGTACACGGTGATGGCGACGGCATTCGACGGCGCGTCGGGCGCGATCATTTTCGTGTACATGACGCCCTGATAGATGGCGTGGAGAAGCCGCGGCCCCCGTGCGTCCCTCTCGAACTTGAACGTGCCGTCCGGCCCGGATTTGGTGGTCCCGAGCGTCTGCATCCCGCCCTGTCCGGGCTGGACCATCTGGATGAGGACATTCGGCTGCGGCTTGCCGCTGGTGGCGTTCTTCACAGAGCCGTCCACGGCCCCGAAGAGACCGGCCGAAAGACACAGACAAGCGCTCGTCAGGAAATAAACGCGCCAGTTCGACGTGGCGCACGCACTCTGCGTGCCGTGTCGCGACACTTCGCGGCACTTTTTTCCGCCCGGCTCGCCAAGCGTCGGCAAAAGTGCCGACGCGGCACGCAAAAGTGCGTGCGCCACGATGGCCCCCTTGGTGATTGGACTTGTACAGATGACCTTCATGCTGTCATGGCCTTTCCGCACTCGCCGCAGAATTTCAGCGGCGTCGGGAACTTCGCGTTGCAGTGCGGGCACACCGTCGCGGACACCGTCGCGGGCAGGATCGATGGGGGCTTGGCCGCGGGCTGAGGAGCCGCTCCCTTTGCGGCATCGAGCTGGGCCATCACTCCCACGAGCTCCGTCTGCAGCGTCAGTTTGGTCCGCTGGTAATCGCCGTCGGAGAGTTTGCCGACGCGGAACTCGAACTGAAGATCGCGCAGGCCCTCGTAGATGCGGGCTTTCCGTTCCTCCAGATGCTCGTAGCCGGTCTTCGCCTCAGGCTGCGGGAGGTCGCGGTTGCGGACGAGCAGAGTGAAAGCGATGGCTCCGAGAGTGAGCAGAACGGCGGCGGCAAGAAGCATCAGTCGAGTCTGGAGACATCCTTTTCAATGTTTTCGCGATAGCGGCTGAGAACTGCGGGGTCCATTTCGGGACTGGCATTCGCCTGCGCGGTGCCCTGCGAGCGCTGCCGGCGGACGAACCAGGCGATCGCCAGCAAGCCGAGCGCGATCACGACCCACGGCATCCGCATCAATAGTGAGTTGAACCCGGTCGCCGGCGGCACCGCCAGCGCCTGGATGCCGGTCTCGCGGACGAACGCCTGGACGATTTCCTCGTCCGACTTGCTCTCCTGGGCGAGTTTGTTGACTTTCTCCCGCGCCGGGACCGCGTAGTGGCACCCTAGCATCGGGCAATTTGCGATCGTGTTGTGACACCCCCCGCACAGGCAGGCCAGCTTTGAGCCGGCCCGTTGGACGGCGGGAGTGACGGTTGAGTCGGAGGTCTGGGCGATGCTCACCCCGACAATGAACAGCAGGAGAACGCTAGTTTTCCACCGGTACATTTTTCCTCGCTACGCCGACCACTTCGGTACGAGCGTAGGCCAGTTTCACCTTCGGCGGAACCATGCAAACGAGCGTCCCGAAAAAGAGCACCCAATACCCCATCCAGATGCAGGACACGAGCGGGAAAACGAACGCCTGGATGACCGCCTTCGAATTGTCGTTCGACATTCCGGCGAAATTCAGATAAAGATCCTCGTTGATCCGGCGGCGGATGGACACTTCGGAAGTCGGCTGCTTGCTCGCCTTGTATAACCGGCGCTCCGGTTCGAGAGTGCCGATCGGGCTGCCGTCTTTCGAAACCTGGATCACGGCCTTGTGCCACGCATAGTTGTCGTTCTCGCCCTGCTGGAGATCGGCGATCCTCAATTCGTAATGGCCGATGTGCGATACGGTGCCGGTGTCCACTTCGAGCGTCGCGTCCTGGTTGAATGCCGATCCGGTGAAGCCGATGAACATGAGCACGATGCCCATGTGGACTATGTATCCGCCGTAGCGGCGCGTATTGCGCCACGTCAGTTCAAACGCGGCGGCGGCCAGGTTCTTGTTCATTCGCTGACTGATCGATCGCGAGCCTTTGTAAAACTCGGAGATCACGGTCCAGGTCACGAACATGCAGAGGCCGAAAGAAACCAACGCGTAAAAGTGGCGCACTCCGAAGCCCATAAGGATTCCGATAACGGCGAGGCCGGAGACCGTCGGCCAAAGGAACGCGCGCCTCAGACTGTCCAGAGAACTGCGCCGCCAGGCAACCAGTGGTCCGACGCCGGTCAGAAACAGAAGGAAGAGACCGATGGGAATGTTCACGCGCTCGAAGAACGGCCGGTCCACGCTGATTTTGTCGCCCGTCACCGCTTCCGAGATCACCGGGAACAGCGTGCCCCAAAGGATCGCGAAGCAACTGGCCAGCAGAATCAGGTTGTTGAACAGGAAGCTCGACTCGCGCGAAACCACGCTCTCCAGATGCGTCTCGCTTTTCAGATATTCGAGGCGGTCGAGAATCAGGTAAACCACGCCCGCGATACCGATAGCCAGGAAGGTGACGAGGTACTTTCCGATATTCGATTGCG
Organism: Acidobacteriota bacterium; assembly: GCA_025353165.1. Taxonomy (GTDB): domain Bacteria; phylum Acidobacteriota; class Terriglobia; order Bryobacterales; family Bryobacteraceae; genus TMP-7. Next base: position 45,155 of record JANXRE010000110.1, on the reverse strand, counting down.
CGAACGCATGGACGGAACTGACGATGCCGGTCCGCGTCAGGGTCGTGCCGAAGATGCACAGGAAGAAGGTCGCGGAGATGAGGACCATGTTCCAGACCTTCATCATGCCTTTCTTCTCCTGCATCATCACGGAATGCAGGAAAGCGGTGGCCGTGATCCACGGCAGCAGGGACGCGTTCTCGACCGGATCCCAGCCCCAATATCCGCCCCATCCGAGCACCGCATACGCCCAGCCCGCTCCCAGGAGGACTCCGGTGGACTGGAAAAGCCAGGTCACGAGGGTCCAGCGGCGGGTCTGCATGATCCACTTGTCGCCGGGCTGCTTGGTGATCAACGAAGCGATAGCGAACGCAAAGGGGACCGTGAACCCGACGTAGCCGAGGTACAGCATCGGCGGATGGATCACCATCGTCCAGTACTGTAGGAGGGGATTCAGGCCTTGGCCGTCGCCCATGTCCTGAATGCCCTTGTTGAGCGTCAAGACATTGAACGGGCTCATTGGCACGGTGATGAGGAGCAGGAAGAAAGCGGCCGTTGTCATCAGGACGGCGATGATCCACGGCATCATGTCGCGGAACGTCTTCCGGCTGCTCCAGACTACAATAACGGAATACGTGGAAAGAAGAAAAGTCCAGAAGAGCAGCGAGCCTTCCTGTCCGCCCCACCAGGAAGCGAACTTGTAGTAGAACGGCATGCTCTTATTGCTGTGTGCGGCCACGTAGGCCAGGCGGAAATCGCCCGCCATCAGGGCATAAACCAGGATACTGGAAGCGATTGCCACCAGTCCCCACACCACGAACACGGCGCGCTCCGCGCTAACCGTCAAAAAAGGTTTTTTCTTCCAGCGTCCGACGAGCGACCCGAGGACGGCGTAGATGGCAAAACAGAAAGCGAGAAGTAGGGCCAGAGCTCCCAGATTCTCCATAGATGCGCCCCTTGCGGAAAAATCGGACTATGCCCCAGCGCGGTTTATCGCTGCGTCGGGCTTGGTGCCCGGCTTGGCTTCGTATTTCGAAGCGCACTTCGCCTGGATCTTGCTGGCGCGAAAAACGCCATCCGCGCCGAGTTTGCCGTCAGCCAGCGCCTGCGAGTTGTCCCGAAACGTATCCGGAAGCGGATCCGAGCCGCTGTAGACAACCTTCAGCTTAATGTTGTCCTGGGTGAGGGTGAAGTAGACGTCCCGGCCCATTCGCTGGATGGAGCCTTTCTCGACGTCGCCTCCCACGCGGATGCGCTGGGACGCGGCGCGATCGCCCATCTGGTTCAATTCGGAAATCGTCTTGTAGTAGGTTTTAGCCTCGTTGACCCCGCCGGCCGCCAACCAGACCAGAATGCCGATTACCGCCACAACAAGCACCGCAAACTTCGCGTAAGTCTTCACGATTGACTCCTGCTGATCTCAGTATAACCCACTGAGGTTGGACGCACAGCCGGGCGGAAAATTATACTTCCCCGGCAATTTATTCTTTGTTTTTAGAAACCGCTCGCTCACAGTGAAAAATGGGTGCAGACAGCCTTCCCGCCAGAGGTTGAACCTGAAATCAACAGGTTACAGCGGTGGAAAAGGTGTCTGTCCCCATTTTTAGCCGTCCACCACCCCTTGGCAGGCAACGTGCCTTGCTTGGTTCAAACGAATGACAAGCGAAGAATACGGGCACGCCTATCAACGTGGTTACAGCATGACGGTTCGTTTTCTGGCGTCGAGAGGATTATCTTACGACGCCGCTCAGGAGACCGCGCAAGCCGCCTGGGCCAAAGGATGGGAACGGCTGGCGCAGTTGCGCGACCCCAACATGGTATTGACCTGGATGAACAGCATCGCGCTCAACATCCATCGCAGTTTAATGCGGAGGGAGCCGTTCCTGCAGACTCTACCGGAGCTTTCGACATCGCCTAAGGTGAACCTTGCCGCCATCGATGTCGGACGGATGCTGAAGTTCTGCAAGCACAAAGACCGCGTGGTCCTTCAGCGGCATTACCTGGAGGGCTACAAGGTGCAGGAAATTGCGCAACAGCAAGGGTGGACGGAAACCGCGGTCCGCATCCGCCTGCTGAGGGCGCGGCGAACAGCCTGCAAGCGGATGAGCCGCCGCGCCGCATAGCGCCGTTTAGGGCCTGTTAATCTTTAATAATCTCGCCTGGCGCTACCCCCGGATGATAAGATTCAGATTTGGGATAACTCCATGACTGAAACTCATCCGGAAGTTCTGGTGGCCGGGGCTGGTCCGGTCGGGATGTTCGCCGCGCTCGCGCTCGCGAAGCGGGGCATTGACGTTCACGTAGTCGACTCCGCATTGCAACCGGGCATGCACAGCTATGCCCTGGCGTTGCATCCGCGTTCGCTGGAACTGCTCAGGGAAGTGGGTCTCCACGAAGCGGTGGTGGCGGAATCGTATCCGGTGCACTCGATCGGGCTGTTCGATCAGACTGAACGCCGCGCCGAGGTGCGTATCGGAGACGGGACCGCGAATTCGGGCATTGCCGTTTTGCGGCAGGATGTGCTCGAGGAGTTGCTGGAAGCCGCGTTGGAAGACGCCGGCGCCAAAGTCTCCTGGAGCCACCGGCTCGCGCGCGCCGTCATGGGGGAAAGCTCTGTTAACGCCACCATCGAGACGCTGGAAAAAGAGTCCCGGGGGTACGCGGTATCTCATACGGAATGGGTGGTGGCCGGCTCGAAGGACTTGAGCCCAAAATTCGTAATCGGCGCGGATGGGCACAGCTCCTGGGTCCGCCGGATGCTGCGCATCGGTTTTCCGGAAGTCGCCAAGCCGCAGTATTTCGCGGTCTTCGAGTTCGTTTCCGACGCCGACCTTCGCAACGAGATGCGGATCGTATTCAGCGGAGGCACGACGAATGTTCTCTGGCCGCTTCCCGACGGCCGCGTCCGCTGGAGCTTCGAACTTCCCGCCTACACCGCTCGCGATCCCCGCCGCGAAAAAGACAGATTCGCGATTCAAGTCGAGGCGGGAGATTACCCCATCCTGACCGAAGAGCGTCTGCGAACTTTCCTGGCCGAGCGCGCCCCGTGGTTCACCGCCAGCGTCGGAGAAATCGCGTGGCGAATCGTGGTTCGGTTCGAACGCCGCCGGGCCGAATCTTTCGGCCGCGGCCGGATGTGGTTGGCGGGCGATGCCGCTCACCTCACGGCGCCAGCGGGTGTCCAGAGCATGAACTCCGGTCTGGCGGAAGCCTCCGAGTTGGCGGAGATCGTCGGGAAAGCGATCCACGCGAAAGATTCGGGCGCCGCTTTCGAGGAATACGATCGGAGGCACACGCGGGATTGGCGCGAGATCCTGGGGTTGAGCGGCGGTCTGCGCGCCACCGGGAAGACTGATCCCTGGGTTGCCGCCAATGGCTCCGCGCTACTCCCTTGCCTGCCGGGAATCGGGCCGGACTTGGCGGCCCTGGCCGGGCAACTCGGGCTGGAACTCGCCGCGCCGGCATCCGCGGGCGGCTGAGCCGGCCTGCAACAAGGCAGGCCGGTCAGCGCTGCGCTCGGCCGAAGACATAGAAGTATACCGTCACGCTGAGGCTCGCAAGCAAATAGACCAGCGATCTCAGAAGGGCCATCGCCGGAACCACGTCACGGAGGACGCCCAAAACAGTATTGACGAAATCCGCCGCCAACAGAACCGTCAGCAGAAGGGTTCCGATCAGCGCCAGAAATGCCGCATTCTTGAGGGTCATGGTCGAATTCCCCGCGCAACGGAACCAGGAAGCACCCGCCGGTTGAGCCGCCCGCCCATGCCGGGACGGAACTAGCGGCGGCCGGGCTCGGACTGGCGCGAGGGCTGCTGTCTCTGCTGCATTCTTTGTTGCTGTTGGACGTGGCGCTGCTGTATTTGCTGTGTCTGTTGCTGGTGCCGCTGCTCTACCTGTTGCGTTTTGGCTTGACTGGCATTCTGTCTAGTCAGCGACTGGTGTTCTCTCTCCTGCTGTTGCTGGGCTTTCTGGCGTTCCTGATCCTGTTTGTCGTAGAGCTTCTGCTGCTGTTGCTGGTATTTCCGATCCAGCTTGGGATTGCCCGTGCTTGGCGCGCTGGGCCGCTCCTGTGGAGGAAGGTCGCTGAAATGGCGTACCGGGCCGGCGGCATTCCCTCCGCGGCTGGCGGGGGGTTGGTAGCGCCCTCCTGCTTCCTTGGCCGCCACGGCTTGGTCATTGAACGCGCCCGGCCGTTGACTGGCCGCGACGGGCGGTTTGCCCTGGTTGACGGAGGCTCGCGACTCTCTATTCGCGCGCGCCGCTTCCACATGTTGGGCTTGCGCGGCGACCGGCGCGATGTGCCGCTCGCGAGAATAGTTCTGTTCTTCCGAGGACGCTCTCTCGTTGACGCCGCCATTACCGCCGTTGTAGCTCACGCGGTTGGAATTGTTATCCGTAATTCTCGATTCGTAGACATTGCGGATGACGGTGACGTTCACATTGTTCACCGAACGGTTGTAGAAAAAGCGCCCGCCATCCCAGCGGCCGCCTTCATAACCTCGGCCGAAGTAACCGAAGCCGTAGTTGATGCCGCCATAGAAGCCGACGTGCGGGCCCCAGTAACCTTCATTGAAGAAGAAAGCGTTTCCGCGCCATCCCCAATAGCCCGGCGTCCACAAGAAGCCGACTTCCGGAGCCATGACCCAGGTGCCCGGGACCCAATAGTAGTCATCCCCATCCCAAGCCCAGTAGCCGGGCGTCCAGAGGTAGCCGTCGCCAGGGATCATGGGCTGCTCGTAGAACGGGATCGCGGGAGGTCCAAAACCGACAGAGAACCCGATTTGCGCAAACGATGCCGCGGGAACGCACAGCAGGATCAGTGCGAAAGACAGATACCGAACGAGTGACTTACCTACTGCAATGTGTTTCATATTTCTCCACCTTTTCTGCCGGAGGGAGCCTCGCGACACGGTGGCTAGTGCACGAGTCGCGCCAAACTTCGCCGTTGGGGCCAACCCTGCACAGGTGCGACACGCTAACCCGATCAGCCCCTCATTGCACCAATTTCCGCCCACCGGGAACGGACCCGCAGGCGTCAGCTGACCAATTATGGTCACGTGACATTTGGTTTCAGCCACTTCCCAGCGTACGGTAGCATACATTTGCTTACTGGTCGGCCGGAAGGCGGACGGCATCCTAATCGTGTTCGGCTTTCTCCTTGCCGCGGCGATCCAGGCCGAATTTCGGCGCTTTTGAGCTGCCCTCCACCTGGATGCGCAGAAAGGTGCCCGCACCGGCCTTGGCGAAAAACGGATCCACCGGCTTCAACGCCCACCGCTTCCAGCCAGTCATGGTCTGCGACACCTTGGCCTGCATTTTGAGCGTGCCGTGCATTTCGAGGACATCCGCCTTCAAGTCCAGTTTGCCGTTGAGAGCCACCGCGGCCCCTGGCACCTCGAAGGTCAGCGATCGCAGACTCAGCATCTGGTTTTCCAGATGGAACCCGCCTTTCATCTGCGAAAACACCTCGTCGATCTGCTCGTCTTTGGGCCGGCCCTGCGCACGCCGGCTCAAACTGTCGATCTGATTCTGCACCTGAGCCCTCAGAAAGTGTCCCTTCCGCACGCTGAACCGGCCATCGAGCAGCAGCTTCTCCTTCACTCTTCGATTTAGCGGCGGGACGCGGATCCGGGTCTTGAGCGCGATCTCGCCTTCCATGAACGGCGGCCCTTTCATTGCCAACCGCAGAACGTCCCGGAGATTCCCTCGTGGCATGGTCGCCTCCAGCTCAATAGCCTTGAGGCCTTCCTTCTCGCGCTTGATGACGCCGCCCGTCGTGATGAAACTGGCGGACCCCAACCGCGCGATCACCGGCTTCAGCAACGTGTTGCCGTTGGTGCCGTCCACCAGAACTTCAAAGCGTGTCCACAGCGGCACCGCATTCCCCGCCGAGGTGAGCCGGAAATCCGGCACTGTTGCCTCGCCGCTCGCATTTACCGAGGCCAGGGTTCCGTTGAACTGTCCTGCAGACTGCAGGATCCCGGCGATGCCGTTGAACACGCTCAGGTCCGCGTCGTTGAAATTGTAGCTACCCACCAGCGGTGTGTCGCCTGGCTCCTCGGCGTTCCACGGCCCGAACGTGCCCTTGCTTTGGATCCTTCCCGGCGGCTTGGGATTTGTCAGTTCCCCGGTGTACTTCATCGCGGAGTCGGTACCGGCCGATTCCAGAAGGAGCCTCAAGATGTCGAAGTCGAGCGACTTGCGCGAGGGGTCTTTCGGCAGAATCACCAGACGGGCATTCTTGATATCCACCCGATCGATCGTCACCTTTGGGCTGAAATTCGCCAAACTCCCGGCGCCGCTTGCGGGGGGCCGGTCGCCTTTCGGCGGAATATCGATCTCCAGCCCATCCACGGCGACGAAGGGAACGTGCTTGGTCGGATCAAAGAGCGTCGCCAGGTCAACCAGGAATTCCACCTTCCGGATCGCCAGCAACGGTGGGCCGTCGGTGCGCCCGTGATAGCGCATCACAATCTCGCCCGCTTCCACGCGCGCGACCGAGTGGCGGCCTCGGGTGAGCAGCAGCATCACCGGCGAAATACCTGGAAGTTGGATCTTGAGCTTTCCGATCTGCACCTGGCTCGCGAATCGCGTGCTCAGATACTCCACGGCCTGCTGCCGGATGTAAGGCTCGAACCTACTCGCCAAAATCTTGGCCGTGACCAGCAGCCCAATCACAAGGGCGACTACCACCCCACCGGCAATCAGAAGCCACTTCCTGGTGAGACTCACTCGCCCATTATGACTCCCGCGTCCGCGATGTCCAATAGTTTCGGCCCGTGCATCCGCCTTGCTGTCTTATTTGCCCGCCATCGAGCCTGAACTGGCGGCCCTGGCCAGGCAGCGCGGGTTGGAACCAGCCGCGCCCAAATGCGGTACAACGAGAGAGCGATGGATCTCTACCGGGAACTGCGGGCGCAACGGGCGAGCGTACTGGAAGGCGAGTCCGTCCCATCGCGAATGCGGCCAACACGGCGTCGCGGTCCGAGTTGGTAGTGCCGCTGGTGAAGGCGGGCAGGCTGATCGGCGTTCTCGACCTGGACAGTGCCGAAGCGCTGGCGCGAGTATCTATGGATTAGGACGGAGTTTCCATGAATGGCAAAACGGATTTCCGGTCGTTTCAGGAGAGCACGCGGGAAGATTGGGCGATTATCGGCACCCACTTTGCAGAGTTCGCGAAGGGACTGCCCGACCGGGTTTTGTCTCACCTGAAGCTGCTGGGCGGAGATTTCGGCGGATTTCCGATCGACCGCTTGCACCACTCGCTGCTGACGGCAACGCTGGCACAGCGGGCGGGCGAAGACGAGGAGTACGTGGTGTGCGCGCTGCTGCACGATATCGGCGACACGCTGGGCACCTTCAACCACCCGGACGTCGCGGCGGCGATCCTGAAGCCGTTCGTGTCGGAGGCAAACTTGTGGATGGTCGAGAAGCACGGGATGTTCCAGGGGTATTACTTCTTCGACCACATTGGGCTGGATAAGAATATGCGGGAGCAGTTCGTGGAGCACGCATACTACGAGCGCACGCGGCTGTTCTCGGAGAAATACGATAATGTGGCGTTCGATCGGGAGTTGGAGTGCCTGCCGCTGGAGGCTTTCGAGCCGATGGTGCGGCGGGTGTTGGCGCAGCCGAAGAGATCGATCTATCTGAAATAGGTGCCGGAACGGGCCGCATGCACAAGCTTACTCGCGCAGTAGTCGAATTCACGCCCGTGTGTGCCGATCCGCTCCTGGACCGCAAAAAGACGGCTGGCAAAGACCTTTGCACGCGCTATTTGGCGTAAGCCCGCAGTTTGCCAAGCGGAGAAAGGCGGTGTAGAGTGGGTGACGCGGTGGCCGCTACTTCAACGGAATTCCGGGCGTGCCCGTGCTTGATGTTTCTGGTTTCGTTGGCCGTCTCTCGATGGCTTCGACGACGACTCAGATGCGGGGAAGTGAATCAATTTGAAGAGCCGAATGATACCTCACGGAGCCGGTTCGCTGATAACCGGGCGCCTACAGATTCTCCGGACGAACCAGAAATGAGAACCATGAATCGAACCACGATGACACTTGCGGTCGCAATGCTCGTATTGGGCATTGCCGCAACTCAGAACTCATTCGGCCAGAGCACTACCTGGAACGGTGGCGCAGGGAACTGGAGTGACAAGACCCAATGGAATCCCAATCCCTGTGCGCCGAATCCTCCATGCTACCCGAATAACCCACTTTGGAGCGTTTCTATCGACGGTGGCAACTCCAACGCTTCGCCGGTCACGAAAGATATTTTGGGCGGCATCGGAATACTGAACCTAACCATCGATGGCGACGATAGCCTGACTAATCAACAACGGAGCCTCTCTGTCGATAAACGGCACGACTATCAACAACGCTGGGAAGATCACCGTGAACGGTTCCGGGGGCAACGGTTTGATTATCGGGGGACCGACCGGTAATAATGTACCCCTGACCGGCGGGGGTACAGTGGCCCTGGCGGGCGGCTACATCATAGGCAGCAACGGTACGCAACTGCTGACCAATCAGGAGACCATCCAGGGAGCAGGAGGGATCGGCGTGAATTTTGACAATCAAAGTCTAATCGATGCTAACGGAGGAAGCCCTCTAACGATCTCTAGCAGTACGGCGACCAACAAAGGTACTTTGGAAGCGAGCGGTGGGGGCCTATTGGAGTTCGTCTTTACCACACTGAACAACACCGGCGGTAAGATCCAGGCCCTGGATGGCAGTGTCGTGCAATTGGACAACAGTGTCACAATCAACGGCGGTACCCTGACCACAACCGGCAGTGAAGTCATCCGGAGCTTCAGCAATGGCCCGCTGCTGAATGGCGTGACCAATAGCGGAACTTATCAGGTGACCGATAGAACGAATACCGCGTTGCAGGGAACGATCACCAATACTGGCGCGGTGCAGGTGAACTCGACCGTCGACTTTGCGGTGCTAAATATGAACGGGACGGTTACCCTGACGGAGGGGGGACGCTAACCCTGTCGGACCAGGCGATAAACTCCGTCTCGGGCACCCTGGTCAACCAGAACAACACCATATCGGGTTCGGGCTCTATGGGCCAGGGTGCGCTGACCAACGGCGGCGTGATCAACGCGACGTCGGCCAATCACAATCAACTGGTGATTGTTTATTCTCGTAATTTGGTGACCAACACCGGAACCATGGAAGCCAGCGGTGGTGGCACACTGAACATTGGGACCAATGTGACGAATACGGGCGGCACGATCCAGGCATTGGCCGGAACGGGGACATCGGCGGGTGGCACGGTGCTGCTCACCGGGCTAACGGTCACTGGCGGCACCCTGAAAACTTTCGGAACGGGAGTAAACACGGGCGCCATCATAAGCACCAACAGTACGTACAACGGCATCACCAACGCAGGAACCTTGCAAGTGGCGGACAACACCGAAAGCGTTCTGGAGGGAACCGTCAACAACACTGGCGTCATCCAGCTCCTATCGACGAGCCAAGGTTCGAGCCTGCGAATCAGTGGCGACGTGACTGTGTCCGGCGGCGGGAAAGTGACCATGTCGAATAATACCTATGTTTGGGGCGTATCGACAGGAAACGAAGTCTTGACCAATCAAAGCACGATTCAGGGAGCGGGAAATATCGGCCGGGACTTTATGGGACTGGTCAACAAGGGCACCATCCTCGCCAACCAAGCCACTCCGCTCACGATTGAAACTAATAGCCAGGCTTTTAATAACATGGGTATCCTTTCAGTGGCCAAGGGAAGCATCCTGGACATTACTGTAGGCCCATTCCTCAATTTCTCCGGGACAACGCTGACCGGCGGCACTTACCGAGTCACCGGAACGCTACAATTTGATAACGCCAATATCGTGACGAACGCCGCCAACATTACACCCACTGGAGCCTCTTCCCAGATTATTGACCAGTCCAGTCGCAATGCGCTGGCGAGTTTTGCCACCAACGCAGCGCCCGGCAGGTTCACTTTGGCGGGCAACCAAAACCTGAACACTTCGGCCGGCTTCAGCAACGCGGGCACCCTATCGGTTTCGAAAGGAAGCACGTTCACCACAGGCCTGGGCGGCAACTATACGCAGACCGGCGGCAAGACCACGGTGGATGGAACGCTGATGCCCGCCGGCATCATCGATATCCAAGCTGGATCAATGTTTGGCACCGGTGGCGCACTGTCCGCTACAGTCCATTCGAGCGGAACCCTTAATCTGGGTGACCTCGTTAAGAAGGCTGGTCTACTTTCGATCGCCGGAGACTACACCCAGAATGCGGCCGGCGCGCTCAACATCGACATCGGCGGGGCAACAGCGGGTACGCAATTCGATCAGCTCAACATCTCCGGAGCCGCCAGCCTGAACGGGACCCTCAACCTCAGCTTGATTAATGGCTTCGTCTTGGCTATCGGGGATACCTTTGCCATTATCAATTTCAGTTCCCGGACAGGCACGTTTTCGACGGTGAACGGCTTTAAGATCAATGGCAGCGAACATTTCATGGTGCTCTACAACCCCACGAGCGTGAGCCTCAAGGTGGTCGCCGGCCCCTGACCGGGCCCTGAAGTCCTAGTATTTGTTGACAGGATATTAAGCCAAATGGCTTAATATTATCGTATGCCGCCGCGAGTTGACGCCTATCAGGCGGTGTTTGCCGCTTTAGCGCACGCTGCCAGGCGGCGAATGCTGTTGACGATCTATTTCAACGGCGGATCCATGACGGCCGGCGATATCGCGGCAATCTTCGAGCACGCCTGGCAAACGACAACGCGCCACCTGCGGGTCCTCGAGGCAGCGGGCCTGATCACTCGCGAAAAGCAGGGGCGGATGCGCATTTACCGCATTCAGCGAAAACGGCTGGAGCTGGCGAGGGACTGGCTCGCTCATTTCTCAACAGACGCAACCACCAGGGAGAAATAGCCATGGCGAAACAACAGGGCATTCCGCAATTCTTCAGGCTCAACATTGAAGTCGGCGATCTCAAATCGGCGATCTCGTTCTATACAAAACTACTAGGCGTCGAGGGACGGAAACAGGCGGGCTCGCGCTGTTACTTCGCCTGCGGACCTGTGACCCTGCAAGTGGTCGACGTCTCGTCGCGGGGTCAGCCACACCCGGCGGCAAAGGCGCTTTACTTCACGGTAAACGACTTGGAAGCGGCATACGAGCGAGCCACAGCCTTGCAGTGCGTCTCAAGCGAGGAAATCCATGACGCGCCGGCCGGCGGCATCGTGGTCCGGCCTTAGGGCGAGCGGTCCTTTCACGTAGAGGATCCTTGGAAGAACCCCCTGTGCTTCGTCCAGGACGGAACGGCCTACTCGGGTTAGCTTCATGAGTTGGGTGCAGCGTCCTTTCGGAGGACCCAGGTCGTCATGGCGCGTTGATTCTGGACGATGGTGGTTTTCAGAGGGTCGAGCATTCGGCCGCCGAGCTCGCTGGTGAGCTGAAGCAGAAGGGGCTCGTCGACGAGGTAGCGTTCGGTGCCGTCGGGAAGAAGGAAGCGGCGCCCGGCGACGCGAGTGGCCTGGTTTTCGATCCCAATCGACGATGCGAGGCGGCTGAAGAAAAGACCGCCTGGTTTGAGGATGCGCCAAGCGCCTCGCAGCATGGAATTGAAGTGGGCGCTGTCTTGGGCGAAATGCAGCAAGGCGCTGGCGATAACCACGTCCGCCAGGTTGTCCGGGAAGGACGCTACTTCGATGGCCTCGGCCCGGAAATTACCGGTGGGCAGAGCGGGCGCCAGAGACGCGGCCAGCGCCCGGGTCGCCCGGATCGCGCCTGGATCGTCATCCACGCCGAACACCTCATAGCCTTCGCGCAGGAAGTAGAGGAGATTGCGGCCGGAACCGCAGCCGGCGTCGAAGATCCGCATGCCGGGGGCGATGCGTGCGCGGAGAAGCTGGTCGAACAGGTAGATATCGATCTGTCCGAAGAGCGATTGGGGATCCGGCATTCAGGGTTGTTCCAATGATAACCGCAAAGCCTCAGGTCCGTTCAATCGGCGACGGGCCGCTGGGAAGATGAGCCCGCCGCTATTTTTTACTTCTGTGCACGCCGCTTACGGAGGAATGTAAGGGCCGCGAGGCCGGCTCCGGGGTGCCACTGAAGCCGCGCCTCCCGACTGGGTTTCGCCGTAGACAGACAGGCCGAAGAGACCTTAGCCGTACTGGGCAGTGTTCCACGCCTGCTCGACCGCGCCAGTCGCGATGTTACCAGCGCCTCGCCGGCCTTGATGGATTCGTTGCCGCTGGAGTCCATAGTGGACCCCGTTGTGTATCCGCCTGACCCGGTGCTGAGGGTCGTGAGGAAGGGCGCCGCCCGTGGCAAATGCGACGGCGAACGATGAGACGCTGCTATGGCCGTCAGCAGGACGCAGAACCGTCAAATCCAACTTTCACAGGTATAAATCGAAAAACAGGTTTTTATTTCCTGAACTATTGGGATGGAGGACCAGGCGAGTACTAGAACGGAATGCCGCTACTCATAGCGCAGGCAGACGATCGGATCGAGATTCGCCGCCCGGTTTGCCGGATAATAGCCGAAAAAGATCCCAACACCGACCGACATCGCCACACCCAGCCCAACCCATAAGTAGGAGACGTGGGCCGGCACCGAGGGGAGCAGGTGGCGCACGGTAAAGGCGATGGCCGCGCCGAGCGCGATCCCGATGAAGCCGCCCGCGGCCGTGAGGAAAACGGCTTCCATCAGGAACTGCACGCGGATATCGGAGCGCCGCGCGCCGATCGCTTTTCGCACGCCGATCTCGCTGGTGCGCTCGGTGACGGATATCAACATGATGTTCATCACGCCGATTCCGCCCACCAGCAGACCGATGGAGCTGATCACGCCGGTGAGTATCGCCAGCGCTCCGGTGAGCTGGTTCCACAGCGAGCTCAGAAAATCGGGGGAGATGATCTCGAAGTCGTCCGGCCGCCCGGACGTCACCCGGCGGCGCTTTCTCATGGCCTCGCGAACCGCTTCCTTGGTGTCTTCGACGCTACTGCCGCGCGCCACGGTGAAGGCGATGGCGAGCTCGCGGACGTCGGGGTTGTTCTTGTGGAAATCGCTCAGCGGGATGACGGCGAACTGGTCGACGCTGGCGCCTACAAACATGCCGGAGTCGTGTTGAAAGACTCCGACAACCTCGTACAATCCGCCGTTCAGGCGAACCATCTTTCCGACCGGGTCGATGCGCGGAAATAACGTGTCGGCGATATCCATGCCGATGACGACCACCGGGCGGGCGTGCTGCTCGTCGTATTTGGAAATAAAGCGCCCCTGCTCGACGGCGAACAGGGGAATGGCTTGCAGGTATTCCGGCTGCGCGCCTCGGAGGAAAAGCCTCTCGATGCGTGCGCCGCCATAGCTGATAGAGTTTTGCTGGCCGAAGAAGAAGGCTCGCGTTCCGAAGGTGGTCGCGGCATCCAGGCCGGGGCATGCGTCGCGCAGGTAGGCGGCATCCCCATAGTCGATGTATTTGCGCGTGCGGTATTTCAAGGCCAGGCGGCTGGGGTCTTGCCCGGCGGGGAACCGCGTGATGAAAAATGTCCGCGAGCCGAGGGCGTCCACGCGGTCCTGAACGAATTTGTTCAGGCCGTCGATGATGGACGCCACGGAAATGACCGAGGTGACGCCGATGACGATACCGAGCATGGTGAGGGAAGAACGCATTTTGTGCGAGCGGATGGTGTCCGCGGCGACGAATACGTTTTCGCGAACCTCGGAGAATGTCATTCCGATCTCAGGGCGACCACCGGGTCGAGCTTGGACGCCCGGACGGCGGGATAGATTCCGAAGAAAAGGCCGATGACGGAGCTGAGCAACACTCCGAGCAGCGCCACCCAAGTTTGCACCGAGGCCGGGAACGCCGTGAAGACTCGCAGCGCCAGCGCGCAAAGGAACCCTCCGGCGATGCCGACCGCGCCGCCGAGCAGGCACTGTATGACGCTCTCGGCGAGGAATTGGCGCAGGATGTCCCGCTGGCTCGCGCCGACCGCGCGGCGCACGCCGATCTCCTTGGTACGCTCGGTGACGCTGACCAGCATCACGTTCATGATCACGATGCCTCCAACGACGGCCGAGATGGAGCTGACCATAATGAAGACCGCGAAGAACGCGGAGCTGATGCTCTGCCACAAGGCGATGAAGCTGTCCTTGGTGGCGATAAAGAAGTCGTCGTCGGCGCCGGCCCGCACGTGACGTTTGCCACGCAATGCCACCCGCGCTTCGTCCTCGGCGTTCTCGAAAGCTACGCCCTTGCCCGCCTTGATGTTGATGGTGACGCTGGAGCGCGCGCCTCGCAGCCGCAGATAAGTATTGATCGGGACAATCACGAAATTATCCTGGTTCTGGCCGAGCACGCTGCCGATGCGGTCCAGAGCGCCGAGCACGGTGAACTGCTGATTGCCGATCCGGATGACCTGTCCGATAACGCTTGAGCCGGGCAGCAACTGGTCGACGACGTCCGCTCCGATCAGGCAGACGAAGGCCGAGCGGTCGTTCTCGATGTCCGTGAAATAGCGCCCCTCGGTGAGGGTACGGGTGTCGATCGCGCCCATGCTGGGGGTGTGTCCGATCAGGTTGATATCGTTCAGCTCCTTGTCGCCGTAATGCACACGCGCGCTGCCGGAGATTGCCGCGCCGGTCAGGAGGCAGTCGGGGCAGCCTTCCTGGACCGCCCGCATGTCGTCCAGTTCCAGGTTCTTGTAGCGGAGCGCCTTGATGATCAGGTCCCAGTCGGTGAGTGTGAAAGGCGTACGCGAAATCTGGAACACGTCGCTGCCCAGGCGGGCGATCCTCTGCTCGACGTAGACGTTGGCGCCCTGGACGATGGTCATCACGGTGATGAGGGTGGCGACCCCCATGGTGAGCCCCAGCAGAGTGAGGACGGTGCGCAGTTTATGCGAGCGTAACGAGTCGAAACTCTGCGCAAGATTGTCGCGAAGCGCGAGCACTCATTCACCTTGTAGGATTTCGCGGACCTGTCCTGGCGGCCCCTTGTTGATTTTAATCTAATGGGCGTCGCAGCCGAGAGAGAATCGCAGGGCGGCGCAGATGTCGCTCATCCGGCGAGGACCAAGCCGGGCCACACGCTTGCCCAAACGCTGCTGCGATATCGTAACCGCATTGTGCAGGTTCACGGCGCACGGAGCCTTCATGCCGTCCTCCTCGCCCAGCAACACCTCCGATGGCACGCCGCGGATCGTGGAAGTGATCGGCGCTACCGTAACTGTCGACAAGTATGCGATGGCCGTGTCGCGCGACAGAACGACGACGGGTCTGCGCTTGTCGGGCGGAGCAAATTCGTAAAGTCGAACGTCCCCCCTGGCTATTCCTCCGGCCACACCGCCTCCGATTCCCACGCCGGCGATTCACCGCTGCCTTGCGGCGCGGTGGCAAACCCCGCGCGGTCGCGCGCCTCCATGGCTCGCAGATCCAGTTTCTGAAGATGCTCGCGAAGTGCAACGCGGATTAGGGCCGACCGATTCATCTTCGAACGGCGGGCTGCCCGGTCCGCGGCCCGCAGCAACTTTGTATCGAGAACAACCTGGATCGTCTCCATGTGGACTCCACTCCACAGTGTACTCCACATACGCCCGCGGGACGGGTGGACATCGTCAGCGGGCGGTTACTTTTTGAAAGCGCTTCTAATACTGGCCGCGGTATCCAGGGCTCTGATCTGGCGCTTGAGTTCGTGGGTACGTCTGCTGCTCATAGATGAAGACCGGCATCGGCCAACTCCCATATCAAGCAATGCGGCGGGTTTTCCCGCGCCGTCATCCGGTCTACATTACGGAAGTGTTACAATCACCCGATCAGGGGTTTAAGCGCCGTACGGCGAGTTTTGACACCGAGCCGAAATAGATCTGTAACGGCGGGGATGCTACGTTGCATTAGGACAGGAAGAAAGAGGAGCAAAACAGCATGCAAATCAGGGGCAGAATTCTCGTTCTGGGTATGGCCGTCTTGTTGGCGGGAGGCGCGGCTTTTGCGCAGTCCACATTCGGCGTCATTCTGGGGACGGTAACGGACAAGTCGGGCGCCGTGGTTCCCAAGGCTTCCGTGAAAATCACGAACACGGACGAGAACACCATCCGGAGTATTACGACGAACTCGAACGGCGACTATGAAGCCGTAAACTCGAAGCCGGGCCACTACCGGATCGACGTTACCGCCGCGGGCTTCCAGGGCTTCACCGTGCAGGAGCTTTTGCTGGTCGCACGGCAGACCCTGCGCGTGGACGCGACCCTGGCGATCGGACAACTTACGGATTCCGTGCAGGTTCAGGAAGCCGCGGGCGTCATCGCAACCGATACACAGAGCATCCAAGCCTCCTTTGACAATCGCGCGCTCATCGATCTGCCGTCGAATGTCCGGGCCGCGGGTAACACCAGTCCGTACGATCTGATTTCGTTCCTGCCGGGCGTTCAGGCCGACGACGGGGACGGCCGGACGGGACGCGGCGCGAACTTCTCGATTCAAGGCGGAATCCAGTCCATGGCGCAGTTCTCGGTGGATGGCATTTCGATCACCAACGTCGGCGGCAACAGCCCGCTGACGCAGGCGTTCCCGTCGGTGGAGAGTATCGCCGAGATCAAGGTGCAGGGCGTCGGCAACGCCGCGGAATTCGCGCAGGCGGGCGACGTGACCACCATCTCCAAGAGCGGAACGAACGCCTTTCACGGCAAACTGTTCTGGTACCATCAGAACCGCGCTCTGGACGCCAAGAATTTCGGGGCGCTGGAAAAGCCGCAAAAGATCGGGAACGATTACGGCGTAAGCGTGGGGGGCCCGGTCGCACTGCCGCATCTGTACAACGGGCACGACAAGACGTTTTTCTACGGCACGTTCGAGGGCTTCCAGTATCCTCTGGGCCAGACAATCCAGAACACCGTTCCGACGCAAACGCTTCGAGACGGCGATTTTTCCGCGGAAGGCGTGGTGGTAAAAGATCCCCGCACCGGACAGCCGTTCCCCGGCAACAAGATTCCAGCCGGCCGAATCAGCTCGGTGGCGACCGGTTTTCTGTCGTTGTTCCCTCTGCCGAACGCCGGGAATACCTCGGTGGTGAGTTCCGCCAACTACATCGACAATCGCTCGAACAGTTACAACTCGAACCAGTACGACGTGCGGGTGGACCACTACCTGACCTCGAAGATGTCCATTTTCGGCCGGTGGACCTGGAAGAACATCAACCAGGATAATCCGCAGCAACTGGCGGTTCCGTCAGAGCAATTCCAGGACAAGTACAAGATGCTGGTCATCTCGCATAACTGGATGCTGCGTTCGAACCTGATCAACGAGTTCAGGTTCGGCTTCACGCTGAACGACAATGGCAACACTTTGCCGTTCGACGGGCAGGCGTTTACGAAATCGCTCGGCCTGGTCGGGCTTCCCGGCGCTTTTTTCAACGGGATCTCCGATCTGAATATCAACGGCTTCCAGGGCCTGAACACGGACCGCGGGAGCGCGATCGGCAAGAACAATACCTACCAGTGGAATAACAACACGACGTGGACGCTGGGACGGCACACCTTGAAGTTTGGGACCGATATCCGAAGGATCCGGGCACTATCCCCGCTCGGATTCCTCTCGGGCGATAACTACGGACAGTTCAATTTCGACGGCAGTTTCAGCGGCCAACCGTTCGGGGATTTCCTGCTCGGATTGCCGCACGATACCGCGCTCGACAACGTGCAGCAGGACAACGACGGCCGCTCGACGCACTATGCTCTGTTCGCGCAGGACTCGTTCCGCGCGACCTCGCGCCTGACGCTCGAATACGGCGTTCGCTGGGAGTACCATCCGGCGTACACGGACGCATCCGGAAACATCGGCAACTTCGATCCGAGCGTCGCGAGGTCGGGCCGCGTGGTGTATCCGACTGGGAAAGAGAGCCTGCTGGCCCCCGGGTACTTGCAGTCCTTCGACGCCTGTCCGCAGCTCGGTAGCACGACCGGTCCATCGTTGAATGGCGCTCCCTGCACGCCGGTATTGTCGGCTCAACAGGCCAACCTGCCGGAGGGACTCCGCACGACGACCACTCGTTTCGTCCCCCGCTTCGGTTTGGCGTACCGTCCTTTCTCCAATGACAACACGGTGGTTCGCGGCGGTTTCGGCATGTTCAATACGCCGAGTCTTGGATCGATCTTCTACGCTTTGACGGGCACTGTGCAGTCCGATACCCGGCAGTTTCTGAATATCGACGCCAGCGGCAACCCGCTCTTCGCCTGGCCGAACGTGAAGACCAGCGGGACCGGAATC
The DNA here is from genome assembly GCA_025353165.1 of Acidobacteriota bacterium. Lineage (GTDB taxonomy): Bacteria > Acidobacteriota > Terriglobia > Bryobacterales > Bryobacteraceae > TMP-7. The sequence continues at coordinate 26,917 of JANXRE010000110.1, read as the reverse complement.
TCCGCGGGTAATTACGGCACCGCTTACTTCGGCACGGCCAACGACATCCAGTGGAAAGAGCCGTACTCGATGCAATGGAACCTGTCGGTGGATCGCAACCTGGGCTGGAATACCGGCCTGCGGGTGTCTTACATCGGCATGCACACGGTGGATCTCGTCTGGGCGCCGAACCTCAACCAGTCCACCTACTCGACGCAGTACTACGCCGCGCAGCCGTTGAGCCAGCGTCCATTCCCGAACTGGGGGACGGTCAACAACCGCTCGGTGGGGGCGAACGCGAAATACAACTCGTTCCAGGCCGAGCTGAATCACCGGTTCAGCAGCGGATTGACCTTCAACACCGCCTACACGCTGGCGAAGAATCTCGCCGACAATCAGGGACCGGTGCCGGACCACTTTGCGGATGAGAACGCCGGCCATCGCACCATGGACCTCTACAACCGTCGGGCCGAGTACGGCGACGTTTACGGCACCCGCCGCCACCGGCTGATCACTACCGCGGTCTACGAACTGCCGTTCGGGAAAGGCCGCCACTACCTGAGTTCGGCGAACCGGCTGACGGATGGCGCTCTAGGCGGGTGGCATCTCAGCGGAGTGTTCCTGATGCAGACCGGACCTTTCCTGACGCCGTACTTCAACGGCGGCGACCCGTCGGGCACAGGCTCCGGCTATCAGCGGCCGCAACATCCGGACCGCATCGGCAATGGCTCGGTGGCCCACCCGAGCGCCAGCCAGTGGGTCGATCCGGGAGCGTTCGTTTGCCCGGCAACCCCCGGTTGGACCATCGGGCAACCGTGTCTCATCGGCAGCAACCCCGGCAGCACTCTGGCCCCGATCGGCCGGTTTGGCAACGCGGGAACCGGCCTTGTCGTCGGCCCCGGCACGGTCAACGTGAACCTGGGACTCGGCAAGGCTTTCGCTTTTACCGAGCGGACGCGGCTGCGGTTGGAAGGCTCGTTCACGAACATCGGCAATCACGTGAACCTCGGAAACCCGTCGATGGCAATTGACGCGACGGGCTTCGGAACCATCACCAGCGCGCGGGCGGCGGAGTTCGGTGGAAGCCGGACCGGGCAAGTATCCGCCCGGCTGGAGTTCTGAAACGGTTTACGGCGGAGCCGCCACGAGGAACGGCTCGAGGACCCGGTCCAGTTCGGAGGGGCGGATCGGCTTCGAGAGGTAATCGTCCATTCCCGCCGCCAGACATCGCTCACGGTCGCCTTCGAGAGCGTGAGCGGTGACGGCGATGATGGGGATGCGCTCGCCGGTTCTCTGCTGCCGTTCACGGATGGCGGTTGTCGCTTCGAAACCGCTCATCTCCGGCATTTGACATCCATCAGGATCAGATCGAAACGCGTTTTCTCGAAGGCTTCCAGAGCCTTGAGGCCATTGTCGACGACGGTAACCCGGTGGCCGCGCTTTTCCACAAGGCGAACCGCCAGCTTCTGGTTGACGGGGTTGTCTTCCGCTACCAAGAATGCGAATGCCAAAAGGGGTTCCGTGTTGGCGCATGGATTCCGGTTTGCTTGTTTCGAGCGGGTTCTCGCCCAGCAATGCTCGCGAGATTGCCTGGCGCATCTCCTTGTTTCCGGCTGGCTTCAGGAGGCACTCTCCGAGATCCAAACGCTCAAGCGGGCGGGCACCTGCGGCGGTCAAGAGGATGATTCGGGCGCTCGTCAGGCCGGGCTCCCGCCGGATCTGTTCAGCGAGCGTCTGGGCAGCCGTCAGGATAAGTGGAAGCGGCCGGCCGGCGTCGCGAATCGCGCGGAGTTCAGCCAGGGCCGAGTGGGAGTCCGCGGCCGCGGCGACTTCCATTCCCCAACGCCCTAGGCTAGTCCGGCGGCATCCAGACGCCATGCCCGCCGAAAAGGACCAGCCCGGTGGGCAGATCCGGCAGCAGGCCAGGGCGCTCACGCTCCCGTTGGCGGTCCAGCGGCGGACACCGATAGAACTTGAGGTACACGATCATTCCCGAGACCCGAAGTGGGGAGGGAGTCGGCGATATCCGTTAGAACCTTGATCAGCGGGACGCCCGGCGCTTCCTAAGCAGGCGAATCACGCCGTGCATCGCCGGAAGAACCTGAGCCCTCGTCGCAGTCCAGCCGAGCCGCAGCGTCCGGTTGTAAACATCCAGAAGGTCGAGAGGATCGAGAAGAAAACGATTTCGATGTTCGGCATTCGAGCGGTATGGTCCCATTTGTTAAGGAAAAAGCAGAAAATGGTATAATTTAGCCGATGCGATTCTTGGGAGTGTGGTGCGGTCTGGCGTTCGCAATCGCCGGGCTGGCCCAGTCCCCTGCCCCTCAGTCGGTGTGGTTCGGCCCGCAAGATCCGGCCCTCCGCACCTGGAGCGGGATCAGCGGTTCGGTCGACTACATGGACCTGTTCAGCCCAACGGCTCCCTGGAGCGGCGCGGCTGCTCACGTTCAGGTCTTCCAGGTATACCCGAGCGTCTTCGTCGACGGCTTTCTGTCGAACTCTCTATCCGACGACGACATCCGGCGGATGCTGGCGGACATAAGACGGCGGCACATGGCGCTGGCGATCGAGTGGGGCCCCCTGGTTCCGCAGGACGGCTGCGGCGCCGGCGCCGAGGGTTTCACCGGAGATGTCGCGCTCACGCTGGCTACCCGCATCCAGGACCTCGGTGGGAATCTTCAATACATCACGATGGACGAGCCATTCCGGCGCGCCGGTTTGCTGGTCAGGAACGTCAAGCCGATTTCATGCTTTTGGAGTCCGGATCAGGTGGCGGCCAATGCCGTGCAACAGATCAACATCGTCAAAACGATTTTCCCGAACGTGATTGTCGGGGATACGGAGCGCGCGCCAGCTGCCGGTTTCAACGCCGACTGGCTGACGCTGTATCAGGCGTGGTTCGACGCATGGAAGACCGCTTATGGTAAACCGCTGGCGTTCTTCCAGACGGATGTAGATCGAGGATCTCCAAACTGGAGGGACCAGGTGGAAGCGATCCGCAAGGCCCTGGTCCAGCGCGGCATCGCATTCGGAGTTATCTACAACGGCCTCCCCACTGACCTGACCGACGCGGACTGGAGTCAAAATGCGACGAACCTGTTCCTCGACTACGAGCTGCATGGCGGCGTCGTTCCCGATCAGGCGGTATTTCAATCCTGGGACAATTATCCGAAGCACGTTCTGCCGGAGTCCGACCCGACCACCCTGACACATGTTATCGATCTCTACTTGCGCCAGCGAACAAACTTGGCGCTTACGGCGACTACCGGCAAGGTCAATGGCGGCCTGAGCGATAGTGGAGGCCACCCCATTCCCTCCGTGCCGATCACATTAGAGTTGCAGCCGACCTCGGGATCGGGCGTCGTGTTCACTTACTCCCTGACGGGTACCGTCCCCGCGGCCATCCAACACGCCCAGATCCAGATCTGCGTCAACTATTGCGATGGATCCTCGAGCACCAACGACATGAGCCTGTACTCGTTCCACTACCATGATTCGGGGCAGGATTTGCCGATGGACTTTTCCAAGGGCATAGGCAATTGGACGGTAGAAGGCAACTCGCCCTCTTCAGTGCAGATTGCCAACGACGCCAATGGCGCCGCATTATCCATATTTGCCACCCCCATCCAGAAGATGTTCGTGAACTCCGGCCTGTTCGCGGTGACGCCCGGCAGCTCCTTCACTTTGACGATCCAGGCTCGAATCTCTCCCTACTCGCCCGGCAGCGGCGTTTTCGCGCTCACCTTTCCCGCAGTCGACCCCACGAAATCCACACGCGTGACTCTGCCCTTTGCCACCGGCACCGTCCCTCTCTCCGCGGACCAAACCGGCAGCGACGGCAGTTTCAGCCTGGCGATCCCCGGAGATAAGACGGCGGGCTTTCAGGTTCAGGCGACGTACGCGGGCACAGACGCCCTGTGGCCCGCATTCGCGAACGCGTCGCATGCCGCGACGCCCTCCATCGACGCAAACGGGGTCCTGAATGCCGCGGACTTCAAGGCCGAGGGGATGCCGCCAGGAACGTGGTTCAGCGTTTTTGGGCGGAATCTTGGCGGATATGGGCAATGGAGCACCGCGAATACCTTTACCCTGGGTGGAGCGGGGATTACGGTCTGCGGAACGCCTGCCGCGATCGCCTACAATTCAGGGCCTGTACGGGACAGCGACGGCACGGATCGTTGGCAGCTCAATGCCTTGATTCCGGACGCGGTCGCGAGTCATGCGTCATGCCCGGTGGTCGTCACGGCCAATGGACAGGCTACCCAGCCGGCTACCATCAGTATTGCGAGCGGAATCATGGAGCTGTTCGCCTTTTCGACCACGGCAGGCGTACTTCCGATCGTGACTCACACCGACTACAGCCTGGTCGGACCGGGCAGTCTCGGCCTTGTGCCCGCGCAGCCTCTGGAAACCGTCGTCGCGTGGGGGACCGGATACTGCCGGAGTGCTCAAGTTACAGTTGGCGGAAAGGCTGCTGCCGTCGTATTCTCCGGGGTGATCGCTCCTGGCCTGTGCCAGATCAACTTCCAGGTTCCGGCGGGACTGAGCGGAGCGGAGTCATTGGCGATATCGACATCGCAGAATCCCTACACGTTGTGGCTGGCGAATTAGCTCCCGTATTCAATACGCGCAGTAGCGCCTCGGGGAGCGACCGTCCTGGCCATTCTGAAATGCGACCGGGGCGAGGCCCTGCGGGACATCCTGCCGCAGGCTGTGCTCATTCAGGCTATCGAATCCTCGAGCCGCGCGCGGTACCGCGGGTCATGGACTGCGACTATCGCGAGCGGTTGCGTCACTCGCTCACCGTCGAGGGCCCGGAATAGAGAGAATGGCGGCAACCGCCGCCGCGGGCTCGCCGGATCCACCGGGACCCGGACTACTTCCCGGGCGCCGAGTATAAATCATTCACGCGGTAGGTCCGGTAAACATTGGTTCCATGCACGTCGATGGCAAACAAGACCTTGCCGTCCTGGCCCGTTTCAACCGTTCGGGACCAGGTCGAGTCGGGAAAGTTGATGTAGCCCAAGTCGAAGCTATACCCGCCGTTCTTCAGCGCTTGCGCCGATCCCACCGCGCTCGAGTATATGCCGAGGTCGGCGTTCAGTACGGGCGAGGCCACCAGCTTCTCTTCGTCGAGCTTCCACGCCTGTCCCCGGCTATTTGCCTTGTCGTCCTTCTTGTGACGGTCATGCCCGTCGTCCAGAATCGTCAGCAGATTCGAGCCGCCGGGCAAAAACCCGGCATCGTGCTGAAAGGAGAACCACGGCGATGGATCCTCCGTCTTTGCCGTGAAATCGCCGTCCTTGCCCAGGCGCCACAGAACCTTGCCCGTGCCTTTCCCATTCTTCCAATCCACCTTCAGCACCCAATCCTGCTCCGGCAGAGAAATCAGGAAATCCCCCGCGGACGGGATGTAGTTCAGCGAGTTGCCGTGGGTCCACCCGTTTGCCTCGGCCGCCAGGAAAATCGGCGGGCATCCCCCTCCGCCCGGGCCTTCTTTGCACTTCGCATCCTGCAGCGACGCCCGCCGGATGTCCAGGTGATCGAAACCGTTCCATAAGGCCGTGACCTGAAACTCCTCGTCCAGATCGACCACGATGTCGCCAAGAATATCCACGGGTTCCTTGGACCCCTGAGTTCCGGCCGGCATCATCCTCTCAAGCCCCCCAACCACTAGAGTGTGACCGTTCGGCAATCGGATCGCCTCGTGATGAAAACCGGACACGCACTCCTTCCCGCCTTTCTTGCAATCGGAGTGAATCCCCAGGCTCTCCAGTTGTTCCGCGACGCGGCCCACGTTCGTTTCCCGAACGACGTTGCCGAGCAGATCCAGTTCGCGCACCAGTTGCAGCCGCCGCATTGTGTTGACGGAATTCTGTCCCTCGGACAGAACGAGAAGGCGGCCTCCCGGCAGCATCCGAGTGACAAAGTCCACGGAAGAAAGGTACCAGATCAAGCGGCCTTCCAGGTCGGTCGCAAACGGCCGCTTCCCGGTGGTCGAGGCCGCGGCATAAACCACCACGGGCTCGGAGACTGAAGAGTTGTCCGCCCGCGGTATCCCGATTGTCACGGGAGGGAAATTTCCATCGGTCAGCCCCGTGCGAAAAGGCAGCCAGTTCCCTTCCTTCACGCTTCCGCTGCCCGTCACCTCCGCGCGCATCTGGTATTCCGTATTGGCGCGCATCCCGGCAACATACACATTGTTGCTGCTCGAGGCGCGGCAGGGCTGGCGCGGCGTCTGGCCGACTGTCTCGTCTCCAACCGCCCGGAATCCCACCCGGAACTGGTCCCCTTCCGGACAAGGCGGCGCGCTGAAGAGCGCGATCAGCGGATGCCACGTCGGCGTCACGACCGGACTCGATCCACTCGCTCGCGCGACGATCCGAAAACTGACGGTATCCTCCGCCGTTTCCTTTGTGTCGTTGTTGCGCGCGGTCACGCGGACGCTGGCGTCATGTTCATACAGTTCCGGCATCCAGGCGAAATCCGGTTGCTGGCTGAAATCCCGGACTACCCGGAAGGGTCCACCATGCATGCCGACCGAGTAGCGGAAGACGTGCATCCCCTTCGACATGTGGTCCGTGTATGGGGACCATCCGATGGCGGTCCCAACCGGTTGCGGCGTGGGCAGAGTGGAGCGCAGATGAACGGAAAGCGGCGCCCCGTGGGCCACGCATCTTATAGCAACGAATACAAACAGGACTACTATCGATTGGCGCATGGCAACTCAGTATGCCACACCCTCCGGGCTTACTCGATCACCTGATCCAGCAGCACGTTCAAGTGCCGCGTCTTGACGTCCACCCGTTCCTTGATCTCCGCGACTTCACGCTGGAGCGATTGGATCTGGCTGGCCAGGTCTAGGCAGGCGAGCACGGCGGCGCGGGTGGTATCCAGGTTGGCAGCGCGGGAGTATTCGCGCATCAAGTCGTCCACTATGTGCGCGGCTGCCTCCACCAGGGCGGGATCTCCCGGGGTCACAAGCGAATACGGCTGGTTAAAGATGTTGACCCGAACCGTCTTGCGCTCACCGGACGGCGTCATGGCCCCAGTTTACGACGCGCTGAGCAAGTCCATCTGGCCCAGCAGCTTCTCGATGCGGGTGCGGACCTGTTTGCGTTCGCCGCGCAGATGGTCCAGCTCGGCGGCCAGGCGGGAGGATTCCGCCTCGCTGGACGACAATTTCTGGGCTAGTTGATCGCGCTCCTGCCGCAGGGCGGAGACCAAGTCGACAGCGCGAGTTACGCGCTCCTCAAGACTGGCCAGGGAATCCAATTCTTGCTCTTCGCGGGGGACTGCCATGAGATGAGCCTCCGTGACCTAAGCGTGCGCCGGCTGGAGCGCCGCTTTTGCCTGTTCCACGAGCGCCTGGAAGGTGGTCTCGTCGTTGTAGGCGATTTCGGCCAGAATCTTGCGGTTCAGCTCGATACCGCCCTTCTTCAAACCGGACATGAACGCGCTGTACGTCAGCCCGTTGGCACGGCAGGCCGCGTTAATGCGAACGATCCAGAGGGAGCGGAAATTGCGCTTCTTCTGTTTGCGTCCGACGTAAGCGTATTTCAGCGCTTTCTCGACGGCTTCCTGCGCGGAGCGGTAGAGTTTGCTTTTGGTAAGGAAGAAGCCGGATGCGCGCGCTAGTGTCTTCTTGCGATTCGCCCGGCGGTGGGTACCACGTTTTACTCTCGGCACGTTTGTCTCCTTTTATGGTTCGGTCCGGTTCCCCGGACCGTCTGCCGGCGGCGCAGGCACGTGCCCCGCGCTCTGCCCGCACGGCAATCCGTACTTAGTACGGGATCATCTTTCCAACCGCTTTGGCGTTGGTCGGGTCCAGCACGACACCCTGCGTCAGCTTCCGCTTCCTACTCCGGCTTTTGCTGGTGAGGATGTGGCGCGCAAATGCATGATGGCGCATGATCTTCCCGGTCCCGGTCTTCTTGAACCGTTTGGACGCACCCTTGTGAGTTTTAAGCTTGGGCATATCAATATTTCTAGGGGGATTATCAGCGCGAAACGCTAACCCCAGTAGTATAACATAGCCGTATGCTCCCATCCGCAGATGCACTGCACCCGGACCTGAACGGCCGAGTCGCGATTGTAACCGGGGCGAGCCGTGGAATCGGAAAGGCCCTGGCGATCCGGCTGGCCCGCGCCGGCGCCGCGGTCACCATCGCCTCGAAAAGCGAGCAATCCAGCGAACGGCTGCCCGGTTCCATCCATGAGACGGTCCGGGAGATTGAATACGAGGGCGGCAAGGCCCTGGCGGTCGCGACCGACGTGCGGGACGAAGAGGCCGTTCGCTCCATGATCGAAAAGACGGTGGAGGCCTTTGGGCGGATCGACATCCTGGTCAATAATGCCGGCGCGATCTGGACTCAGCCTATCCTGAACACTCCGCCGAAGCGCTATGACCTGATGATGGACGTAAACGTCCGGGCTTCTTACGTCGCGTCGTATTACGCGCTGCCTCACATGGTTAAGCAACATTGGGGTCACATCCTGAACATGTGCCCCAAGCTGGGCGTCGGGCCGTCGCCCGGCAAGGTCGCTTATATGATCTCGAAGCTGAGCATGGCGCGGCTGGCCATCGGGCTCGCGGAGGAGCACCGGGCCGATAACGTGGCCTGCAACACCCTGTGGCCGAGAACGATCATCGAGAGCCAAGCGTCCATCAATTGGGGCATGGCGAACCGCTCGCAATGGCGGACGCCCGAGATTGTGTGCGACGCCTCGCTTGCCATCTTCGCGCAGGAACCGGCGACGTTCACCGGGCAGCAGAGCATCGATGAAGAGGTCCTGGAGAAGCTGGCCTCCGTGACGAACTTCGACCACTACTGGTGCGAGGGCAAAGCGCCGGAGAATCCCATTTACATCGACCGGTGGTAACACCTCCCGCATCCCAGTTGCTACGCTATGGATTAACCCTGGGACGAAGGATATCAATGAGCCTCTTTGCGACCAAGCCACTGGATCTGCTGATCAACGAAGCGAAGGAATCGGGCGAGCACAGCCTGAAGCGCACCCTGGGGCCGTTCCAGCTTACCGCGCTGGGCGTGGGCGCGATCATAGGCGCCGGGATTTTCGTGCTCTCGGGGCTGGGCGCGCACTACGCCGGCCCCGGGCTGATGTTGTCGTTTGTCATGTCCGGCCTCGGGTGCGCTTTCGCTGGCCTGTGTTATGCCGAATTCGCAGCCATGATCCCGCTGGCAGGCAGCGCGTACACGTATGCTTACGCCACGCTCGGCGAGCTTTTCGCCTGGATCATCGGCTGGGATTTGACTCTCGAGTACGCGATGGGAGCGAGTACCGTGTCGTCGGGCTGGTCCAATCACTTCATCGAACTGATGAATGTGCTAAACATCAAAATCCCCTTGTGGCTCGCGTACGACCATTGGACAGGCTTGCGAACCGCGGAAAACATCGTTGCGCGGCAAATGGCGCAAGCCTCCGATCCGAATCTGGTCCCCGGCACGCAGGCGTTTGTCGCTAACGTGAATGCGATCGTCGGGGCGAAGTCCCCGGAACTACTGCATCGGGCGGGCCAGATGCTGAATGCGCCGAAATTGTTCGGAGTGGAATTAGGCTTCAACCTGCCCGCATTTTGCATAGCACTACTCATCACGGCCATCCTGGTGATCGGAATTCGAGAGAGCGCGCGCTTCAATGCAACCATTGTCGTGATCAAGGTTTCGGTAGTGTTGTTCGTGATTGCCGTGGGATCCCGATACATCAAAATGGACAACTGGGGGCACGACTGGGCTTCGTTCGCGCCCTTCGGATTCTCGGGCATAGGAGCCGGGGCGGCGTACATTTTCTTCGCGTACATCGGATTCGACGCTGTTTCGACCACCGCTCAGGAAGCGCGCAATCCCCAGCGGGATCTGCCGATCGGAATCATTACATCCCTGGTCGTTTGCACGGTCTTGTACATAGCGGTGGCGGCCATCCTCACGGGCATGGTGCCGTGGCAGGAAGTCAATATTGAAGCGCCCATCGCCCGGGCATTCCTGGACAACGGCCTGAGTACCGCATCCCATGTAATCACCCTGGGCGCCCTCGCGGGCCTGACCAGCGTCATGCTGGTGATGATGCTCGGGCAGACGCGGGTGCTCTATTCCATGGCCAAGGACGGTCTGCTCCCGAAGAAGTTCTTTGCGGCGATTCACCCGAAGTACCGCACGCCGTGGAAGAATACGATCCTGGTTGGCCTGCTTGCCGCCATTGTGGGAAGCGTCACGCCGATTGACGATATCGGCAAGATGGTGAACATCGGCACGCTGCTGGCGTTCGTCATCGTCTGCGCCTCGATCCTCGTCCTCAGGAGGACCAACCCCGGCCAGGCTCGGCCTTTCCGCACGCCCTGGGTCCCGCTCGTACCGATCCTCGGAATCCTCATGAACGGCTACATGATGTACAAGCTGGGGTGGGTGAATTGGATGCGGCTAATTATCTGGCTGATCATCGGCCTGGTCATCTACTTCACCTACAGCCGGCATCACAGCCGACTGCAGAACGGCGGCGCCGACCGCGATTAATTTTACCGGGCAGTCCCAAGGTCCCCGCAACAGATCGTCGGGAATGTTTGCACAATTGGCCCCGGTGTCTCAACGATTAAATACAAATCAGTCTGGCTTCCCGGTCCACAGGGAACAGGATGCGCCACCCACCGACGCGGGACTTTCGAATTCCGGGCCTATCGGTTAGTTAGGGCCGCGGACAGGCGTGGGTCGAATGGATCGACAGGCAGTTGCCCAAAGCGGCAAGGATCTTTTCTGCTTCGCGCGCGGCGCTGATGCGAAAATTCACAGGCCGCGTTCGCGCTCATAATCGGCGAGAGACCACGATCCAGCGAGGCGAGTGACTGGGCGTCTGCATGGGTCTCCCTCGTTTTCATCGTAACCTTCGGGAACGCGCTTCCGGCGAATGGCTCCAGGAAAAGCCCCAGGCCTAGCCGCGGAAGGCCGCCCAGCCGACTTTGATCAGAACGTACAGGGCCCACGGCAGAACGACCGCAAACAGCGCCTTGATAAATTTCAGCTTACCGGACGCGGCGGCGTAGCCGGTGGCCAACAGGCCGATCGACCAGAAGCTGAATAGGTCGACGGAACTGGCCAGCGACAGCAGCCATTTCGAGGTGCCCTCTACGGGCAGGAACGCGCCCAAGTTGAAAGCCAGCGGGTTCTGCATGTCGAAGTCCTCGGGCGGTTTCGCGAACATCACGATCGCGCTCAAGATGCTGGCAATCACCCCGATCAGCGAAGCATGCGCCACGATACCAAATGACTGCTTGAAGTTGAAGCGCCCTCCGAACATGCTCAGGGATAAGAGCAGAACGCCTGCAATCACTAGCGTTGCGACCGGGACTGCGACCACCACTACGCCGTAGTATCCGTAAGAGCCCCATTTTACAGCGCGGTCAATCGCATCCCTTTTCTGGTCTGCCGGCAGGTTCTGCAACTGAGGGCTCTTTTCCATTTGTTGCGTCATAATCGTTTGCCAAGTGATGTGCTGCCCGGCCAGCGCGATCAACCCGAGCTGAAACACCAAGGCTATGACGAGCGGCACCAGCCAAGTCGGCCGCGCCCCAATGTCGGCAAAGGTCTCGCTCGGGCTAGTGAAGACGCCGATCACGCGCGCTAGGGCGCTCTTGTGCTGCAGTTCCGGTGGTGGTGGGAGTGGGAGCGGTGGATGCATCAGGCGCGATTATGACACCAGGACTTAGCAGCCGCAAGTAATAATTCAGCGCGGGCCCGAATATCGGGTTTTGTGCATCGTTCCGGCAAGAGGGCGCCGATCAGCGCGATCGAGTCTGCGCCGGCGGTCCAGACGCTGGAGAAGGACTCGGGCGTAATCCCTCCGATGGCCACGAGCGGGCGGGTGGTGAGCATCCGCAGGCGTCGCAGTTCCTCGATTCCAACCACGGAATCGGGGTTCGCCTTCGATCCAGTCGCGAAGATCGGGCCGATTGCAATGTAATCCACGGGCTCGGCGGCGGCAGCGCGGATCTGCTCCTCGTTGTGCGTGGAAAAGCCCACGATTCGATCCGGCCCGGCCAGCTTCCTGGCGTCCGCGGGGGATAGGTCGTCCTGACCGACGTGCAGGCCCGCATTCAGCAGGAGAGCGATGTCCGCCCGATCGTCGATCACGTACAGGGCGCCAGCGGCACGGCACAATTCGCCGGCCCGCTCGGCCGAGGCGAAGATCGAACTCGTGAAGGGCCCCTTGTGGCGGAACTGAAGAATCCCCGCCCCGGCCTCCAGGAGCCCTTCGGCTGCTTCGACTACCGGGCAGCCCCGCCCGGCCAGGGCCGCGGTATCCAGAATCGGGTAGATCAGTGGAAGAGATATCAAGTCTCAAGACCTACTGTAAGAGTACTGAGATTCCACCTGCCTGAGGGGTTGTAACAGCCAGATCCAGCTTGCCGTTGCGATTGAAATCGCCGATCGCGACGGCTTGCGGCACGGTCCCCAGCGCTGTATCCGTGCGAGCCTGGAACGCGCCGCCGCTTAGGCCCAGCAGGATGGACACGCTGTTGCCCGTTCCATTGGCGACCACCAAGTCCGGGAAACCGTCGCCGTTGAGGTCGCCCAGGGCCACCGAGACCGGACCGGCGTGCTGGCGAGGAAGGCCGCCACGATGCCGGTTGTCTGATTGATAACGGCCAGATCGATCTTGCCGTCACCATTGAAATCCGCGGCCGCAATGGAGATTGGGCCGGTTCCTGTGGTCAGGGTCGAGTTTCTGCACCACCGCCGGCAACGGCTTGGTCCAGCACACGCCCAGCCGGACAAGCCGGAGCGCGTGGTTCGAATCATGCAGTTGCTGCTATTGCTCGGGTCCCGATTCCCGCGACGAACCTACACCTGCTCCTTGCATCCCTTAGAGAGAACGCAAGAAGTTGACGATAGCCTGCTGATTCGTCTTCGAGAGATTGTTGAACGCGGTTATCACGGCGTTCGCCTCCGACGCCGGGAACCGCCCATTGGCGGCGCAGGAATGTCGCCCAATTGCCTGGACGATGTCGGTACCGCTGATTGTTAAACCGACACCACCGTCGTGCATGAAGAAGACTCGTTGGCCCACTCCCCATAACGGGGCCGTCCGGAATTCGTCTCCCTGGACGTTGCCCTGGACGATATTATCGGCCAAGCATGGTCCCATGTGATGCACCAGTAAGTCCGAGAAGAGATTCGCCTGAACGTTACTCAAGGCCCCCACCGAAGACACCGGCGTGGTGAAGGAGGTGGTATGGCATAGCACGCAGCCAATCGCGTTAAACTGAGCCTGGCCGGTCTTATCCTGAGCAGTCTGAAATGCCGGAGTCGGCGGCTGCAGGAAACGCATGAAGTTCGAAAGATCGTCCGGATCCCCATCGAAATCGTGCGGGGCGAACTTCTTGGTGAAGTTGGTGTGGTCCTCTGGCGTGGCGTTGTTATTGCAGCCCGGAGTCGGGTTGACCTCCTCCATCGCCAACTCGTTCGTGATGCCCTCTTCAATGTTGTAGGCATCGCCCGAGAATTGGATAAGAGATCTCTCCTGGGCCTTCAGGCCGAAGCGGGCAACATTGCCGTCATCCGCGATACTCGGATGGCCGCTAATCCCGAGCGACTGCTTCAGCGCCAAATTCGAATTCATGTTCGCGATAATGTCGAAGTCCTGAATGATTTCCATCAGGCCGCCGCCGAAAGTCGGGGTCGTCTGCCGGAAAATCAGATTATTGGCGGCGGCCTCGGCGGCGAAGTTGGGCTGCGACATGCTGCAGCCGACTGCGTCGGTTCGCCCCGTGATGGTGAATAACTGCTGCACGTGTCCATCGGGAGTGATCATGTCGGGCAGGAAGGGTGAGCGCGCGTTCACGACCGGGCCGTTCGGCGTGTTGAAGAACGGCATCGTGTTCGTGGCGCCATTGAGCTGGTAGATCGCGAACAGTGGATTCGCTGCCGGGCTCGATCCCCCCATGGCCGGCTGAGCGTGGCAACTGGAACAACTATCGGAACTGAACGCCGGCCCGAGGCCAATCGGCAAGGTTACCTGATTGTTCACCTCGAAGAACACGTTCCGGAAGCCCGACAGTTCGTTCTTCTGGTTGAGGGTCACGTTGGTAAAAGATGAGCCGGCGCCCAACTTCCCGCCGCGCACCCCAAAGTCAACCGCTTTCGACTGCGCCAGCAATACGGCGAGGCCGGACGAGGATATGAGGGCCACGCTGAGCACCTTAACGAGCATGCCGGTACTCACCCTTTTGGACATCGCAAAGCTTCGTAGGTTCGTCATGTTGATTGCTCCGTGAAGTCTCTTACAAGTTCCGCAGGAAGAAGATGATATCCTGCTGATCCGAGGGCGCGAGTAAGTTGAATGCGTTAATGACGCCGTTCGCCTCCGAAGGCGGATACTGGGCATTGCCAACGCAGAAGTGGTCCCGGATCGCTTGGACCATATCGCTCGTCCGGCCGTCATGCAGGAAGAAGACCCGCTGGCCCACGTTCCAGAGCGGCGCCGTGCGGAACTCGTCCCCTTTGGCCGTCCCCTGAGCGATACCATCCGCCAGGCATGGTCCCATGTGATGCACCAGCAGGTCCGAGAACAGGTTGACCGTGATGTTGTTGTTCAGGAGGGTGGAGGCCGGCGTGACGAACGACTGCGTGTGGCACAGGTTGCAGCCGACGTTGTTGAATTGCGCCTGGCCATTCGTCGTGTTGAGCGGGGTGGCCGGAGTGGGCTGATCCAGAAGGCGGACGAATGTGGCGGCCCGCACCGCGTCGCCGGGGAACTGGTCGCGGGTGGGAACGGCGAAGTTCGTGATATCGTAGTTGTCGCCATCTTCCGGCACGCCGTTCAGTGTGCATCCCGGGGTTTGATCCAGCTCAGTAGGAAACCAGAGGTTCGTGACGCCCTTCTGTACCTGACTCTCCAAAACGACCATGGCTCGCAGGGTTTTCACTTGGGCCTTCCACCCGAATCGTGTAATCACCTGATCGTTCTGGCTGATGTTCGGGTGGCCCGAGATTCCCAGCGGCTGCTTCAACCCGGTGTTCGAGTTCATGTTCGCCAGGATGTCGGAGGTCCGGATGCTGTCGATCATGCCTGCGCCGAACAGGGGTATCGGCTGGCGGAACACCAGGTTTTGCGTCGCGGCAGCGGTTGCGAAATCCGGTTGCGATATGGCGCACGTCCCGGCATCGCTCCGCCCTGAAATCGTGAAAAGCTGGTGGATCTGCCCATCCGGCGTGACCAGGTCGGCCTTAACCGGAAAGCGGGCGTTCAGAATGGGCCCATTCGCCGTTATGAAGGTTGGCATCGTGTTCGTGGCGTTATTCAACTGGTACACGGAGTATAGGGGATTCGCCGCCGGACTCGAGCCGCCGTTGGCGGGTTGGGCGTGACAGCTCGCGCAACTATTGGAGTTGAATCGAGGCCCCAGCCCGCCGCCCCGCACTCCGGGCGTGGTGGGGACCGTGTTCACTCGGTTGAAGGCCGCCGAAAAATCGGGGAATTCCGACGTCTGATCGGAACTCAGACCGGCAACCGTGCCCCCAGCGCCGGGCGCACCAGGCCGCACGCCCGTGTCGTGCAACACCTGCCCGCACAGCACCGCTGTCAGGCACCACGGCACCAAGGAAACGAAAACGACCCTAAGACTAGCGCGCGCGAGCCCGCGCGACGGATGGCCGAGTGCCCAGTGATTCACAAATCCCCTCCTCAAATACCTGATGCTCCCGGCAGCATCGACGATCAAAAAAAAAGCCATCTCCGGGCCTTGGATGACCTAGTACAATTACGGTTAAAGGCCTAGTACCCGGAACGGGACCAAAATCGCCCGGCCTCATCGGGTTGTGAGTTGATTGTAGGATGCGGATGTGCCCGGCGTCAATAGCTAATAATCCACATTTCTCTAAGAAAACAGCCCCATTATTTGAAATCCCGGCTAGAGCCGGTAAAGACCCATGGCGGGCAGCTGTTAACGGCTACTTCAGGATTGAGAAGTGTTCTTTAGGCGTGCTAAAGTGGCAGAATGCGGAAATTAGTCCTGTTCGCGACGTCCCTTCCTGCGTCCTCGGGGCTACCCGTTAGGTTTCTTCGCTTCCTTGGCCATCCTAACTCTTGTTTCAAGTTGTTGCTAACGCTGTACTTGCTCTGCTCCACGGCGCTTGCCTCCGTAACTGTCGTCGACGGCGTAAGCTACTCAGCCGTCAACTCCTCCTTGCGGCTGTATCGGGTTTACTACCCGACCGGAACGAAGAATACCGACCGGCTACCCATCGTCGTGTGGATTCACGGGGGCAGTTGGTATGAAGGTGGCCGGGCAGATGGCGGGACGACGCCGGCATCCTGTGGAAATGACAACACAATCGCGTGTTGGTTAGGCGATCACGGATATGTAGTCTATTCAATCGATTACACGCTGGTCAAGAAAATAGTTGCTGCTACAGATCTCAAAATCGGGACTCCGAACACGACGGTCTCTGCGACGTCCCACGCGTTCACGGCGAGCGATATCGGGGCGGCGGTGGTTCTGGAGCCGGCATCGAAGGGCGTCTGGAAGTTCGGAGGATACAAGGTCGTATCCGTCTCCGGAGGGTCCGCGACTTTGAACGGGTCGCCGGGGCCCAGCGGGACCAGTGCCGGGAATTACACGGTGATCACGGGATCCACGCTGTGGCCTGTTCAATGGCAGGACTGCAGTTGTTTCCTAAGCTACCTGGCTGAGAATGCGGGAATCAATGTTCCGGGAGATCCCAACGACATTTTCCTGATGGGGAACTCGGCCGGCGGACATCTGGCTGGGATTCTTGGATTGGCAGGGAACAAGACGTTCGCTACAAATTGCGATCACAGTTCCGTGAACTTCACCGTACGAGGCGTCATGGCCGCCAGTCCCCCCACGGATTTAGCAAGCTTATCCGCCATTTCTGCAGGTTTCGTATCGAGCGGTCGCAATTTACTGGGATGTCAGATTGGATATGGGTCATGCAACGCCATCTCGACCACAGCCAGCATTCCAACTTACGTTGCGCAAAACCTGCCGCCCTACATCGCCTTCAGCGGGGCGAGCGACACAACCATACCGCCTTCGGATGCTCAGTTGACACAGACTGCATTTGCCGCCTTAGTCCCTCCTGTAAACTCTCCGTGGATTGAGTTCCCAGCCCCATACGGTCATCCTCTGGACGCGATTTACTACCCCAGCTGCAGTCTCGGAAATGAGCCTTCCCCCTGTGGTTCCGCGGGAGCCTTCTTTCAACAGTCCTTAGCGTTCATGCAACCGCTACAAGGCCCGAAAACGATTATGAAGATCGCCTCCGGAGACGTTCAGACGAGTGGAACGGGACAGCCGTTTGCCACTCCGCTGAACGTGACGGTTCTGGATTCCGGCGGATTGCCGCTGGCCGGAGCGAGCGTAGTTTTCACTGTTACGGCGGGAGCAAGCGGGGCGAGCGGGAGTTTCGGGTCGTCGGGGAGTGTGGTGACGGGCGCAAACGGGGTGGCCGCCGCTCCGGCGCTGACGGCTAACGCTGTGGCCGGTCAGTTCACGGTGACTGCGGCGACTACGGGGCTGAGCGTGTTGTTCACGCTAAAGAACGCGGCGCCGCAGTATAGGCTGGGGGCCGCGGCGCTGAGCGTGGGGCCCGGGGGCGGGACCGGAGCAGTGGCGGTGACGGCCTGGCCGGCGGGGGCGTCGTGGACGGCGGCGAGCAACGCGGCTTGGCTGCAGGCCGGAGCCGGGAGCGGAACGGGCAGCGGGGTGGTGTCGTATTCAGCGCAGGCGAACACTGGGGCGGTGCGGACGGCTACTTTGACGATCGCGGGGCAGACGGTGACGGTGACGCAGGCGGGCTCGGTATTCGGGGCGGGCAGCGCGGTAGCGAGCTTGTTTTCCACGGGAGCAAGCGTAGTGGCGGGAGTGGCGGTGGATGGGCCGCGGAACGTCTATTTCGTCGACAAGGCGAACGCGGCGGTAAAGCAGTGGAACGCGGGGACCGGGCTGGTGACGACGCTAGTGGGAACGGGACTATGGTCTCCGGCGGGGGTGGCGGTGGACGGGCTCGGGAACGTGTACTTCGCCGACGCGGGGCAGAACGCGGTGTGGAAATGGAGCACAGGGGTGGGACTGACGAACGTGGCCACGGTGGGTCTATCGCTGCCGTCCGGGGTGGGGGTGGACGGCGCAGGCAACGTGTACATTCTGGACAGCGGGAACGGGGCGTTAAAGCAGTGGAACGCCGCGACCGGGCAGGTGACGACACTGGCGACCGGATTGGGCAGCGCTCAGGGGCTGGCTGTGGACGTTGCAGGAAACGTGTACATAGCCGACACGGGGAATAACGCGATCCAACAATGGAACGCGGCGGCGCAGAGCATGACGGGACTGATTACCTCGGGGCTGATCGGGCCGACGGCGGTGGCGGTGGATGCGCCAGGGAATCTGTACATTACGGGGGCGAGCAACGCGATCCAACAGTGGACGGCGTCGAGCCGGCAGTTGACGACGCTGCTGGTGGGAGTGAATGGAGCGCAGGGCGTGGCGGTGGACGGGCAGGGGGAGGTCTACGTGGCCGACTCGACGACGAGTACCGTGCGTGAGCTGATATCGGGATTTGCGGGCCCCGGTGCGCTGAACGAGGGCGCGGCGGCGGGGACCGACACGGTGCAAGTGGTACCGGGGTGGGCAGCGGCGGCGGCGGCTGGCGGAAGCGATCAGAGCTGGCTGACGGTGACCGGGCCGGGCAGCAGCGGGGTAAATTTCTCGTTCACGGCCAACGGTTCGATAGCGGCTCGTACCGGGCACGTGACGGTGCTGGGACAGGCCGTCACGGTCACTCAAAGCGGGGACACCCCGGCGCAGGTAGCGGTGACGGCGGGGGCGGGACAGACGGCGGGGGTCGGGCAAACCTTCGCGGTGCCGCTGCAGGTGACGGTGACCGATGCGAGCGGGGCTCCGGTGCAGGGAGCGAGCGTTACCTTCACGGTGATCCCGGGCGCCAGCGGGGCGGGGGCGAGCTTTGCGCCGCCGACGACGGTGACCACCGGAGCCAACGGGGTGGCGACAGCGACGGCGCTTACAGCCAACATGGTTCCGGGCGCGTTCACGGCAACGGCGGCGGTAAGCGGTCTGACGGCGACGTTCAGCTTGACCAACACCGCCCCGGCGCCGACCATCGTCCCGGCCGCGGGCACTCCCCAGAGCGCGAAGATCCAGACGACGTTCGCCGCTCAAATGCAGGCACTTGTGTCCGACGCCTCTGGACACCCGATTTCCGGCGCCAGCGTGACGTTCACCGCCCCGACGGCGCTCCCGAGTGGGGCATTCTTTGGGGGACAGAAAGTCTTCACGACCACGACGAACGCGCAGGGGATTGCGATCGCGCGACCGTTCGCCGCAGGGGGCACTGCCGGAAGCTATACCGTCACCGCGAGCACGGCCGGCGTTTCGGCCCCCGCTGCGTTCGCGTTAACCAACACGAATTAAACGCTGGATCGGCACGCCCAGTCGGATCAGCCACGCCTCGACGTCCTTCTCGCTCAACCGGGAAGCGTCGTATTGCACGGCGATGCGGTCCCGTGAAGGCGCGAGCCGCACCAGTTGGAATCCATACACCGAATGCGCATTGGCGATCGCTGCGGTATCCTCATCCGTGGCTTTCCGCATCAGGTCGTACTCGATCTGGAGGTTGGTCATCGCGATTTAGGATATCACTGGTCTAATTTCCATTGAATCTGACGCAGCATTCCGAGCCAGATTTCGGCGTCGTGCGCCGACAGGTTCAAACGCCGGATCAGGCGCCGTGTCTTCAGGACGGTGGAGGATGCGACCCGGTCATTCACGTATCCGCTCATCTCCAGCAGTTCGAGCAGCATGGTGGTAAACCGCTCGATGTCTTCGGCCTTCGCGGCCATGCGCTTCTCGGGCGCGGTGGAGACCTTGGCGGCGCTGCGGACGAGCTCGTACAGGCAGATCGCGACCGATTGCCCCAGGTTCATGGAGCCGTGCTCCTCGCGCGCGGGGATGCGCATGAGCCAGTGGCAATGGCTCATGTCTTCGTTGCCCAGGCCGAACTTCTCCGAGCCGAACAGCAGAGCGACTTCCGAGGACGCCATCCGCTTGCGGAGGATTCGCCCGCCGTACTCCAGGCGGCGCACCGGATGTTGCAACTCGCGATGTCCGATCGACGTTGTGCCGAC
Organism: Acidobacteriota bacterium; assembly: GCA_025353165.1. Lineage (GTDB taxonomy): Bacteria > Acidobacteriota > Terriglobia > Bryobacterales > Bryobacteraceae > TMP-7. Next base: position 6,760 of record JANXRE010000110.1, on the reverse strand, counting down.
CACCAGACTACAGTCCGCCACGGCTTCCGCGAGCGTGGCGTATTCGCGCGCGTTTTCCAGAACATAGCCGGCCTTAACCGCCGACTTCGCCTCGAGATAGGCGACGTGATAAGGGTTCACCAGCCGCAGCTCGGTAAATCCAAAATTGCTCATCGCGCGCGCGGCTGCGCCGATGTTCAGCGGATTGCGCGGGGCGACCAGAACGACGCGGAGCACCTAACCAACGTAGCGCAGGTGAGCTACCGCAACTCCTCCATCGCCGTTTCCAGCGCTTCCCTGCCGGGCCGCGTCCTGCTCTGCGACAGCGTCGCCAGCGGCTCATCGACCATCTTCAGCATGTCGATTAACGTCGGGGCGTGGTTGTCCACGTAAAGGATCCCGGTGAGGACGTCGCCCGCGCTATGCGCCTCGTGCAAAAGCGCAACGGCCTGCATTCGGCTGGTCGGGTCGTAGTCGCGCGCCAGCTTCTTCAGCCGCAACTTCGATCCATCGAACATCTCGACTTCCTGCGTCGTGCCCTCGTCGTACTCCACCGAAATCTCGCTGTAGAACGGGACGAAGTCGATTTCGTGCAGCGGCTCTTCGTGGTCTTTCATGTAGTCGTAGCTCTTCGTGGAGCCTTCATGATCGTTAAAGGTGGTGCACGGCGAAACCACGTCGATGATCGATAACCCGCGGTGCGAGAGCGCCGTCCTGAGGATGGAATGCAACTGCCTCTTATCGCCGGAGAAGGATCGGGCGACCAGAGTCGCTCCCATGTCGATACCCGCCAAGCAGACATCGATCGGCGCCATCTCGTTCACGACGCCGGTCTTCAACTTGGATCCGACATCCGCGGTGGCCGAGAACTGCCCTTTCGTGAGCCCGTAAACGCCGTTGTTTTCGATGACGTAGACCAGGGGAACGTTCCGGCGCAGCATATGCATGAACTGGCCTAGCCCGATAGAAACGGTATCGCCGTCGCCGGTTACCACTACTCCGAACAGATCCCGGTTGGCCAGCATCGCTCCGGTTGCGATGGCGGGAGCGCGCCCGTGCACCCCATTAAACCCGTGCGACAGGCCCAGGAAATAGGCCGGCGTCTTGGAAGAGCAGCCGATGCCGGACATCTTGGCCACGCGCCACGGCTCGATGCCCGCTTCCCAAAAGACTTCGATCAGCCGCTCCGTGATCGAGTTGTGGCCGCAGCCGGCGCACAGCGTGGTCCTCGACCCTTTGTAGTTCAGAACCTCCAGCCCGAGCCGGTTCACTTTCTTCGCGCTGGGCGTTGCGGTGCTCATAAGGCCTCCTGTTGGACGATGCTATCGGTCACGCTGCGCGCGTCGATAGGCAGGCCGTTGTAGTGCAGGACGCTACGAAGCTTCGCTATGCGTTCAGCCGGCATCTCCAATCGCATCAGCGCGGCGAGTTGCGCGTCGCGGTTTTGCTCGACAACATAGACTCTCTCGTGGCGGTCGATGAAGTCGTTCAGTTCCTGCGTGAACGGATACGCAAGCAGGCGGAGGTAACTCACGGAGAGGCTGTGCTCGCTGAAGAGTTGATCCCGCGACTCCTCGCACGCGAACCGCGAAGTGCCGCAGCAGACGATGCCGATCTTCGCGCCGGCGGCTTCCCGTACTTCGGGCTTGGGAACGTAAGTCCGCATGGTTTCGAACTTACGGGCCAGCCGGTCCATATTGTTCCTGTAGTCGTCCGGCCGCTCGCTGTACTGCGCTTTCTCGTTGTGTCCGCTGCCGCGCGCGAAATAGGCCGCTTGGGGATGATTCGTTCCCGGCAGGGTGCGATATGGAACACCGTCGCCGTCCACGTCCTGGTAACGCCCAAACCCGCCGAGCCGTTCCAGGTCTTCGGCCGAGAGCACCTTCCCCCGGTCGATCGGTTCCTCGGGATAGGGAAAAGCGTCCGACATCCAATTGTTCATCCCGAGGTCGAGATCGGAGTTGATGAACACTGGTGTTTGGAAATGTTCCGCCATCTCGAACGCGGTAATCGACATCTTGAAACACTCGTCCGGCGCCGAGGGGAACAGGATGGGATGCCTGGTATCGCCGTGCGAAAGGATCGCATTTTTCAGGATGTCGCCCTGCTGGGTGCGGGTCGGCAGTCCGGTCGACGGCCCCACGCGCTGGATGTCGATGACGACAACCGGCACTTCGACGTAATAGCCGAGCCCGATGAATTCCGACATCAGCGAGATGCCCGGCCCGGAAGTGCAGGTCATCGCCCTTGCGCCGGCCCATCCGGCCCCGAGAGCCATTCCAATGGCAGCCAGTTCGTCTTCGGCCTGAACGACGGCGTAGGTAGCCTTCTTCGTTTCGGCGTCGAGGCGAAACCGGTTCAGGTAGGCCATCAATGCTTCCGCGAGAGACGACGACGGAGTGATCGGGTACCACGTCAGAACCGTGACTCCCGCGAACACGCAGCCGAGGGCGGAGGCCGAGTTGCCGTCGATGATGATCTTACCGGCGGTCTCGTTCATGCGCTCGACGGCGAACGGATCGGTCTTAACCAGGTTTTTCTCCGCGTACTGCTTGCCAGCCAGCACCGCGCCCCAGTTCATTTCCGCGGCCTTCGCTTTTCTCGCGCCGAACTGCTTGAAGAGCGCCTTGCGCATCTCGTCGAGATCGATCCCGAGCAGATGAGCGACGACGCCGTCGTAGATCATGTTGCGAACGAGTTTGCGCAGCTTGGCCTCGGGGCAGACCGGTCCCACCAGTTTGTCGTACGGCACGGGATAGAAATGCAGATCGTCCCGGAGGTCTTTCAGTTTGAGCGGCTCGTCATAGACCACGGCGGCTCCGGGCGGCAGAGTCTCCACGTCCTCGCGGGCCGACTCCGGGTTCATGGCGATGAGAAAATCGACCTCCTTCTTACGGGCGATGTAGCCGTGCCGGTTGGCGCGGATGGTGAACCAGGTGGGCAGTCCGGCGATATTCGACGGGAACATGTTCTTGCCGGATACAGGGATGCCCATCTGGAAAATCGACCGCATTAACACGTTGTTGGCGGTCTGGCTTCCCGATCCGTTGACGGTCGCGACCTGGATCGAGAAGTCGTTTACTACGGAATGCGTCGTCGGCGGACAACTTGCCCGCGACATGGCGGCAGAAGACATCGGCGAGACCTCCCAGGCCCAGATTCTGTCTTGGCGGAATTATACCAGCCCCGCTAATGGGACAATGACGTACGGAATCGTCCATGGGAATGGAACAGGCTACTTTTATCTGGGAACCCGAGCGGCGGACGTTCACGGTCAGCGAGTTTACCGGCCATCTCGCCGGGCTGCTGCAAGAAGAATTCGGCAACGTCTGGATCGCGGGCGAGATTTCCGGCTGCAAGCTTTCAGCCGCGGGCCACTGGTATTTCACGCTGAAGGATGAAGAGGCGCAGCTGCGATGCGTCTCGTTCCGGAACACCGCGCGTTTCCTCCGCTTCAAGCCGCGGGACGGGGTGCAGGTGCTGGTGCGCGGCCGCATCGACGTGTACGCGCCTCGCGGCGAATATCAGTTGATCGCCGAGGTGATCGAGCCGCAGGGACATGGTGCGCTTCAACTCGCGTTCGAACAATTGAAGAAGAAACTTTCGGCCGAGGGAATGTTCGCCGCGGCGCGGAAACGTCCGATCCCCAAATACCCTGCACGGATCGGGATTGTGTCGTCTCCGTCCGGCGCGGTCATTCAGGACATGCTGAACATCCTCGGACGCCGTTTTCCGGGATTGCATATCCGCCTCTATCCGGCGCTGGTGCAGGGCGAAGGCTCAGTGGAGCAGGTTACGCGCGCCATCGAGTACTTCAGCAGCTCGGGATGGGCGGACGTGGTGATCGTAGCTCGCGGCGGCGGGTCGCTTGAGGATCTGTGTACGTTTAATGAAGAGACCGTCGCCCGGGCCATCGCGGAGTGCAAGGTTCCGGTGATCAGCGCGGTGGGCCATGAGACGGACGTCACCATTGCCGATTTTGTGGCGGACCTGCGCGCGCCTACGCCGTCCGCCGCGGCCGAACTGGTAATCTGCACTCGCGAACAGGTGATGGAATCCATCGAGAGCTACTCCCGGAGATTGGAGAAGGGCATGCGGTACCGGCTCGCGGTGGCCGGCCGGCGGCTTCATCAACTCGGAATCGAGCGGGCGACGGCGGCGCTGCACCGGCGTGTCGGCAGGAGCGCCCAGCGGGTGGACGAACTCGACTACCGTTTGCGGGAGCGCATTCGCGCTCTACTGGAATCGCGTAAGCGGCGTCTGATCGGACTCGAAATGCGAGTGCGTCAGCGCGATGTGCGGTTGCGGTTTGCCGAAGCGCGGCGGCGGCTGGAGCGGGCCGGTACGTCGCTGACCGACGGGATGCGTTCACGGATCGTCGCGGCGCACCGGCGGTTCGAGCCGCTATTCGCGCACTTGACGCAGCTAAGCCCCTTGCGGATTCTGGAACGCGGGTATGCGATCGTGCAAAACGAAGCCGGCGTGGTGGTGAAGGATCCGGCGGAGGCCCCGGCGGGGACCGGGATCCGGGTGCGGGTTGCGAAGGGGCAGTTAGCCGCGGAAGTTAAGTGAGCGGCGGCTGATGTCCGACCCTTCGGCGTTGACGCAGGTAGCGGGGCAAGTTACGGTATAGGCATGGATGTGACCGTGCAGATTCCTGACGATCTAGCCAGCCGAATGGGGTCTGCCGGCGATCTGTCGCGCCGCGCGTTGGAAGCATTAGCGGCCGAGGAGTATAAGCGGAGCCGGATCACGAAGCCCGATCTGCGGCGACTCCTCGGATTCGAAACTGGCGATCAGATCGACCAGTTCCTGAAGGAACACGAGGTATTCGAAGACTACACGTTAGAAGACTTGGAGCGTGAGCGTGAGGGCTTGCGGCGCCTAGGCCTTTGATGCGTCTCGTAGTCGCCGACACCAGCCCTCTGCGGTACCTGGTACAAATCGATCAGATCGAACTCGTGCCTCGATTGTTCGAGAAGATATTCATACCCTCGGTTGTGTGCGACGAACTTCGTCACCCTTCCGCGCCAGAAGCGGTTCGAAGCTGGATGAGATCGAGGCCCGGCTGGCTTGAGGTGTCAGTCGTCGGTGCCAGCGATGATCCATCGCTTCTCGGGCTGGACGAAGGCGAGAAGTCGGCGATCATCCTCGCACTAACCCTGTCGGCCGACCTCCTCCTTATCGACGATCGCAAGGGAGCGGCAATTGCGCGGGCGAAGGGATTTGAAGTCACCGGGACCCTCGGTGTTCTTGACTTGGCTGCCCGCCGCGGCATGATCGACTTGGCTGGTGCGCTCGCTCGGCTCCGGACTACGAACTTCCGCGGGCGTGACGACCTGTTCGATGGGCTGCTCAAGCAGCATAAGCGAGGCGGCCAAGCCTGAAGCGGCTCGCCATTGTAAAAACTGCCGCCGTACCAGGTAGCTCAACCCTCAATCGATAACCAATCGATAACCGCGGTTCCCAGCGAGGCAAAGGCGGGAGAACTGGATTCTACCTCTCCAGCGTAGCGCTCAGGTTTATGGCGCTGCCTGCGGTGGTCGTGATTGTCCTCTGCCACGTCTTATAGCCGCTCAACTGAATAGAAATGTTGTGATCGCCGGCGGTGATTTGAACCGTTAAAGGGGTGTTGCCCACATACTTCCCGTCAACGTTGATATCTGCGCCGGTGGGGGTGGAAGTGACGTTGATCGAGGCCGTGGCCCCTGTGCCACTCACCTGATTACTTGGCGGTGTGCCCTGCGATACGCTTCCAACTGCTGAAGGCATCGCTATCTCTCTGTCGCCGTCCACGTATGCCGCAATAGTCGTACCACGGGGAATGCTCACGTCCTTTCCACGCATGATCAAGAACAGAGGAGATAACAAGACTGTGCCCACGATGACCGTACCTGTTTTATCGTCTCCCTTTCTGATGGTGGAGGCGCGCAGACGTACGTTGCTCCCGTCGGGTGCCTTCACATGATCCAGAGTAAAGTTCAGCTTGCCGGCACGGCCCATTCTCCGCCTCGGCTCGACCTCGACAACATGACCCACCGCCGTTGACTTTTTCGGTATCGCGATAACCTCGCCGACCTTTACATCCTCCGTTACTTCAAATCGAACGGGGTCATCAACGTTGTTCGTCGCGGAGTTCAGAGGTTCCATAAGCGACAGGCGAATATTTGTAGCGTCCAGGATTTTCAGCGGGCGGCTGACCGCCTGCGCTCCTAAGCATCTCGCGCCGGCCACCACCAAAACCACACCGAGTAGCGTGCTACTGAACGCCCGCAAAGGCTAAACCTGATGTCGTGACACAGACTAGCTCCCAGGGGCTGAGCGCCGGCATGAACTGACCCGCCGCCGCAGAGCAAATCTCTTCTTGATCGGCCCCAGTGCACACCTTCAAGAGATGCAAATCAATCAGGGTGATTGTCTGTTTTATCCGATATGCTCATGCGGCTGTGACGCCGGGAACAAGCCGAGTTACTCCAGCCGGTAATTCGGCGCTTCCTTCGTGATAATCACATCGTGCACGTGGCTCTCGCGCAGCCCGGCCGAGGTCACGCGGAGAAAGGTCGCCTTATCCTGCATCTCGGCGATGGTGACGCATCCGCAGTACCCCATGCCCGCGCGCAGGCCGCCCACTAACTGGTACACCAGTTCGGAAAGTGGGCCCTTGTACGGCACGCGCCCCTCAATGCCCTCAGGCACCAATTTCCCGTTGTTCTCCTGCGCGTACCGATCCGACGAGCCTTGCGACATTGCGCCGATCGAGCCCATCCCACGGTAACTCTTG
>JANXRE010000107.1 GCA_025353165.1 Acidobacteriota bacterium | reverse complement strand
ACGTATAATCGCCAACCGCGTTTTTCTTGAACGTGCCATTCCGATCGTTCGCCGCCTGGATCTGGGGAGGATTGCTGTTTATCGTTGCCTTCGCAGTGTTCGTTGTATACGACACATACTGCGTCTGACCGGCGGGGATGCGGGCCGCTATCAGGCTGATGGAGACCGCGCCGGGGGTGGTCACGCCGTCTTTATCGAGCGGTAGACCTTGCGGGTCGGTTGTGGTCAAGCGGGCGGTAATAGTTCCGTCCTGCGCTATTCCCGCCGACACGATCTTCACTACGATTCCCGGCCGGATGAAATTCACCTGGCTCTGCTGCAGGTGTTTCGCTGCCAATTGCCCGGTGTAACCGGACTTCCTGGGAGGATTAGAAGCCACCAGAGCTACCGCCAGTGTCAGCAGGAGAACTGGGATTGTTGAGTGTGATCTATGCGTTTGAGCCATTTCGTTTTCCCTACGGTATAGAAACAGATAAAAAGACCTCAAATATAGTATATGCTGGATTCCGCCACACTGCATGTCGCTTTTTTCGCCCATCGTCGATTCGGACCCAGCCCTCTTGTTTTGCGTGATCCACCCCAAGGTCTTGCGGAATATCGCCCTACGCTTCTCCCAGGGGCTTGCGCAAAGCACTGAAACGACACAACCTCTAGTGGTGCATCAGGTGCTTCTTCATAGATGGAACCGGATGGCTGAGACTCCTAAACCGTCTAAGAGACGGCCCGCAAGATACCCTGGACTACCGACTACGGCGGACGGATCCGAGGCCGTGGTCCACGTGGAAGCGAAGCTGTGCCAGGTGGCTTGTGCCGCGTCGGTGCCACCCGCATCGCGCATGGCCGCGTTGTTCCAGCGCGAGGCGGAGGCCGGCCGCCAAAATCTCTGGAATGAGCCCCTGCGCTATGTCGCCTTCGACTCCAGCCATGGCGCCGCTTCCGCCTGCGAGGGTGTCGCGCTCGCCGGCGGCCGCGTTGCTACCTTCACGTCCGGCCAGGGCCTGCTCGAGATGGCCGAAGTTCTTCATTCGGCCGCCGGGAAGCGGCTGCCGATTGTGTTCCACGTCGCCGGGCGATCGCTTGCATCGCAGGGGCTCAGCATCCATGCCGGTCACGACGAAGCCATGTTCGTCGCCGACACCGGGTGCGGCATGCTGTTCGCGCGGGACGCGCAGGAGGCGGCTGACCTCGCCGTGATCGCGCGCCGCACAGCCGAGCTGTGCGAAACGCCGTTCCTCAACGTCCAGGACGGATTCCTGACCAGCCACACCCTGGAAACGGTCCGGCTTCCCGAACCGGAGCTGCTCAAGGTTTTCAACGGGCCGCCTTCGCAGAGGCTGCGATCCATCTTCAACCCGCGCGAGCCGCTGGTGAGCGGTCCGGTGCAGAACCAGGACAGCTATATGAAAGGCCGCATCGCGCAGCGTTTTTTCTACGAGCGCGTCCGGCCATCGCTTGCCGCGGCCATGTCGGATTTCCACGAACTGACGGGACGCCGGTACGACACGCTGCGGCAGTTCCGCATGGACGACGCGGAGTTCGTCCTGGTCGGGCTCGGGTCGATGATGGGGACCGCGGAAGCGGCGGCGGAGACTCTGCGCGTGAAGGGACTCGCTGTTGGCGTGCTGACCGTGACCTGTTTTCGCCCGTTCCCATCCAGAGAGATCGTGCGGGCCATCTCGCGTTGCCGGGCCGTCGCGGTGATCGAGCGCACCGACACGCCGCTGGCGGAATCGAATCCTCTGGCTCTCGAAATCAAAGCTGCGCTGGCAACGGCGCAGATGGGCGAGGACGCGAGACTGCTCCGCATCCCGGAGGTCTTCTCCGGGGCGGCTGGCCTGGGAGGCAGCCCGATTTCCCCCGGCCACATGATCGCGGCTGTCGAGAACATGCAGCGCCACGGCCGCCGCTTCTTCGCGCTGGGAATTAAGCACCCCGAAGCGTTGACGCCGGTGACCGGGAGCTGCCCCCTTGCGCCGGGCACCTTTGCCTTGCGCTGTTATTCGGTGGCCGGCTACGGATCGTCGTCGGCGAACCGGCTGATCGCCAGCGTCGCATCGGACCTATTCCACCTCGAAGTGCGGGCTTCCTCCCACCACGGCGCGGAGGAGCGCGGATCGGCAATGCGCACGTGGCTTACGGTGGCGCCCCGGAAGATTCCGTCGCCCTGCGAGCCGGAATCCGTGCAGATGGTCGCCGTGGAAACGGCCGCTGTGTTCCGTTGGATGGACCCGCTGGAAGGCTTGCAGCCGGGTGGCGCAATCTATCTTCAGACCGGGTTGGACGCGGCTGCGGTATGGAGCGCGCTGCCCACGCCGGTGCGCCGCACCATTCGCGAGCGCAATCTGCGGTTGTACGTGGTGGACGCATTGCGCATCGCCCGCGAAGCGGCCGGAGAAGCGGATGGCGCGACCCGCATGCAGGGACTCGCGCTGGCCGGGGTGGTTCTGCGCGTCGCGCCATTCCGGGAGGATTCGCCCGTCGCAAACGAGGATGTGTTCGCCTCGGCCGGCGCCGCCCTGGCTCGCTTGTTCGGCGCGGCGGCGGTGGCGTCGAACCTCGCAGTCGTGCGCCGGGCTTACGACGAAGTTCAATTAGTGGAGCCGCCGGACTTGCTGGTGGACTACGAGCCGGCGGGCGAATCCGCCCGGCCGGTTGTCGCCGAGCCGGCGCTGTCCGGATTCTGCGGTCACATTCTGCAAAGCTACGCCCAGGGCCGAGAAGACACGCTCGACGCCGACCTGTGCGCCGCCCGTTCGTTGATCCCCGCCGGAACGGCGGGCTTCCGCAGCTATCGCGCGCTGGCGGCGCCCATCCCGAAGTTCACCGCCGCCAATTGCACCGGTTGCATGGAATGCGTGAATCTCTGTCCGGACTCCGCGATCTCCGCCCGCGTTGTCGAGCGCGAGGCGGCGGACCACGTGCCGCAGCCCGTGCGGTCGCAATTCGCGGTGACGAAGAAATACTCCGGCGGACTCTTCGGACTCTGCATCGACGTGGACCTCTGCAAAGGCTGCGGCGAATGCGTGCAAGTCTGCGGCACGCGCTCGGCGTTGCACATGTTGCCCAAACCCAAGGTCGATCTCGGCGCCTACGACCGGATTCGCGATTTCTTCGAGGTGCTGCCGGAAACCCCGGCGCGCTTTCTGAGCGAGAAATCGCTCGGCGATATCATGCTGTCCAGCCGCTCGCGGCTGCACGCCGGAGGTGCGGGTTCGTGCGCCGGGTGCGGCGAATCCTCCGCCATCCGCATGCTGCTTTCGGCAACCGGTTTCGTCTACGGCGCGGATCAGATCGGTATCGTGGCGGCGACCGGTTGCCATCAGGCCGCCGGCTCGACTTACCCTTACACGCCATATCAGGTTGCGTGGACCAACACCCTGGCCACAAACGCTCCGGCGGATGCGATGGGCATCCGGCTGCTCTGGGACGGGCAGGGGCTCGAGCGCCGCAGACTTTGGGTCCTGGGAACGGACGACGCGCTGGCCGGTGCGGGCCTGCACTCGCTGGCGGCGATGATCCGGTCCGGCATGGACCTCAAAGTATTGATCCTCGATAAAGGGCAGCGCGCGCCCGGTTCCGACCTCGGGTCGGTATTGATGGGCTATCCCGGCGTGCTGGTGGCGCAGACCACGCCCGCGCACGTAAATCATTTCTATAAGAGCGTGATGGCCGCAAACGAGTTCGCCGGGCCGGCAGTGGTGGTCTGCTATTCGTCGTGCATCGAAGCGCACGGCGTCGCGGAAGACCAGGCGTACGGACAGGCGAAGTTGGCGGTGGATTCCCGCGCATTCCCCATCTATCTGTACGACCCTCGCCAGGGCCAGTACATCCGCGAGCGGCTCGACTTGCGGGGCAATCCCGCTATGAAGAATGACGGGTCCGAAGGGACGGACTTTTTCGCCTACGCCCGGACAGAGCGTAGGTATTCGCCGCATTTCGATACCGGCGGGAGCCCCGACCATTTCCTGGCGAAGGCCCAGCAGGACTGCCTGTTCAACTGGCGCAGGTTGCAGGAACTGGCCGGCCTGCGGTAAACAAGAACAATCCTCCATGCATTCTGGATTTCGTGAATTGCTGTTCTGTTTGGCGCTGGTGGCCTTACCGGCCTTTTCGGCGAATGCGCCGGGATTACACGTGGACGCAGCCGCGAATCAGCACCCGATCAGTCCCGATGTGTACGGCATCAATTTCGATTGGAATGGCGGGGATCCCCTGGCGGCCGCCGATATTCGCGCGACGGCGCGGCGGTGGGGCGGCAACGGCACCAGCACGTATCACTGGCAGTTCGACGTCAACAACATCGACGCGGACTGGTTCTACGAAGTCCTGCTGCCCTCGGGCTACGACCCTTCGAAACTGCCGGACAAATCCAGCTTTAACGCCATGGTTGAGCAGGTTCGGCGGACTCGCGGAAGGATGCTCGGCACCATTCCGGTCCTCGGGTGGCTGCCCAAGGCCGCGCAGGAGATGTGCAGTTATCAGGTGCCGAAGTATGGAAAGCAGTGCAAGCAGGATCCGTATGCGCAGTCTCATTCCGTCATCTGCGGCAACGGCATTCTGTATGATGCCGCCTGCGGCGATCCGTCGGTTGCGGACGGAAAGACTTCTGCTAATCCGGTCTACATACAGAACAACGATAAGACCGACGCGTACGCCCCGTTCGACGAGACCTTCCAGGCCCAATGGGTCAAGTACGTTGTGTCGCGCTACGGCGGCGGGAACCAGGGCGGGGTAAGCATCTGGAGCCTCGATAACGAGCCGATCTGGTGGGACAACACCCACAGGGACATTCATCCTGATCCGTACACCTACGACGAGCTCTTGAGCACGAATATCAAGTACGCTCAGGCGATCAAGCAGGCCGATCCGACTGCCCTGGTTTCCGGACCGGTCGGGGACAACTGGGCCTCGTTGTGGATGTCGAAGACGGATATCGTCGCAGGCCAGAGCGCCGGCAACTGGTGGGCGAATCCGGTGGACCGCGCCGCGCACGGCGGCGTTCCGCTCACGCCATGGTACTTGCAGCAGATGCAGAAGTACGAGCAGCAACACGGCGTGAGGCTGCTCGATTACCTGGACCTCCACGCCTACCTCGCGCCGAATGCCAACGCGCTGGTCGATTCCACCCGCGAGTTCTGGGATCCCACCTACTTCGTCAGCGGCGATTACTGGATCGTCGATTCGGAAAAGAGCGGCGCCCAAGTAGCGCCACAGTTGATTCCCAGGCTGCGCGCGATGGTGAACCAATACTATCCGGGCACCAGGATCGCCAT
>JANXRE010000093.1 GCA_025353165.1 Acidobacteriota bacterium | reverse complement strand
ACGACAACCCGTTTTCGGAAAGCCACTTCAAAACCTTGAAATACCGCCCTGACTTCCCGGACCGGTTTGGTTCCAGGCAACACGCTCGCGCCTTTTGCCACCAGTTCTTCTCCTGGTACAACACCGAGCACCATCACTCCGCTCTCGGGCTGCTGACGCCGGAGGTTGTCCACACCCAACGCGCCGAGCACGTTCGCGGCCTCCGTCAACTCACCCTGGATGCCGCCTTCGCGGCTCACCCGGAACGCTTCGCCTGTCTGATTCGCCGGAACGACTCAAGAACAATTGTTTAACATAATGCAACTACTGATTGATTTCGTTTGCCATGCTGCTCTGCACAACTAGGGGTTGAATACCCTGGTATGCAGAACGCGGCCATTACATAAAAGCGTCAACATTTTAGCGCGTCATCTTCGCTAGACGACCAGCTGCAGGACCCTACCGCAGTAGCCCTGGACCATAACCGTCGACAAGGCGCTATCCCCCTTGAAAAGGCGCGCGACTCCCTTATCCTAAGCGGGAAAGGAAGCCTGCCCATGGTAAACACCAAGGTCCCCCGCGACCAAAAACAGCAGCTAGAACCGGCCCGCCTGGTCCGCAACGCCATGCGCGCTTACTTCCTTGTTTTGCGGACACGGGGAAGGACCGAGGCGCAGACGGAGGAAGAGTTCTACGGTTTTTGCGCTCAGGATGTCGTAGAGATGCACTACCAGAAGAAAGGTCCCAGCCGGGGCCTTTGGTTTCGGCTGAAAGGCGGTCGTGCCATCAACGCCTTCGGAGAAGACACGAAACGCGCGCGTTCCCGCTATGCCGCTGCCAAAAGGAAAAGGAATCGCCCCCGATCCTGAGCGGGTGACTTCCAAGAGGCTGTTTTCGAGGGCAAGAACGGGGGGCCGAGCAGTTCTACGGTTTCCGTTCCGCAGACGTCAAAGAATTAGCCGTGCGCAAACCCTTTTCACCGCTCCGCCAGCCCCGCCATGAAAAGAAATGACCGCTAAAGCAACGCGCCAGCCGAAGGTTCAACGGTTCGTGCCAGAATAGACGCTGCTGCGGGAGAGGCTTCAAAAGCACGAAAGTTACACATAAACTTACACACTTTCACATTTCCAAAATTTAACTATCGTGCTTGCAATTAGTTACAGTCAACAGCAACGGACTAGTAGTCCAATGCGGATCGCCGGCTCCGCTCTTGGCCGCCGGCAGGAACTAAGATAAACGTAAGAGCAACCCCATGAGCACCTCCGCGCAACAGCTAGACGCGACCATTACCAAGCCCGTGTCCGAGCGGCACAAGCAGATTCTTACGGACGAGGCGATCCGCTTCGTCGCCGGCTTATCCCGGTTTGCCGAGGGCCGGCGCCGGCAACTGATCGAGGCGCGCCGCGTCCGGCAGCGGGCTATCGACGGCGGCGAGCTTCCGGACTTCCTGCCGGAAACCGCGTCGATTCGCGAATCCGGCTGGAAAGTCGGGCCCATCCCCGCCGACCTCCAGGATCGCCGCGTCGAGATTACCGGGCCCGTGGACCGGAAGATGATCATCAACGCCCTGAACTCAGGCGCCAGCGTGTTCATGGCCGACTTCGAGGACTCGAATTCCCCCACCTGGGACAACAACATCGACGGCCAGTTCAACCTGCGCGACGCCGTGCGCGGCGGCCTGTCGTACGTCAGCCCCGAAGGGAAGCGGTACGAGGTCGGCCCCGCGCCGGCCGTCCTTTTTGTCCGTCCCCGCGGCTGGCACCTGGTCGAGAAGCACTTTCTGGTGGACGGCGCTCCGGTCTCTGGGTCGCTGTTCGACTTCGGCCTGTTCTTCTTCCACAACGCCCAGGCGCTTCTCGAAAAGGGCAGCGGGCCGTACTTCTACCTCCCCAAGATGGAGAGCCATCTGGAGGCGCGGCTTTGGAACGACGTGTTCGTGTTCGCCCAGGACCGGCTCGGGATTCCGCGCGGTACGATTCGCGCCACGGTTCTAATCGAGACGATTCTGGCCGCCTTCGAGATGGACGAAATCCTGTACGAGCTGCGCGACCACTCGGCCGGCCTGAACTGCGGGCGGTGGGATTACATTTTCAGCTACATCAAGAAATTCCGAAACCGCCCGGACATGGTGCTGCCGGATCGCGCGCTGGTCACCATGGACCGCCACTTTCTGAACTCCTACGTGCAGTTATTGATCGAAACCTGCCATCGCCGGGGCATTCACGCCATGGGCGGGATGGCGGCGCAGATCCCGATCAAGGGCGATCCCGAGGCCAACCAGCGCGCCTTGGACAAGGTCCGGGCCGATAAACTGCGCGAAGTCCGCGCGGGACACGATGGGACCTGGGTGGCGCATCCCGGGCTGGTCCCCATCGCGAAAGCGATCTTCGACGAGCACATGCCGGAGCCGAACCAGCTTGGCCGGCGTCCCGAGGTTCGGGTCGCCGCGAGCGATCTGCTGGCGTGCCCGGACGGCGAAATCACCGAAAAAGGGCTGCGCTGGAACATCGACGTCGGCATTCAGTATCTCGAAGCCTGGTTGCGCGGGTCTGGCTGCGTGCCGATTTACAACCTGATGGAAGACGCCGCCACCGCGGAAATCTGCCGGGCGCAAGTCTGGCAATGGGTGAGGCACGGCGCCTCCATGAGCGATGGACGCCCGGTTACCGCCACGTTTGTGACCGAGGTGATCCGCGAGACCACGAACGCGCTGTCCGAGCGCAACGGACGGGGCGAGTTCGAAACGGCATCCCGGATCTACGAGCGGATGATGACGGACGCCGAGTTCCCGGAATTCCTGACGCTGGTAGCGTACGAACTCATCGATTGAAGTTGTGGGGCGGGCGCCCTCGCCTGCGCGGGTCCCCCTGGACCCGCTGTTCGGACCCGACAAAGGCCGACGGGGGCGTCGGCCGCGGTTCGGGGGGACCGCCCCATGGGCGCTAACTTGAGCTTTCTGGGTTGAAGCGGCTGCCGCCCGGAATGCCGGCTCCGGTCGCGCTCACTTGCACCGCTTCCGCCGCGATTTCGTTGATCCTTGTGGAATCGAGAATCGACTGCACCTTCGCGCCGCCGGCCAGGTCCCGGTCGCCCAGCAGAGCCTCGATATCGATCCGCCCCACCCAGCTCCGGTACAGCCGGTTGGTGAGGTTTCCGGCCGGCGCCTGTCGGATGGGCTGGAACGGCTCGCAAAGGGCGGCCGCGGTAATTGCCGCCGTCATCCCGCCGGCGGATGCGCCCGACAGGACCGCCAGCCGCACCTCGTGCGCCGGGATTTCCCAGCGGGCTTAGTCGTCGCCGAATCTCTCCCGTTGCCGCTCGCGTTCCGCATACCAGGTGTCGAGCGAATCGATCAGGAAATCCATGACGTCCGCGGTGTACGCACCGGCCGAGACGGCGCCCGCCATATTCAGTCCAATGTAGAAAACCGGTCTGGCTGCCATGCTCCCGATCGTAATTCAGCAGTAACGGGAAATCGTCTACAATTGGCCTGTAAAGTCCGCCCCTCGCCACCCGCAATGAAAGGCTCCATCACAAGAAAGTTGATTGTCACGGCCCTCGTTCTGGTGGCGCTCACTCTTACAGGCCTGGACTACGTGGCGAGTAACTATGCCCGGCAGCGCGAGACCGTGGCGGTAACCGCGCGCCTGACCTCTGCCGCGCGCCTGATTGCGGACTCCTTCCCTGCCCGCGAACAACAGTCCTGGTCACAAAGCGCGGGCGCCCGGGTTGAAATCGATGTCTCGTCGAACGATCCCGAAGTGGTGGAGGCTTTGCAAGGCCGAGTGGGGACGGCGGTTCGCGACCTGGTCTGTTACGTGGCGGTGCCCGTCCGGAACGCGGACAAGCGAGTCGTCCTGCGGCTCTCGGCGCCCGTTGAAATTGCCGCCTCGGCGCCGATGCGCCGGCAACTCGCGGGGATCACGCTGCTTTCCGCTCTGGCCGCGCTGCTCATCGCCTTTCTGGCGTGGCATTCGCTGGTCCGCCGGATCGGCCGCCTCAAGGACTTCGCGGAAGCTCTCCTGGACGCGCCCACGCCAGGAAGCGGTCCGGCCTCGCGGGACGAACTGGGCGCGCTGGAGCGTACGCTCAGCGGGGTTGCCGCTCAACTCCGCGATCTCTTCGAGCGCTGGCGCATCGAATCCTCGCGAAGCGAAGCCATTCTTTCCAGCATGACCGAGGGCGTACTGGCGGTGGATCGGGATCTGCGCGTCGTGTTCTCTAACCACGCCGTAACGCGAACCATGGGACTGCGGACGCCCGTGCAGGAGCGGACGCCCGTCATTGAGCTGATTCGCGACGCGGAAGTCATCGGCATGCTGAACCTGGTCATCAGTTCGGGCGAAAGCATCAAACGCAATTTTCGGATCTCCGCGGCCAATAACCGGGCCTTCGAAGTGCAGGCGGCTCCGTTCGCCTCCCAAGGCGGGAGCGGAGCGCTGGCCATTTTCTACGACATGACGGATCTCGAGCGGCTGGAGCAGGTGCGCAAGGACTTTGTCGCCAACGTTTCACACGAGCTGCGCACGCCGCTGGCGGCCATTGTCGGCTACTCGGAAACGCTCCTGGACGGCGCGCTGGAGGATCGTGAGCACAACCGCAAGTTCATCGAAGTGATCCACACCAATGCCATCCGGCTGAACAGCATCGCTTCCGATCTGCTGGTCTTGTCCGAACTGGAGTCGGGGCGCGGACCCGGACAGCCCGAGCCGATCCTGTTACGAGACATCGTGGGCAGCGCCTTGGGTACGATCGAACCGGAGGCGCGAGACCGCCGGGTGAGTATCCTTAAAGGCGACATCGCCGACGCAACCGTGCTCGGACACCGGCACCGCCTCGAACAGGCTCTCCTGAACCTGCTCGTGAACGCGGTGAAGTTCAACCGGGAGGGCGGCACAGTGCGGGTGGAGGTCCGGAACGACGGCGGCTACGCTCACATCCAGGTGTCCGACACCGGCGTGGGTATCCCATCGCAGGATCTTCCCCGGATTTTCGAACGCTTCTATCGCGTTGATAAAGCACGGTCGCGCCAGGTGGGAGGCACCGGCTTGGGACTCGCGATCGTCCGTCATGTGATTGAGCCCATGAACGGAAAAGTAACGGTCGTGAGCCAATTGGGAAAAGGCTCCACTTTTACCATCATCCTGCCCATCTCGGCCTGACTGTTAACCGAATCGTCATCGTTTAGTCATTACAAGCTAATCGACGGCTGGCTAACCTCAAGGTGTAATACCCGCACAACTTCCATTATTTCGATTCTCAAGGAGCAGGACCCATGTTTAGAAAGCTGCCCGGTTTCTCGGGCACACTCGGCGTGTTCGTTTGCCTGTCGATAATTGCGCCGTCAACGTTCGCGGCCGATAAGGACGCAACGGCCGTTCCCACCGCTTCCACCACCACCACTGCCGAGGAAATACTGCAGTTGAAGAGACTGCTGGTCGAGCAGCAGCGGCAGATTAACGAACTGCGGCGGTCCGTTCAGGAGCAGAGCCAACCGCCCACGCCGCAGGTGGCCGAGACCCCGGCCGCCGCCGCGCGTAGGCCGCTCGGCGAAATCGCCAGCACGACCGCGATGCTGCCCGCCGCGCCACCTGCTCCCGTTTCAATGGCCATCCCGCTGCCGCAGAAATTGGAGGCCGGTTCGGACGAGGCGCCGTTGCAGCTCCGCATCGGCAACACGTACCTGACGCCCGTCGGGTTTATGGATTTCACAGCCGCGTTTCGCGACACCGACGCGGGTTCCGGCATCGGAACCAATTTCGGCAGCTTCCCTTACCGGCCGCAGACCAGCGTGCCGGGCAACCTGAGCGAGTTCAAGCTCAGCCCGCAGAATTCCCGCATCGGCGCCCGGTTCGATGCCCTGGTAAAGGGCACCAAGGTGCTCGCCTACTGGGAATCGGACTTTCTCGGGGCCGTCGGCAGCCCGCCCATCGGAAACGTGGCCATCAGCACCAATAGCTATCCGCTCCGCCTGCGGCTCTTCTGGGTGGATCTGAAGAAGGACAAGTGGGAGGTGCTGGCCGGCCAGACCTGGAGTCTGATGACGCCCGGGCGCAACGGAATCTCGCCGTTACCTAGCGATATCTTCTACAGTCAGGTCGTCGACGTGAACTACATGCTCGGCCTGACCTGGGGCCGCATCCCGGAGGTCCGATTCGTGTACCACCCCTCCCAAGTTGTCTCGATGGCGTTCGCTCTGGACAACGCGGAGCAATACGTCGGAGGTTCGGGCGGCGGCGGGGCCATCGTGCTGCCTTCGGCTCTGGCCACGCCGTATGGAAGCCAGTTGAGCAACGGCGCCCTGACATTGACCACCCCCAATCTGCACCCCGACCTGATCGCAAAGATCGCGTTCGACGGCAAGATGACCAACGGCAACGCCGTTCACTTCGAGGTGGCGGGCGTCGGACGTACCTTCAAGACCTATCTGCCGGCGAGCGCCCAGCATTTCACCAAGTCGGGCGGTGGCATCTCCGTGGGTCTCAACGTCGAAGTGGTGAAGGGGCTCCGGCTGTTGACGAACGACTACGTTAGCGATGGCGGCGGCCGTTATCTCTTCGGCCAGGCGCCGGATCTGGTTGTCCGCAGCGATGGGAGTCTGTCCCTCGTGCACTCGATGGGCACGGTGAACGGCTTCGAATACACGAAGAAGAACACGCTCCTGTATGCCTACTACGGCGGCGTGTACATCTCGCGCAACGTGACCGTCGACACCACGGGCGCCAAGCCGGCTCTGGCCGGATATGGCTTCAGCGGCTCCGCGAACTCCCAGAACAGGGCGGTTCAGGAGGCATCGTTCGGCTTCAATCAAACGCTGTGGAAGGATGCCAAGCTCGGCGCGCTTAACTTCATGGGGCAGTATGCGTACTTCAGCCGCAACCCCTGGTCCGTCGCGGCCGGCGCCCTGAGCCACGCCTACATGAACGAGATCTTTGTGAACCTCCGGTACACGCTGCCGGGGGCGGCTCCCAGCTTGAAGTAACGGCGCTAAGGAACAAAATATGCACAAGTGGACTAAATTCCTTCCGATGTTGGCGGCGCTAGCCTTCCCGGTCTTGGGGTCCGCCCAGGTTCTCATCAACGGAGCGGGAGCCACCTTCCCGGATCCGATCTATCAAAAATGGTTTTCCGACTATCACAAGGCTCACCCGGATGTCCAGATCAACTACCAGGCGATCGGCTCCGGCGGAGGCATTAAACAGGTCACCGAGGGCACCGTGGATTTTGGCGCCACGGACGGCCCGATGAACGATCAGCAGCTAGCCGAGTTTAAGACCAAGCGCGGGGGCGGAGTCCTGCACTTCCCGACCGTCCTGGGCGCGGTCGTTCCCATCTACAACGTTCCCGGCCTGCCGGCCAGCGGCTTCAACTTCACGGGCGAAGCGCTCGCCGGCATCTTTATGGGAACCATCACGAAATGGAACGATCCGGCCCTGGCTAAGGCGAACCCCGGCGTGAAGCTCCCCGATGCCGACATCCTCGTCGTGCACCGCTCCGACGGCAGCGGCACCACTTACTGCTGGACCGACTACCTCTCCAAGGTCAGTCCGGGATGGAAGAGCAAGGTTGGCAACGGCGCTTCCGTAAACTGGCCGGTGGGCATCGGCGCAAAAGCGAACCCCGGCGTTGCCGGTCAGGTGAAAAACACCTCCAACTCCGTCGGATACGTCGAACTGATTTACGCCGAGCAGAACAAGATTCCGTTCGGCAACGTGAAGAACCAGTCCGGCGTCTACGTCAAGCCGGATCTGGCCGGCATCACCGCGGCGGCGGCCGGAGCGGCTAAGGACATGCCGGAAGATTTCCGCGTATCCATCACGAACGCTCCCGGCAAGGGCGCTTACCCCATTTCGACATTTACGTGGCTGTTGATCCCGGAGAAGTTCCAGGATCAGGCGAAGGCCAAGGTCCTGAAGGATTTCGTCAAGTGGGCGCTGACCGCCGGCCAGGCCATGGCCGAGCCGCTGTCCTACGCCCGTTTGCCCAAGGAAGTAATCGCCAAGGAAGAGAAGGCTCTCGCCAAGGTCAAGTGAAGAAGCATGGCCAGTTCAGCCAGTCGGACCGAGAACACCCGGCCTCGCCGGGTGTCCCGTTTTTTGACCCGGGCGCGCGGCGTCGAAGCCGTCGCGCACGGCGTCGCGTTCCTGGCCGCGAGCACCATCGTGGCGATCACCGCTCTGCTGGTATTCGAACTGTGGATCAATTCCGCCCTGTCCCGCCACAAGTTCGGCTGGGATTTCCTGTTCACTTCCACCTGGGATCCCATCAGCGGGCAATTCGGGGCGCTGCCCTTCATTTTCGGAACCGTCGTGACTTCCGCCCTGGCCCTGCTGATTTCGGTGCCGCTCGGCGTCGGGGCGGCGATCTTCCTGGCCGAGCTTGCGCCGCCCAAGATCTCGGATGCCTTGACGTTCTGCATCGAACTGCTGGCCGCCGTTCCCAGCGTGATATATGGCCTCATCGGCATCTTCGTACTGATCCCCGCGCTCCAGACTATCGTCCCGCCGCTGAAGTCCGTTTTTGGGTTCCTTCCGATTTTTTCCGGACCCTTCTACGGGGTCAGCATTTTCTCCGCCGGAATTGTGCTGGCAGTCATGGTCGTGCCGTTCATCATTTCTGTGTCCCGGGAGATTCTGCTGGCGGTGCCCCGCGACCTTCGCGAAGCGGCCTTGGCGCTGGGCGCGACCAGGTGGGAATCCACCTGGGACGTGGTGGTTCCCTTTGCGAAAACGGGCATCGTCGGCTCCATCTTCCTATCGCTTGCCCGAGCCCTGGGTGAGACGATGGCGGTAACCATGGTCATCGGAAACACGCCCAGAATCCAGGCTTCCCTGCTGGCGCCGGGATACTCCATTGCCGCCGTGATCGCCAATGAATTCCGGGAGGCCGCCGGAGATCTCTACACCAGCTCCCTGATCGAACTGGGTTTGGTGCTGTTCGCCCTGACCATCGTGATCAACGGCGCGGCCCGGCTCCTGATCCTGGCGACGACCGGGAAGGCGGCTTCGTGACGGGCACCCTGTCCCTCCGCCGGAAAGCGACGAACGCGATCATGTTGAGTGCAACCGGAGTTTGCACGCTCCTGGCCGTCGGCTTCTTGTTTTTCATCCTGGGCTATCTTCTGCTGCAAGGGGGCAAGGACCTCAGCCTCGACTTCTTCACCAAGCTCCCCGTGCCCGAAAGCGAGACCGGCGGCGGCATGGCGAACGCCCTGGCCGGCAGCGCCAAGGTCCTCCTGCTGGCAACCTTGCTCGGCGTGCCCATCGGTTTCCTGGCCGGCGTGTACCTCGCGGAATACGGCGCGGTGGGCTTCTCTTCGGTCGTGCGATTCGTTACCGACCTGCTGAATGGAGTTCCCTCCATCGTGATGGGCATCTTCGTCTACACATTGATTGTGCTCCGCATGAAGCACTTCTCGGCCTTCGCCGGAGGCGTCGCCCTGGGCATCATGATGATTCCGATCGCGCTCCGCAGCACCGAGGAGTTTCTTCGCGCGGTGCCGGATTCGCTGCGCGAAGGAGCCATGGCCCTGGGCGCTTCCAAGTGGAAGACCGTGGCGACGGTGGTGATTCCGGCGGCCGTTCGCGGCATCCTCTCCGGCATGATGTTGAACCTGGCCCGGGTGGCCGGCGAGACCGCGCCGCTGCTGTTCACGGCGTTGGGCAATTTTTATTGGAGTCCAGGCTGGAATCAGCCGATCGCCACCTTGCCGGTGATGATCTACAACTACGCCATTTCTCCCTACGCCGATCAGCACCGTCAAGCCTGGGCGGCGGGCTTCGTCCTGCTGGCCCTGGTCCTGGTTGTGAACATCACCGCGCGGTCCATCGTCGCCAGCGGATTACATAAAGCGAGATAGCAGAGTGACACCGTCTATGAATCTTCCCTCGGTCAACAAAGGCGCGGCCTCCGGCGAAGTCGGGCAGCGGCCGCCCGAGAGCGCTCCGAAGCTCAAATCGACGAACCTCGATTTCTACTACGGGACGTATAAGGCGCTCCAGGGCATCAGCCTCAGCATTCATCCGAACCGAGTCACCGCTTTCATAGGCCCGTCGGGATGTGGAAAGTCCACCTTCCTCCGCACGCTCAACCGCATGTACGAGACGGTCCGGCATACCCGGGCGGAAGGCGAGATCCTGCTGGACGGAGAGGACATATTCGCTCTCGAAGTGTCCCAACTGCGACGCCGGGTCGGCATGGTGTTTCAGAGGTCGAACCCGTTCCCGAAATCGATTTTCGAAAATGTCGCGTACGGGCCGCGGGTGAACGGGACCACCCGCAAAGCGGACTTGCAGGAACGGGTGGAGAGGAGTCTCCGCCGCTCCGCGCTTTGGGAAGAGGTGAAGGATAAGCTGCACAAGTCGGCCTACGACCTTTCCGGAGGACAGCAGCAGCGCCTGTGCATCGCGCGTGCCCTGGCCGTCGATCCCGAAGTGTTGCTGCTCGACGAGCCCTGCTCGGCCCTCGACCCCATCGCCACCGCGAAGATCGAGGATCTGCTCTTCCAGATCAAGGATTCGTGTACCGTCGTCATCGTGACGCATAATATGCAGCAGGCGGCCCGCGTCGCCGACTACACCGGGTTTTTCCTGCTGGGTAAAATGATTGAGTTCGACAGCACCAAGGTGATCTTCAAGACTCCGTCCAGGAAAGAGACGGAAGATTACATCACCGGCCGGTTCGGGTAGAAGGAAACCAACTTGCGCCACTTTATCGAAGAACTGGAACAGTTGAAAGCGAAGCTGCTCGAACAGAGTTCGCTCGTCGAGTCGCAGATTTATCGCAGCATCACCGCCGTCGTGCAGAAGGACGAAGCGCTGGCTCACGAGGTCCTGCGGAGCGAAGCGCGGATCAACCAGATGGAGATCGAGATTGACGACTTCGCGGTCAGCCTGCTGGCGCTTCAGCAGCCCATGGCCGCCGATCTGCGGTTTATCATCGCGTCCATCAAGATCAACAACGACTTGGAAAGAATGGGCGATCTCGCCGTCAGCATCGCCCAGCGGGCGATATCCCTGCTCAGCGAACCGATCGTGAAGCCCATGATCGACATCCCGCACATCTCGGCCCTGGTGCAATCCATGGTTCGCAAGAGCCTCGATTCGTTTGTCACCCGCGACGCCGACCTGGCTCGCAGCGTGCTCTCCTCGGACGACGCCGTCGACAGTTTAAGAAACGCCAGCTTCCATGAACTGATCAGTTTCATGGAGCAAGACCCGAAGAATATCCGGCAGTCCGTCGACCTGCTCGCGGTGGTCCGAAATCTGGAGCGCATCGCCGACCACGCCACCAACATCGCTGAGGATGTACTGTTCCTGGCGAAGGGAATCGACGTAAGGCACCACGCCGAGGCGCGGTGATTCTATGCTACCGAATGCTCTCCCGCTAAATGGCGGCTGAGGGTGTTGCTGATGTGCGCCTGGCGCTTCCGGCTCGATTCAGCCTGCGACTGTAACTCCCCGTACTCCCGCTTCAATTGTTCGCAGTACGGGCAGGCCATAGGAGCCGTTGGTCCGGCACTATCGATGATAACTCGAACCGTCTGGAACTCTGCGCTCAAAAGCGGCCGAATACGAACCTTTGAGGTGCTAACAAAAACCCCTCAGGCAATGCGGCTCGAAATACATCAACGCCGCTGGGATGGTGATCCAGTATCATCACGACCCGTCCGGCTGGTGCCTCACGATGCCGGCACTTGAGCTTTGATTACAAATTGATGAATTTTCGCGTCCAGAACTAGAAACCCACTAACGCCGGACCATCCCCCAGCCGATCTGAAGATTGATGGACCACCGCGCAAAGCCGAGATGGCCGACGAATCTCTCCGTCCGCGTGACCGATCTCCAACAGCGCGAGCGGTCGGGACCGGCGCCGGTTATCGACATCGCGGAACAGGGTATGTGCGTGTGCCTGCCCTTTCCGCTGGAGCCGGGAGCGTACGTGTCGGTAGAGGTGGAGGATTCCGTGTTCTTCGCCTTCGTCGCCTACTCGAATCCGGGAGAGCTGAGCAGCTTTCGAACCGGCCTGGAAATCGTGCAGGTGCTGCTCGGAACGTCCAGCATCGCCAACACCGTCCGATCGGTCGTCTTGGACTCGGCTTGGCCCGGGAAAGTCGGGTAGCTCTGCCAACCCCCGCCGTGAAATAATGGTGTTTCGCACCGAATCCGGCGCCCACTGCAATTCACCCCATGAAAAAGAACTCAGAAATAATAATCGATCGAAAACTGAATAAAGACGACCTGATTGTCATCACCGGAGCCGGAGGGTTCATCGGCGGATCGCTGGCCCGCTATTTCCACGATCTCGGATATACCCGGATCCGTGGCGTGGACCGCAAGCCGCTGCCCGATTGGTATCAGCGCGTCCCCGGCGTCGAATGCCTGTGCATGGACTTGAGCGATAACGCCAACGCCATCCGCGCCGCCGAGGGCGCAATCGAGGTCTACAACCTGGCCGCGGACATGGGCGGCATGGGTTTCATCGAGCATTTCCGGGTGGAATGCCTGCGCAGCATTCTCGTCAACACGAACATGATCGAAGCGTCGTACCGGGCCGGCGCGCATCGCTACTTCTTCTCGTCCTCCGCCTGCGCCTACAACACGGACCTGCAAAAGGACGCGAACGTTCGCGCCCTCAAGGAGACCGACGCCTACCCCGCCATGGCCGAGCGCGGCTACGGCTGGGAGAAGCTCGTTTCCGAGATGTTCTGCGAGGAGTATTGGGTCGAGCGCGGCCTTGAGACGCACGTGGCGCGGTTCCACAACATCTTTGGACCCAACGGAACCTGGTTCGGAGGACGCGAAAAAGCTCCGGCCGCGATGTGCCGCAAAGTGCTGGAGGCCCTCGATACCGGCAACCTGGCCATCAACATCTGGGGCGACGGCAGCCAGACGCGCAGTTTCTGCTTCATTGAGGATTGCGTCCTCGGCATCGACCAGATCATGCACTGCGACCAGCTGATCGCGACGCCCATCAATCTCGGCTCCTCTGAGCTGATCTCGGTGAACGCTCTGGTCGGCATGGTCGAGGACATCGCGGGAGTAAAGCTCCAGCGCTCGTACGACCTGGGCGCGCCCAAGGGCGTCGCCGGGCGGAACAGCGACAACACGTTCATCGAGAAGGTGCTCGACTGGGAGCCGAAGACGCCGCTCCGCACCGGCATGGAAAAAACCTACGCCTGGATCGCCGAGCAGTTCGCGGATCGCAAGGCCGGCAAGCGCGTCGTGAAGGACTGACCTTGTCCGGGTTGTCCGCGCTCATCGGCCCCATCCCCCATCGCATGGCGCTGGCCGGAGGCTGGATCGATCAGCCGTTCGTGTCCCGACATAACCCCGCGCCGCCGGGCTCGATGGTCGTGGTCTCGCTCCAGCCGGACCTGTGGTTCATGGACCGCTGCGGAATGGCCGGCGGGACTCGGAAGGTCGCCCTGGAGTTGTGGAGCGGAGGCCTGCCGGACCGCGCGCCCGCCGAACTTGTACGCGAGCTGTACCGGGCCGAGAATGGCGGCAAACTGGAACCCTCCGGCTCCCAGGACATGATCGGGCTGATCTACCCGGGCGTCAGCAGGCTCGATTACACGGTGGATCATGAGGCCGGGTATTTCCCCGTGCACATCGAGTCCAACCGCGATCCCGAAGTGGCGCGCTGGATCGAGCGGGTTTTCTACCTGGTGCCCGTGAACCAGCGGCCCGACGGCTACAATCCGCTCGGCGTCAAGCGCCTGGACCCCGCCTGGATTGGCCGGCTCGGGCAGTCCGGGAAGGATTGTTTCAACGCGATCGTGGCCCGGGATTTGGGCCGCCTGGGCGCGTCAATGAGCGAGTGCATGGAGTGTTGGGAGGCGATCCTGCCGCACACCGTCCGGCATCCGTCCATCTCCATCGACCTGAAGGCCATCCTGCGCTATTATCGGGAGCGATATGCCGGGGCCATGTACTCGGGCTGCGGCGGCGGGTATCTGCTGGTCGTCTCGGATGAAGCGGTTCCCGGCTCCCTGCTAGTCCACGTGAGAATCGCATGAGCGGCACTCTCCGATCCCGGTTAACCTACGAACCTCGCGAACTGAAGTTTGGCACCAGTGGACGCCGCGGCCAGGTCGCCGATCTCACCCAGCTCGAAATCTATATCAACGCGACCGCCGAGCTGGAGTTTCTGAAATCGCTGCGCCAGGCCGGCGGAGGCATCGCCCCGGCGGAAGAGTTCTACTTCGCCACCGATCTGCGTCCGAGCTCCACGGAATTCGTGGCGGCTGAACAGGGGCGCGGCGAGATCGCGCAGGCGGTCGTGCAGGCCATCCAGGATGCCGGGTTGAAGCCGGTGAACCTCGGCCGCATTCCCACGCCCGCCCTCACCCATTACGCGATTTCGCGGCGGCGCGGCAGCATCATGATCACCGGCAGCCACATTCCGTTCGACCGCAATGGCTACAAGGTGAACACCTCCGCGGGCGAGCTGCTGAAGACGCAGGAGCAGCCGGTGAACGACACGGTGCGGACCGTCCGGGAGCGGATGTACAACCAGCCGTTCACGGCTTCGCTGTTTGACGAATCCGGCCGCTTCAAAACCGGACATCATGAACTGCCGCCCGAATCGGATGCCGGCCGCATCGCCTACATCGAGCGCAACGTGTCGTTTTTCGGCGGGTCTTCGCTGGCCGGCCGGAAGCTTCTTGTCTACCAACATTCGGCCGTGGGCCGCGACATTCTCGTGGAAATCCTGAGCGCGCTCAGCGCTGAGACGATCCCCGCCGGCCGCAGCGAAACCTTCGTTCCCATCGACACCGAGAACATCGACGAAGCGCAGCTCGCGACTATTCAGAATCTGGTCGACAAAGCCGGGGCCGTCGACGCAGTGGTGTCTACGGACGGCGACAGCGACCGCCCGCTGATCCTCGGCATCGATCCCGCCACCGGCAAAGCGAAATTCTTCGGCGGCGATCTGGTGGGTCTGATTGTCGCCGAGTACCTGGGCGCGGACGCGGTGGTGGTGCCGATCACCTGCAACGACGCCATCGATCGCAGCGGCCTCGCCGGCGCGCTCGAGCCCAAGACACGCATCGGCTCTCCGTACGTCATTGCGGGAATGGAGATCGCGCGCGGCAAAGGCCGGCGCGCAATCTGCGGATGGGAGGCGAACGGCGGATTCCTGACTGGCTCGGACATCGGGCGCAACGGCCGTACCCTCGCCGCTCTGCCCACGCGCGACGCGATGCTGCCGATCCTCTCCGTGCTGTTCTCCGCGCAGGAGAAGGCGCTGTCGCTCACGGATCTGTTCGCCCGGCTTCCGGCGCGCTTCAGCAAGGCCGCGCTGCTGAAGAATTTCCCTCGCGAGACGGCGATGAAGATCGTCGAACGTTTCTCGCCGCCGTCCCCCCGCGACCTGTCGCCGTACTTCAGCGCGCAGCGCGGCTTCGGGGAGATCGCCGGCCTGAACTACACCGACGGCGTGCGGATTCTCTTCGACAACCACGATGTCGCGCACATTCGCCCCTCGGGCAACGCCGACGAGATGCGTTTCTACGCCGTGGCGGACACGCAGGAGCGAGCAGACGCGATCGCGGCATTGGGCATCGCGGAACCGGATGGAATCCTGCGTCAGTTGGAGAAAGCGATATAGAATCCGTGGTGCGCTAAAGTGGCTGACGCCTATCGTCAACGCGTGGGCGGCGGCAGTTGGGCATTCTTCACGAAGGCGGCTCCCACCTGATTCTCGATTATCTTGAACGCCGCGGTGTTCATCAGGAGGTGCATGTAGCAGTGATGAACCGTAAGTGCGAGATCCTGTAACTCCTGGTCGGACTCCAGCGGGCACACATTCAATCCAATGCTCTTGCACTCATCAAAGTCGATATGACGATCATGTCCCTTGTTACCGCTGTAATCCGTGAGCTTCGCGACAACCGAGCGGGCTTTGACCAGTGCGTTACGGTTCTTGCCAAACATCACACGACGGAGTTGTGATGTCACGAAACGGTTAGAACCCTTGATAGCGTTTTCGCATTGGCTCAGGTATGTCGGGTAGTATTGGCCAATTATCGCTTGCCAGATAGGTATTGTACTAGTGGTCTGCGGCGAACAGATTAACCATTATCCAGCACCGTGCGGGCGCGCTTGACCTTCTCCAGAATGTCGGCTGCCTTGGCTGTCCAAACGAAGGGTTTGGGCTTGTCGTTGTGTTTGTCGATGTAGTCGCCGATGGCCATGATCAATTCCTCGACATCGCGGAAGATCCCGCGGCGGAGCCTCTGTTCGGTGAGATCGCGGAAGAAGCGCTCTACCATGTTGAGCCACGAACTACTGGTCGGGGTGAAGTGCATGTGAAAGCGCGGATGTCGCGCCAACCACTTCTGCACCTTAGGATGCTTGTGCGTGGCGTAGTTGTCGGCGATCAGGTGCAGGTCTTTGCCGGGCGGCGTCAGGTCGTCGATCACGCGTAGAAACTTCAGCCATTCCTGGTGACGGTGCCGGTCGTCGCACATGCTGATCACGGTGCCATCCAGCGTGCTCATGGCCGCGAACAGAGTGGCGGTTCCGTTGCGTTTGTAGTCGTGGGTCATGGTACCGCAGCGCCCCTTCTTCAGCGGCAGTCCAGGCTGCGTGCGGTCCAGCGCTTGGATCTGGCTCTTTTCATCGGCGCACAGTACGATGGCGTGCTCCGGCGGGTTGAGATAAAGCCCAATAATGGCTTCCAGTTTCTCCGCGAATTCCGGATCGTTGCTGACCTTAAACGTGCGCGACAGGTGCGGCTTCAAGCCGTGTCCGTGCCAGATGCGACGCACGCTCTTCTCACTGACGCCCACCGCCCGCGCCATCGTGCGGGTGCTCCAGTGGGTCGCGTTGGAGGGCTTCTCCTGCGTGGTCTTTCGGACCACCTCCCGCACTTTGGCTGCCGTGATGGTTGGCGTGCGACCAGACCGCGGCGCATCTTTCTCCAAACCGACCAAGCCCAGTTTTAAAAACCGCTTCCTCCAGCGAGCCGCTTTCTGGTTGCTGATGCCGATCTCGGCGGCGATCTCCAGATCCTGCTTTCCCGCTGCGGCCAACAAGACGACGCGAGCTCGTTCGACTTGACGGGCAGGCAAGGACCGGCCCCGTGCCCACTGCTGTAAGGTGCGCTGCTGGCCTTCGGTCAATTCAACAGGGGGTGCGACACGCATGCGCTCGTCTCCTGATTATAGAGACGTTGCGTTGCCATTATTCGTTACTATTTACGCCGCACTACACTAGAATCTTTCTTCGTCTCCCGGATGGCCCGCTTGAACTCCTGGATGACTCCGTAAGCGGGAAAGCCGTCAAGATGGGGGTCAATCGGCCCCAGGTTGGCATGCTTTTCCGACATCAAGATTTCCTTTCAGCAGCAAGCCTTGATGGTACCGGCTGACATCGCGATTTGTGGCACCACGGCCCGGATGTCGTCCCGAAACATCTTCTGCAAGTAACCCATGATCGACTGCGTCGCGGCAATCCCGCCACCAGGGGTGTGCAGGATGAGGTCCAGTCCCTTGGTCCGATCCAAGCCGTGGATGGCCATCATGAAGCCGTTCTTGTCTTCATCGTTGATGTCGGACCGAATCTCCGGCTTAGAGAGGAATCCGGAGTAGTACGCGATGATGTTTCGTCCTGTCTTTTTGTGCAAGTCGAGCAGGTACTTCTGTCTGATCGTATTCAACGCAGCGTTCGTGGCAAATGCCCCTCGCGCAACCTCTTGCTGTATTTCTTGAAGTACTTGTCCCCAGTTTGGCATCTACATCGGCCTTTCAAACAAGCCGTAGGTAGTTACTGATGGCACCGACTTGTACTTCGAGAGCCTCTCTCTCGTGGGGACGCTAGGATTGGGCGCAACGAACACCCGCCTATAGGCATCCTCCAACGTCTTCTGGGATTCGCGCGGATTCTTTGTGGACTTTGATCTGCCCCGTTTTGAAATTGCCTTCATGGATAAACCATCACACCGCGCTCGGCTTCTGAAGCCTGGACCATCGAGCCTGAACGGCGGCGCGTGCGCTTGCGCTTCGTTCCTCGGCAGACATTTTGGCAGCACGAGCGGGGCCTCCTTTCAAGCCCCCCTCTTTCCCAAGCTTGGCGAAATACTTGTGCATCTCCCCGGACACTCCTTTCTTGCTCATACGTCCATTATACGTGAGCGGCTCACGAATACAATGGCGGTCTCGGCGATTTCACATATCTTAGGCCCGCGGGGTCCAGAATAGAGGTATTGCCGTAAATGCTTCCGAAACGGTCGTCAAGAATATGAACCCCATTTCCCGCCGAGGCTTCCTCGCCTCTGCCGCGGCCATCCCACTTGCCGCCGCGCCTCGAAAACTGAAAGTAGTGGTGACCGGCGGCCATCCCGGCGATCCCGAGTATGGATGCGGCGGCACAATCGCCCGTTACTCGGACTTGGGGCACGAGGTTGTGCTGCTCTACTTGAACGACGGCGTGCCAGCCGGTAAGCCGCAGAATGGGGTTCGCGTCGCCGAGGCCCGGAAAGCTTGCGAAATCCTCAAAGCAAGACCGCTCTTCGCGGGGCAAATCGATGGCGAGGCGGTCGTCGACCGCC
>JANXRE010000073.1 GCA_025353165.1 Acidobacteriota bacterium | reverse complement strand
GATGTAGTCGGCGTGGCCGGGGCAATCCACGTGGGCGTAGTGCCGCTTGGACGTCTCGTACTCCACGTGCGCCACCGCGATGGTGATTCCGCGGGCTTTTTCCTCCGGCGCGTTGTCGATGGAGTCGAAGCTGCGGAATTTATTCTTCGGGTTGTGCTTGGCCAGCACCTTGGTGATCGCCGCCGTCAGGGTGGTCTTGCCGTGGTCGATGTGACCGATAGTTCCGACGTTGACGTGCGGTTTGTTGCGGTCGAATTTCTCTTTTCCCATGTGGTTCGAATCTCCTTCTTACCTGCTGACCTTGCCCTGAACGCGGGTCACGATCTCTTCCGCTATGTTCTTCGGCACTTCCTCGTACTGCCCGAAGTGCATGGTGAATGCACCGCGCCCCTGAGTGCGGGAGCGCAGCTCAGTCGCATAACCGAACATTTCCGACAGCGGAACCATCGCCTTGATGAGCTGCGTGGTGCCGCGGATTTCCGTGCCTTCCAGGCGGCCGCGCCGAGAGATCAGGTCGCCATTGACCGATCCCATGTACTCGTCCGGAACTGCTACCTCGACGCGCATGACCGGCTCAAGAAGGACCGGCCTGGCCCTGCGGGCCGCTTCCTTGACGCAGATGGAACTGCAAATCTTGAAGGCCATTTCCGACGAGTCGACGTCGTGGTAGTCGCCGTCGAAGACCGTCACCTTCACGTCCACCATCGGATATCCGGCCAGGACACCACCCTCGAGCGCTTCGACGACGCCCTTCTCCACCGCGCTGATGAACTCCCTCGGAATTGCGCCGCCCACGATGTCGTTTTCGAACTCGAATCCCTTGCCCGGCTGCGGCTCGACGCGCAGCTTCGTGCGCGCGTACTGACCGCTGCCGCCGGTCTGCTTCTTATGGGTGTAATCGTATTCGGACTTGGACCGGACCGTTTCGCGGTAGGCCACTTGCGGCTTGCCAACATTGGCGCCCACACCGAACTCGCGCTGCATGCGCTCCACGATGATCTCGAGGTGCAACTCGCCCATGCCGGCCAGAATCGTTTGCCCGGTCTCGGGATCGGTGGATACCCGGAGAGTGGGATCCTCCTGGACCAGTTTCTGAATGGCCATCCCCAGCTTGTCTTGATCGACCTTCGTCTTCGGCTCGATCGCCAGTTG
Organism: Acidobacteriota bacterium; assembly: GCA_025353165.1. Taxonomy (GTDB): domain Bacteria; phylum Acidobacteriota; class Terriglobia; order Bryobacterales; family Bryobacteraceae; genus TMP-7. The sequence continues at coordinate 2,435 of JANXRE010000073.1, read as the reverse complement.
GATGACGGGCTCGGGGAAGTCGATGTTCTCGAGCGCGACCGGCTGCCTCTCGTCACAGATCGTGTCGCCCGTAATCACCTGCTTGACGCCGACCAAGGCGCAGATATCGCCGGCCATCACTTCGGTGATTTCTTCACGCTTGTTGGCGTGCATTTTCACCAGCCGGCCGACACGCTCCCGTCGGCCTTTGCTGACGATGTAAACCGCTTCGCCCGCGCTCAGCTTGCCGGAGTAAGCGCGGATGAAGGCCAACTGGCCGACAAACGGGTCGGTCATGATCTTAAAGACCAGCGCCGAGAACGGTTCGCTGTCGCTGCAATTGCGGATGATCGTCTTGGTGGAGTCTTCCGGGTCGATGCCTTCCACCGGCGGAACGTCGAGCGGGGAGGGGAGATAATCCACTACTGCGTCGAGCAGGTTTTGCACGCCCTTGTTCTTGAAAGCCGTGCCGCAGACCACCGGGAAAATCTTCTGATGGATGGTCGCCTTACGCAGGCCAGCCGCGATTTCGGCTTCGCTGATCGCGCCGCCCTCGACGAACTTCTCAAACAGCTTGTCGTCGAACTCGCTGATCGCCTCGATCATCTGCTCGCGGTACAACTGCGCTTGCTCGAGGTATTCGGCGGGGATTTCGATTTCGTCGTGCTCGGCTCCGAGGGTTTCGTCGCGCCAGACGCGCGCCTTCATGGTGACCAGGTCGATCACGCCCTTGAACTGATCCTCGGCTCCGATGGGGATCTGGATCGCCACCGGGCGCGCCTTCAGGCGGTCCACGATCGTATCGATGGAATGAAAGAAATCGGCGCCCACGCGGTCCATCTTATTGATGAAACAAATGCGCGGGACCCGATACTTGTCGGCCTGCCGCCACACCGTCTCGGACTGCGGCTGGACTCCGGCGACCGCGTCGAACACGGCCACCGCGCCATCGAGTACTCGCAGGCTACGCTCCACTTCGGCGGTGAAGTCGACGTGACCCGGGGTGTCGATGATGTTGATGGTGATGTCCCGCCACTCGCAGGTAGTCGCGGCGGACGTGATCGTGATACCGCGCTCTTGCTCCTGCTCCATCCAGTCCATGATGGCCGTGCCCTCATGGACCTCGCCAATCTTGTGCGTACGGCCGGTGTAATAGAGGATGCGTTCAGTCGTAGTTGTCTTACCGGCATCGATGTGAGCCATGATGCCGATGTTGCGCATTCGTTCTAGCGGTACCGTGCGCGGCATAGAAAACCCCGTTTAACCCCTTACCACCGGTAGTGCGCGAAGGCCTTGTTAGCCTCCGCCATGCGGTGGACGTCGTCCTTTTTCTTAATCGATCCGCCGCGAAGATTCGCGGCGTCGTTCAACTCGTTGGCCAGCTTGTCGGCCATGCCCTTCTCCGGCCGGGAGCGCGCGTTCATCAGGATCCAGCGGATGGCCAGGCTGGTGCGCCGGTTCTGGGGAACCTCGACCGGCACCTGGTAGTTCGCGCCGCCCACTCGCCGCGTTTTCACTTCCAACAGCGGCTTCGCATTCTCCACGGCCTTCTTGAAGAGCTTCAGCGGATCGTCGCCGGAGCGGTCCCGCAAGGTATCCATGGCCGTATAGAAGATACCCTGGGCGACGGACTTCTTGCCGTCCCACATCATGGAATTTACAAACTTCTCCGCCAGCGTCGAACCGTACACTGGGTCCGGGGCAATCTCGCGCGGCTCGGGTCTGCGTCTACGTGGCATCTGTCAATACTCTCCGTTACTTGGAAGCGGCCTTGGGCCGCTTGGCGCCGTACTTCGAGCGGCTCTGCTGGCGCCCGGTCACGCCGGCGGCGTCGAGCGTTCCGCGCACGACGTGGTAGCGGACTCCGGGGAGATCCTTCACGCGCCCGCCGCGGATCAGCACGATCGAGTGCTCCTGCAGGTTGTGCCCGACCCCTGGGATATAAGTCGTGACTTCGATCCCGTTGGTCAGGCGCACGCGCGCCACCTTACGAAGGGCCGAATTCGGCTTCTTCGGCGTGGTGGTGTACACGCGGGTGCAGACTCCGCGACGCTGCGGACAGGACTGCAACGCCGGGCTGGCGGTCTTATAGCGAGGCGTTTTTCGCCCTTTTCGCACGAGTTGATTGAACGTCGGCACGAAATTCCTTCCTAGATTTATTGCTAACCCTGCCGGTCTTTGACAGGCGCACAATGGGCCTGTTGTAAGTTTGGGACCGGAAAAACCAGAAGCCGGCGCGTCCTGGACCTAAGAAACCACAGGTCGGCACGAACTTCCCGCCACGCGAGGGTACCTTTGCTTCGGACTAGCCCATGTTTGCTGACCGGAGGGATTCCGGCAGAACAGCGGGGCCGGCCCCTGGCCGGACTCCCCTAGGCGCGGAGTGGTAGCACAGGAGCAGAAGAATAGCTCGCCAAACCTTCTTAGAGTACAAAATCGCGGCGGGGATGTCAACC
>JANXRE010000038.1 GCA_025353165.1 Acidobacteriota bacterium | reverse complement strand
ATCGCGCCTTGAGCCGCTGATTGCGATGCCGTCGAGTCCCGGAAACGTGGTGCCAGTCCGTGAGGTCGCTGGGCAGGAGATTTACCAGGCATATATCGGATCGTCGGCCAATCCCGGGTATCGGGATTTCGCCGTCGCGGCGGAAATCGTCAAGGGCCGGCAGGTGCACGATCGCATTTCCTTCGACATCAACCCAACGTCGCGGCAGATCCTGGAGAACCTCGTGCGCGACGGGCACCTGCTGTCTCTGATTCGCGCCGGGGCCCGGATCCATCAAGCAGGCTGCAATGGCTGTATCGGTATGGGCCAGGCGCCCGCCACGGGCAAGCTCAGCCTGCGGACCGTGCCCCGAAATTTCCCCGGCCGGTCCGGAACGCGGGAGGACAAGGTCTGCTTGGTTAGCCCGGAAACCGCCGCGGCATCGGCCCTCACTGGCGCGATTACCGACCCACGGACCCTGGGCATCCCGTATCCCAAGGTTTCCGAGCCGGACACGCCGATCCTAAACACCGAGATGCTGCTGCCGCCCCTTTCCCCCGAGGAAGGTCGCAAGGTTCAACTTGTCAAGGGTCCCAACATCGCCTCGCTTCCCGAGATTGAGCCGCTGCCCGAGGAATTGGAGCTTCCGATTCTACTCAAGACGCTGGATGACATTTCGACCGACGAAATCCTGCCGGCCGGCGCCCGCGTCCTGCCCTACCGAAGCAACATCCCCATGATCAGCGAGTTCGCGTTCCAGATGGTGGATCCAAGCTATCCCCGCCGCGCCCGGGAAGCCGGGGACCACGCCATTATCGGGGGCAGAAACTATGGTCAGGGATCGAGCCGGGAGCACGCGGCACTCGCGCCCCGGTATCTGGGTCTACGGGTCGCCATCGCTAAGGGATTCGCGCGCATCCACTGGCAGAATCTGGTGAACTTCGGCATCCTGCCACTCACGCTGGACGATGAGGTTGAGTACGACCGGCTGGACTTGGGCGACATTCTGCACTTGCGGGATCTGCACAAGCAGATCCGCCGGGACCGCCAGGTTGAGGTCCGGAATGCAACCAGGGGCCGCACCTTCACGGCAAGTCACGCCCTGTCAGAACGGCAGATCGAGGTGCTGTTCGCCGGAGGACTGATCCGCTGGGCCCGGGCGCGTTTGTAAACAAATGGCCCCTGAGCCCGCCACGGAGGTCGTATTCATTTTTGGCTCGCGTATGACAACGGGCGCGGGCTGTTAAGCCGCGCAGGCAGAAAAGCGCACCCGTGGTCTTGACTAATCTGTCAAGACACGCTAAACTTCCAGCAGGTTCGATATTTCCAGGAAAAGCGAGGTCCACAGTGAACGCAACGGCACCATCGATCGAAGCACTGGCCAATCAAGAGTACAAGTGGGGCTTCGTCACTGAGATCGAGGCGGATACGATCCCCAAGGGGCTCAACGAAGACGTCATTCGCATGATTTCGGCGAAAAAGAACGAGCCCGAGTTCATGCTGGAATGGCGGCTGAAATCCTATCGCCAGTGGCTCAAAATGGAAGAGCCCCAGTGGCCCAACGTCCACTATCCGCGCATCGATTACCAGGACATCATCTACTACTCAGCCCCGGCGACCAAGGTCGGGCCTAAGAGTCTGGACGAGGTCGACCCCGAACTTCTCAGAACCTACGAAAAGCTTGGCATCCCGCTAAAAGAACAGGAACTCCTTGCCGGAATTGCAGTAGATATCGTATTCGACAGCGTTTCGGTGGCGACGACCTTCAAGGCGAAGCTCGCGGAGTTGGGCATCATTTTCTGCTCCTTCTCCGAAGCCGTCCAGGAACATCCGGAGCTCATTCAGAAATATCTCGGCTCGGTCGTTCCGCACTCCGACAACTTCTTTGCCGCTCTCAACGCCGCTGTTTTCAGCGATGGTTCCTTCTGTTACGTGCCCAAGGGCGTTCGCTGCCCGATGGAGCTTTCCACTTACTTTCGCATCAACGCCAAGGACACCGGGCAGTTTGAGCGCACGCTGATTATCGCTGACGAAGGGGCCTACGTCAGCTACCTCGAGGGCTGCACCGCGCCGATGCGGGACAACAATCAGTTGCACGCTGCCGTAGTCGAGTTGGTCGCCCTCGACAACGCCCAGATCAAGTACTCGACAGTGCAGAACTGGTATCCCGGCGACAAGCAAGGAAAGGGTGGGATCTACAACTTCGTAACCAAGCGTGGTAAATGCCTGGGCGACAACTCAAAGATCTCGTGGACCCAGGTCGAGACGGGCTCGGCGATTACCTGGAAGTACCCGAGCTGCATACTTATCGGAGATAACTCAGTGGGTGAGTTTTACTCGGTGGCATTGACGAACAACTACCAGCAGGCGGACACCGGCACCAAGATGATCCACATTGGCAAGAACACGCGGAGCACCATCGTGTCCAAGGGCATCTCCGCCGGCCACGGGCAGAACACTTACCGCGGCATGGTCAAGATCCTTAAAAGCGCAGCGGGCGCACGGAACTACTCGCAGTGCGACTCGCTGCTTTTGGGCGACCAGTGCGGCGCGCACACGTTCCCCTACCTGGAAGTGAAGAACACTTCGTCACAAGTTGAGCATGAGGCGTCCACTTCCAAGATCGGCGAAGACCAGATCTTCTACTGCCGCCAGCGCGGCATCTCCTCGGAAGATGCAGTTTCGATGATTGTCCACGGGTTCTGTAAAGAAGTTTTCCGGGAGCTCCCGATGGAGTTCGCGGTTGAAGCGCAGAAGCTGTTGGGCATCAGCCTCGAAGGCAGCGTGGGTTGAAGGAACTTAGTATGGCGTTACTTGAAATTAAAAACCTGCACGCGAGTGTGGCCGGCAAGGAGATTCTGAGCGGCATCGACCTGACCGTGAATACGGGCGAGGTGCATGCCATCATGGGGCCAAATGGCTCGGGCAAGAGCACGTTGGCGCAAGTCCTCGCCGGCCGCGACCTCTACCAGGTCACCGATGGCCAGGTCCTTTATGACGGAAAGGATCTCCTGAATATGCCGCCTGAAGAGCGGGCTCAGGAAGGGATCTTCATAGCGTTTCAGTACCCCGTGGAGATTCCAGGCGTCAGCAATATGTATTTCCTCAAAGCAGCGTTGAATACGATACGCAAGAGACGCGGCCTTGAGGAACTGGATGCCATGGACTTCCTCACTCTGGTCAAGGAGAAGCTGGCGCTGGTGGAAATGGATCCGGCGTTCCTGAACCGGCCCGTCAACGCGGGCTTCTCAGGCGGTGAGAAGAAGCGCAACGAGATTTTTCAGATGGCTGTGCTTGAGCCGAGGCTCGCGATCCTGGACGAAACCGACTCGGGCCTGGATATCGACGCGCTGAAGATCGTGGCCAACGGAGTGAATCAGTTCCGCACGCGGGACAGAGCAATGATCGTCGTCACGCACTATCAGCGTCTGTTGAACTACATCGTGCCGGACCAGGTGCATGTGCTGGCTAACGGTCGGATCGTCAAATCCGGTGGCAAGGACCTCGCGCTCGAACTGGACCAATCGGGGTATGCCGGCCTAGAGGAGGCCGTCACAGCATGACAGGTATCGAACCAATCCGCCAGGATGCCGCGCGGCGCGTCGCCGAACTGGGCTTTCCCACGACGCGGGATGAGGACTGGCGGTTCACCAACGTCTCCCGCATTGCCAGAACACACTTTTCGGCGGCGCCTTCCGATTTGAGCGCCTGGGGAGAGGGACAACTCGAGCAGCGGCTCGTCCCGTACGAGGGCAGTCCCCGGCTGGTGTTCATCAATGGTTGCTACTCGCCAGAACTCTCTTCCCTGAAGCTTGCACGGGGCATCCGCGCGACTTCGCTTCGGGAAGCGAACGGCGCCGTTGAAGCGCACTTGGCGCGTTACGCGGTCTACCAGGATCGTGCGTTTGTCGCGTTGAACACCGCTAACTTCGAGGATGGCGCCTGCATCGAGATTCCCAAGGGGACAGTCGTCGAGGAGCCGATTCACCTCGTGTTCCTCGCGAGCGGTGGCGACGTGCCGGTCATTTCGCATCCGCGCAATCTGGTCGTGATCGGACCCCACAGCCAGGCAACCGTAGTTGAGAGCTACATAGGCCACGGCGCAAACTATTTCACGAACGCGGTTACCGAGATCGTGGCCGGCGACCACTCGGTAGTGGATCACTACAAGCTGCAAGAGGAAGATGAGCGGTCATTCCACGTAGCTACCCTACAGGTCCAGCTCGGCCGCGAAACGAATTTCTCGACGCATTCCATTTCGCTCGGTGGCGGCCTGGTAAGAAATGACATCAATGCTGTGCTCGCGGAAGGAACGGAAGCTACCGTGAATGGCCTTTATCTGCCGTCCGGCAGCCAGCATGTCGACAATCACACCGTGATCGATCATGCGAGGCCGCATGGGGCGAGCCATGAGTTGTACAAGGGCATCCTCAGCGGAGCATCCGCCGCAGTCTTCAACGGAAAAATCGTCGTTCGTCCGGGCGCGCAGAAGACGGACGCCAAGCAGACCAACAAGAACCTCGTTCTGTCTGAAAACGCCACCATCAATACCAAACCGGAGTTGCAGATTCACGCCGACGATGTCCGTTGCACGCACGGGGCGACGATTGGCCAACTCGATGAGGAAGCCATCTTCTATCTGCAGTCGCGCGGTATTGGGAAAGAACAGGCGCGCGATCTGCTGACGTATGCCTTTGCGCGCGACATTATCGATCGGATTAAGGTGGAGCCGCTGCGCGCCCGTTTGGGAAAGATTGTACTTGAGAGGTTGCATGCCAACCGTAACTAGCCTCGACGTGAGCGCCATCCGGAAGGAATTTCCGATTCTCGCGCAGCAAATGCATGGCAAGCCGCTTGTCTATCTTGACAACGCGGCGACGAGCCAGAAGCCGAAATGCGTCATTGAAGCGCTCACACGTTTCTACCTGATGGACAACGCCAACATCCACCGCGGCGTGCACGAGTTGAGTGAACGGGCCACTCAGTCTTATGAAGCGGCGCGGGGCAAGGTGCAGCGGTTTCTGAACGCGGCTAAGGAGCAGGAGATCATCTTCGTCCGCGGCGCGACGGAAGGCATCAACCTGGTGGCGCAGACCTACGGTCGAACGCACGTTGGTGCTGGAGATGAGGTGGTCATTTCAGCTCTGGAGCATCACTCGAACATCGTGCCCTGGCAGATGCTCTGTGAGGAGAAGAGTGCGGTGCTGCGGGTCATTCCCATCAATGACCGGGGCGAGGTGGAGTTCGACCAGTTTGAAAAGCTGCTGAACCGGCGAACCAAGCTCGTCGCCGTGAGCCACGTTTCGAATGCCCTCGGAACCATCAACCCGGTGCGCAAGATCATCAACACAGCGCACGGCTGGAACGTCCCGGTGTTGATCGACGGCGCTCAGGCAGTTTCGCACATGAGGGTGGACGTTCGAAATCTGGATTGCGATTTCTACGTTTTCTCGGGACACAAGGTCTTCGGGCCCACCGGCATCGGCGTACTGTATGGCAAAGAGAAACTTCTTGAGGGCATGCCGCCCTGGCAGGGCGGCGGCGACATGATCCGCTCTGTTACGTTCGAGAAGACAATCTACAACGATCTGCCGTACAAGTTCGAAGCCGGCACCCCGAATATTGCGGGCGTTATAGGGCTCGGCGCTGCGATCGACTACCTGGACCATATCGGCATGGACGCCATCTCGGCGTACGAAGACGACCTGTTGGAGTACGGAACCAGAGCGCTCGAAAACATTTCCGGGCTGCGCTTGATCGGTACGGCGCGGGAAAAGGCCGGCGTACTTTCCTTTGTAATCGACGGTGTGCATCCGCACGACGCCGGAACCATCCTGGACCTGGAAGGCATAGCCGTGCGCACCGGTCACCATTGCGCCCAGCCGGTCATGGACCGCTTTGGCGTTTCGAGCACGACCCGCGCCTCGCTGGCGTTCTACAATACCAGGGAAGACATCGACGCCCTGGTCGCGGGCATTCAGAAGGTCAAGGAGGTCTTCACAGTATGATCAACGACTTATATCACGAGACCATCCTCGACCACAGCAAAAGGCCACGAAACTTCCAGTTGCTCGAAGACGCAAATCGGAGAGCCGAAGGCTACAACCCGCTGTGTGGTGATAAATGCAAGGTCTTTCTCAAAGAACACGACGGCGTGATCGACAAGGTGACGTTCCAGGGGGCCGGGTGCGCAATTTCAACCGCGTCGGCGTCTTTGATGACCGAGGCCTTGAAGGGCAAAACCATTGGCGAGGCAGAGACTCTGCTGGCGAAGTTCCACGACCTCCTAACCACAGATCAACCATTGCCGAAGGATCTCGGCAAGCTGATGGTGTTCTCGGGTGTTCGGGAGTTTCCGGCGCGTGTGAAATGCGCGACCCTGGCCTGGCATACGTTGCGCGCGGCGCTGCGGGGTGCCGGAGAGGCGGTATCCTCGGAATGACATCCAGCGAGCTTCGGCAACAGGTTATCCAGGTCCTGCGCACGATTTATGATCCGGAGATGCCGGTTAACATTTATGAGCTTGGCCTCATGTATGAGGTCAATGTGGATGAGACGCGTTTTGTTTCCATGCGGATGACGCTCACCGCGCCAAACTGCCCCGTGGCCGGCACTCTGCCGCCCGAGGTGGAGGCGAAAGTGAGGGGTGTCCCCGGTGTGAGCGGGGTCAAGCTCGACCTCGTGTTTGACCCACCGTGGACGAAGAACATGATGTCGGAAGCGGCCAAGCTCGAACTGGGTATTGAAGACGTGATTCCGGTCACAAGGATCTCTTATCGATGAAACTGACCTCTCACGAAGAATATGGATTGCGCTGCCTGATCCGCCTCGGGCAGGAAGGACTAGGCGGCAAAATGACCATCCCTGAGATCAGCAATGGCGAAGGCGTCTCGGAGGCGTACATCGGCAAGCTCCTTCGGATGCTGCGCCTGGGCGGATTCGTAACGGCGACGCGTGGTACCGGCGGGTATTCTCTGGCGCGCCCGGCCAACCAGATTGTCCTGCGCGACGTGATGGCCGTGCTCGGCGGCCGCTTGTTTGAGGTTGATTTCTGTGAAACGCATACCGGCCAGATGCGGGACTGCGTCCGCTCGGCTGATTGTTCCCTGCGGGTGCTTTGGCGCACCGTACAGGTGGCCGTTGACGAAATTTTGACAAGGACCACCCTTGCGGAATTGCTGTGTAACGAGCAGCAGATGATTACCTGGGTCAAAGGCTTCGGAGAAGTCGCTTCGCACATTTCAAGGCAATGAAGCATGCGACCGATCGCAAAGGACCGCCAATGAATTTCGATCCCACCCAAATCGCTCAAACATTGACCGCCTCCATCAGGCTCTCTTTGCCGCCGATCGCAATCTGCTTTACAGACAAGGTGCCGGCAGGTATCAGGAACTGGACGGGGCGCGTTCCCGCGGGCTGCCGGTTCTGGCAGGAAGCGGCAACAGAAGTGTTTGCCACCTCCCCGAGTGATCACGACCTGTGCGCGATCGGCACGTTCACGCATAATCTGGAGACTACCGAAGCGCACGATGCCGACCGTCGCGACGCTCTGAGGGTCTTCGCCGATCTGGGTTACGTTCGGGAGCAAGACATTGCCGCAATCCCGGTGCTAGAATCGCGGCCGCCCCATGTGGTTTACGGGCCGCTGGCGACGATACCGTTAGCACCCGACGTCGTGCTGCTCTTCGCAAAGGTCGGCCAGATGCTGATTCTCTCCGAAGCATCCCAGCAGGTGGAAGGAGGCCTGCCGCCGGCCATGGGTCGCCCTGCCTGCGCGGTTGTTCCGCAGGCGTATAACACCGGCCGAGCTGCGCTGAGCCTGGGCTGCTGTGGCGCGCGCGCCTATTTGGACGTGCTGACGGACGATGTGGCGCTCTGGGCGATTCCTGGCTCCAAATTGGATCTTTACGCGGAACGTATCGCAGCGCTCGCGCAAGCGAACGCCGTTCTGACAACCTTCCACCAGGTGCGCCGCAAAGACGTGGAGGATGGCAAGAGCCCGACGATCAAGGAATCGTTGGCGGCGATGGCGAGCCGGAACTAAGTTGAGCCTTGAACGACTTAAGAACGTGAGAGAGATTATGGATCAGGTGAAGTTCGAGATATCAGCCGGTAAGGGAAAGGAGAGGTAACGCGGTGGCGTATGTGATAGCCGAGCCCTGTATTGGCGTCAAGGACACGGCATGCGTGGATGCCTGCCCGGTAGATTGCATTCATCCTAGGAAGGACGAAGCAGACTTCGAGAGTGTGACTATGATCTACATCGATCCGGTCGAATGTATCGACTGTGGCGCCTGCGTGCCAGTGTGTCCGGTGTCAGCGATCTTTGCACTGGATGACCTGCCCGAGAAGTGGGCAGACTTTACAGAGACGAACGCACAGTACTTTAAACGCGATCCCGTGTCCTAGAGGCAAAGGATGCGGACAGCTTGCTGGTGAGATTCGGTGGGACAGATTGTTTGCGTAAGGAGAAAGGAGATAGTTTATGGTTTCTATAACAGAACGAGCGACGAGTAAGGTCAAAGAGATCATCGAGGCGCAGGTACCCAGGCCAGCCGGGCTTCGGATCGCAGTCGTCGGCGGAGGTTGCTCCGGCTTCAGCTACTCGATGACTTTCGAGAACAACCCAGGCATGTTGGACAAGACGTACAACTCTGACGGGTTGAAAATCTTTGTCGACCAAGCCAGCCTCCTATACCTGGAGGATGTTCAAGTGGACTTTGTTGACTCGCCTGAAGGCTCGGGCTTCAAGTTCGCCAATCCTCAGGTGAAATCGACCTGCGGATGTGGAAGCTCGTTCAGCGTGTAGTGATTCATCCACGGGACTCTCAAGAAGAGGCGCCCTTCGCCGAAGTGGTTTTCGAGCCCCCCTGGGACCGCGGCATGATGTCCGAGGCGGCCAAATTCCAGCTTGGGATGCTGTGACGAGAAGACTTCAAAAGAGAAAGGGGTAGAGCATGTCGTTACTGGAAATCGGACCGGATACAACGATGGGGGAAATCCTCAGCGCCTATCCTAGCGCCAAACTGGGTTTGTTCCGGCGCTATCACATCGGTGGGTGCGCCGCCTGCGGTTATCAGCCAACCGACACCGTGGCAGAGGTCATGCAGGAACACAATATCCCGGACCCGCTGGACGCGGTGATCGTCTGCATCCGGGACAGCGCGGATGTGGATGTAGGGCTTCAGATCCTCCCGACGGTGGTAGCGGCCACGCTCCAACCTGAGAAGGACTCGCGGCTTCTGGTTTTGCAATCGCCGGAAGTGGCGGCCGCCCTCCAGCGCGGGGAAGAATGGCGGCTGATCGACGTGCGATCGTCCGAGGAGTGGGAGACGCGGCATATCCCGGGGGCACAGCTTCTCACCGTAGAACTGAAGTTTGAGGCTCTCGATTCCTGGCCGAAGGACACCCCGATCATCTTCTACTCCAATTCGGGGCGCCACAGTTTGGAAGTTGCTTCCTACTTCGTGGCTTACGGCTCTACCAATGTCCGGAGCATGGCCGGAGGTATCGAAGCGTGGTCAGGAGAGCTGGAGGCCTCGAACGTACCACCACTCAGCGTGGAAGTGTCAGCAATAAACGATCAGTCGTCAGGATCGTAACCCCTCTGAAGGAGTTCGAAGTGGAAGCCACCCCCATTGACGCGCTGGTCATCGAGGCACAGGTCGTCGAGGTGCTTTACACCTGCTTTGATCCGGAGATCCCTCTCAATATCTACGAGTTGAGCTTGGTTCACGAAATCAACGTGGACGAATCTAGGGCAGTCGTGCTTAAGATGCCCCTCACTTCTCCCGGTTGCCCGGCGGCACAGTCGCTTCCTGTCGAAGTCGCCTCCAGAGTGCAGGCCATTCCGAGCGTTTCCGTAGCCAAGGGCGAAGTCGTGTGGGACCCGCCTTGGGCCCCGAGCATGATGTCCGAAGCGGCCAAGCTCCAGCTCAGGATGCTGTGAGGAAACGATGCATTCCGATCGACTCGAACATCGGCGATCGCATGGCTCTCTGGAGCGAATCCCGGGCACGCTCGCTCGGGCGATGGCGGAGTTCGTGTTGAGCAAAGGCTTGTTCCCCTCCAAAGAGTCGCTGGCGCGCCGGCTGTGCAAAGACTTAGAGTCGTATGGGGTGACATACCATGTCCGCACCCTGAAGCGACAGATTTCCGGAGCGATCGGCACGGTGCCCTCAGAGGTCGAGGCCGCCCTGGCGACGGTAGCGTTCCATGGCAACGGGCGGCGCTCTGGCGTGGATATTCGCGAGTTATGCGCTGAGGCGGGAATCAACAGACCCACCGGAATGGATTCGCCGGCCTATGTCCTGAGCGAAAAAGTGCTTCCCTTGGCCCGGCTATGGCTACATCTCAATCCCCAAACCTCTAAGCGAGCCCTCGCGATCCGTCTGCAACGCGATCTCGAGAAAGAACGCATCTCGTATACAGTGGATGCACTTCAAGCCATATTGGCCGGCAAGAATCGACTTTTTGTCAGGCCAGTGATTGGCGATAGGCTCCTAGAGTATCTGCGAGACGTTGGTATCAACTCCAGAGTAGAGGCCAAAGCAAGGATTCAGGCGCAGGCGGAAGTCATCCGTCGATCACTTGATGCGCGCGAATTGGTTCCCATCCGCAGGTTTCGTGAACTCGGTTTGCTCTGGCTTTGCAAGCATCGCGATGCTACAGCCCGGCAGTTGTCCACTGCCTTGCAACAGAAACTGTCAGAACGTGGCGTCCGAATGAACCTTGATTACCTCCAACGCGCGGCGGCCGGCAGGCCGCGACAGGTCCGTCGTCAACTGGAGGCGGCGCTGGAAGATGTGTTGCGGCCTGACTTGCCGCCGTCGCAGGATTTGGACGCGGCGCTTGCCACGACCTGCAGGGAGAGGGAGAGGTGGAGGCGCGATATGGGCTGGGTGCGAGTCGAACCGATTGTCGCGCTGGTCAAGGGCTGGCTGGAGCAGCATCCAGGCAAGAGCGTGCGGCAGCTCGCCATCCGTCTGTCCGCCAGGATCCGGGAGATGGGCTATTCCAGGGGCGATGACACGCTGCAACCGATACTGGGAGGGTGGAAAAAGAAAACCCGGCGATTCGTCTACCAGGCGATGCTCATCGAGTGCCCGAGCGTCAAATGTCTGACGAAGTCATGTGTTTATCCTGCTGTCCGGGAAGGGTTGTGTAGAGTTTGTCTGTTGCGGAGGTACGACCCAGTCCCGTTCAGGGGTATGTCGCCACTGCAAGGAAAGGGAAGGGCGAGCGGCTTCGCCGGGGCATGACAAGCCTTCGGGAATTCAGTCGAGCGGGCCACTCTGGGAGGTCAATTATGGCAGCTTTCGCGAAGATAGCCAAGTCCGATGACATTCAACCGGGCCAAGGCAAGATGGTTGAGGTGGATGGCAAAAAGATAGCTCTTTTTCATATCGACGGATCTTTTTACGCCATCGATGATACTTGTACCCATCGCGGTGGGCCGCTTTCGGAGGGGAATCTCAATGGGAATCAAGTTACCTGTCCCTGGCATGGGGCTGTATTTGATGTGACCACCGGCGGGGTTCTACGCCCGCCTGCCCCTAGAGGAGTTTCACGATACAACGTCCGGGTGGAGGGCGAGGATATCGAAGTCGAGATTTAGACGTTGCGAAATACGGAACGGAGTTAGTACCTATGACTTGTGGCTACCAGGCGTTGAGCGTTTTCAAGCAAGGAGATCGTATATGAGTTGTAGTGGCGGCAGTCCTCCATCTGCGGAGCGGATAGATCCAGCAGGCCGCAAGGTATTCTGTGTGAAGCTTCAACAGGAAATGCCCGGCCTGAGTGAAATTCCGTTCGAGGGACATCCACTCGGACAAAAGATCTATGAAAGCATCTCCAAAGAAGCCTGGAAGATGTGGCTTGAGCACCTGAAGATGATCATGAACGAGTATCGCCTGAACCTTGGGACGCTGGAGTCGCAGGAATTAGTCATCAAACAGATGGATGAGTACTTCTTCGGCGCCGGCGCCGCGCTTCCGCCCGGCTACGTTGCGCCGAAGACGAAGTGACGAAGTCATGACGGCCAAAAGCCATGCGGCTGGGCGACGAAGCATACCGCTGCGTCAACCCATCCGCCAACATTCGCACCCCGCACGCCCCAGGGAACGGCCCCATGAGCGGAGTTGAGACGTGAGTAACGTACCGCGGGCCAGTGCGAACAACAGATGTCTTGGAGGACTACATGCGAACTGAATGGATAGCGCAACGGGCGCAGGACCCGATCCCTACTCAGATTCATTACGGCCGGCGGGGCTTGGTCACCGAAGAGATGGCGTATGTTGCCCGGCGCGAGCGCCTGTCTGCTGAAACGGTACGGGATGAGGTGGCGCGCGGGCGGATGATCATTCCCGCCAACATCCACCACCACAATCTGGAGCCGATGTGCATCGGGGTTGCCTCCTCCTGCAAAGTGAATGCGAATATCGGCAACTCCGCGACGACGTCGAACATCGACGAGGAGTTGGACAAGCTCCACTGTGCGATCCGCTATGGCGCCGACACGGTGATGGATCTGTCGACAGGCGGCGACATTCCTCGCATTCGTCAAGAGAATATCCGCAACTCCCCGGTGCCGATCGGCACTGTGCCGATCTATGAAGCGCTGGGGCGGGTGCGTCGCGTCGAGGATCTGAACATCAACGTCATGCTCGAAGTCATCGAGGAACAAGCCGAGCAGGGCGTGGACTACATGACGATTCACGCCGGCGTGCTGGTGCAATATATTCCTCTGACGACCCGGCGCGTTACCGGCATCGTGAGCCGCGGCGGGGCGATCCTGGCGGAGTGGATGGTAAAAAACCATCGCCAGAACCTGCTTTACGAGCACTTCGAAGATATCTGCAAGATCCTGAAGAAGCACGATGTGAGTTTTTCTTTGGGCGATGGACTTAGGCCTGGCTCGCTGGCCGACGCGAGCGACCCGGCGCAGTTCGCGGAACTCGGGACGCTGGGGGAGCTGACCAAAGTTGCCTGGAAGCACGATATTCAGGTGATGATCGAAGGTCCGGGGCATATTCCCATGGACCAGATCCAGATGCAGGTGGAAAAGGAAGTCAAGATGTGCCACGAGGCGCCCTTCTACACCCTGGGTCCCTTGGTGACCGACTTTGCACCTGGGTACGATCATATTACATCCGCCATCGGCGCCGCGATGATCGGCTGGTATGGCGCATCCATGCTGTGCTATGTGACCCCGAAGGAACACTTGGGGCTGCCCAACCGTGAGGATGTCAAACAAGGGCTGATCGCCTACAAAATTGCCGCTCACGCGGCCGACATCGCTCGCCACCGCCCGGGCGCGAGGGATCGCGACGACGAGTTGTCGCGCTCCCGCTTCGCCTTCGACTGGAACCGGCAATTCGAGTTGTCGCTTGATCCGGAAACGGCGCGCGCCTATCACGACGAAACTTTGCCCGAGGAAGGTTTTAAAGACGCCGCCTTCTGCTCGATGTGTGGCCCGAAGTTCTGCTCGATGAATCACTCGGCAAAAACCCAGGAGTTTACCGAGGCCGATGCCCAGGCGGTGTTGGGGCAAATCGCCGTAACGGGAGCGGGAGCCTAGTAGCTGTGTTGAACTCGTTACACGCTCCCTGGAGCTGGAATGATGAGGAAGGTGTTAACGAGTGTAAACCGCGAGGCAAGGAGACAACCGATGTCCTTACGAATAGACGACGAAGCTCCTAATTTCACCACCGAGACCACCCAAGGCACGATCCACTTTCATGAATGGATGGGTGACGGCTGGGCGATCCTGTTTTCGCACCCGAAAGACTTCACTCCGGTGTGCACAACCGAACTCGGTTACATGGCGGGGCTCCACCCCGAATTTAAAAAGCGAAATTGTAAGATCATCGGCCTGAGCGTCGACCCCGTCACCAACCACAGCAAGTGGGCCGTGGATATCGAGGAGACGCAGGGCCACAAGGTGAACTACCCGATAATCGGCGACCCGGAGCTAAAGATCGCCAAGCTTTATGGCATGCTGCCGGCCGAGGCCGGGAATACTTCGGGGGGCCGTACGCCGGCGGATAATGCCACCGTGCGCACGGTATTCGTCGTCGGTCCGGACAAGAAGATCAAGCTGATGCTCAGTTACCCGATGAGCACCGGCCGCAACTTCGACGAGGTGCTGCGGGTGGTCGATTCGCTACAGCTCACCGCCAGGCATAAGGTTGCCACACCAGTGAACTGGAGGCCGGGCAATGATGTGATCATCCTGCCATCAGTGTCGGAAGACGAGGCCAGGCAGAAATTCCCAGGAGGCTGGAAAGCGCCGAAACACTATCTTCGGATCGTCCCGCAACCGAAATAAGCAAGTTTAGGAGGCTCCCCCGAAAACATGGAAAACCAATTCATCAAGACCGTCCTGGCGGCAGTCAACGATATATTCTTCTCGGCAAAGATTAACGAGGCCGCCAAACGCGCCGGTGTAACCCTCAAATACGTCACGACCGAAAAGGATCTTTTCGAACACGCTAAGGCAGATCCAGCGCTGATTATCTTCGATCTAAACTTTGAAGCCGTCCGTCCGATCGAGTCGATCCGCAAGCTAAAGGGAACAGACGAGCTGAAGCATATCAGCCTCCTCGGCTACCTATCGCACGTGCAGATCGAGTTGCAGAGGCTGGCGCAGGAAGCGGGCTGCGACGCGGTCATGCCACGGTCGGAATTCTCGAAGAATCTGAGTCAGATTTTGATGCGGCACTCGGGAGCAGGAGCCTAGCAGCTGTGTTGAACTGTCCACACTCCCCCTGGATCTCTACTACATGAACGGTTACCAGGCATTGCGTGAATCCGCCGCGTGGATCGACCTTTCCGCGCGCGGCAAGATCTGCGTGAATGGGGACGACCGGGCCCGTCTGCTGCACGCTCTCACAACCAATCATATTCAGCAGCTCACGCCTGGCGCAGGCTGCTATGTATTCTTTTTGAATGCCCAGGGCCGCGTGTTGGCCGACGCGAACATCCTGTGCCGCGAGGATCACTTGCTACTCGATACCGAGCCCGAAATACGCGAACGCATCCACGCCCACCTCGATCACTACATTATCGCCGACGACGTGACCCTCGACGACACGACCGCTCGGACCACGACTCTTGCGGTCGAAGGCCCTCGATCCGCCGAAGTGCTCGCCCGCATAGGCGCGCCGCTTCCCGAATCGGACTACGCCTTCGTGCCGTGGGGTTCGCGGCTTGTCGCTCGTCTCAGTTCTACCGGATCTCCCGGATTCTTCGTCTTCGCCCCGGTCGACGAACAGCCTGCGCTCATCGCGCAACTCGGAATCGAACAAGCGGACGCCGAAGCCGCTCGAATCGTGCGCCTCGAACACGGTAAACCTCGCTACGGCGAAGACATCACAGACCGCTTCCTTGCGCAGGAAACCAACCAGAGCCACGCGCTGCATTTCAGCAAAGGTTGCTATCTCGGCCAGGAGATCGTCGAACGCGTCCGCGCCCGCGCACAACTCCATCGAAGGCTGATGCCCTTGGACATCGACGGCGCCACGGCCCCGGCTCCCGGAACCAAGCTCACAGCCCCAGGCAACGCCACTGCCGAAATTACATCCGCCGCATTTTCGCCGGCGCTCGCAAAAGTCGTCGCTCTCGCTTACGTTCGCACGGCATGAGGGCCAAAAGCCATGCGGCGGGGTTCAACACATGACAATCGCAAAGTCCGCAGTTCTCATGGCCGCTGCCGGGGTCCTTTCAATCCGCACTCTTGCGCAGCGCCCTCCATCAAGGGTACTGACTCTTGACGCGGCTGCACGTGACGGAGAGAGCTATGGATGATAGCGTTCTCAAGCACCAGGCACTGGGGTTGTGGCTGCAGGGGCAGAAGCACCACCTCCGCGGTGACCTTGAGCGCGCAATCGCGCTCTACACAAAATCGCTCGGGCTCTACCCCACCGCCGAGGCATACACGTTCCGCGGTTGGGCCTACAGCTTTCAGGGTCGCGTCGGCGAGGCAATCGAGGAGTGTAAGAAGGCCATCGCTGTCGACCCGACCTTCGGCAACCCGTACAACGACATCGGGTCCTACCTCGTCAAAAGCGGAGAGCTAGACGAGGCAATTGAGTGGCTGGAGAAAGCCAAGACGGCTTCGCGCTATGGGCCGCGCCACTTTCCCTATATGAACCTGGGGCGCATCTACGCGCAGAAGTGGATGATACGTCGAGCCATCCAGGAGTTCGAGGCGGCGCTCAAGATCCATCCCGGCGAGCCGACCTGTCTTGCCGCGCTCGGACGACTAAGAGGATCGGTCAATTGATGTCTGGTTATCTCGCATCGGCAGACGGAACGCGCCGGTTCGCGCAGCGTGCAATCGATGAGGGGAATCCTGACAGCGCATACCGGGTGCTGGGACGCACCGGTCTGGTCACCTCATCACTCGGCTTCGGCAGCTACCGGATCGACGCTCAGACCCCCGAGCACGCCGCGGCCCTGGAAAAGGCGCTTCTTGGTGGCGTCAATCTCATCGACACGTCCACCAACTATGCTGACGGCTCGAGTGAGACCTGCATCGGAAACGTACTCGCCCGCCATCGACGCGAAGAACTCATTGTCGTCTCCAAGGCCGGCTACGTGCAGGGGCAGGCGCTTACGATGGCGCGTGTGCGCGAGCAGGGCGGAGCCGCCTTCCCGGAGATGGTGAAGTACACCGATGGATGCTGGCACTGCATCCACCCACAGTTTCTCGCCGACCAGTTGGAGCGGTCGCTGAGGCGGCTCCAACTCGAGAAATTGGATGTCTATCTCCTTCACAATCCCGAATACTTCTTCACAGAGTCGACCAAACGGCACAAGAGTGGTTCGCTCGAAGACCTTCGCGAGGAGTTCTACGACCGGATCCGGCGCGCCTTTTCTTATCTCGAAGGTGAGGTTCGAAGGGGCCGGATCGGCTTCTACGGCGTCTCTTCGAATACTTTCGTCGTCCCGGGGAGGAACCCGGAAGCAACTTCGCTTGAGCGCATGTGGATGATCGCCCGCGAGGTGGCGCCCGAGCATCACTTCGCCGTTGCGCAGTTCCCCGCGAACCTTTTCGAGAGCGGCGCGATGCTGACGCGCAACTGTGCGACGGGCACCCAAACGGCTCTGGAGTTCGCGCAAGAACACGACCTTGCCGTCCTGGTCAACCGGCCGCTCAACGCCTTTTACCGGAACCAGCTTATCCGCCTCGCGGACACGCCGGTCCGGAGTCCCGAGGTGCATGCCCGCGTCGATCCATTCCTCCCGCCTGCGTTCCGAGCCGAGTCGCTCTCGCGTAAGGCGCTCGCCATTCTAACGAACACGAAAGGTGTCACCTGCGTGCTCAGCGGCATGCGGCGACCGGACTACGTGGACGACTCGCTCGGCGCGCTGCGCAGCCCGGCGTTCGATATCGACCTTCACCTTTACGAGGCATTTGCCCACATGTAACGGGAAGGCAACGATAGACATGCAAGGAAATACTCCTCTTGATTTCAGGCTGAAGACGGACAGGGACGGCGACCTTTCCGCCGAGCAAGTCGTGGTAGCCTACCACGAGAGAACGAAGCACCACTACCACCGCTACGCCGCATCGCTTGGCTACTTGGATTGGGCTAATCAGCCGGATCCGTTCCGCCGTTACGATGGAGCGCAGTTGGTTCGCCTTCCTGTCCCCGACGCGGGGCAAGCGCTTCCGTACTGGCAACTCTACGTCGCGGACAACATGGCGCCAGTTCCGCTTTCGGCCGACTCTATCTCGCTTTTTTTCCGCTACGCACTCTCGCTGACAGCATGGAAACGGTTGCAGGAAACCACATGGCCTTTGCGTGCCAATCCGTCCAGCGGGAACCTCCACCCGACGGAGGGATACGCGCTCTTGCCGTCGTTGGCCGCTATCCACAACCGTCCCGGCGTCTACCACTATGCATCGAAGACGCACGGCCTTGAGCTTCGCGCGGATCTCGATCCCTTGGTCTGGGCAGCTCTGACGGCAGCGTTTCCGGAGGGCTCATTCCTCGTGGGGCTCTCGTCCATTCATTGGCGGGAGGCCTGGAAGTATGGCGAGCGTGCGTTCCGGTACTGCCAACACGATGTCGGTCACGCGCTGGGGACGATGCGGTTCGCGGCGGCTGCCCTTGGGTGGAGACTCCGTGTCCTCGATCATGTGGGCGCCGGTGCCGCGTCACAACTTCTCGGACTCGACCGCGAGGCCGACTACGCGGGCGCGGAGCGGGAGAATCCCGAACTCGTGGCACTAGTCGTCCAGGAGAGATGGGCCAGCGACCGGGGTCTCGGCCTGTCCAAAGAGTTAGTATCCCAGGTGGCCGCTTCTCGATGGTACGGCACGGCTAACATGCTAAGTTCCGAGCACGGTGTCGATTGGCCACTGATCGACCAGGTGGCTGTTGCCACGACGAATCAAAGGACTGCCGCCGACGAAGAGTTCTCCAGGTTCCCTTCGGAGGAAGAGCTCTTCGGGGCGCCAGTTCGGTCTGGTGCGTTCACTGCGGAAAAAGTGATCCTGGGACGCAGAAGCGCGGTGAGCATGGACGCATCCACCGCGATTCCTGCGGCGACCTTCTTCCGGATGTTGGCTCGTCTCGTACCCACCCGAGACGGCCGATCTATGCCGTGGGACGCCTTACCCTGGCGCCCACGCATCCACCTGGGCCTCTTCGTGCACCGCGTGAACGACCTTGCTCCTGGTCTCTACGCGCTCGCTCGCGATCCGGAGAAGGTCGAGAAACTCCGCCAAGCGATGCGGCCTGAGTTCCTGTGGCTACGCCCTCCGTCGTGTCCGCATGGCCTTCCGCTGTACCTGCTCAAGGAAGGAGACTGCCGTACTCTGGCCGCGAG
>JANXRE010000014.1 GCA_025353165.1 Acidobacteriota bacterium | reverse complement strand
CTGTGGGAGAGTAGGACATCGCCCAATTAAACCAGCTAAAGCCCGGTCTTCCAGACCGGGCTTTTGCCTTTTGGGATAATAGCTAAATGACCCGGCGCGACATTCTTATTTCCAGCCTATGTTCAGCGGCAGTGGCCCGAGCACAATCGCAGACGCCCGCTCAGCATTACCTCGCCCGCATCGATGAAATCGATAGGCGCGGGCCGAAGCTAAACGCGGTCATCCAGATCAACCCGGACGCGCTCGCGATTGAAGCGAAGGCATTGCCCGGCCCCCTGAGCGGCATACCGATTCTCATCAAGGAAAACATCGATACCGCCGACCGCATGAAAACGACGGCCGGCTCACTGGCGCTAGCCGATGCGCCAACGCCAGCCCGCGACGCGCCACTGGTGGAACGCTTGAGAAAAGCCGGAGCCGTGATCCTGGGCAAGACAAACCTCAGCGAGTGGGCAAACTTCCGCTCCACGCACTCCGTCAGCGGCTGGAGCGGGCGCGGAGGCCTGACTCGAAACCCGTACGCGCTCGACCGGAACACGAGCGGATCCAGTTCCGGTTCCGGTGCCGCGGTCGCGGCTGGACTGTGCGCGATGGCCATCGGCACGGAAACGGATGGTTCCATTGTCTCGCCCTCGTCCGTGAACGGAATCGTCGGCATCAAGCCGACCGTCGGGCTGATCCCGGGCGCGGGGATTATTCCGATCTCGCACACGCAGGACACCGCGGGACCGATGGCGAGAACGGTGCAGGACGCCGCATTGCTGCTGACCGTGCTCGGCACGCGCGGCGAGGACTACACGAAATCGCTCGACGCACGCGGGTTGAAAGGCGCGAGGCTGGGAATCGCGAGAAAATTCTTCGGCAAGAATTCGGATGTAGACAAGCTAATCGATAATGCGATCGCCGAGATGAAGCGGCAAGGCGCGGAGATCGTCGACCCGGCCGACCTGCCAACCCACGGCCAATTCAACGACGCCGAATTCGACGTGCTGCTGTATGAGTTCAAAGCCGGGCTGAACGCGTACCTCGAATCGCGAAAAGGCCCCGTGAAGTCGCTCGCCCAGTTGATCGAGTTCAACCAGAAGCACCGCGCCGAGGAGATGCCTTGGTTCGGGCAGGAGATTTGCGAGCAGGCCGTGAAGAAGGGTCCGCTCACCGAGAACGCGTACATCGAAGGGCTCGCGAAATGCCGGCGCCTCACACGCGAAGAAGGAATCGACGCGGTGATCGAGAAGCACAGGCTGGACGCAATCGTGGCTCCGACGAACGGACCGGCGTGGCTGATCGACCTGGTGAACGGCGATCAGGATACTGGCGGTTGCTCAACGCCGGCCGCGATTGCCGGGTACCCGCATGTAACGGTGCCGGCGGGATTGGTGCGTGGGCTGCCGATCGGCATCAGCTTCTTCGGCGCTGCCTGGACCGAGGGCAAACTGATCCGGCTGGCCTACGCGTTCGAGCAGGCTACAAAGGCGCGGCAGGAGCCGAAGTTCTTACCGACTGTTCGTCTGGATTAGTGACACGGCGCCACGGACCACCGGGTCGTGCCGCATTTCGATCTCGTCGCCCTTCTCCACGCCGAGGGCCATCGTAACGATTTCCTGCTGCAGGCGCGATTCGATCCAGCTCTTATGGGCGAGCCATTCGGCAAGCCCCGGTTGAATTTTGCGCTCGGAAAGATAGACCCGAAAGTCATCCAGCAGATCGGGCGAGGGTTGAAACAAATCGTCTACTTTATGTTTTGCAATGTAATCGGTGCTGAACGCGGCGAACGATCCGGAGCCTTCGAGCACGGCCCGCAGCCGCGTGACTGCTTCGGGGGCCACGACCTGGTCCGGCCGGATGCCTCCGGTGTTGCCCTGTGTGTCGGCCTGCAACAGCACGTTCTTGAGCGGCCGCTGAATCGAACGGCCGCTCGGCGTGTAGTAGAACGCGGTAGTCAGAGCAAGCGCCGTGTTGCGCGACAAGTTGAACACGCTTTGCACAAGACCTTTGCCGTACGTCGGCTCGCCGACCACCACCGCGCGTTTGTTGTCCTGCAAGGCGCCGGTGACAATCTCGGCGGCGCTCGCGGTCTTCTCGTTCACCAGCACCGCTACCGCGAAGCTGTAGGGCTCCGCATTCTTGGGAACGTCCACGTCCTCGCCTTGCACCGACCGGCCTTTCACGCTGAGAATTCGCTGGCCCGGCTTGAGGAACAGCGAAGCCGTTTCGAGCGCCGCTTGCACCACTCCACCCGGGTTGTTCCGCAAATCGAGAATGAGACCGTTCAGCTTTGATCCGCCGATCTTCTCGATTGCGTCCTTCAACTGCTTACCCGTTTGCGGATCGAAGCTGGCGACGCGAACGTAGCCAGTTCCGGGCTCGAGCAGGAACGCGCGATCGACTGATGGCGAGTCCATTAACTCTGGGGTCAGCACGAACTGAAGCGTGCGCGCGCTGCCCGGCCGCCGGACATCGAGTTTGGCCTGATGCTGGCGCGTTTCGCTGAGTACCTGGACTAATTGTTCAAACTCGAGGCGGTAGAGCGGGATGTTGTTGATACCGACGATTTCGTCGCCCGGCGAAAGGCCGGCTTTCGCCGACGGAGTGCCCGGTAGAGTCTGCAGCAGGATCACGCGGCCGGGCAGAACCGAGACGACGCTGCCGAATCCCTTGCGCTCGGACCGCTCCATCTGCTTGAGCTGCTCGAACTGCTGCGGATCGAGAAACGTCGAGTGTGGGTCGAGCCCGCGCAACATGCCGGGAATCGCGCCGCCGTAGATGGCCTGCTCGGAGTTGATCGTGTCGGCGGCGTTGGCCTCGATCTTCGCAAAGGCCTCGACGAATTTCTTGAGCTGGACCTCGATGTCCAGCGCCGGTTGTGCGAACAGGGGCGCCGCGGCGAGCGCGGCCAGGCATCGGTAAAACTTCATCGGGTGTAGCGCGTCGCCTTCTTCGTTTCCGCCCGTTCGAGGGCGTACCCGATGAGTCGATCCAGCAGTTCCGAATACGGAATGCCCGCGTGCTCCCACATCTTCGGGAACATGCTGATGGAGGTGAAGCCGGGGATGGTGTTGATCTCGTTCACGTAGATCCGGCCGGTCGCGTTCTCCATAAGGAAATCGACGCGCGCCATCCCCTCGCAGTTGACAGCCTGGTAGCTCTCCACCGCAAGCCGGCGCATCTCTTCGGTCTGAGTTTCGGTGAGGCGGGCCGGAAGTTCTATCTTGGCGGCGTCGAGAAGGTACTTGTCTTCGTAATCGTAGAATTCGCGCGAAGGAAGAATCTCGCAAGGGGTTGCGGCTTGCGGATCGCCGTTGCCCATCACCGAGCACTCGAACTCGCGGCCCACGATTCCGCGCTCCACAATCACTTTGGAATCGTACTGGGCGGCGAGCTCAACGGCGGCGCGAAGTTCTTCTTCGTCGTGGACTTTGCTGATGCCGACCGACGAGCCGAGATTGGCCGGCTTCACGAACATCGGGAACCCGAACCGGGGCGTGATGGACGACTCGCCGCGATGCGCGATGAAATAATCGGCAACCGGCAGCTGGTGCTGAAGCAGCAAGCGCTTAGTGACCTCTTTGTCCATCGACACCGCGGATGCCAGCACGCCCGCGCCGACATACGGGAGTTCGGCCATCTCGAGCAGTCCCTGGATGGTGCCGTCCTCGCCGAAGGTCCCGTGCAGGATTGGGAACACCACATCGATCCCGGCGTTCGCGCCGGGCTCCGGAAGGATCGGCCCGGGCTCCCACTTTCCTTCCTTCGTGATGAAGATCTCGTGGATCTCGTACTTACTGCGATCCAGCGCGGCGAGAATCGATTTCGCGGAGCGCACGGAAATGTCGTGCTCGCCGGAGCGGCCGCCATATACAACTGCGATCGTCATTTTCATGAACTACAGGATGCGCTTTCCCAGCGCGGACATCACCAGTTCGACGGCCAGCAAAGCTGTCCGGTTGGCTTGATCGATGACCGGATTCACTTCGACAATCTCCAGGCCGAGCATCGAGTCGCAGTCGCAGATGATCTCCATCGCCAGATGCGCCTCGCGATACGTGATACCGCCGCGCACGGGCGTTCCGACGCCGGGCGCTTCGTCGGGATCGACTGAATCCATGTCGAAGGAAAGATGAAAGCCCGCGGTGCCGTCGCCGGCGATCTCCATAGCTTCCTGCATTACCGCCCGCAAGCCGCGTTCATCGATGTCGCGCATCGTCGAAGCGTGGACTCCGGTTTTCGTGACGTTCAGCTTCTCTTCGTTATCCACCGAGCGAAGCCCGATGATGGCGACGTTACGCGGCTCGACTTTCGGCGACCAACCGTAAATGCTGGTCAGTTCCTTCGGGCCGAGACCGATACAGCAGGCCAACGGCATGCCGTGAATATTGCCGCTGGGGCTCGACTGCGGAGTGTTCATGTCGGCGTGAGCGTCGATCCAGATCAAGCCGAGTTTCTGGTTCTGTTCGTGGTAATGCTGCGCGATTCCGGTTACAGTCCCGATAGCAATCGAGTGGTCGCCTCCGAGGAGCAGGGGAAATTTCTCCTGGCGCAGGGCATTCTCCACCCGCTGCGAAATGCGTTGACAGGTGAGCGCGATCTGCGGCAGATAGCGGGCGCGCTCGTGGCCCGCGGGCACGCTCTCGGGCTGATCGACATCGACGTTGCCCAGATCCTCGACCGCGTAGCCGAGACCCGCGAGACGGTCGCCAAGCAGAGCCAGGCGGATGGCAGACGGGCCCATGTCCACGCCGCGGCGGCCCGCGCCGAGATCCATGGGGACGCCGATGACAGCTACGGATGAACGGCGCATTTTACGGCCTCGTCCTGTAGAGCATACGCGGGAAGGCAATCGTTTCGCGGATATGCTCGGTGCCGCACATCCACGCGGTGAAACGCTCAACGCCCATTCCGAAACCGCCGTGCGGAACCGCTCCGTATTTACGAAGGTCGAGATACCAATCGAATGCCTCCTTCGGCAAGTTGTGCTCCTCGAGCCGCTTCAGCAGAACATCCAGGCTGTGGGCGCGTTGCCCGCCTCCGATGATTTCGCCGTATCCTTCGGGAGCAATGACGTCCACGCCCAGGGCGACTTCCGGGCGGTTCGGGTCGGTTTCAAAATAGAAGGCCTTGATTCCGGTTGGAAAACGATCGACCATCACGGGACGATCGAGGTCTTCCGTCAGCAGCGTTTCGTCGGCGTTGCCGAAATCGCCGCCCCACTGAATCTCGCTACCCTTGGCTTGCAGCTTAACGACCGCGTCGTCGTAGCTCATGCGATGGAAGGGCGCCTGGATCGCCTCGAGCTTTGACACATCGCGATCGAGTTCCTTCAGTTCGGCGCGGCGATTGTCGAGCACGCGCCGGACGCAAAAAACGATCATCTCCTCGGCCACCTTCTTCACATCGTCAAGGTCGGCATACGTCATCTCGGGCTCGACCATCCAGAACTCCGTCAGGTGGCGGCGGGTCTTCGATTTTTCAGCGCGGAACGTGGGGCCGAAGCAATACGTTTTGCCGAACGCCATCGCGGTCGCTTCGTTATAGAGCTGGCCGGATTGCGTGAGGTATACTTTCTGGTCCTCGAAATAATCGACTTCGAAAAGAGTGGTCGTGCCTTCACATGCGGCCGGCGTGAAGATCGGCGTATCGACCAAAACGAATCCGTTGGAATCGAAGTAATCGCGGATGGCGCGGATCACCTCGGCGCGCACGCGCAGGATGGCGTGCTGCCGCCGGCTGCGAATCCACAGATGGCGATGATCCATGAGGAAGTCGGTGCCGTGCTCCTTGGGCGTGATCGGATACGGATCGTCTTCCGGAACACGCTGCACGATGTGCGCCTGCTCGACGTCGAGTTCGTAGCCGCCCGGCGCGCGCGATTCTTCGCGGAGCTTGCCGGTGACGATCAGGGACGATTCCTGCGTCAGGTTCTTCAGAGCCTCGAAGGTTTCCTCGGGCAAATTGCTCTTCACTGCCACACACTGAATGACTCCGGTACCGTCACGCAATTGGGGAAAGCAGATCTTGCCGGAGCGGCGAAGATTGTACAGCCATCCGGGGATGCTGACAGTCTCGCCGACGTGCTTGCCGGCTTCGGCGATCGTGATTCTCGGGGCGGCGGTCTCAACGCTCATGTGGCGATTCCAGGCTTTCCAGTTTCTCGAAAATATCCCTAACGGCGGATAACGGGTTCTTCGCCTCGACTGTTTTCAGCTCCAAAAGCAGCGGATACTGGTTTGCTCGCGATCGCAGCAACTCCATCGCCGAGGGCCAGTCGATGGCGCCTCCATCCAAGGCCAGGGGGAAGAGGTGACTATCCTCTCTTCCATTATTGTCATGGATGTGCGTCGATCGGATACGGTCCCGCATGCCCTGGAACGCGATCTCGACGCCCTCGGTCATGTTGGCGTGACCGATGTCGAAGCAGTAGTTTAGTTTCAGGTGAGTCTGCTCGTTGAAAAGCTGGAGGCGGTCCGAAGTGGAAAATGCGTTGGGGATATTCTCCAGAAGGACTTCGACTCCACGCTGGCGCGCGAACGAGGAGATCTCGTCGAGGGCGATGTATGCGGCCTCCACCTTTCGCTCGTCGTATTCTTCGCCGGAGATGCCCACGTGCTGGATGAGGTAGCGGCAGGGAATGTTGTCCGCGATTTCAATGGCTCGCTTCATCTCATCCACCATCGCGTTCCGCTTGGACTTCACGGGCTCGGTGATTTTGAGAATCGCGTGAGGACCGGAACGGCCCCAGATATCGTCCGAGAACATGGGGGAGTGCAGCGAATGCAACTTCAATTCGGAATCGCGGAACCAGGCGGCTAGCTCGCGGATGTGCGAAGCATCCCCCCAGTCCACGTGCTGGCGGACGCAGAAGATCTCGACCGCCGGGACGCCACAGTCCCAGATCTTGTCGAGCCAGAAAGTGTTCAGGCGGTGATTCGCGAGTAAGTGCGTTGAAAGAACGTGATCCATTGTGATGTCAGTAACCGGCGGCCTTCCCCGCACCGCGGCCGTCCTGCCCGCCTTGCAGCCATCCGCCGTCGATGAGGATGGCCTCGATGCGGGCGAGCACGACGGGCCGCGAATCGTTGACCGCGTGGCCGCGCTGCCGGAGCAAGGCAATCGTGTCGGGCGAGATGCCGCGTTCAAGCTGTAGGCGGTCGGGCTTCCATTGATGATGAACGCGCGGCGCGTCGACCGCATCCTGCACGTTCATTCCGAAATCGAAGATGTTCAACATGACCTGAAGGACAGCGGTGATGATGGTGGATCCGCCGGGAGCGCCAAGCACCAGGAACGGCTTGCCGTCGCGCAATACGATGGTGGGCGTCATGGAGGAGAGCGGGCGCTTGCCGGGTTGAATGGCATTCGACTCGCCTTGGACGAGGCCGAACATGTTCGGGGAACCGGGCTTCGACGCGAAGTCGTCCATCTCGTCGTTCATCAGAAAGCCGAGCCCGGGTACTGTGACTCCGCTGCCGTATCCGGCATTGAGCGTATAGGTGACGGCGACCGCGTTGCCCTCGGCGTCCACGATGGAATAATGCGTCGTCTCGGTGGATTCGCGTCCGGAGGGCCGTCCCGCGCCGAGTTGATCGCTGGGGGTAACGTGGTCGGGGTCGATGGACGCGCGGCGGGAGAGGATGTAGGCGGGATCCAGCAGGCCGGCCGTGGGAACCTTGTAGAAATCGGGGTCGCCGAGATACTCACTGCGGTCCGCGTAGTATCGCCGCATCGTTTCGGCGAGATAGTGAATGGTCGCGGCGGATCCGGCGCCGCCTTTCTCGTAGCCCGATCCCTCGAGCATGCCCAACATTTGCAGGATGCCGATGCCGCCGGAAGAGGGCGGAGGCGACGTGACGATCGTGTAGCCTTTGTATTTGCCCTGGAGAGGTTGACGCTCGACAGCACGGTAGTTGCGAAGGTCCTCCAGCGTGATGATGCCGTGATTACGCTCCATCGCGGAAACGAGGAGCCGGGCGGTTTCGCCTTCGTAGAAGCCGGTCGACCCGCGAGCGCGGATGCGGTTAAGGGTGGCCGCGAGTTCAGGCTGCACGAAAACTTCGCCCGGCTCGTAGGGTCTTCCATTGCGCAGGAAAATGCGCTTCGACTCGTCGAATTTCGCGAGGACCGGGCTGGAGCGCAGAGACTCGGAGAGCGACCACGACACGGGGAAGCCCTTGCCGGCGAGTTCAACGGCGGGCGCCAGAAGATCCGCCCAAGGCTTGCGGCCGTATTTCTTGTGCGCGAGTTCCAGGCCGCGAACGGTGCCGGGCACTCCCGACGCCCGCCATCCCTCGATGGAATCGCGCGTAACGTTGCCGGCTGCGTCCAGATACATGTTGCGAGACGCGGCCTTGGGCGCGGCTTCGCGGAAATCGATAAAGGTTGCGCGGCCGTCGGCGAAGCGGGCGATGAGGAAACCTCCGCCTCCGATATTTCCGGCGAACGGATACGTGGCTTCAAGCGCGAATCCCACGGCGACCGCCGCGTCGATAGCATTGCCGCCGGACTTCAGCACCGCGAGACCGACGTCGGCGGCGAGGGGTTCCTGCGCCACCACCATTGCATGCTTTGCGCGGACGGGTTGGCGCGCGTAGACGGGAACGAGCAGGGATAGGGCGAGTAAAGCGGCTTGGGCGCGCACTGTCTCTATATTGTAATTGGTTCCTACTTGCGGGGCCGCAGTTGTTCCACAGCGCGATACCAATCTTCCTCCGGCGACGCGTCCGGACAGCCCCGGGCCTGCCAGAGTTGGTACGCCAGCGCGGCGAGATCCTGCTCGTCCAGGGAGTGGGCGAGCGACGTTAACGCGCGCTCGGCTTCAGTTTGAACGGCGGAACTTGCGCGTTTGCGTTCGGGAACCTTAATCTTCGACATCGTCACCTCCCGCGAGGGCAATCTAGCTTTAAGATAGAGCGGATAATTTGGATGTCAATACCTGAAAAGCTTGTGTCAGGCTGCTCGATGCGGCCTGATGCGCCCGGCAATCTCGGGCCCGCGCACGTCTTCCCCTAATTCAAGCTTGAAGATTCATCCAGAACTGCGGGGTGGTTTCAAAGTAGCGCGCTAAACAAAGCGCGGTGTCGGCTGTGATTGAGCGCTTGCCGCGAACGATGTCGTTGATGCGTGTAACCGGCAAGGTTTCACCCGGATGGATCGGAGGCATGACCTTGATTTCAGCTTCACCCTTCTGATTTGCGGTGAGGTTTGCCAATCGTTTCAGCAGGCGCCAGCAAGACTTCGTCAGGACCGGTTCGTATCCGTCTCGCTTCGTGCGCCGGGCTTGGGCGGAGCGGATGTCGTCGAGCGCCCGGGAACACTCTTCGCGAATGATCCGCAGGTAGGGATTCCACCTATCCGAGCAGACGAATTCGATCGTCGCCGCCACCCGCGCTATTGCCCTACTGCCGGGATTGCCGCGATCTTCAGGAGTGGCCAGAGCGTTGGATGGGCGAGAAAAAAGATCTTCCGCCAGGGAGAAGACTGGTTAAGTTCTTCACGCCCTTCCTCCTTCACCTCGTCGCGTCCGGGCTGTCCCACGTCGACAATATGTGGGTGCTCGGTGGAGAGATTATCCGCTCAGAAAACTCGCCGCCGAACAACTTGTTCGAAACGTAATCCCCGAGGATGGCGGCCCGCTGATCCAAAACGGCTGGGAAGACGCGCAGCGATCCTTCGACTCCACCTGTCGGAAGTTCTACCGTTTCCTCACTCAGACCAAGCCCTGAGACTCTTAGTTAGCCACAGGTTCTTCTGACGAGCCTTTTGTTTTTGATCTGTGTTCGCCTGTGTCCATCGGTGGCTAATCGTCTTATTTCTCGCGCTTGAGGTCGAGCTTCCCTTCGATCGCCGGCCCCTCTCCCACGCTCTTGGCGGTGCCGGTGAGCGAGTCCCCGTCCAGCTTGAGAACGATGTGGATCAGCGGCGCTTCGTCCGCCGGCTTGATATCGAAGCTCAGCGTGTCGCCGTCCACGGTCGCATTCTGAATCGGAGCTTGCCCCTCATCCTCGCGGCCGGCCGTGCCGGTCACTTTTTCGCCGTCCTGTTTCAGGACGATCTTGGCCGTCGACGACTGCTGGTCGCCATCGATGGTGAGGTCCAGATTCCCCGCCCAGGTGCCGGTGAAATCGGCCGCGAAAGCCGCCACGGCGAAGAGCACAAATAGCACTATCAGTTTTTTCATGTGTTAGCCTTTAGCCCTAGTCCCGGGTTCTCCGGTAGCATCAGTTTACCGTTCCGGACGGTAACGCCGGTGAACGGATCGTTGGAGATTAGCAGATTGCCGTCCAGGTCGGCGTAGTCCACCAGCGGCGAAAGGTGCGCGGCTGCTGTTACACTGGCCGAGCTGGATACCATGCACCCGAGCATCGTTTTCATTCCCAGCGCTTTCGCTATCTGAATCATGCGGTGCGCTTCAAGAATGCCGCCCGCCTTGTCGAGCTTGACGTTCACGCCGTCGAACGCCTCGCGCAGTTTCGGGATGTCGCCGGCATGGCGGCACGCCTCGTCGGCGATGATCGGCATGCTGACACGTTTCCGCACCCAGGCCGTTTCCTCGATCATATCGGCGGGCATGGGCTGCTCGATGAACTCCACGTTCTTGGTCTCGAGCCACTTGATTTTGCGGACCGCTTCTTCCTTGTCGCGCCAGCCTTCGTTGGCGTCCACGCGCAACGGCTTGTTGGTCACTGCTCGGACCGCGTCGATCGTGGCTTCGTCGGTGTCAAGTCCCACCTTGATCTTCAGCACGGGGAACTGCGCGGCTTCTTCAATTTTCTTGCGCGTCTTCTCCGGCGTGTCGATGCCGATGGAGAAGGTGGTGATCGGGGTGTCCGCGGCGTCCAGTCCGAAATACCGGTACAGCGGGATGCCCAGCTTTTGGCCAACCCAATCCATCAGGGCGATGTCGATGGCGGCCTTCGCGGCGTACTCTCCCTCGACGCGTTTGAAAACTTCAGCCATGATTTTCGAGAACTGCCAGGGATCGGCGGCTTCCAGATACGGCCGGATCGACTCGACCGCCGCTTTCCCCGCGACGGCATTCTCGCGATACCGGGTAATGGGCGCGCCCTCGCCGTGTCCGGTGATCCCGTCGCGCGTGTAGGCGAAGTGCAGCGTATCGCGAAAATCGCTGGAGGACATCACCGTGGTCCAGGTGTGCTTCAGCATGAGGCGCACCGTCTTCACGTCGAGCCTGCTCGAGTTCGCCGCACCGTTCAGATTCGCGCCGAGCGCCGCCCCCGCGCCCGTCATCCACCATTCCCGCCGCGTCATTTCAGCCTCCTGCACGCAATTAGAAGTTCCGCCCAGTGCGAGTCGTCCAGCCGGTCGATTTGGATCACCGGTTTGCCGAACGTGGTTGCGTTGATGAATTCTCCGTTGCCGGTGTACATTCCCGTGTGGGTGATCTTCTTTTCCGATGCGCCGAAATACAGCAGATCGCCGGGCTGCAACTGGTCCTTCGCGATGACCGTCAGGCTCGTCCAGTCCGCCTGCGGCTGGGCGTCCCGCGGCATTGCATGACCGCGCCGGCGGCACAACATCTGCATGTAGCCCGAGCAGTCATAGCCGTAGGACGAGGTTCCGCCCCACGTATAGGGGAGCCCCAGAAAACGTTTGGCGAATTCGATCGTCTCGCCGACGGTCAGATGCTTGGGATTCAACGCGATGTCGCCGCGCTGGATCCACGCCGACCGGTCGTCGGGCAGGCGGACTTGCAGCCATGCGGGCTGCTTCTCCGGTTCGGCGACCACCTCCAGGCGTGTTTCAAACGGCACCGTCAGCAGTGGAGCGCGCCGCGTCACGCTCGGATCGCGGTAGAGATGCGCGTAGAGGTTTTGGACCTCGGCGACCTTGCCGCTCTGCGCGTAGGGCGCGCCGCGGAGCACTGCCGCGCCGGGAACCCAACCGGTGTAATCGTCCGGGGTGCGGATCCTCACCCAGTCGCCCTTGTCCTCGACGACGCCGACGTTTACGCCGTAGATTGCTTGCGACACAACGTCCTTGTCCTCGCTCGGCCCGGAGTACATGTTGGCGACCGGACGCGTGATCACGGCCCCGGAGGTTATTAGCAGCGCTGCCAGCAGCAACATAACTATACCCTCAGACTATCAATGGCGAGTGTAAAGTTGAAATGTTCGCGCCACTCCGTCATGAAGAAAAAACCAGCCAAGCGGCCGGCGGCCGCTCTTCCGCCGACACCCGCCTTCCCGTGGGCGAAGATGCTCTGGCCGGCCCTGCTCGTCGCGACGCTGATCTACTACTGGACTCCCCTGTTCGATCCCGCCGCGAGTATCCAGTGGGACGCGGCGGATGTCCACTACTCCGCCCAAAACTATTTCGCGCAATCGCTCCGATCGCTTCGCCTCCCATACTGGACACCGTTTGAGTATTCGGGGATGCCCTTCCTGGCGGACCCGCAGACTGCGGGCTGGTATCCGTTGCATTGGCCATTCTTCCTGATCGGTATCACACCGAAAGCCATCGAGTGGGAACTGGCTCTGCACGCGTTTCTGGCGCTGGGGGGCGCATACCTGCTGGCGCGGCGCCTGACGGGACATCCGGGCTGCGCCATCCTTGCGGGTGTTCTTTATGCCGGCGGCGGATTTTTCTCGAGCCACAGCTCGCATCTCGGCATGTTCGAGACCGCGGCGCTGGCGCCCTGGCTGTTGTGGGCCGCCGACCGGGCCCTCGAGGCACGCCACGGCCGAGCGGTGCTCCTGGGCGGTTTCGTGGGCGGCCTGGTAATCCTGGCGGGTCACTTTCAAACCGCGCTGTATGCGTTCCTCGCCTTATTGCTGTTTCTGATCGCGCGCCGGGCCAACTGGAAGCGGTCGCTCACGGTGGCGGTCGCGATTCCGGCGATCGCTGTGCTGGTGAGCGCGATTCAGACTCTGCCAGGCCTGGAATTGACGGCTCAGTCGATTCGCGCGGAGACCAACTACCGGAACGCTACAAACGCGGCGCTCTCGCCCGAGAACATGGTCACCCTGATCCGGCCCGATCAATATGGAGCGATCTCGGGCGCATACCGCGGTCCGCAAGACATCACGCAGTTTTACTTCTATGGTGGGCTGCTGTTGATCCCGCTGGCGATCGCGTCGGCGATGCGGCGAAAGCGGTGGGAGATTCCGCTCGTGCTGATCCTGCTGCCGTTGTGGTACGCACTGGGCCCGGGCAAGGGACTGTACTCGCTGCTGACGCTGCTCCCCGGATTCGCCAGTGTCCGCGCGCCGGTGCATATCTGGTTTGTCGTCTCGCTGGGGCTGGCGCTCGCGGCGGCGCAGGGCGCACTTTGGATCCGCGAGCGCACCCGGCAGCCGTGGATCGTCGCTGTCCTCATTTTGTTAAGCGCGATAGATCTGTGGCACTTCAACATGTCGGCGAACCCGCTGGCGTACAGCCGCGCGAGCTTCGAGGAACGCTATGGCAACGCGTACGACCGTTTTCAGGCCGCGATCGTTCCGATCCAGGGGCCAGCGCCCTACCGCATCTGGTCGCCGTTCGTGATCAATTCCATGGGGCCCCTAAACAGCGCGCTCGATTCGAGGACCGAAGTCACTTACGGCTACAATCCCCTCGAATTGAGCCGCTATTCCGCATACATGAGCGCCGCCGAGGCGAACCCGCGCCTGCTGAACGGTCTCGCGGTCACACACAAAATCGACGCCCAGCGCGGGGCCATCCTGGCGAATCCCGACGCCCTTCCTCGCATATCCGCGCCGCCGCACGTGGTCTTCGTTCCGGATTCGAATTCTGCAAAACGAATGCTGGACACGCTCGATCCGGCGCAAACGGCGGTGGTCGAAGGGCCCGCCCGGGGACTGTCGCCCGGCATGACGCGGATTCAGGTCGTCAACTACGAAGGCGACTTCTATCGCGTCCGGTACAGCGCTCCGGCGGAGTGCCTCCTCCGCATTGCCGTCCCGTACTTTCCGGGTTGGCGCGCGATGGTGGACGGGAAAGAGCTGCTGGTGCAACCGGCCGACTATGCGCTGAGCGGAGTGATCGTGCCGGCGGGCGCGCACGAGTTGACGTTCCGGTATCGCTCGATTCGCTTCGCGCTCGGCGCGCTGTTGAGCGGTGTGACGATGCTGGCGCTTGCGGGGTTTGCCGCGATCGAACGGCGCTATGAGGGGATGCAGAGGCAGCCCCCGAAAGGTGGGAGTACGCTGGCAGTGCAACAAGAAATATAGCTCGTCTGGGGAATCTGTGGGTAACTGGGGTCCTCAGCGCTGGGGCTGAGTGTGGAAACGGTGGAACTTCCGGCAGGTGGAATCGAAGGAGCGTTGCTCGTCTTCCCAGCCGTTGTGGATCAGCGGTCCGCCGTCCTGGTGGATCACGTTGCCGATGAGCTTTTCCGCCGCTACCTTGCTCAGAGAAGGGTCTTCGTTCACATCACGGATGATCTCTCCGCCGAGTAGCCACATATTGTCGACGTGATTTTGGATGGTTCTTTTCGACAGGCCGGATTCGGTGAGGTGAAGGAGGAAGGGCATGAAGGATGCGACGAGTCTTCTCCCTACCGGAAGATCTTTTTCCTCGCCCATCCAACGCTCCGGCCACTCCTGAAGGTCGCGGCAATCGCGGCAGTAGGGCAATAGCGCGGCGGGCGTCGATGGGGGAGAATCGAGATTCGTCTTCATCTTTGTATCGATCCCACTCAACTCATGCGCCTTCCCAGAATTCTGAATCAGTGCCATCCCATCCCGGGATTTGTGCATGGGCGAGCCAGCTTCGCCGAAGAGGAGCAATCCATCCTCATCCCGGTCCGGCCGCGGAAACGATCCATGGCCATTTGCTCGGGTTGTCATCAACCGACGCCGGGCTACGACCAGTCTCCCACGCCTCGGCGGTTTGAGTTCATCGGATTCTGAGGCTATTTGGTTTTTCTGGTCTATTGCATGCGGCGGGTCAACTGCAGGCAATGCGGGGTCGTGGTCGAAGAAGTGCCGTGGGGCACCGGCAAACACTCCTCGACCAAGGTCTACATACATTTCCTGGGGTATTGGGCGCGCAAACTATCCTGGAAAGAAACCGCCGAAGAGTTCCGCACCTCCTGGGACAAGGTGCATGACGCGGTGGCCTATCTGGTCGCCTGGGGGCTGGAACATCGCGTCCTGGGAGCGATTCGCGCCATCGGCGTGGATGAGATTCAGTATGGCAAAGGGCACAAATATCTGACCTTGGTTTATCAGATCGACCTGGGCTGTACACGGCTGCTGTGGATTGGAAAAGAACGGACGGTGAAGACCTTCCGGGAGTTCTTTGCCATGATCGGCCCAGAAGTATCGGCGAAGATCGAGTTCGTCTGCTCGGACATGTGGAAACCCTACCTGGGCGTGATTCGCGAAAAGTGCTCCCAAGCGCTCAACATCCTTGAACGGTTCCACATTGTCGCCAAGGTGAACAAGGCGCTCGACGACATCCGCGCTGCAGAAGCCAGGCGAATGAAGGGCGACGGATACGAACCGATCCTGACGAAGTCTCGCTGGTGCCTCCTCAAACGCCCCGCAAACCTCACCGCCAACCAGAAGTGAAACTGAAAGATCTGGTGCGCTATAACCTCCAGAGCGTTCGCGCCTATCTCCTCAAGGAAGACTTCCAGCAACTCGGGAATTACGGTTCCACCGCATGGGCCACCAAATTCCTCGACCAATGGTGTCGCCAAGTGATGCGGTCCCGGATCGAGCCGATGAAGAAAGTCGCCAGAACTTTACGCGCCCACCGCGATCTCATCCTCAACTATTTTCGCGCTCGGAAAGAGTTTTCCAGCGGTGTCATCGAGGGCCTGAACAACAAAGCAAAAGTCACCATGAGAAAATCCTACGGGTTTCGATCCTTCCCAGTCGCCGAACTGGCCCTATATCATTCACTTGGCAAGCTGCCTGAACCGGAACTCACCCACGGATTTTTCTGACGAATCAAAAGAAAGGATCGGCGCGAGGTTACGACGGCTCGCGCGGCCTTTCAATCGGGGACGTATGCTTTAAGGGCGCTGGACTATCGACCGGAAGCGTGAAAAAGAAGGTTGTTCCTGCTCCTGGCTGCGATTCTGCCCAAATGCGGCCTCGTTGGGCTTGTATGATACGCCGGCAAATTGCCAGCCCAACGCCCGTCCCGGGATATTCCTCGGCCGTATGCAAACGCTTGAAAGGTTCAAAAATCGTCGATGCGTACTTCGGATCAAAGCCGATTCCGTTGTCGCGAATCGAGATGACCCATTCGGCCCCCTTTTGTTTGGCAGCAATGTGAACTTTGGGAGCCTGATCCGGCTTCCGATACTTAATAGCGTTTCCAATCAGGTTCTGAAATAGCCGAACCATCTGACCGCGATCCACCGGCAGAGTGGGCAGAGGATCGTGGGTTACGGCCGCCCCACTCTCTGAGATCGCCTGTTCGAGGTGGGTTAGCGCAGCCTCTAAATCCTCGTCCAGAGCGATAGAGGAGGGCCGCTCTTCTTCGGTCGTCAGGCGCGCGTAGGCGAGCAAATCTCTCACCAGCGCATTCATACGCACGGCCCCGCGCAACATAAAATCGAGAAAGTGGTCTGCCTCGGCATCCAGCGCGCCCCGATATTTGTTGGAGAGCAGCTCAGCGAAAGTGCTCATGGTGCGGAGCGGCTCCTGCAGATCGTGGCTTGCTACATACGCAAATTGCTCCAGAGCCGTATTGGATTCAGTGAGGGAATCCTGCAACTGCTTGCGCGCCGTTTCGTCGCTCAGGATCTTTGTATAGCCGATGAGCGCGCCCTGCTCATCATGAACCGAATTCATGAAACCATTCGCGAAAAATTCGGTTCCATTCTTGTGCCGGTGCCATCTGATATCCGTTGCGCTGCCGCTCTCACGCGCAAGTCGCATCTCTGAGTCGCAAACTTCGGCCGCCTTCTCCTCGGGAGTGAAGATGATGGAGGCATGCTGTCCGATCCATTCCTTTTCCGAGTAACCGATGAGTTGTTCTACGCCCTCGTTCCAGGAGATCAGAATGCCCTCAGGATCGATCATAAACATCGCATAGCCGCGCAGTTCTCGTACCTGTATACGATAAAGGTTGGCGGGTTGGAGTTCGGTGAGAGGAAGCGGTTGATCGGGACGGGGCTGACTCATCACAGACATCCTTTCCCCAAAGAGCAAGTTCGCTCAACGTTATTAGAACACGAATCGCGCCGTGCTACCTATAGACGTGAAGTTCGGTTCCGGCCGGTAACGATCGCACTTTAGAATCCATGTGTCGAGCGTCACCAGACGCGAAACATCCTCTTAATTCCAAACGCGCCACAAAGGTTTCAATATCGCCGCCCTGTTCCTGCGCGACATTCGCGAGGGCGTACGTCCTGTTCCGCGGCATCA
Source organism: Acidobacteriota bacterium (assembly GCA_025353165.1). GTDB lineage: Bacteria > Acidobacteriota > Terriglobia > Bryobacterales > Bryobacteraceae > TMP-7. The sequence goes on along the minus strand of JANXRE010000014.1, from coordinate 17,843 downwards.
CCGATTCCACCATTACCCATGGTGAAGGATGGGAGTTCATCCAATTGGGGCGGTACCTGGAAAGGACGTGTGCGGTTTCGACCCTCATTCGACCGCATTCCCGCGCCGGGAGAGCATCTGGAGTGGGTCGGCCTGCTCAAGTGCTGCACGGCCTTCGAGGCGTTTTGCAAGGCCTACACGGCGGACCCGTGGCCCGAGCGCGTCGCCGATTTTCTGATCCTGCCCGGAGCCACGAAGCGGTCTACGAAACATTTATTGAGTATCCTGTAGCGTTTCCGAGCCGCGACCGTAAGGGAGTCGCTGACATTAAATGCTCTACAACCTTCGACACATCACCAAATTCGTGCACAGCGCGCCCGTGACCGAGAGCCTGCTGGAGGTTCGCATGGAGCCGCTGACGGAGGGGCGCCAGCGGTGCCTCGAGTTCCAGTTGTCGGTGCGCCCGCGCGCCAACACCTTCAGCTCCCGGGACCATCAGGGGAACACCGTCCACCACTTCGACGTCGCCGAGGCGCACGCACGCTGCTGCTGACGACGGAGTCCCTGGCGGAAATCGCGGACGTCCCGCCCCTTCCGAAATCGCTATCGCGGCTCAATCGCGAAGTCTACGATTGGTTCGACTGCGTTCCGAAAGCCACCTATGTGGTCTCGCCGATCGATGAAGCGCTCCGGCTCCGGGCCGGCGTCTGCCAGGACTTCGCCCACGTCATGGTGGCGCTGGTCGGAAGGCTTGGCATCCCCTGCCGGTGCGTGAGCGGCTATCTGCACCATAGCGGCGAAGACCACGACCGTTCGGGCGACGACGCCTCGCACGCGTGGGTGGAGGCGTTTCTGCCGGAACTGGGCTGGCTCGGTCTGGATCCGACCAACGCGCGGGTCGCCGGCGACCGGTACATTCGCGTCGCGGTGGGCCGGGACTACGCCGATGTGCCTCCCACTCACGGCGTATTCGAAGGAGGCGCGAAGAGCGAACTCAGCGTGGCGGTGCGCGTAAAGCCGGGAGCCGTGCCCGCGCCGCCGGACCAATCCCAACAGGAGTTGACGCGCTACTCGTCGATGTTGAATTTCACCGGCTGTTCGAGGAGCTTGGGATCGGGGCCGCCGGTCTTGAGCATCAGGGCGTAACGTCCCGCTTTGATATTGCCGGGGACCTTGAACTTAATTTGCTCGCCGGTCTGCTCGATCACCTGGACCTTCCAATCCTTGGTGCCGTCGGTGAGGTACAGTTCCACGACCTTGCTCTTCTCGAGGTTCTCGCCGGCGGCGGCTACGACGTCGCCGGTTTTCCCGTTGAGCGGATCGACGCCGGTGAGCCGGGACTGTGCGCGGAGAGGCGCGGCGACGAGAAGAAGCACAGCGACAGAGAGAATCGGAACCAGATATCTCATAAGACACCCCCGGAAATTCAAACTGTATCGTGAATGGGTGCAGGATACAAGCCAGATGCGGCGGCGGGTATCGATCTGTCGGAACAAACGAGCGTCGAGAGCCGCGAGGTTTCCGATGGCGTAGTGCTTGACTACGATGCTCGAGGCAACCTGGTCGGAATTGATATCGACAACGCGAGTACCAAAGCGGAAATCCACAATCTCGTGATCAGCCGACTTCCGGCCTCCCCGCAGCCCATTGCCGGCTAGCCGCTACCCCGCTACGCCTCGCGCCAGGCACTTCCGCACGTTCTCTTCTTCCAACCGCGCCACCGCATCGCCCGCCAGCCCGTCGACGCGCGGTAGTGCCTTCCCCCCGTTCTGCCGCACCATCGCCAGAGTTCGCGCGAGCGCGTAGCCGCTCCGGTCCGGGAACGTCGCCCAGTATTTCGTCGTCAGGCACGGGACGCGGAGCGGATTCCGAGTGATCATCTCCAGCATGAACTTCGTCCGCGGCCGCGCCGCCCGGATCGTCCGCGCCATCCGCCGCAGATCCAGCATGCCCTCGCCCAGCACGACTTCGCTCAACAGGAACCCCTCGTCGTCCGGCGCGACCGCCATGTCCTTGAAGTGCGTCGCCAGCGTGTACGGCGCAAGCGTGTCGACCACCTCGTAGGGATCGTCGAGAAGAGAAATGTTGTTTCCGGTATCCAGGCACACGCCGACATACTCGCTGGAGATCTGCTTGACCAGGGCGGCGAGCTCAGCGGCGGTCCAGTCCTTGTGATTCTCGATCGCCAGCGGCATTTTCAGCCGCTCGGCGATCGGAACGGCGCGGAAGACGGAATTCCGGGCCGCTTCCACCCACCGCTTCCACTCGTCGTAGCCGGCAAAATTTTCGTACCTGCGGCCGCTCAGGCAACCGACGCGAATGACGGCAGCTCCGGCATCCCGCGCGGCCGCAAGCGCGCGCTCGAACGCCGCGACGTCGCCCTTTGGCAATTCCGCCATGGTCTCGACATACATTCCGTAGCGCTCCGCCGCATCCCGCAGACGCTTCACGTAGGCGGGTTCGGTGGACGTGAGGTGCATCTGGATGCCCGCCGCGCCGAGCGCCCGTCCGCGCTCCAGGAAAGCGATCGTGTCTTTCGGATTGCTCGCCGTCATGAAGCACGTCGACGCGATCCCGAGTTTCAGATCGCCGGCCGGCGCCACGGCCGCGGCCATCGCTCCGACAAAGGATCGCCGCGTCACGCGAGCAGGCTCCTCAGCACGCCGTCCCAAGGTTTCCGATACGGCCGCTCCAGCATGGCCGACGCTTCCCGATCGTCCACGATTTCCTCCCGCTCCGAATCCCATCGGACCTTCCGGCCCACCCGCAGGGAAATATTAGCCAGGTGGCAGGCGACGGCCGTGCGGTGCCCGTCTTCGACATCGGAGATCGGCTGCTGTCTCGATTTCACGCAGTCCAGGAAATTCCGCGCGTGACCGGCGAGCTGCTCCTCCTCGGAGCCTTTGCCGCTCTCCGGTTTTTCGATCCACGGCGTGCCCTTCACGTCCGACCGCCGCGGGCCGCCCGCGGGCATCCCGCGATACACCGGGACGCCGTTCTGGGGATCGATTCGCAGATCGGATTCGACCTGGAATCCTTCGCGGTCCACTATCAAAGTCCCCTTCGTGCCGACGAACTCGAGGCCACGCTGCACGCGCATGCCCTTGCCCGCCTCGCGGTGGGACCAGAGCGCGGTGAACCGGGGATACTCAAACAGCGCGTCCTGAATATCGGGCGTCTCGCCGTCGTCCCGCAGCGCCCATCGGCCGCCCGTCGAGGTCACCGCCAGCGGTCCTTTCGCGTCGAGCGCCCATTGGACAATGTCCACCTCGTGCGCTCCCAGGTTGGTCATCTGGCCGCCGGAGTAATCCCAGAACCACCGGAAATGGTAGAGACCGCGGTGCGGATTGTAAGGCCGTTCGGGCGCGGGTCCGAGCCACATCTGGTAATCGAAATCGATCGGCGCGGCGGAATCCGGAGGCGTCCCGAACCCCGGCATGATGTTCCGGGAGTTGCCCATCCGCGCGGTCAGCAATTGCCCGATGTGCCCGGACCGGACCAGTTCGCGCGCCCGCTGGTAGTGCGGTCCGCTGCGCTGCTGCGTTCCCACCTGCACCACGCGGTTGTGCCGCCGCGCCACATCCGTCATCCAGCGGCCCTCGCGGACGAACAGCGTCAACGGCTTCTCGACGTACACGTCCTTGCCCGCCGCACACGCCATCATCGCGATGAGCGGGTGCCAGTGATCGGGCGTCGAAACCACCACCGCCTGGACGTCGCGATCGTCCAGCAGTTTCCGGAAATCGCGATAGCCGCGCGCCGCGCCGCCGCAGGCCGCGACGCCCTGCTCCATGCGCGGTTGATACACGTCGCACAGCGCGGTCATATCCACATCCGGCTGCGCGCGAAAGTCGTGAACGTGCTGCGCCCCGATGAGGCCGAAGCCGACGAAGCCGACACCCACCCGGTCGTTCGCGCCGAGAACTCGGCGGTAGGAAACCGCGGACGCCGCCGTGAGAAAACTCCGTCGGGATACGGCCATCAGTGCGCCGCCCCAGTGACGGAGGATTTTCGTGGCGCACGCACTCGTGCGTGCCGCGTCGCCACTCCTGTCGACGCCGGTCTTCCCTGGAAAGAAGTGTCGAGAGGAGTCTCGACACGGCACGCGGGAGTGCGTGCGCCGCGGGTATCATACTTCCGCTCTCCACCGGCGTTCATCGGCGTGAACCGGCGGCCCATTTCATCAGAATCCGCCGCGGGGACGGTATCCCGGCCGCGCCCGCACCCGATACTTCTTTGCGGCGTCGGACAGAATCTCGACGTTAATCTTGCGGAAGCCCTCGTTCACGTTCGCCTGTGGGTAATAAGTGACCGTGTAGGAGTTGCCGAGGTCCTCGCGGATCGACTCGAAAGCCTCCACCTGCCGTTGCCAGGTCTTGGCGAAATACGCCTTGCCGCCCGTGCGCTGCGAAATGCGTTTAAACACTCCGCTGGAAATTGAGTCCTTGTTGACGTCGTTGGTTGAAATGACGTAAATCGGAATGCCCTCATCCTCGGCCACGGCGCGCACGTCGTCGGGCGCAACCATGCTCGCGTTGTCGGGGCCGTTCGAAAACACAATGACGACCTTGCGCCCCGGCACCTTGGCCGCATCGCGAAGCGTCAGCAGCAGGGCGTTGTAAAGAGCGGAGTCGTCGCCGGCGACGGCCTTGCGAAGCCCCATGATGGCGTCGCCGCGATCGCGGGTCAGCGACGCGGCGCGGGAAAGATTGCGGCTGTAGGTGTACACGGCCACAGAATCGGCGCGGTCCAGCCCGCGCACGAAATCCGCGATCGCGTCGGACGCGTACACGAACCCGCGATACATGTAGTTGCTCGTGTCGAACAGCACGAACACGTTGGTGCCCACCAGCGCGTCCGAGCGCAGGTCCACTCCCTTCGCGGCGGCCTCTTCGGAGACCGCGCCGGCGAGCGGCTTCACCGAACCGTCTTCGAGAACCTGAACCGGGGGGCGATTCCCTTCTGCGAACGTCGCGACCTTCTGCCCGATGCCGTCTTCCGTGATCTTGAAATCCTTCGGCTTCAGCCCGTTCACGTAGCGGCCCTTGTTGTCCGTCACCGTGAAGCTCAGGACCACCATGTCCACCTTCACGCGGAAGACGGGCCGCTGTCCCTCCTGCGCCAGAGCGGGCTGCGCGTGCCACGCGCAGATGCACGCGATGCCAGCCGCAAGTCGAATCATAAATCTCACTCTAACCCTCCCAGGACCTACTCCGCACCCGCGCCGGCCGCGACCGCCGCCTGCTGCTTCCGCGCCTTCTGCCTCACTTCATCGCCCACCGCCCGCAGGGACCTCAGCAGCGCCGGCCAGTCCTCCAGGTGTGTCGCGAAGATCTTCTCCACCGTCAATTGAGTCCACGCGGGAATCAGCAGGTTCAACTCGGCGGGATGGGCGTGGATTTCGTCCGCCAGCGCGGCGTAGTACAACAGGTTCGACTCCCAGGTCTCGGCCATGATCCGGCTGGAATATCCCATCAGTGTCGGGAACGTGCGCAGGTTTAGCAACTCAGGCCCATAGGAGTTGGAGAGCGTCGGTTTCGGAGTGCCGAACGCGCGCGAAATCGCGGCGAGGCTTACTTGCTCCGGATTCTCTAGCGCCAGCCTGCGGATCTCGCCAGCGATCGAAGACTCCTTCGCGTCCGGGGCGAACTCGGATCCCAGGATGTACAACTCCGCGGGAGTCACTTCGTCGAGGGCGGCTACGACGCGCCCCGCCTGGATCTCTTCGGATACTCTTCGAGCCCGCGCTGGTGCAGCGTTCTTGGAAAGCGAGTCCAAAACCCGCGCGCGTAGCGCCGGATCGAAAACCGATTCCGCCAGCAGCGACTCGCCGTAGGTCATGTGCAGTCCGACCCAGTGCACCATTGCGTGGCTGACGTTCCACCACCTGGGAATGGTCGAGCTGATCAGCATCTGGGGCACAAGGTCGCCCCAGATCAGCGCCTGCTCGCGGGACGGGATGAGGAAATTCTGCTCCGTCTCAGCCAGCGCGTAAGGCAGGCCCGAGAGCGATCCGACCAGCCGTCCCCCTGCGTTGGCGGGCCATCCGCTGCCGTAGACCTCGGTACGCTTCCAGGTCTGATTGCCGCCGGCGACGCCGACAAAGTCGTGGCTCCGCACGAACACCGGATTGGTGTACAGCACCTGCGCGCCCGGGGGCGCGTAGTGGACGTAGTTTAATCCCACCAGCGTGTCGCGCAGAAACGGCGCGAGCGCGCCGCGAATCGCCCGCAGTTTCTCGGCGTCGGCGCCTGCCTTGTCCACGGCCGCCTTCAGATTTAACTTCCGTTGATTATCGATGTGCTTGTCAGTCCAGTACCCGTAGCCGAGCTGGTTCTTTTCGCCGCTGGTCAGGGACGCGCGCGGCGCCTGAATCTCCGAGATGCGCGCCGCAACCTTGTTCAGCAGGGCGGTGTCCACTTTCCCGCCGGCCGCGGCCCGCTCCAGATTATCCGCCAGGTCGAACAGCGACTGCAGAGAGATCAGGCGCTGCGCCTCGAACACGCGGATCATATCCTCGATCACCTGCGTGTGCGTGTCGGCGTCGGCCCGCATGGCGGTACCGGCGAGCAGGTCGAGCGTTGCATCCTGTACGTTGACGTCCTTGGGCGCGCCGGCGGCCGCGAGGAGCGCGCGCAAGCCGGCCCGGCCGGCCTCGAACAGATCGCGCTCTTTCCTCACTGAATCGAACGGCGCGATTGCGTCGCGTAACGCCGCACCGGCCTTCTCCGGAGAGATGGATCCCTGGCGCGCGAAGATTTGCCAGATCGACGCCACCGCCTGGAACGACCCGGCGGCATCGGCCCTCGCCATTTGGTCCTTGATGTCGTTCAAGGATCCGGCCGCATCCAGGAACGCGACGATCGTCTGGTCGTCGAGCGACGGAGTCTCGGCGAACAGCGAATACTGTGCGCCGTACGCCCTGTAATCCCGAACCAGACGCTCCACCGTCTCGGCTTTGAGCGGCGTGGAGCGCGCCCGCTCCAGGTCGCTTACCGCCATGAAAATCTTCAGCGGCTCGTTGTCGACCGCTTTGCGGCACAGTGCGAACAGCGCCTCGATGACGTCGTCCGCCTCCTTCCATCCCACCGCCGCCTTGGCCAACTTGGCGTCGTATTTTCCATTTGGGTGGTGGATGAACAGGTTCTTCCACACGCCGAGATTACCCGGCAGGAAAGGCCGCCCGTCGGCAGTCACCACCAGCCGCGTGGTCAGCAGCATCATGTCCGTGTTCGCGCGGAACACCGGGCGCGCCGGCCCGGGGCTCGTCACTTTCCCGCGAATGGCGGCATAAAAGCGCTTCAGCCTTTCCGGTTCGGTAAGGTAGCCCAACGCCGGCCCCTTCACGCGCAGCAGCGCATCGTAGTAGCTTGCCAGCCACCCGTCGTCGCGCGCCGCCAGCCGCTCGAAGAACTGAGCCGGCTTATCGGGCGCCGCCCCCGCCAGTTCCGCCCACGTCTTTTCCGAACGCGCTCCGCCGGGGGTCACCGCTTTGCCTTCGCGGATTTCGAACAAGCCGCCGTAGAAATCGAGGACGTGCGCGAAAGCCTTCAGCTTGAGTACGCTCGAACCATCGCGGAGCGCGGCCGAGACCGCGGGATCCATCTTCGCGAGCGCCAGGTACAGCCGGCAAATGGACGGGTCGCCCAGGAAAACGTCGATGAATTCGCCCTGCGCTTTTTCCTTCGCCGACAGCCAGTAATCCTGGCCATAAAGGACTGGAATTCGCGACGGATGGTAGTCATAGGCGTACGGCCGGTTGGAACGCAGCGCCTGTTCGAGATCGGCAAGCGGAAATCCCGAGTCGATGGTCAAAAACGCGCGCGTGGCGTTCACGGTTTCCAGTACCACGTCGCTGCCGCAGCCGCCGCGCATGCGATATCCGAGCACCTTGAGCAGGTCCGCCGTCTTCGCCGTCTCGCAGGATTCCAGTCGGATCACTTTATCGGGTCCGCCCAGCTTATCGAGTTCGCGAGCCTGCGACATGTACCGGATGACGAGCTTCAGATACTCCGTTTGGTCCAGTCCTTCGGAGCTGCTGATGGCCTGGTATCCGTTCGTCACCACGTTGCGCGCCAGAGCCGGGAGAACATCCCGCGGACCGAGGTCCGGCGCAAGCGCTGCCATCCGCGCGAAAGAGCGCAAGGGCCCCGGGATCTCGATCATCGCGGCCGGCTGCTCGGCGGCGGGCGCGGCGGCGGGCAGGGAGAACTGCGCGCCGGCTGCGCTGGAGTATTCCTTCAGATGGCGGGCCGCCGCATCGCGATCCTCAGCCAGAAGGTCGAGCGCTGCCAGCCGCCGGGCTATCGCAGCCCGGTCCCGCGCGCTGCCCTCCGGCAGGAAGCTCAGCGCCTTTTCGTAGGCCCCACGCGCGGCGGGATCGCGATGGCGGTCGAGGAACTCCGCGTATGCGCCCCAGGCTTGCGCGTCGCTCGTGCCTTGTGCCGTCCTCCGGAGCAGTTCGCGCGCCGCCGCGGCTTCACCCTTGCTCTCCAGATCCCAGGCCCTGCTGGACAGGTCATCGCCGTTCAGGGCAGCGGCAAGCCCGATCGTTATGAGGACCAAACCAGCGATTCTCATCGTCCCTCCACTCTTGGATATTCACTCTAACACTCGCGTCCGCCGGCGTGTTGAACGGGCAATCGCACGGCGTTCTACTGGAGACCCTTCTCCCGCGCCCGAGAGAACGAATATGAGTCATGCTAACTAAATGGACACACTCGTTCTCACCCACGGCGCGGGAGCGAACCGCGATGCTCCGCTCTTGCTCGCCGTGGATCGGGCCCTGTCGGCCAGTGGCCTGCGCGTGATGCGAATCGACTTGCCGTTTCGCGAGCGCCGTCCGCACGGTCCTCCCTTCCGCGGCGAAGCCGAGGCGGACCGCGCCGGGCTCCGCGCGCATGTGACGAAGGCTCGCGAAAATGGACTGGGCCGGGTGTTCCTGGGAGGTCACTCGTACGGCGGCCGGCAAGCGACGCTGCTCGCCTCCGAGGAGCCGGAACTCGCCGACGCGCTTTTGCTGCTGTCCTATCCGTTGCACCCGCCCCGGCAGTCTGGAGATTTGCGCACGACGCATTTTCCCGCGATCCGCACGCCGGCGCTGTTCGTGCACGGCAGCCGGGATCCGTTTGGAACCATCGAAGAGATCCGCCCGGCGGTGTCGCTGATTCCGGCGCCCGTCGCCCTGGTCGAATGCGAGGGAGCGGGCCACGACTTGCGCACGAAGAAAAGCGAGCCGCTCGACGGCGTCGCGGCGCGCATCGCTTCCGAATTTCTGCTGTTCGCGAAGCAATGGGGACAGACGCCTTTTCCACCGAAGTACCCCGTCGAGTGTACGTTCGAACTCTAATGGAAAAGGGGGTCTGTCCCCATTGTTCTACTCCGCTAAGAACTTTCGCGTTTCCGACAGGAAGAGATCGAGTCGATCGTGGTGCAGCCAGTGCCCCGCGCCCGGCACGCGAACCAGCTTTGTATTGGAGATCCAGCCGGTGCGGCCGTCCTCCTCGGGATTTTGCATGAAACTCTCTTCGCCCCAGAACAACAGCACCGGGCAGGTGATGCGGCCGGCGACTTCGCGCACGTCGTCGAGATTGTGCCCGTAAGGCGGGAACAGCCGCGCGTAGTTGTCGAACTTCCAAACCAGCGAGCCGTCGGAGTTCCAGTTCGTGCCGTGCAGCGTCAGGTGCCGCGCCTGTTCATCCGTGAGGTGCGGATTCGCTTCCTTCATTCTCGCGATGGCCGATTCCAGGCTCGGGTAGGGACGCGGTTCCCTTTTCTCGACGTCGCGCATTCCTTCCATCCAGCGGCGCAGCCGGTCGGAATACGCCGCGTGCACCTTGTGCCCTTTCGGGAAACCGAACCCCTCGATGTTCACCAGTTTCTTTACGCGGTCGGGATAGACACCCGCGTAGTGCGTAACAATGAATCCGCCGAGCGAGTGACCAATCAGGTAGACGGGGAAATCGTCGATGATATCGAGCAGCGCCGAGAGATCCAGAACGTACTCGGCCAAAGAGTACATCGCGCCCTGGGCCTGCGCGCTGTTGCCGTGCCCCCGCAGATCGAGGGCGTACACGCGATAGTCGGGCGAAAGACCGGCGGCAACCCAATCCCAGTTGCGGGCGTGGTCCAGTCCGCCGTGCACGAGGATCACGGAGGGCTTGGCATCGCCGCCGAAATCCCAGAACTGAAGTTTCAGCCGGTGAGAGTAGAAGAAATGAGAAACGGGCTCCACAAAACTAGTTGCCGAAATACTGATCGTCCATGGTGACGGGGACGGTCTTCTTGATCTCGGCCACCGACTTCTTCGCGATGTCCGCCTTCAGCTTGGTCTCGATCTGCGCTCGGACTTCGGCGAGCGGTTTGGTCGACCGCTCGTCCACCCTGATCAGGTGATAGCCAAACTGGGTTTTCACCGGATCGCTGACCTGGCCAACGGCCAGCCCATAGGCCGACTGCTCAAACGCGGGCACCATCTGGCCGTGCGTGAAGGGCGGCAGGGATCCGCCGGTTTGCGCGGAGCCGGTGTCGTCGGACTCGGCTTTGGCGATATCGGCGAAAGCCGCGCCAGCCCCGATCTTGACGCGGAGTTCCTTGGCCTTCGCCAGGGCTTCCTCCTCGGTCAGATCTTTTCCGTCCTTCTTGACCGGCACCGTCGACCCCTTGAAGCGGATCAGGATGTGGCTGGCCTTGATCTGTTCGTATTCTGCCTTGTGCTGTTCGTAGTACGTCTTGAAGTCCGACTCTTCGGGTTTGAACGTCTGATACAGTTCCGAGGCGAGAAAGCTGTCCTTCTGCAACGCCATTCTCTGCTGGACGCCAGCGTCCTGGTCGATGTGCCGGCGGCGGGCTTCGAACGCGAGGGTCTTCAGTTCCGCGAACTGCTCGGCGAATTTGCGCCGGGCCGGTCCTTCCGCCTGCTTGCGGACCTGCTCGGGCAGCGCGGCCAGCAGCGCTTCAAACTGCGCCTTGGTGATCTTCTCGTCGCCAACGGTCATCACAACCGCCGTGGCGGGGATGTCGGGCGCAGGCACCGGCGCTGGCTGAATGGCGACGGCCGGCTTCGCGGGGGGCGGAGTCTGAGCGCCTGCGGACATCGCCAGAACAAGCGCCAAGGGAATAGCAATGGTGAAAAATCTCATGGGGGCTGGAATCCCCAGGATAGCGCAATCCCCTACCATGCCGCCCGGTACAAAGACAGTAGGTCCTCCCTGGTGCAGGGGCGCGGATTCAGCAGGTGGCAGCCGTCTTCGATGGCTTTCGCCGACAGCGATTCCAGCGCGTCGCCGGGGATGTTGTAGTCGCGGAGGCGCGGGGCAATGCCGCAGATCGAATTCAGTTGCCGGACCCGCGCGACAAGATCGGAGCCAAGCTGCCGCTCGAGTTCGGCGAACCGTTGCCGAACGCTCTCGCGATTAAACTCGAGCACGGCGGGCAACAGCACGGCATTCGCCGTTCCGTGATGCATTCCGAATTCGCTAGAAAGCGGATGGGCCAGCGAATGCGTGGCGCCGAGGCCTTTCTGAAACGCGATGGCGCCCATCATCGACGACATCAGCATATTGCCCCGTGCTTCGATGTCTCGCGGGTCCGCCATGACGCGCGGAAGATTTTCCGACGCGAGCTTGGCTCCGGCGATGGCGATGCCGTCGCAAATGGGGTGGAAGCCCTTCGACAGGTACGCTTCGACATTGTGAGTGAAGGCGTCCATTCCCGTGCCGGCGGTGATGTGCGCGGGCATGTCGACGGTCAACTCCGGATCGTCGATCGCAATCGAGGGAATCAGGTGCGGGCTGAAGACCACCGTCTTGCGATTCGTCTTCGCGATCATGATCACCGTGGACCGGCCCACCTCGCTGCCGGTTCCCGCGGTGGTCGGGACGGCGATGTAGGGCGGGACGTTCGAACCGATCTTCGCGGCGCCGCCGATGTTGTCGTCGTACTCGGCGAGATCCAGCGGATGCGTCACCATGAGGCGAATCGCTTTCGCGGCGTCGATGGGCGATCCTCCGCCTACTCCGATAATGCTGTCGCACTCGTGGTCCCGGTAAAACGCGACACCGTCCAGGACGTTCTTCTCGGTCGGGTTCGGGTCGACCCCCGTGTAGACGGGTGCGCCGGGCAGGAGAGCCCGGATGCGGTCGATTATGCGCGTGCGGGCCAGCCCGGCGTCGGTGACGACGAGGGGCCTGTGCATGCCGCGCTCCGCGGCCTCGGCGGGTAACTGCGCGATCGCGCCGGGGCCGAAGAGGATCGTGGTCGGGAATGAAAACGTGTAGGTGCTCATGTAGGGCTCAGATGGATTCAAAGTAGCGGGACAGCTCCCAATCGGTGACGGCGTGTTGCGCCTGCCGCACTTCCCACTCGCGCGTGCATGCGTAGTGATCGACGAACTCCTCGCCGAACCAGTCGCGCGCCATCGACGACGCGCGCAGCAGCGCGGTTGCCTCGGCGAGGTCGCGCGGCAAGGCGCGAGCGTGCGTGGCTTCGTACCCGTTGGTGGCGGGCGCGGGCGGATCGAGCTTGCGCTCGATGCCCTCCAGGCCCGCGGCGATGCTGGCTGCCATCGCCAGATACGGATTCATGTCCGCCGCCGGCAGCCGCAGCTCAATGCGCGTCGATTTCGCGGAGCCGGGAATCGAACGGATCGCGGTGGTGCGGTTGTCCTCGCCCCAGCTCGCGTTCACCGGCGCCCACGTGCCCGGCACCGTCCGCTTGTACGAATTGATCGTCGGGCCGATCATCGCCATCAGCTCCGGCAGGAATTCGCACAACCCGCCGATGTAGCGCATCATCGACTCCGACGGACGGCCATCGTCGAAAAACAGATTGCGGTGGTCTTCGATCGACACGAGGCTTTGATGGATGTGACCGCTGGACCCCGGCAGCGCCGCGTTCCACTTGGCCATGAAGGTCGGGATCGCGTTGTGCCGCGCGGCGATCTCTTTCACCGCCGTCTTGAACAGGGCGGCCTTGTCCGCCGCCGCAACGCCTTCATCCACCGCGATCGCCGCTTCATAAACGCCCGGGCCGGTTTCGGTGTGGAAGCCCTCGACTGGGATGTTGAAGCCCTCTAGTTGATCGATAAGGTCCAGCACGAGCGCGGAATTCTGCGATGCGCGGAGGACACTGTAGCCGAACATTCCGCAGCTCAGCGGCACCAGGCGGCGGAAGTCTTTCTCCCGCACGCTCTGCGGCGTTTCCTTGAACAGCCAGAATTCGTATTCGGCCGCCAGCTTCACTGCGCATCCCATGGACCGCGCGCGCTCGAGCACGCGGAGCAGCACCTGGCGCGGCGAAATCGGCAGCGGGTCTCCGCTTTTCGATTGCAGGTCCAGGAGGAAGAATGCGGTGCCGGGCTCCCAGGGAATCAGACGCAGGGTGCTGAGATCCACACTCGCCCGCCCATCGGGGTATCCCGTGTGCCAGCCCGTATAGCGGACGTTGTCGTACAGCACGTCGCCGATGTCCCAACCGAAGATCACGTCGCAGAATCCGATGTGGGACGAAGCCGCGGATTCGAATTTTCCCAAGCTGACGTACTTGCCGCGCAGGACGCCGTCGATGTCGGTCGCGGCAACCTTGATGCGCCGCACGCCGGCTTCGGAGAGTTTTTGGAGGACTTCTTTCATAGAGCGACCCAGACAGACTTCACGTTCGTGTACTGTTCGAGCGCGTAAGAGCCGAGGTCGCGGCCGTAGCCGCTCTGCTTGTAGCCGCCGAAGGGAGATGCGCTGTCGAAGCCGTTATAGGTGTTAATCCAGACGGAGCCGGCCTGGATGCCCGCCGCCACGCGGTGCGCCGTCTTGATGTCGGAAGTCCACACCGCGGAGACCAGTCCATAGATGGTTCCGTTCGCGATTTCGATGGCTTCGTCGACTCCGCTGAATGGAATGACCGCGAGCACCGGTCCGAAGATCTCCTCTTGCGCGATTTTCATGTGCGGCTGTACGCCCGAGAAAATCGTCGGGTTGATGAAATAGCCCTTGGCCTTGTCGCCTTCCGTATCGCGCCCGCCGCCGCACGCCAGATGCGCGCCTTCCGCGATGCCGGACTGAATGTAGCCGAGTATGCGGTCCATCTGCTGCCGCGAAATCTGAGAGCCCATCTCAGTTTCCGGGTCGAGTGGATTGCCGACCTTCATTTTCTTCGCCCGGTCCACCAGCCGATCCAGGAACCGGTCGTGAATGTCCTTATGGACCAGCAGCCGCGAGCCGGAGCTGCAAACTTCGCCCTTGTTTGAGAAGATTCCCGAGAATGCCGACTGCGCCGCCGCCTCGAGATCCGCGTCGGGGAAGATGATGTTCGGATTCTTGCCGCCGAGCTCCAGGCTGAGCCGCTTCAGGTTGCTTTCGGCCGAAGCTTTGAGCAGCGAGCGCGCCGTTCGAATGCTTCCGGTGAAGCTGATCTTGTCGACGTCCATGTGCCGGGCCAGCGCCTCGCCGGCCGTGTGCCCGTAGCCGGTGACGACGTTGAAAACGCCATTCGGGATTCCCGCCTCCGATGCGAGTTCCGCTATTTTCAAAGCGGTGAGCGGCGTCAGCTCCGAGGGCTTCAGCACCACCGAACATCCGCAGGCCAGCGCGGGCGCGAATTTCCAGGTCGCGATGCACGTCGGATAATTCCAGGGAACGATGGCTCCCACCACGCCCACCGGCTCGCGCAGCGTGTAGTTCAGGAACGGACCGTCCACGGGAATCGTCTCGCCGTAGATGCGCCGCACCCAACCCGCGTAATAGCGGATCGCGTCGATGCCGGGATTCACGTCGGCGCGCAGGGCCTCGCGGAGCGTCTTGCCGTTCTCCATGCTCTCGAGACGGGCGAGTTCGTCCTTATGCCGCTCTATCAAGTCCGCGAGCCGCCATAGGATCAGCTCTTTCTCGGAAGAATCCTTCCCGCGCCAGGACTTCGCTTGGAAACTGGCGCGCGCGGCTGCGACCGCGCGATCGACGTCGTCCGGTGTGGCGTCCGGCACGGTTGCGATCAACTCGCCGAACGCGGGGCTGCGCACCTCGATGTTCGTGGCGCCGGTGCTCGGCACGAGTGCGCCGTTTATGAAATGGCCTGTCATCCCTCAGTCCCCCCCCATGATCGCGCCGCGGGTCCACGCGGGACCTTTGAATTTCCGCCGCACCTCAACTAAGTAAACCAACAACAACGCCAGGATGACACCTCCCAGGGTCTTGCCCGCCAGTTCGTTGGGCGGCATCACCAGCACGATCGAGATGAATACCGTGTAGGCGATGGCGGTGACATTCGCCGCCATGCCCCACCGCCCGAGGCTCCATTGAGACATCGACGGCCAGTTCGAGCCCTTCATTCGCGCGCGGGCCGCCAACACGATCGGGATGATATACGCGATGTATAGCGCGACGGTGCTCAGCGAAGTAACGATCGCCACCGCGCCGCTCCAGGCCATCGCGGCGATACTTGCGATCACAATCGCCCAGATGGCCGGCCCGGGCGTGCCGTGTTTCCGATTCACCCGCCGAAAGAATGGCGAGAACGGCGTGCCGTTATCGCGAGCCAGCGAGTAAACCGCGCGCGACGCCGAAGTGACGCAGGCCAAGCCGCAGAACCACATCGCCATGGATGCGAGCGCCGCCATCGCGTTTCCGAACTTCGCGCCAAGCGCCTGCTGGAGTACCGCTATGGCGGCCGGAATCGCGTTGCCGCTCGCGTCCTTGGCCGAGAGCGCGGCGGGAATCGAATGGATCGCCAGAGTCAGCGCCATCAGCAGCGCGTATCCGGCGACGCCCGACACCGCAACCGAGAGGACGATCCCCCAGGGGGCTTTGCGCCTCGGGTCGGCGGTTTCTTCGGTCATGTGCGCCGAAGCGTCGAAGCCGGTGTAGGTCCATTGAGCCTGCAGCAGTCCGAGCAGAAACGCCCACGCATAGGGCGAGCGTCCGTTGCTGTTCACCGCCGAAAAAAGGAACGCCACGGGTTGCCGCGGCGCGAGGAAGAAGACCGCTAGAACGATCGCCGCCACTCCCAGGATGTGCACCGTCACGCTGAGGTCGTTCAGGATCGCGACCAGGCGGACGCCGCGGTGATTGAGGACGCCGTGGACCACCAGCGTGAAAGCGAACATCGCGAAAACGTTGCGCGGCGAGGCCGGCAGTCCCAGAAACGGCAGGATGAATTGCGCGCAACTATAGTTGATGCCCGCCTGCGCGGCGATCAGGCCGACGATGTTCAGCCACGCGCAGAACCAGCCGGACGCGGGACCGCCCAGCGCCGCGGCCCAGTGATACATCGCGCCGGACGTCGGGTAGGCCGAGCACAGCTCAGCCATGCTGGCCGCGAGAATGAGCGTGAAGATGGTCGCGATTGGCCAGCCGATGGTCATCTCGAGCGGGCCACCCATCTCGAGCCCGTATCCGTACAGCGTGACCGCGCCGGTAAGAATCGAGATGATGGAAAACGAGATGGCGAAATTTGAGAATCCGCCCATGCCGCGCAGCAGTTCCTGGGCGTACCCGAACCGGCTCAGGTCCTGTGCATCGCTGCGAGTCGGAAGCATTCGGATGTTTCTCAAGTATAATGCGCTACCGAATCTCGATTTCACTCACGTCGTACCACCCGTCCGGCTGCCGGCCCTCGATCGCCAGAGCGATGGCCGGTTGACCGGTCCGCGGGTCGAGCATCGCAACGCGCACCCGGTATTTCCCCGGCGCCAGCGCGTCATCCACATACACCGCGCCTTCGTAGATCGAATCGCCGGGCAGCCACTTGCGCACATCCACCGGTATCGGAATACGGTACGCGCGATCCGCGGACCGCAACTCGACCGCCAGCTTGGTATCGCGATAAACCGGAGCCACGCCGCCGTTGAACCACCACATCGAGATGGGCATCATGCCGCCCGCGCGCGCCTGCTTCGGATGTTCGAACCGGCGAAGCGCGAAGCGATACCCGATTCTCTTCTGAAAATCGTCGAAGGCCGCTTTCCACTCGGCAGGGATGGCGGTGGACTTGATGTTGATGGTCGACGCATGCCAGCGCAGCGCCTGTTCGAAGATCGGCTGCAAATCGAAGCCCCACTGTTTCCACGACCCGGGCACGCCGCACGCCTCCAGAGACACCGGAGCCTGCCTCCACGCATCCTGCAGACTGGCCCGCGCAAATTGCTCCGGGTAGGCGTCCAACATGTGCGACCATCCGCTCTTGCCCGGCCGGCCCATGTCGCCCCAACAATCCAGGCGCCATCCCGCGCCCCGCTGTGTTGCGTACACCAACGCCTCCAGCAAATCGAAATTGACCACAAGGGGCGTGTGCGGAAACGCCTCGAAGTGGGCGTCGATCAGCGTCTTGTGCAGCGGCCAATCCGGCAGATACGGTCCCCATCCCTCGCCCCAGTAGCCCGCCGTCGAGATGTCCACGGAGTCGAGATAAGGATGGCCGTCGTAACGCTTTCCCGCTTCGCGAATCAGGGCGTTCCAGGTCTGCGCATACAGCGGATCCGAGGCATCCGGAGACCACACCTTTCCATCTTGATCGGCGGCCCGATTCGCGCGCCGCGCGCCGGAGTTGCGATACCACTCCGGCAGGGGATTGGACTGGTCATACGGCATGATCCGGATAGCAAGTGTCTGCTTGTGCTTCCGCGC
Source organism: Acidobacteriota bacterium (assembly GCA_025353165.1). Classification (GTDB taxonomy): domain Bacteria; phylum Acidobacteriota; class Terriglobia; order Bryobacterales; family Bryobacteraceae; genus TMP-7. Next base: position 252 of record JANXRE010000014.1, on the reverse strand, counting down.
TTCGTCGAGCGCGGTGTCCAGGATTTCCCACCGGTACTTGCCCCGCTCGGGCTCCAGTTGCGACCAGAACCAACGGACGTACGCCACCGACGATACGGGAAAATCGACCGGCTGGCCCGAGTCCGCCGCGGCCGCCTCGGGACCAACTTCCGACCATTGCGTTCCTGCAAACATCGGCTGTCCGGCGTAACGCTGGAATGTCTGGATGCCCATCCCGGGATTAATCAGAACCATGTCCATTTGTTTCGGACG
>JANXRE010000153.1 GCA_025353165.1 Acidobacteriota bacterium | reverse complement strand
AGTTAGGCCCGAGCCGCCCGCCGCCCGCGGCTGCCGGCACGCTTGCGGATCTCCTGCCCGTGCCGCTTCAACAGCAAATACGCGCGTTGCCGGGCCTCGAAATTCTCCACCACCTCCGCCGCGATGGCCCGCTGCGGCGCGGAATACGCCGCCCCGTAATCTTCCGGACCGCCTAGGATCCGCATCAGCACGTGCGGGCAATTGGACGGAACCGCCGCCACCGGCGCGATCCCGGCGAACAGCAGAATCCGACCGGCCCCGGGGTCGCCAATACCCGGGAGTTTCTTCAGAGCCTTGCGAATCGCGGCCGGGTCCCCCGCGAACTCGTGCTGCACCCGCTCCGCGATCTCCTTCAGCCGCATGGCCCTGAGTTCGGGCACCATGCCGCCCGGTCCAAAGCGCTAACCAACTCCGCGACCGGCGCGGCCAGGATCTCCTCAGGGCGCACCCCGACGCGCTTGTTCAGCGACTCCCAACCGCGCGCGCACGCCGCGTCGCTCGCCGGATAGCCGCAATGCCACCACACCAGAAAAGGATACGGATCCGTCGGCCAGCCAGGTTCTTGCGGGCCGTAAAACGCCTCGAGCCGTTCGAAGATCTCCGCGATCACCGGTAAGCCGACACCCCAGTCACCTTCAAGAAGCCGGCACAGGCGAAGTCGTTTGGGTGTAGAATCATTTTGACAGAAAGTCAAAATGGAAATTCCAGCCAAGATGAAAACACTTCTACTGCTTCTTTCCATCACTGGAATTGTGTTCGCTGAGAAAGCGAATGACACACTCTCGATCACATCGCTACCGGAAGGCGCGGCCGTCGAGTACAACCGAAAGGTCATCGGCACAACGCCACTGAGTTACAAGGTCGGTGAGTATGCCTTCAACGTGCAGAAAAGCAGCCTCTTTTCAAAACGGCTGAGTGGGCCAATCGTACTGCGTGTCTCCAAAAAAGGTTACATTGACAAGGAGGTTGTCATCACGAAACCATATCAGTGGCATAGTTTTAATAGCCAGAACCACTATACCTACTTCCTTATAATGTCGAACCACATTCAGATCGACCTGGACAAGATCTCAGCGAAGCACGCAGCGATGACAAATGAAGATATCAGCAAACTGCACGAGTCCGGCCTCAGCGACGAACTGATAATCGACAAGATCAATCACAGTCCAGCCGCGTTCGAACTCGAACTGGACGACATTGTCTCGCTGCACAAAGCGGGCATTTCAGACGCGATTATTCAAGCGATGATGCACGCGAAGTAAGATAGCGCCCGTGCCCGGGCTGTTTATGGTTTTGGGCGCTGACGGAAGGAGCCCGTAGGGCGACTGGAGTTAGCGCCCAAAACCATTCCACGATCCATCCGTTACTTCGCATCTTTAGCTCCTCGACCGCCCTTCTTCTTCCTCATCGACTCTCCCTGCAACTCGATCCGGTGTGCCGCATGCACCAGACGGTCCAGAATACTGTCAGCCACCGTCGGGTCGCCGATCTGCGCATGCCACTTCGCAACCGGCAACTGTCTGGTCAGCAGCGTCGATCTGGTTTAATAAGTGAAATCCTTTTCGATGCCAGGCGACAACCGTTTCCGCCTTGACGATCATCAGCGCTGATTTCCAGTCCGCCCACACCCGTCGCAACAAGACCCAGAAGATGCGATCGGCTGGCCTTAGTTTGAGCCGCTTGGGAGCCGACCGCCGCAGGACGACGAGTGGTTGCCGCAAAGCGAGGTTCTCCAGTCGCAGCTGTGCCGAGGTTTTGAACATCGAGGTGAGCGCGCCGACCACGGCGAACACGCGTTGACGCGCCGACGAGAAGAGCAAATGGAAGTCGATCAAGTTCAATGATTGCAGATCGATCGGAGTTTTTTGGAGGGACAGTATAAATTGTTCGTGAACGACCTGAAGCTCGCGCGCCGAAAAGCGGGATGAGCGGGGGACTACCTACTTTCCCGTCCCACTCACGTTGATAACCTGCGGGCTGCCGCCGCCATCGTCAACTACCGAAACGGTTGCTTTGCGAAGACCGAGCGCGCTCGGAGTAAAAGTCACAGAGATTGCGCAATTCGCCCCTGGATTGATGGCGGCGCCGCAAGTGTTCGTCTGCGCAAAGTCGGCAGGATCCAGGCCAGCGACTCCGATGCTCGTGATGTTGAGCGGAACCGCTCCGACGTTGGTGAGTGCAACCACTTGGGGAGCGCTGGTGGTTCCGACCGTTTGCTTGGCGAAGGTGACGTTCGATTTCGAGAATTTGACCGACGTGCCGGTGCCGGCTAACGTGACCTTCTGCGGCGTGTTGGTGGCATTATCGGCAATCGATAGAGTGCCGCTGCGCGCGCCGGAGGCCGTCGGAGTAAACGTGACCGTGATCAGGCAAGAACCGGCTGTGGGTATGTTGGGGCACGAGTTGCTCTGCGCAAAATCTCCAGTGGCGGTGATGCTCGAGATATCCAGGCCGCCTGCTCCAGTGTTCGCCACCTTGACCGTCTTTGATGTTCCAGTGACGCCGATGACGGTCTTCGGAAACGTGAGAGTCCCTGGCGTGAGGGTGACTTTCGGAATGCCGTTGCCGGTTCCGGTTAGTGCGACGGAATGCGGGCTTCCAATCGCGTTATCGTTCACGCGAACGGTCCCGATCCGGCTGCCAACAGCAGTGGGCGTGAAGGTCACGTTGACGATGCAGGAGCTTGTCGCAGGCACGCTCGCGCCGCAGTTGTTGGTCTGCGAGAAGTTCCCGGTAGTGGAAATTCCGCTGATCTGAATCGGTTGGCTGCCAGCCGCGTAGAGAGTCATGGTTTGAGGAGCGCTTGGGGTTTTGTAATCTTGGGCGGCGAACGCGAGTGCTCCGGGACCAAATGCGATGCCGGAAGCATCGGCAGGGGAGATTTTAGCGACGAATCCTCCGTATGGATTCTGGACGGCGGGTAGGGTGCTCTGGAACGCATGAACAACCGGAAGATCGTTCGAGAGGGCTTCGCCGCTTAGGTATGCGTTTCCATTACCGTCCACCGCAACGGCCACGAAATATGCGCCTGAGGGTCCACCGAATAAGGTCGAATACACAAGGACCTGACCCGTTGGGTCGACTACGGTCAGAAATCCTTCCATGTTCGCGTTCCCCGTTTGTATCGGGGCTGAAATTGGAAAGTCTGTAGATGTTGTGCTTCCTATGACATAGGCGTTGCCCGACGCATCGGCCGCGATGCCGTATCCAAGTTCATCGTGGCTGCCTCCTAAGAAGGAAAGATACACTATTGAATTGGCGTCCGGCGTCAATTTAGCCACAAACGCGTCGTCATGTCCGCCGCCCGGGGTGGCCTGGAAGCCGTTCGCAAAAATGCATCCATTCACGTAAAAACAGCCGTTGTAAACGGTTCCCGTAACGTAGGGGCTTCCGCTCGTATCTACCGCGAGCGCCGCTGGATATGTATAGGATCCCAGTTGGGTGCTTCCCAGGTAAGCGCTAAGACCTGCTTTGCTAAGATCGAATTTGGCCACGAAACCGCCCGCCTGTGCAGATGACCCGCTGCCAATAACCCAATTACCCGTTGTGAAAACAAACCCGGAAGTGTCAACTGCGATTCCTGATACACTCGCGCAATATCCTGAGTCAGCAAGAAAGCTGTCCAGGTACGTGGAGTAAATGAGCGATGCAGAGCCGGAAGCCGTAGTGTCGATTTCTGACACAAAACCCTCACTACTCGTAGTCGGACATCCGGCAGGTCGATTCGGCGTCAGACTGTTCGGTGTTGTTGGAAAATCGGCAGACTCAGTGATGCCAGCCAGGTAGGCGTGGCCAGCGGAATCCAAGGCGAGAGCGGCTACCTCATCGCCATTACTGCCGCTGAGGTACGTCGAATAGAGCAGTTGGCTGCCGTTTGAATTCAGTTTTGCCAGGAAGGGGCTGAAACAACTGCCGCTTGTCTGAACTGCACAAGTGCGTTGGAAGGCGTTGGCAGTGGTGGGAAAGTCGGTCGAACCGGTGTCTCCGACAACATACGCATTCCCTGTCGCATCCACTGCTATCCCCTGATTCACAGCTACGCCCACGGCGTTCCCGCTCCATTCGAGGTAACTACCCCCAAGGTAAGTAGAGTAAACAAGCGATGTACCTGAGGGGCTGAATTTAGTGACGAAGATATCGGTGGCGCCGTTTAGTGTGGTTTGATAAGCTCCGGCGGTCGTGGGGAAGTTAACAGACTCGGCGTATCCGGTTACATAAGCACTTCCTGACGAGTCGACCGCAATGCCGGCACCCAAGTCACCGTTCGACCCGGCGAGATAAGTAGAGTAACTCAACACTGGATCAATCACCAACGGGCGAGAGCGATCATACTTCCTAACCGCAAACCCAACGCGCTGCCCGCGCAGGACGTACCGGCCATCCACAAAAGTCTTGCCGCTCGCGCCGGTCTGGTAGACGACAGGTTTGTGGAAACGGGCATCGCCCACCACAAGATCTCCGTCCTTATCAAGACGCGCCATGGCTCCCTCTAAGTGAAGCCCAATGGACGCAGGATCCGCTCTGGGAGCCACAACGAAGTCGTATTCAAGCTGGCGCTGCTCGCCATAGTAAACCAGGTCGATACCCGGATAGATGCCTTCGTATTTGACTCGAGAAAATGTTGGAATTCCCTCATGCCACCGTGTTGAGTCGCTGCCGATCAAATAATTGGTCTTGCCCGGCAGCGGCCCTGCTCCAATAGCGCTCACGCCTGCCGCCGCTCCGATCAGGCTCATCCGCAGCGAGCGTTTCTTGAATGCGATAGTCGCTCCCGTTCTCGTGAGAAAGAGCGTGAACCCTGGAGCGCGGGCGAGAAACTTAACTCGCCGGTCAGTTTGGCCTTGATTCGCTTCAAAGCTCAACGGCGCCTGATTGTACAACCGGGCAGCGCGAGTTTGAGTGGCAGCATATCCTGACATGCTCGCCCAAAGCGCAAGCAGGGTACAGCCAAGCGTTCTATTCATCATGTCTCTCCTATTCTCATCAGCTATCAATTAATTGCCTGAACCTCGCTGATTCTCCCATCCCGCTGGTCCCCTCGGGGGACAGGTGAAAACCGGCCAATGAGGGACACCTCAAAACCGGCCAACGGAACTGAGGCAGGACAAGAGTTGTTATACCGCACCGGTGGCAGCTCCGGCAAGAAAAACTTACGCGTTTGATCCTGTCTGGCCTATAATGATCGCACCTGGGCGGAGGGTACGGCTCCGCAGGGATGCGACCGGGGCGCCGTCCAGCGGCCGGAATGGTGTGGGTGGCGCGTGCCGCCCACGCCCCGCTCCATTCTGGCGGTAAAGCGTTAAATCCCGGGAGCGCGAGGGCAGCGCCCTCGCATTGAGAAAAGCCCCCTTCCTTATTTGGTTCGGCTTTCAGATGGTTGCGGCAGCGGTTCTGGTGCGCCAGCTCTTGGGCCCGCATTTGAGCACATGACCGTGGTGAAGCAGCCGATCGAGCATGGCGCTGACCGCGGCCACATCGGCCAGCAGTTTGCCCCAGTCTTCCACGGGGCGGTTCGAGG
>JANXRE010000145.1 GCA_025353165.1 Acidobacteriota bacterium | reverse complement strand
AAAGATGGATACAGGCCCATTTTCGGCCGCGGCGGGGGGCTGAAATACGCCGTTCGTCCGTTTCTGCGAAACGAAGCCATTTTCAGTGGAGGCAGCGGCGGTTGCCTTTGGTTTCAATGCTTTGTCGCGCTTGAGCTGGTTTACGGCGGCCAGGGCGCGGTAGTACGACTTCTCGATTTGGCCGTAGTAGCGGAAGAAATTGCGCATTTGGCGGTCGGGGGTCTGGATGAGGGCTTCGGCCACGCCTTCGTCGCCCCGGTTGTAGCTTCCTCCGAGGTTCTCCCAATACTTCGTTTCGACGCGGTGGAGGCGGAGGAGACGCCAGTAGGCGTTGGCTAGCTCTTCAACGAGGGTTTGCTCGGCGGTGTTCTCCGGCGCGTGGTCCTGGATCATGCCGGCGCGAAGCGCGTCGTAGTTTTTCGGGTCTTCGTGGGGGAGGACGGTTTGTCCGGCGGTTAGGCCGTGGCGGAGGGCGTTCCTTTTGACGCGCGCTTTGCCGTCCGCTGACTGGGGTCCAGTGGACTTCCTGGCGTTGCGACGGTTGGCCTCGATTTGCTTTTCGGTAGACATAAAACCTCGTGAAGTATCTACTACTCCCACTCTTATCACATGCGCCGAAATTTTCAGGGGCCGATTCTTGGAAGTTGTTGATTCTAAGCTACGAATCCAGAAAACGAGGCGTGTCATCGGGAATCCGAACTGCGCGAGTTCTGGCATGGCGGGATCGTGTTGCAGTGCATGAACACGGCGGAGCCAGGAAAAATCGGGCGATTATACACTTGACACAGAATGTAATTGCGCCACCTTAGCTTGGCGTGACAGGCCAAGACCTTGCTCTTCGCAGGGGGCTGATATGAGCCCCTCAGTCACAATGGATGTTGGGTTTGCGATCGCCGATCCCAGGTGGAGAGATCGGGCGACCAAGGCTTTGCTAGTAGCATCACACGCATCCTCGGTCGTTTCCAGGCAGGCCCTCGTTCCTTTTAGGTTGTTGGGGCTTACGAAAGATTTGTGGTCGCTGGACCGTCAACTTCGGGAATTTCTAGAAGGAATTTACAGCGAAACGGTGCCCGGACGCGAACGCCAAGCCCCCCCGCCCACCGACGATCAGGTGCGTGCTGGAGTTGAAAGCCTGCGGCAACTTTATACGAGGATGTGATGAAATGTATCAAAGGGCCAAGGCGAACAGGCTGACCAACCGCGCCATCGTGGGGGCTGGATTGAACTCAGTCTGGATGCGGGCTGATGACATTCTTGACATTGCTGAATCTGTGGAGATCGCAATGAATTCAGGAAGTAGACGCGTGCTTTGACAGGGCACTGGAAGACCTGAAGAGCGGTGAGGTTTTTGACCTCTCAGACTTCAGGTAGTCCTCCTCCAAACCTCACCCCCAAGGTTGCCAGCAAGCCTGGTAAATACCTGCAATCCCTTGATGCCAGGCCGCGCAAACGCATTATTGATAAAACTACTGAGCTCTACCGTGACCCTTATTAACATAAAGGACGTTAAAGCCCCTCAAGCAGAGCATAAAGAGAACAGCTAGGGTTGGTTCATATCGCATTCTGTTTATTGTCGAAGGCGAAATTCTTCTTGTCAGCAATATCGGACCCCTTAACCAGATTTACCGGGACGCTTGATTCCTCAGTCGGGACCTCGCGGCTTACGTCTATCAGGCTCTTGCCGATCGGTGTGATCGTCCTGCCATCTTCACCGATACGGCATTTTACATTCTGTGTAAAAATCGTGCAGTTCAGGCTGACCCGTTGTCCACGTTTTCGACGCGTTAGTCTGATACAATTCGGCTTCCATGATCGTTCCTACGACTTACGTTGCCGCCTTGCTGGTTACTATCCTGTCGATGATTTGCTGGGGGTCGTGGGCCAATACCCAGAAGATCGTCGGCAAGTGGCGGTTTGAGCTTTTCTATTTCGACTATTCGTTCGGTGTCTTGCTGACCGCGATCCTTGCGGCGATCACGTTTGGGTCTATGAATGGGAACGAGTTGTCGGTCAGCGACAGCTTCGCGATCGCCGGCAATCGCAAAATCGCTTACGGGTTCGCCGGCGGCGTCATCTTCAACCTGGCGAATATGCTGCTGGTTTCGGCTATCGCGGTCTCCGGACTGGCGGTGGCGTTTCCTATCGGCATCGGACTCGCGCTGGTCATCGGCGTGGTCCTCAGCTACTTCCTCAATCCGCAGGGCAACCCGGCGCTGCTGTTCGGAGGCGCCGGCGTGGTGGTGCTGGCAATCATCGTCGACGCCATCGCTTACCGGATGCATGACTTGAGTAAGCAACCGGCGCCGGCGTCCGCTACAAAGCAGGTTCGAGGACAGCGCCCGCCGGCTCCCGTGAAGAAGCGCTCATCCAGCGTCAAGGGGATCGTGCTCAGCCTGGTCGCCGGCGTTCTGATGGGCTCGTTTTATCCGCTGGTGGAAATGGGGAAGTCGGGCGACAACGGGCTTACGCCATACGCCATCGCATTGGTTTTCGCGGTCGCGGTGTTTTTGTCCACTTTCGTGTTCAGCATTTTCTTTATGCTTGCTCCGGTGCAGGGGGAGGCGGTCTCGATCTGGCAGTACTTCAAGGGGACGAAGTGGCAGCATCTGCTGGGAGTGGCGGGCGGGACGATCTGGTGCGTGGGGACGATCTCGAATTTCGTGGCGGCCAGCGCGCCCGCGGCGGTGCACGTGGGGCCGGCCATCAGTTATGCGCTGGGCCAGGGCGCGACTATGATCAGCGCGCTGTGGGGCCTGCTGGTGTGGAAGGAATTCGCGGGGGCGACGCCCAGGGTTCGGATGATGATCGGGGTGATGATGGCGCTGTTCGTCGTGGGGCTGGCTATGGTGGCGGCCGCTCCGTTGTATGCTCGCTGAGGTGGTGGTTAGTCTCGCGCTGTCCGGGGCGGCTATCGCGACCACTCCCTTACCGTCGTGGCTCGGAAGCGGTGGGCCGGCTCAGGAGCAAATCATTATCGATACGGATTGCGGGGAGTTTGGCGACGATGGCGTTGCAATCGCGATGCTGGCTCGTCACCCGGAGCGGGCGCGGATCGAGGGCGTGACGGTTGTCTCGGGAAATGTTTGGGCCGGCGCGAGCGTCGGGTATGTACGGAAGATCCTCGGACTGCTGGGGCGCTCCGATGTTCCGGTCGCCGCCGGCTCCGGCGCGCCGCTGGTTCATACCGCCGCGATGGCCGATGAGGAGGAGCGCCGCTGGGGCAAGCTGGACTTCCGGGGCGCATTCGCCGATCCGCCGCCCGCTGTTTCCGGCAGCGCCGAATTCCTGATTCGCGCGATTGAGAGCAATCCCGGCCGCCTGACTATCATCGCCATTGGGCCGATGACGAACCTTGCCATCGCGCTTCGGATGCGTCCGGATATTGAAACGAAAATCCGGCGGCTGGTGTTCATGGGCGGTACTGTCCACATTCCGGGGAACTCCAATCAGACCGCCGAGTTCAACTTCTGGTTCGACCCGGAGGCGGCGCAGATTGTGCTCCGCTCGCGCATACCGGAGAAGATCATGTTTGGGCTCGACATCTGTTCGCTGGCGAAGATCGAGAAGAAGCACTTCGATCAGATCGCGAACGCGGACACGCCTATCGCGCGCCTGTATCGGGACGATTTCGGCAACCGGTATCCGGGTTTTCTGCGGGACCCCGCGGCGTTCGGGTATCTGTGGGACGAACTGACGGCCGCATGGCTGATCGACCCGGCGGTGGTTACGAGCTCGGAAACACACTACTTCGACGTGGTCACCGAATTCGGCCCGCGCTATGGCGCTGTGACGGATCTGGATCGCCGGCTTGCGCCGCAGGCGACTCCGGTGCGCGAGATGCGGGGGCTCGATTTCGAAAGGGCGTTCCGGATCTACCGGGCGGCGCTCATCGCGCGCGATTGAATTTCCGCCAGCGCGGCATCCAGGCGGTCGCGGGAGGGCACGCTTCCCTGCCCCAGGGTCGCGCTGCCGCCGCCTCGGCCGCCCAGCGCGGTCACCGCGGCTTTCACGATTTCGCCAGCGTCGATCCCGGCGTCCTTGGACGCGGCCAGCAAAAAAGCCGGAGGGTCTTGGCTCACGCCGAGGTACACTGCCTTCTCTCCCGCCGTGAATGTCAGCGCGAGGGTGCGCGCGTCATCGCCTAAGGGCACGCGCTGCTCCACGCGGCGGTAACCGGCGATGTCCGGCGCGGTCGCGGCGTACAATTCCCTGCCGCGGTACTGCGCGAGTTCGATCGCCAGTTTTTTGCGCGACTTCTCGAACTCCTGGGCTTTCTCGAGCTGCGCCTTCACCATTTCGGGCACTTCGTCCAGCCGCGAGGAGAACAATTTAGCCGTCTCCGCCAGAGCACGGTATTCCGCTCGCGACCTTCGGATCGCCCGCCATCCGCAAAGAAATTCGATGCGGACATTCCCGCGGATCTTCTCGAGCTTCCGTATCTGCACCGGCCCGATCTCGCCGGTGGAACGGACGTGAGTGCCGCCGCAAGCGGACCGGTCCACGTTCTGGATGGAGACAATGCGCAGCAGGCCTTCGCGCTCCGAGGCCTTCCGCAGCGCGAGGTCCGCCGATTGCTCCTCGAAGGAAATGGCGATGGGCCGGTTCTCGAAGACGATGCCGGCGGCGCGATCCTGCGCCTGCTCCAGTTGCGCTTGGTTGAGCGATGCCGCGCCCACATCGATGGTGGAGGACTCCTCGCCCAGGTGGAAGCTGAGCGTGGGGAGGCCGAACAGGTCGTGGAGCACGGCGGAGAGCAGGTGCTGGCCGCTGTGCTGCTGCATGTGGTCAAAGCGGCGCTCCCAGTCGATTTCGCCGGCGACCGCGCCGGAGGGGGCTTCGCCTTCGATCACGTGGGCGATCCGATCGTCCTCGTCCACGACTTCGACGACGCGCGCATCACCGAGGGTGCCGGTGTCGTGCGGTTGCCCGCCGGAAGCGGGATAGAACGCCGTGCGATCCAGATACACCCGGCTGCCCGCCGTCTCCACCACGCGCGCTTCAAAGCGGCGGAGGTAGGGATCGGTGTAGTAAAGCCGGCCGGTCACTGGATATTAAAGTACATCGTAGTGCTGGCGCCGATGTTGCCGCCGGACACCTGCACCGCCACGCGCGATCCTAGCGGCGCTGTCGCCGGGATGGTGACGTTCACCTGGTATAGCCCGACCGTGGTCGGAGTGAGGCCGACAAAATCGGGAGACACCGTGATCCCGCCCGTGTCCGGGATGCCGGTTCCGAAGGCCACGCTTGGCTTGGGCGTGATGTTCAGCAGCGTGGTCCCGGGCGCAGGGACGCCGCTGGTTGCCGGCGGAGTCGACTGTCCGAAGCCGAGCGAGTAGATCACGATGGGCGTCCCGCGCCTGACCGGCGTGAGGGGGCCGGTCGGGTCGGCGTAGACGATCTTGCTGTCGATGCTGGTCGCCTTGAACAGCTTAGGAGCCGCGGCAACGATCTGCACGAATACGTTGTTCCCCTGCTGGCCGTTGTTGTCCACGCGCAGCACGGCGTTGCCGGGCGCGATCTCGTACGGCACCTGGAAGTTGATCTGGGTGGCCGAGACGTAATAGATCGGCACGGGATGATTGTTGATGTTCACCGTTACGCCGCCTAGCGTGACGGGTAGGGGTAGCGTGGCCACCGCCGGAGCGCCCGATGTGAGCTGTTCGCCGAACGCGGCGGGCAGGTCGCCCAGGGCGAGCGGATTGGCGTTGTAATCGACGATGTTCACCACGCGCCCCGGGTAGACCACCGGCGGGCCCGCGGCCAATATCTCAGCCGTAACCGGCACGACGATGGAACTGTTCGCCGCGTTGGTAGTAATGGTAACCGTGCCCTGATAGGTCTGGCCGGCCGTCAGCTTGGCGGGATCGACCGTGATCACGACATAGGGGCCGCCGAATCCAGCACTCAACCAGTTCGCCCCATCCGAAGTGGTCACGGGCGTGGCTGAAATCGTGAGGCTGCCGGAGTTGGCATTGGACAGCACGACATATTGCGTGACCGGCGCCTGGCCGACCCGGAACGGGGGAAGAGCCGTGGCCACCGCGATCGGCTGAGTGGTGACGTTGATGGTCACCGGCACGGTCTTGTTCTCCGCGGCAACGGGAGATTTGGTCACCGTGAACGATCCGTTATAGGCGCCCGCCGCCACGCTGGAAGAAGCTTTCGCGGTCACGTTGTAACTCAGAGTTGAGCCGAAGGTGCCGGCTCCCGCGGCCGCCACCGTCAAGGTTGGGCCGCTCGCCGGCGCAGTGGTGGAAATCGCCAGCACGGAACTGGTCATGAAAGTCTGCGTCCCGGGCGCGCCGTTATTTGGCACGTACAGCGTCACGGCGTCCGGCACATCGCCGCCGACCGCCACCGTGACCGTGATGTTCTGCGGGGAATCGACGGCGTTCGGATCGGCGAGCGCGATGGTCCCGGTAAACATGCCCTTCGCCAGGCTGGCGGTGTTGAGGGCGAGGGTGACCGAATAGCATGTCGTTCCGCCGATGACGCTGCAGGCGTGGGGGCTCGCGATGGACGCGGCCAGCCAGGACGCGCTGGAAGTAAGCGTCAGATTCAGCGTGCCGTCGCCGGTATTCTGCGCGTTGAAATTCAGCGCCGGACCGTTGGAGCCGACCGCGACGGAGATCGGCCCGAAAGCCGTTTGGGCAAGCGTCAACCGCGGCGCCGCGGCGAGCGTTGCAACGAAAGTCAGACCAATCAGAATCGTTTTCAAACCCATTCCAATGCTCCCTTTTTCCAAGCCCAAAGATAGCCGGCGATCAGGATCGCGAGAAAGACCGCGATCTCCCCCACGCCGAACCAACCGAACTGGCGATACCGCACCGCCCACGGATACAGGAATATAGTCTCCACATCGAAGATCACGAATAGGATGGCGATGATGTAGAACCGCACCGTGTAGCGGCCGCGGCTATTAGATGCAGCTTTGATGCCACACTCGTAAGCCTCCAGCTTTGTGAGGCTGGGCGTGTCCGGCCGGACCAGTTTTGCCACAAGCAGTGCGGCAATGGGAAACACGAACGCGAGAGCCAGGAAGATAAAGATGGGAAAATATCCCGGAGGCATGACACCTCCAGGGTATCAAACGCGACTGCCGCCGCCGTCGCGAAGCAATCTGGCCACCGACTCCCTTACGGTCGCGGCGGAAACGCTTCCTGAGCCGCGCGCGTCACCAAGCGGTCTCCGGATCAATCACATCGGAGGCGAAGTGATGTCGAAGGTCGCCCGCACGAACTGCCAGTCCGGCAATTCGTAAACGCGGAGCTTGGTGGGCAGAACCACGGTGACGTCCTTCCACTCCAGCGGGCCGAGCGTAACTTTGCAGGGGAAACTGGCAAACGGGGGCTCCTCTTCCTTCGCCGATCGCGCCCTCATGCTCACCGTCAACGCGATCTCGCCCAGGTCGGCGATGGAATGGTTGACCGCGGCGAAGGTGATCCGCAGCGTTCCCGGCGCCTTCTCGGTGACGCGGAAACCAGCCAGCTCGATCAGCTTGGCGTATTTGTGCTTGGACGTGGTGGAGGATTCCAGTTGTGGAATCCTGTCTGCTGCGGCGGGCTTCTGGCTCTTCTCGCTGGTCGAGGAGCAGGCGGCCAGCAGAATCGTGAAGGGGACGAGCGAGAGCGCGCGCATGTTCATCGGCTCCCGCGATTATAACGCGCGATAATAACGGTGATGTTCAGCTTTATCCGGGAGCAGGTCGAGACCATCTTTCGCGAAGACCCCGCCGCCAAGAGCGTGCTGGAGGTGGTTCTCTGTTACCCGGGATTCCACGCCGTCCTTTTTCATCGCTTGTCGCACACTCTCTATCGCGCGCGATGGTTCTCGCTAGCGCGGGTGGTCGGCGCATTCGGCCGTTTCGTCACCGGCATCGAGATCCATCCCGGCGCGACCATCGGACGCCGCTTCTTCATCGACCATGGCATGGGCGTGGTGATCGGCGAGACTACGGAGATCGGCGACGATGTTCTGATCTATCAGGGCGTGACCCTGGGGGGCACCGGCAAGGAGAAAGGGAAGCGGCATCCCTCCATCGGCAACCATGTCGTGATCGGGACGGGCGCGAAGGTGCTCGGCAATATCACGATTGGAGATCACGTGAAGGTGGGCGCGGGATCGGTGGTGGTTCGATCGGTGCCGGAAGACTCCACTGTGGTCGGGGTCCCCGGGCGGGTGGTACGGACGCATGGGGAGCCGTACGAGGAGCTGGAGCATGGCAAGCTACCCGATCCCGAGGCGCAGGCCATCGACGATCTGTCGCAGCGCATCGATCAACTGGAAGAACTGGTCCGGCAGCTTTCGGAACAGCGCGTGGGCCGGTAGTTGCACGTTCGACTCTGCTCCATTACGTCTCGGTGAACGGCGTCGAGAGGCCGATGGCTCGCCCTGATGGAACTCCTGAGTGCCCGTCAGATACTAACGCGGCCGGCTTGGCGGGACTCCACTGGATGGAGCGCTGTACGCCTGTGGCAATTCGCCGGAGAAAGCTGAACGCTACTACGAAGCGGTTGCGTTGCCGGTGCGGGCCGGCGCAAAACCAGACCCGCGGCGAGATGCCCGGCCGCTAGCGGGCCTTCCTCTTCGGGCGCGGTTTGCTGGAGCGCTCAGGCTCCAATGCCCGGTCGAGCAGGGTCTTGATTACGGCCTGACGGCTGACATTGAGCCGGGCCGCCCGCTCGTCAAGTTTTCTTAACATGCCCTGTGTCAGATCGACATTTACGCGGCGAACTGGCCTGACCACGGTGAACTTATTGGTGAAGTAAGCGGAAACATCTTCGCCGCGCGATGCCTTTTCGGCTATCTCATCCGCCGACGTTGCGATTCTAGACGTTTTTGGCATAACTCTGTTCTTCCTCTTTCGTCGCTCTCCACGCCGTGACCAGGTGGCAGTACTCGCCGTCCCCGTCACGCCTGATCTCAAAAATTACGGAACAGAGGCGTCCACGGCACCAGCCGATGGCGCGGAACTGCTCCGGGTCGTCGTTCTTCTGGTCGACCAGGTACGCCTGGTCGAAGATTTCCTGCGCCTCGTTCAGGCTGACACCGTGTCTTTGCTTTACGCTCTTCGATCTGTCGAACTCGAAGCGCATGCTTATATATGGCAGTTATACCAGCACGGCCGGAGCCTCCAGCCCCCGTCCTTCCGCCGGAGGAGGGCACTTCGCCGCGTACGGGCACCACGCAGAGGTGGCCTCATAGGGCAGTGTCGCCGACTCTGGGCGGATGACTGCCTTATAGCGGACACTACCAGATTGTGGAAGAGGGGGCGATGATAGGACCTGAATATCGATTCCGAGTATTCGGCGGCATACCTGGGAAGTTCAGGCCGTTGCGATGTCGTGTGACGCTCGCGCTGGACAGACCAGCGAGAGCACTTTGAAAACCGACCTGCGACCAGGACTCTGGAACTACCCACCCACCCCGAACGCGAACTCGAACGAATTCCGCGCGAGCTCTTCCAGTTCTTCCCGCGTGAAACCGAACTGCCGCGCCGCCAGATCGTACTCACCGCTCAACGTGCACTCGAACAGCGCAGGATCGTCGGTGTCCAACACCAGCGGCACTCCGGCATCGTACAACCGCCGCACCGGATGCGCGTCCAGCAAGGCCACCGCGCCCGTCCGAACGTTGCTGGTGATGCAGATCTCGAGCGGAATCCTCCGCCGCCGCAGCTCCTCCACCAGCTCGGGATCTTCGATCGACCGGATGCCGTGACCGATGCGCTCCGCTCCGATCGACAGCGCCTGCCAGACACTCTCCGGCCCGGCGGTCTCCCCCGCGTGCGCGTGCAAATGCAATCCCGCATCTTTGCAGCGGCGGTAAATGTCGCCGAACCAGGATGCGGGGCCGCGCTCCTCGTCGCCGCCGATCCCGATCGCCACCACGCCCTGGCCCGCGCGCTCGATCGCCAGGTCCGCGACCTCGGCAACGTGCGCGGCGCCAAACTGCCGGACCGCGTCGAGAATCCAGCGCACGTCGACGGCGGACCGCGAAGCCTCGTGCTGCACCGCTTCGAAAATCGTAGCGAACTTCTGCTCCTTCCAAAGCGTCATGCCCGCCGATAGCGTCACCTCCGCGTAGCGCACGTTCTCCAGCGTCAGCCGCTCCAGCAAACGCCGCGTGATCAGTGCGTAGTCGTCCGGCGTCCGCAGCAGTTTGTTCACCCAAACGTAAGCCTTCAGAAATCCGCTGAAATCGGAGAAGCTCGTTCCCGCCGCGATCTCCTCCGCGCCGAGAGAGGGCTGAAGTTCGCGGATGGTATCCGGCTCCACCGACCCCTCCAAGTGCAAGTGCAACGAGGCTTTGGGCAAAACGCGAACCCAGTCGATCATTCCTTGCCATAATAACCTTCGTGACCAATACCGAAGTCGAAGCGATCGTCGGCGGTTATCATGGCGATCCCTTCCGCGTCCTTGGCCCGCACCTTGTCGACGGCGGCGACGAGCTCGATGCCGGCTGGGAAGTCAACGCGTTTCTGCCGCAGGCCAAGAGCGCCGAAGCGATCGTGGGCGGCCAGGCTGTCGCGATGGAGAAGCGGCATCCGCACGGGCTGTTCTCCGCCTTTTTGCGCGCGGACCCTGGCGCGTACCGCCTGCGGCTGCACCTATATAACGGCGAGGTCCAGGACATCGACGATCCGTACCGCTTCGCTCCGGTGCTGACCGACTTCGAATTGCACCTCTACTCCGAGGGCACCAATTACGAGTGCTACAACACGCTCGGCGCGCACCTCGCCACCGTCGATGACGTCGCGGGAGTGCGGTTTGCGGTCTGGGCGCCGAATGCGATCATCGTCGCCGTGGTTGGGGATTTCAACGAATGGGACGACCGCCGCCACCCGATGCGCTTGCGCAGCGGAGGTGTTTGGGAGACTTTTCTGCCCGGCGTGGGCGAGGGCGCGCATTACAAATACGCGGTCCGCTCGAAGTTCGAAGGATACCGCCAGCAGAAATCCGATCCCTACGGATTCGGTTCGGAGATTCCACCCAAGTCCGCTTCCGTGGTGGAGAATCTGGACGCGTATTCCTGGGGCGACCTGGAATGGATGGAGCAGCGCGCCGAGGGCGACGTGCTGAAAAAACCGATTTCAATTTACGAGGTCCATCTCGAGTCGTGGCTGCGCGGGCCGAGAAACGAATGGACCACCTATCGCGAGCTCGCGATCTCGCTCGTTCAGTACGTCAAGGATCTCGGCTATACCCACATCGAGTTACTGCCCATCGCGGAGCACCCGTTCTCAGGATCGTGGGGCTACCAGGTGGTCGGCTATTTCGCGCCGACCGCCCGGTTCGGACGGCCCCAGGATTTCATGCACTTCGTCGACCTGTGCCACCAGAACGGCATCGGCGTGATCGTGGACTGGGTGCCCGCTCACTTCCCGAAGGACGCCCATGGCCTCGCTTATTTCGATGGCACCGCCCTGTACGAGCATGCGGATCCGCGCATGGGCGAGCACAAGGACTGGGGCACGCTGATCTTCAACTACGGCCGGAACGAAGTGCGCGGGTTCCTGATCGCGAACGCGATGTTCTGGCTGCGTGAGTATCACATCGACGGCCTGCGCGTGGACGCGGTCGCGTCGATGCTGTATCTCGATTATTCGCGCGAAGAGGGCGAGTGGATTCCGAACCGCTACGGCGGCAACGAGAACCTGGAGGCCATCGACTTCCTCCGCAAGTTCAACGAGCTCGCGCACACGGTACCCGGCGCGATGACCATCGCCGAGGAGTCCACCGCTTTCCCGGGGGTGTCGCGTCCCGTTTACCTGAACGGGCTCGGCTTCACGATGAAGTGGAACATGGGCTGGATGCACGACATGCTGCACTACTTCTCCGAGACGCCGGTCCACCGGAAGTATCACCACAACAACATCACATTCAGCATGCTGTACTCGTTCAGCGAGAACTTCGTCCTGCCCATCTCTCACGACGAGGTCGTGCACGGAAAGCGCTCGCTCATCGGCAAGATGCCCGGCGACGAGTGGCAGCAGTTCGCCAACGCGCGGGCTTTCCTGGCTTACATGTACGGTCATCCCGGCAAGAAGCTGCTGTTCATGGGATCCGAGATCGGACAGAAGGAAGAGTGGAACGCGAACGGCTCGGTCCGCTGGGGGCTGTTGAACTTCCGCTACCATCAATCGCTCCAAACGCTGGTCCGCGAGTTGAACCGCTTCTACCGCTCGCAGCCGGCGTTATACGAAGTGGATTTCCAGTACAACGGTTTCGACTGGATCGATTTCCACGACGTGGATCATTCGATCATTCTGTTCCTGCGCTGGTCCGAAGGCCGGAAGGAGTTTCTGGTTTTCGCCTGCAACTTCACGCCGGTGCCGCGAGCCGGGTATCGCGTAGGCGTGCCGAAGCCCGGGCTCTATCGCGAAGTCTTCAACACCGACGCGGAAATGTTCGGCGGCAGCAATCTGGGGAACGGACTGGGGCCGCTGCACACCGATCCAGTCGCATTCCACGGACACGAGCAGAGCCTGACCATCACATTGCCGCCGCTCGGCGTCAGCGTCTTCAAATTGGAATCCGCACTGTCTGCGTGATGTAAGCGCCGGGCGCGCCGGGCGGCATGGGGACGGTCACGCTCTCGCCGGCGGAGGTTCGGATCGCGTAAACTCGACCGGCGAGTCCGGATACTGTCAGTTCCAGACTGCCGGGGGTCCATCGCTCCGACAGTACCTTCAGATTGGAGCTGGTCGCGCCGAGCTGCGGCGGATTCCACGGAACAACGTAGCCCGTCCGGCGCACCTGCGCCGTGAGCAGAGAACGGCCCGGTTTCACCTGCGCCCTGAAGACCGGGTGCCAGTCGTTTGAGTTTCTCGCTTCGGTCCATTTCAGCGGCGTCGATTCATAGGCCGCTTTTGTGACTTTGTCGACGGGCGACAGAGCGGGCGCGAATTCGAGTTCAAACGGCGCGCTCGTTTTGTTGTCGATGCGAAGCTGAATCTCGCCACTGGCCGGCCACGACAACTCGAAGTCCACGGTGCCCTGCCCCATGCGCACGCCACGCACGGCCGCGTCGTGCCAGTCCGCCGGAAGATGTGGTTCTAGTACCAAGCGCTTTTCGGTCGCATCCACTTTCAGCCCGAACAGTCCCCGCAGAACCGGCGAGATCACCATCGCGCTCGACCAGATCTGGTGCGGAGAACTCGTGGAGAGGGGCGAATACGATGCTCCGGACAGAACTTCCGTCGTCATGCCACCCGCGCCGTCGAGCGTCAGCCATGCGTTGGCGCGCAGGTTCGCCAGTGCCGGTTCCGGCGCATGCTCGCGGTACTCGCCGACGCTGGCCCATCCGGTGAATAGCGGCCACACCGACCCGAAGTGATATCCCGCCGGGCCGAACTGCGGGCTGTGCGAGCTGATGATGCGCATGCCCCAATCCGGCGCGTGCTCCTCGCGCGCGAGTTGCCGGATCATGGTTTGCGATTTCTCCGGGTCGGTCACACCGAACCACATCGGTACCGTCGCGAGTACGCTGGGCTGGCTGACGGGCTTGCCGTCCAGCCCCAGGGCGAACGCGTACGCGCCTTCGACCCAGAACCCGTCGTTCAACGCTTTCCGCTTCGTCTGATACTCCTGTTCCAGCGCGGCCGCCGATGAGTCGCCCGTCAACCGCGCGAGTTTGGCGAGCGACCGGAGAGCCTCGACGTAGCATCCCGCCTGGTAAAACTCGACGCGGACGGGAAGCAGCGGTCCGCCTTCGACCCATCCGTGCCCGACCTCGTAATTCTTCGGGAATCCCGCCGGCTCCAGGGTCGCGTGCATGAATTCCAGAGCCTTCTGGAGCCGCGGCCAGTGCTTGCGCGCAAACGCGGCGTCGCCGCTAACCTCCACGTAATCGCGGACCGCGATGACGTACAGCGGCGTCGCATCGGCGGACGCGAAACCGTACGGATAATCTTTCCACCACGGAATCAGGCTGGCCGATTGCGAGATCTCGTGCGGGATCTTCCCGTCGTCGCGCTGAAATTGTGCCACGAAATCGATCGCATCGCGAGAGCTCGCTAGATCGCCAACCGCTGTGAGCGCGAAACTGGTCCAGAAGGAATCGCGGCCGAAGAACCACGCGAAGCCCGGCCGGTACAGTCCTTTCGACGGACCATATCCGGCAACCAGTCCTCGGCCCAGCAGCGGATTCTCCACCATGCCCTTGAACGTCGCGATGCGCGCCCAATCGTAGGCCTGTTGAATCATCTTGTCGGGCACGTCGATGCTCACCGTGCGCTCGAGGTAGTCGCTGTAGAAACGCGAGGCCGCGTCGATGGTGGCCCGCGGGTCCGCCACCAGCCGCTTATACGCCGCGAGCGACCCGGCAAGAGCCAGCACGACGTCGCCCCGGCCGTTCACCTGGCCCAGCGAGAAAGCGCTCACCGTGGAGTGCGAGTAATTGGTGGCGTACTCGGCGTCCAGCAATCGCGCGGAAGGCGAGCCGAAGACAGCAGCGAACGGATGGCCGTCCGCGCCGAACTTCCATACCTTCTGGTGGTCGTCCCAAGACACATAACCCGACCCGATCGCCGCGGGCCACATCAACTGGAAATCGCGAGTGAACTCGACCACGGTCTCTACCGGCTCGGAGGATTCGATGCTGAGCCGCATGATCACTCCGTCCTCGGTTGGAGAAGCGGCGAGCGTTTGCGTGACCGCGAACTCATCGCCGGTGTAGCGAATCGAGTACGACCCGGGCCGCGCTTGGATGGACCGCGCGATGGACGACGCGGGAATCACTCGCGCACCAAGCCGAAAGCTGAGATGCAGGTCTTTGAGGATCTTGAGCGGCCAGATATAGGCTTCGAGAGTGCCATCCTCGCGCCCGAGCCAAGCAGCCCGGGGCCCGGTCGAATCGAGAAACTCCCACGTGCGCACCGGCCGTTCGATGACCAGTTCTTGTCCCAACGACACCGCGCAGAAAGAGAAGAGCAGAAGCTTCCGCACCATGCTGCCGATCTTAGAACATCCACGGCCAGTTGTCCGGTCAGGTGCCGCGTACACCGCGCAGTCCAACGCGACGGCTCCAGTCTCCGCCGGGCGGCAGATCGTTCTACACTACGCGACTAAATGGGGATCTATTTCGCAATTGCAAAACGCTGTTTGCAATCCCACAGCTCCGACGGTACAAAGTTCTGTTAGGCAACTTGGCGTATGAGCCCCGACCCGCCTAGGGCCTCCGCGACGGTTCAGTCAGTGAACTGCCTCCGATGTGAAGGAACCATTTCAGCGACATCGCCGCCGTTTCCAGTAAGATTTAGCGGGGAGGAATATTCTTGGCGCAAAGTTTTGACGTGATCGTGGTCGGAGGTGGACATAACGGGTTGGTCGCCGCGGCGTACCTCTCGCAGGCCGGACGCAAGGTGCTGGTTCTGGAAGCGCGCGACCTGGTCGGCGGGTGCGCCGTCACCGAGGAGATCTGGCCCGGATACCGGGTGTCCACCGGCGCGTATCTGACCAGCCTCTTGCAGGAGAAGGTCATCCGCGACCTGGAACTCGAGCGCTACGGCTACAAAGTCGACGCGAAAGATCCGGCGTTCTTCTCCGCCTTCCCCGACGGCCGCCATTTCTTCATGTGGCAGGACCGCCAGCGAACGCTCGCCGAGATCGCGAAGTTCTCGCAGCACGATGCCGACGTGTATCCGGCCTACGAAGATCACCTGGAGAAACTTTCGCAAGTGGTCGAAGGATTGCTGCTGACCACCCCGCCGGAATTCCCGCCGAACGGCATCGGCTCGCTTCTCGACTGGCTGAAACTGGCGGCGAAATTGCGCGGGCTCTCGCGGCGCGAGATGGCGGGCCTCGTCAAGATCTTCACCCAGAGCGCTTCGGAACTGCTGGACGAATGGTTCGAATCCCCCGAGGTGAAAGTCACGTTGGCCACCGACGGCGTGATCGGAGCGAACGGGGGCCCAAGATCCGCCGGCACCGCCTACATTCTGCTGCACCATTGCATGGGCAGCGTAGCCGGCCATCGCGGGCTGTGGGGCTTCGTGCGCGGCGGCATGGGCGCGGTCTCGAACGCAATCGCCGATTCTGCGCGGGCCAAGGGCGCGACCATCCGCACCGGCGCGCCCGTGCAGCGCATTTTGATCCGCGACGGCCGCGCCGCCGGAGTCGTGCTGCAAAGCGGCGAGGAGATCCATGCGCCGGTGGTCGCGAGCAACTGCGATCCGAAGCGCACGTTCCTCCACCTGGTGGATACCCGCGAACTGCCCGCCGAATTCGTCCGCTCCGTCGAATTGCTGCGCTGCGAAGGCACGTCGCTCAAGATCAACGTCGCGCTAAACGGCCTGCCGGAATTCAAAGCGCTGCCCGGCGCGCCGGGGCCGCAGCACGGCGCGACCATGCACATCTGCCCGAGCATCGAATACGTCGAGCGCGCATGGGACGACGCGAAGTACGGGCGGCCTTCGCAATCGCCGCTGCTGGAGATGACCATCCCGACGATGTACGATCCGTCGCTGGCGCCGGCCGGCAAACACATCATGGGAATTTTCCTCCAGTACGCCCCCTACACGCTGAAGGGCGCGACCTGGGACGAACTGCGAGAGCCGTTCGCCGATCGCGTGTTCGACATCATCTCGGAATACGCGCCCAATTTCCGCGACATCGTCGTCGACCGGCAAGTGCTCACGCCGCTCGACATGGAGCGGCGCTACGGAATTACCGGCGGCAACATCTTCCACGGCGAGATGAGTCTGGACCAGATGTTCGTGATGCGCCCGGTGGCCGGGTGGGCCCGCTACCGGACGCCGATCCGCGGGTTGTACCTGTGCGGCTCGGGCGCGCATCCGGGCGGCGGGGTGATGGGCGCGCCCGGCCACAATTGCGCCCGCGAAATGATCAAGGACGGCCGGTAGGTTTCTCTTCCAGGCTCCGCCAAAGATACCAGCTCGCGACCGAGCAGTACGGCTTCCACGGCTCCGCGATGCGCTGCATCTCCGCCGGCTTCGGCAGCTCCGCCAGCCCGTAGGCGCGCTGCATGGCGGCGCGCACGCCGAGGTCGCCCACCGGCAGTACGTCGGTGCGCCGGAGCGCGAACATCAGAAACATCTGCACGGTCCAAACGCCGATCCCCTTCACGACGGTGAGGCGCTCGATCAGCTCGCCGTCCGCGAGGCCCAGGCAGGCGTCGAAATCGATCTGTCCGGCGATGGTTCGTTTGGCGAGATCGCGGATGTATACGGTCTTCTGCTTCGACAGGCCGAGTGCGCGCATCTTCCTCGGAGTGAGGCGCATGACGCCCTGGGGTGTAATCGGCGATTCGGGAATCGCGCCGGCCAGCCGCCCGAAGATCAGGCTCGCGACGCGCCCGCTCAACTGCTGGTACACGATGGACCGCACCAGCGTTTCGAAAACCGGCTCGCGGTATTCGATCCGATAGGGACCGGCGCGCTCGATGATGGCGCGCAGCACGGGATCGGCTTTCTTTAAGTGAACGATGGCTTTACGCATGGAACCAGATCGGCGGCAGGACCATCCAACAGTTTAGCGATGCAGCAATTGGTGTGCCTTCTCCTCCTGGTTTTCCCCGTGTTTGCCCAGCAGACTCCGCCGCCGGAGCAGGCCGCGCAGGACGCGACCATCAAGGTCGACGTGGACCTGATCAACGTCCTGTTCAGCGTCCACAACAAGCAGAACGGGCTTGTCGGAAGTCTCACAAAAGACGATTTTACGCTCTATGAAGACGGGAAACAGCAGGCCATACGCTACTTCACCCGGGAGACCGATCTGCCGTTGACCATCGGGCTGCTGGTGGACGTCAGCCTCAGCCAGCAGAACCTGATCGAGATCGAGCGGCGCGCCGCGTATCAGTTCTTCTCCAAGGTGCTTCGGCCCAAAGACCTAGCGTTCCTAATCAGCTTCGGCGCCGACGCCGACTTGTTGCAGGACTACACGAGTTCGCCGAAGTTGTTGCAGCGCGGGCTCGAAGGGCTGAAGGTGAACTCGCAGGTCGGCGGACTGCACCCAGGCCCGGTGCCGACGGCCATCACGCCGAAAGGCACCATCTTATACGACACGGTCTATCTGGCCGCGACCGAGCAGCTCAAAGGTCAAGTCGGCCGGAAGGCTATCGTAGTGATCACGGACGGCGTGGATCAGGGCAGCCGCTACCCGATCCAGCAGGCGATCAAGGCCGCCCAACTGGCGGACGCGATTGTCTACGGCATCTACTACGTGGATCCCAGCGCCTACGGTTACGGGATGTACGGCGGCGGATACGGAGACGGGCCGCTGAAGCGCATGGCCGAGGAGACCGGAGGCCGGGTCCTTAAGGTGGACCGCAAGCACACGCTGGACGACATCTTTAAAGAAATCCAGGACGAGATGCGCAGCCAGTACGCGCTCGCCTACGCGTCCTCCAGCGGCACGCGGGACGGTTCGTTCCGGCGGATCGAGATCAAGCCGAAGGAGAAAGACCTGCACGTGCAAGCGCGCCGGGGCTACTACGCGAGCGCCCACACGGACTAAGATTACAATCCGTATCCCGCGCGCTCCCGAAGGTGCCGGCGCTTCTTCCTTAAAGTTCTATCGATCAATGCGCCTGGGACATAACGGCCCGGAGAATATTGTTAATACGGGTGGAATAGCCTTTTCCGAACTGCCGGAGCCAGTCGTAAACATCCCGGTCCAAGCGGGTAGCCACCAGCACCTTGGGGGCTCGGCGGAATTGGGCTAGTTGCGCATTGGTCAGCGCTGGGATGTCCGAGTAATTAATGCAGGAATCGTCTTTCGCGGCCTGGCGCTTGGCCATGCGAGCCAGAACGGCTTTCTGCCGTCTACTTACCGGCTTGTTGAATATAGATTCGGCGCTCACGCTGATTAGCTTCGCGGGCCGAGACGATGCGGACGATTTCTTCGCCATTTTCGTTTTCCTCGCGGTATACGTGGACGACCAGTAAGACTGCTTTCTCGACGGCGCCAATGGCGTGCCACCGCTGTTCGCCGTCAACGACTCTATCCGTGCGAAACCGGACGCCGGGATCGTCAAAGACAAGGGCCGCGCTTGAGAATGCGATGCCGCCGTGCTTGCGTTGATTCTCGGCGTCCTTTTCTGCATCCCACTCGAATCACACTGTTATACGAATCGTATCACGCCTCACGGCCATTCCATGTGACGCCTGCCACTTCCGCTCCGGCAGCGGCAATGTCTGGACATAGACTTCGAACCTGCCGGATTCACTGGACGCATAGGCCACGAACCGGCCATCGGGCGAGAAGCTACCCTGCAACTGATCGCCTGGTCCTTCGATCAGCGGCTTGGGGGTGTGGTCTCCGGACATTGGCAACAGCCAGACATCGAAACGTTGGCCGGTGAAGACGTTGACAACAGGCTTCGTGCGGGAACTTGGGTCTGGAACAGCGCCTGGGGTACCGCGAACGCCGGTCCCGGCGAGACGGACACGGCCATCAGCTTCCGATCCGGCGCCAGATAGTAAATCTCCCGCCCGTCCCTCCGCCATCGCGGCTCGGTTCCCCCAGCGGTTGCTCCGTCTTCCGGACAAGCTATGTTCCAGCAGGCAACGGACAACGGTTTCTGTTGATAGCGGCGTGGGCCAATCAGGGGGCATCCTGCGTTGACCACTCTGACATGAAGGTGGCGCTGGAGGTTCTAAGGAAACTACGCTCCGCCGTGGAAATTAGGCCGGTCGATTGAAGTGCGCCTTCCACCTCTGACTCCTGCCTAACATTGAGGCTCTATCTGGCGTGTTCCGGCGGAGGCGCAGCGTTTACGAATTGTGTCCGGACGGTCGGCAATTCGGAAGTTGGCCCGAGACGGCGTCATGGGAGGTCGGCAGCCACGCAGTCCAAGAAGCTCAAGCTAGCAGCTTGTTAAAGGGGAGGACCCCCCGGTCCGCGGCCGACGCCTGTTTGCAGGTGCTTGAGGTTGAGGCCATTGCGCGAAGAGCGGGCCCACGGGGGACCCGCGGTCGCGGTCTACTGCTCCTGCGCGGGCGGCAGCGGCGCCTTCGGTGCCTTGGCGGGGGCCGGCGGCGCCGACGGGTCTTCCTCGTCGTCCGACTTCCCGCGAATTACCTGCGAGGTCTCCGAGCCCGACGCCTTTCGCACCGTAATCGACCCGCTGTTGGTGGCCAGCACCACGCGCGGCCCCTGGCCGATAGCGCCCTTCAGCGTCGCCCCCCGTCCCATGGGATCGCCCTTGAACGCCGGCCCGAAGTCGTTCGTGATCTCACCCCGATCGGTCGACGCCGACAGATCCAGCCGGGCCTTATCCGGCACCGCGAAATCGATGTCCCCCGAGCGCGTCCGGATCTCCATCTGTGCCAGCGTACCCGCAGAGGGCCGCAGCGTAATGTCGCCGCGGTCCACCGAAATCTCGACACCCTGGCTGTAGTCGTTCAATTGCACGTCCTTTGCCCGGGCGGATAACCGGATAGGACCGACGACATTGGTCGCCGTGAGCTCGCCGACCGTCATCTGAATCTGCCCTGGCAGCCGCTCGAACGAGAGCTCCGTCTGGGGCGCTTCATAGTGCACCGGCTTCAACATATTCCGCATCTGCACCGTGCCCGTATAGGTGGCCGAGACCGTGACGGGCCCCGCGATGTCCTGCAGGTCGAGGTCGTTCCCGCGGCCCTTCAGCTCGATCTGGCCCTTCACGTCCACGGCGCGCACGATGTCGCTCTTCCGCGTGTCCACACGGACGCTGCCGCCGATGTTCTGCAGGCGAACCCCGGCGTTATCGCTCGCGATATCGACGTCGCCCGCGATGTCGGTAATCTCGAAGTCGCCGTAGCGCCCGCGCGCTTCCACCGAGGCGCCCTTGGGAACCGTAATCTCCAGATCGGCGCTGATGCGCTGCCGGTCTGAGCCGCGGTCCTGATTGGTGCGGATGATCACGTCGTTTCCGTTCTTCACCACTTCAAACGGCGTCTGCAGATTGGCCTGATCCGCATCCGCCTGCTTGAGCGCGCGGACGGACTTACGTCCCGAAACTGTCACGGCGGTAGTGTCCGCGCCGACGATGCGCGCAGTCCCGCGGAAGCTCTCGATGAGGATCTTGGGCGTCTTGCCGGCCTGGTCCACCTGGCCCGCCAGCGGATAATCGAAGGCTTCGCCGAACATGTCGAAATCTCCGAGTTGGAAGTTCGGCCCCGACCACCAGCCGCGCGCGTGAACCGCGGAGACTCCGCTGCCGATCACGAACAGAAGCACGATGAGAGCCCACTCGCCGCCGTTGATGCCGTTGCACGGCAGCGGCTTCTTCATCACGGCCCAGGTAAGAACCTCGATCAGGCGCAGCAGGCCCCAGCCGATCAGCAGAAACGGCCAGAACTGCGCGAACCAGTCCGCCAGAGGCAGATCCGGGTAGACGTTGTGCATTAGAAAGATCGCGCCGATGAAGATCAGCAGGATCGGGCCGATATACGACACTCGTCTCATAACGCTGTTCCTTTCGCGGGGGGCGGCGGGGCCTGCGGGTTATAGACCGGCCTGGGCCCCAGCCGCTCCACCAGTTTCAACACTCCGTAGACGATGAACAACAACGGCCAGGTTCGCCAGAAACTCAAGCCGTAGCCGGCGTGATCCATCGCCACCAGCACGCCGAACGTGATCAGCATGATCGGGCCGCGGACCGCCTGAATCAAGGACCCGCTAATTTCGTTCATTGGTGGCCTCCCGTCCGATCGGAACGTCCTTCCCGCCGGTGATGCGGGCGTACAGCATGTACACGCCGAGGGCGATCAGAAATATCGGCCAGTAGCGCGCGACGTCGCGGAAACGGATCAGGTCGAGATTGTTCAATAGGAACACCACGCCGAGCGCGATCAGAACCACCGGCGCAACCGGAAAGCCCTTGCCGTGCAGCGGGAGGATGCTGGAGAACTCGTCCACCACCTCGCCCATCAGCCGTTTTCTAGCCGTGTGGTAGGCCTCAAACGCCATGTACGCTTCCCACGCCATGAAGATCGGCACGAAGATCCCGCCGTCTGCCCCGGATGCGTTGCTCGCCACCGCGATGAGCATCGTGAACACCAGCACGTGCACTAGCCCCTTGGCGTATTGGCTGTTGTAGATGGCGCCTACGCCGGGAATCAGTCCCAGGATGAAGGCCAGCCCCGGCGACACGCCGGCGTTCGCCGCGAAGGGCGGCGGAGGCGGCGCGATGTAGGGCCACGGGCCCGGAGGAGGCGCAGTCCCCGCGGCTGCGGGAGTTTCGGCCGTCCGCGGAGCGTGCTCCGCGCAGAACACCGTGCCCCGGTCGGTTCGCTCGCATGCCGGGCAGAGAGCCTTCCCGCATGCGCGGCAGTATGCCACGGCCACCGTTTCCTGATGATTTGCGCAATTCATGTCTTATCTCCTTGGCTCCTGCTTGGTCTTGCGTTCGGAATCCGCTTTCCTCTGCGCTTCCGCCTGCTCGTTCCATTCGCTCATCCGCGTCTGGACGTCGTACACCAGGCGCATGCTCTCGTAGTACTTGACCGCGCGCCCCCAACTGCGCACGGCCCGATCCTCTACCGTGATCCAAACCTTCACCGGATCCAGGTCCGACGGCTTCAACTGCCGAATCTCGATCCCCGCCAACCGGCCCAGCATCGCGAACGACAGCACCGTCATGGCCATGCCCATGGCGAAGCGGGGCTGCAGGACGGGATCGATCCATCTCGCCTTGAACCGCGTCCACGCGCTGCGCGATTGCGTATGCCGGGCCGACGGAAGCTCGAAGAGGATGCGCGTCAACAATTCCGCCGGCGGCTCCACCACCGCCGCCCGCTCCATGAAAGCTACCGCTCCGGCGGCATCCCGGGCGAACTCCGCGCAGGCCGCACACTCCGCGAGATGGCTCTCCACGGCGATTTTCTGTTCGCCGCGGAGCGTGCCGTCCACGTAGTCGCACAGTAGAATTTCGAGATCCGCGCAGTTCATAAAAACCTCATGCCATCGCGTTCTGCCTGCGCAGCACGCGGGCCAGCTCCGCCCGCCCGCGGTTCAACCGGCTCTTGACCGTGCCTTCAGGCACGTTCAGTACCTTCGCGATTTCGCGATACTCCAGCTCCTCCAGATCGCGCAGAATTACCGTCTCCCTCAGTTCCGGCGATAACTTCTGCAATGCGGCCTGCAACATCTCGCTCGCCTCGCGCCCGGCCAGCATGCCGTCCGTCCGGGCCGACATCGCCGTCTTCTCCTCCAGCATCGGAAGCTGATCTTCCAGCGATTCCGAGGCGCGCTCCAACCGGCTGCGGCGGTAATGGTCGATCAGCAGATTGCGCGTCAGCCGCGTTAACCACACGTTGAAGGATCCCTCGCCCGCGCGGAAGGACTTCAAGGTGCGGAAGATCCGGAGGAATACTTCCTGCGTCAGATCCTGCGCTTCCTGGTCGCGGCCGGTGAAGCGGTAGCAGATCGCGAACACTTTTCGCGTATGGACCTTGATCAGGTCCTCCCACGCGGCGTCGTCTCCGCGCAGGCATCTTTCTATAAGCTGTGTGTCAGCGTCCAAACGGAAGTCTCGTGGCCAGCCTTGCGGCGCGGTGCGCGGCAAGCTCCAACTCGCCGCCGCCGCGATAACCTGTCCGGCTGTGGCTGCCGTTCCCATATCACCTTCCAGTTATTACAACGAAGGATTATCATGAGAAGTTCGCCCAAAGGACACGCTAGATCCTCTATTCTATGTCGGAACCCTGCTAGCAGACTAGTGAAACAACCAATTCATCTCAGAGGCAAGCTGCTCCTGGCCATCGCGGCCGCCACGGCCCTATTGGCTTTCGTCGTGTACCGCTGGCGCACCGGCGGATTCGCCTGGCACGAATTCGCGGCGACGTTCGTGGATGTGCGGTGGGGCTGGCTGGCCCTGTCTATTCCAGTAATCCTGCTTACGTATGCTGGGCGAGCGCTGCGTTGGACCGTCATGATGCGCCCCCTCAAGGAGGATCCGTCGTTCTGGAGAATCCTGGAGGCCACCTGCATCGGCTTTACCGCGATTGTGTTCTTTGGCCGGGCGGGGGAGCTGGTGCGTCCGTATCTGATCGCGGCCCGCGAGAATGTGCCATTCCCGTCCCAACTGGGGGCGTGGCTGCTGGAACGAATCCTGGACCTGCTGATGGTACTGCTGATCTTCGGGATGGCGCTGGCCCAGATCTCGCGTTCGGGCCTGGCGGTGGGACCCAGGATGCGGTGGATCATGGAGGCTGGCGGAACGGTCATCCTGCTGGCTGGCGCGGGGTGTATCCTCTTCATTCTGCTCTTCCGATATATGTCGGAGTCGATGCACCGGCGCATCACGGAGGTTCTGCGGTTCCTGCCGGAAGCAAACCAGAAGCGGGCGGAAAAGCTGCTGGGGGCATTCATCGAAGGCATGGGATCGACCAGATCAGCCGGGTTCGTAGTGCGGCTGCTGCTCTATTCGGTGCTGGAATGGGCCCTCATCGCCGGCTGCTTTCTCTGCATGTTCCGGGCTTTTCCGGCCACCGAGCACTTCTCGCTTACAGATGTAGTAATATTTCTCGGAGTAGTGTCGCTGGGATCCGCGATCCAGATACCTGGCGTTGGGGGTGGAATGCAGGTCGCCTCCATTCTAGTGTTTACCGAGTTCTTTCGGATGTCGCTGGAGGTGGCCACCGGCATTGCGCTGGTCATCTGGACGGTCAGCTTCCTGGTCGTGGTTCCCGTCGGGCTATTCCTGGCCTTTCGGGAGGGGTTGAACCTCCGCAAGTTGACCCGCCTGACGGAAGAAAACGGCGCTGGCGAAGAGGTTGCCCAGCCATGACCTGTCCTTTTTGCGGACATCGCGAAGATAAGGTGGTCGACTCCCGGGAGAGTAAGGAAGGCGACCTGATCCGCCGGCGGCGCCAGTGCCTGGCCTGTGAACGCCGTTTCACCACCTACGAAAGAAGCGACGAAATCCCCTACATGGTCATAAAAAAGGACGGCAGGCGGGAGAAGTTCGATCGCCAGAAAGTTCTCGGCGGTTTGCTGCGCGCCTGTGAGAAGCGGCCCATCCCCATGGCCCGCCTGGCGGCCATCGTGGATGAGGTAGAGACCAGCCTGTCGGAAACGGCGGACCGGGAAATTTCTACTACAGAAGTAGGAGAAATGTTGATGACCCGCCTGAAAGGACTCGACAAGATTGCCTATGTCCGGTTTGCGTCGGTGTACCGGGATTTTCAGGATGTCGACGCGTTTGTGGACGCGCTCAAGGGGCTGAAGCGCTCGTAGGAGCCGTTTCCTGTAACCAAACGGGCATAGGCACATCTGTACACATAGGGACTTAACTTTCGCAGTCGCTTCAATGTTATAATCGAGAGCGATTCTGTGTCTGGAGAGGTGTCTTTGCGACATCAAACAAGGCGCGCTGCAATCGACCGTGTATTTTAACCCCAACAAAACACGAAAAAAACAACACAAAAGCAAGGGGGAGGTGAATTAACGCGTGGACCAATTCGAAGACCAGTTTTCAGCCGAAAGTCGTGAACCTCTAGGGCTGCCTTTTGACGAGGAAGCCAATTTTTTTCATCCCGAGGAAGTGCACGACGACGAGTTTCCCGGCCCTCACCCGCCGGAAGAATCGATCTATACCGACGACCCCGTTCGCGTGTACCTGCGCGAGATGGGTGCCGTTCCTCTGTTGACCCGGGAAGGCGAGGTGGATCTCGCCCGCAAGATGGAGCGGGGCAAGCTCCGCATGCAAAAGGCGATCAGCCGTTCGGCGATGATCCAGCAACTGGTGGTGGATATCGCCGATCAGATTAAGCACGGCGTCGAGGACCCCGATAATTACACCGACCTCGGAGATGTGGAAGAGGGCACGGCGGCCGAGAAGAAGAAGCGCGAAGATATTCGCCTGAAGTTCGCCGACGTCGCGGGCTTTTTCAAGAAGCAACAGCAGATAGCCGAGAAGGTTGAGGGGATCACCGCCAACAAGAAACTCCGCCGGAAGTGGGCCGGTAAACTGGCCCGCTGCCAAGTGGAAACGTCCAAGTCCATCCGATGCATTCCGTGGCTGCTCCCCGAGTGGAAGCGGTTCATGCGGGAGATCGAGCGCGCCGTCGAGGAGCTCGGTCACATCCAGGTCGAACTAGCCCGGATAGAAGACCGGAAATTGGAAGCGAACGTCCCGCGGATCCGAGAGCTGAAGCGCGAAATCAAGAAGCGGGAAGTGCTGGCGGGCGCCACGGTAGCGGACATCAAGCACAGCGTCTCAGTGATTCGCCACGGCGAAATCGAGGCGGAGCGCGCCAAGAAGGACCTGGTCGAGGCCAACCTCCGGCTGGTGGTTTCGGTCGCGAAGAAATACGTCAATCGCGGGCTGCACCTTCTGGACCTGATCCAGGAGGGCAACATTGGCCTGATGCGCGCCGCCGACAAGTTCGAGTACCGGCGCGGCTACAAGTTTTCGACCTACGCCACCTGGTGGATCCGGCAAGCCATTACGCGCGCCATCGCGGACCAGTCGCGGACCATCCGCATTCCGGTTCACATGAACGAGAGCATGAACAAGTTCCTGCGCGCCACGCGCGAATTGGAGAAGGAACTGGGCCGCGCGCCTACCAACGAAGAAATCAGCCGGCGCATGGACATCCCGGTGGAGAAGGTCCAGAAGCTTAAAACCATTTCCCGCGATCCGGTGTCGCTCGAAACCCCGGTTGGCCGCGACGGCGAATCCGCCCTCGGCGATCTGATCGAAGACCGCTGGGTGGGCTCCCCCGTCGATGCCGTGATTGAATCCAACGTTCGCGATGAAACCGCCGGCATCCTCAAAACCCTCTCCCCCAAGGAGGAGAAGGTCATCCGGATGCGCTTCGGCATCGGCTGTGAGCGCGAGCATACGCTCGAAGAGATCGGCCAGGAATTCGACGTCACCCGCGAACGCATTCGCCAAATTGAAGCCAAAGCGCTCCGCCAGCTCCGCGCCCCGGAACGTGCCCGCCGCCTGCGCGCGCTCATGGCAGCACGGTAACTCCTGTCATTCGTTTCCATCTCCACTCCTAAGCCGGGGCTCTGAGCCGCCCCGGCTTTCTTTCTTTCCGCGAACCCTCTCCATAACCGTGGCATCCTATGGGCATGAACCTCAGAGGAATTGTACTGGGTAGCGCTCTGTTTCTAGCAGCCAGCGCCGTTTTTTATGCGCAACAGAAAGCTCTGCCCGCGCCTTTTGCCACGCCCTCAGCCAATAACCGGCCGCGCGTGATCCCTCAACCCGAAGGCGCCAAACTCAGCGTTCCGGCCGGCTTCCAGGTGGAGATCTACCAGGAGGGCTTCAAGGTTCCGCGCTTCATGCTGCTCGGCCCAAGCAATGAAATTCTACTCTCCGATGCGGCTCGCGGCACCGCTGGTACTGTCTATGTCCTCCAAGGCAAGGAACGCAAGGCCATTATCGAAGGGCTAGACCGACCTTACGGCTTGGCTCTGCAAGATGGCTTCCTCTACGTCGGCGAGCCCGAATCCATCAAGCGTTACAAGTACGACGCCAAGGCGATGACCGCCGGTCCTGGCCAGGAGATTGTTTCGCTCAAGGGCTTCGGCGGCGGACACTGGACGCGCAGCCTGGTCTTCTCGCGCGACGGCAAGCGCCTCTGCGTCGGCGTAGGTTCGGGGTCCAACGTCTCCCCGGGCGAAGATCCGCGACGCGCCGCCATCAACTGCTATAACCCCGACGGCACCGGCCACGAAATCTTTGCCGAAGGCACGCGCAACTCCATCGGCTTGCGCTACTACCCCGGCACCGATACCCTCTGGGCGGCTGTGCAGGAGCGCGATGAGCTCGGCGAAGACCTGGTCCCCGATTACTTTACGCACATCCGGAAGGGCGCCTTTTACGGTTGGCCGTTCGCTTATGCCGGCCCCAACGAAGACCCCCGCAACAAAGGTATGCGCCCGGACCTGGTGGCCAAGACCGTTCAGGGCGACGTCCTGCTGGGCTCTCACGTCGCGGTGCTGGATTTCATATTCTACACCGGTAAGCAGTTTCCCAAGGAATACCAGGGTGGCGCCTTCCTCGCCTTTCACGGATCCTGGAACCGCGCCATGCGCGTGGGCCAGTCCATTGCCTTCATCCCGTTCAAGGATGGGAAGCCATCCGGCGCCATGCGCGAAGTGCTCACCGGCTGGATGGCAGGGCCGGACC
The DNA here is from genome assembly GCA_025353165.1 of Acidobacteriota bacterium. Classification (GTDB taxonomy): domain Bacteria; phylum Acidobacteriota; class Terriglobia; order Bryobacterales; family Bryobacteraceae; genus TMP-7. The sequence goes on along the minus strand of JANXRE010000145.1, from coordinate 8,808 downwards.
AGCGGGAAGTTTGGGGCCGCCCCGTCGGCATCCTGCAACTGGCGGATGGCAGCCTGCTGATCAGCGAAGACGGCAATAACCGTATCTGGCATTTGAGCTACAAGGGGTGAAACGGCTGGCCGTAATTCTGATCGCGTGGGGAGCCGCGCAAGCCGCCCCCTTCTCGCATAAGCTCCACCTCCGCCTCGAACTCCAGTGCACTACCTGCCACACCGCGGCCGCCGGCAGCACCAAGGCATCCGACAATCTGCTGCCCGCGAAAACCGCCTGCCTCGCGTGCCATGAGGATGCCCAAATCCCGGCTCGGCCCGCGACCCGCGTCGCCTTCTTCAGCCACGCCTTGCACCTCAAGATGGGCAACCTGGCGCCGCTTCTTGCCGCTGCCATCGACAAGAAGAACTACCTCCAGCCCCCAGGCGATATCCGCCGCCACTTAAACACGCAGAACGCCTGCCAGGCCTGCCATCGCGGGTTGCCGGAATCCGACCAGGTTACCGCCGCCGCAATGCCCCAGATGGCCGACTGTCTGGTTTGTCACACCGGGATAGACAATCCCTTCAGTTGCGAAAAGTGCCACGCCAAGGACGCCCAGCTCAAACCCGCCAGCCATGTGCCCAGTTTCCTTAGCGGCCATACTTCCGGTAAATTGAGCCTGGATAAGGCCAGTTGTGTGGTGTGTCACGGCCGAGAATTCCGCTGTCTGGGGTGTCACTAATTGCCGCCCTCGGGTGGCGCCATAGTGTCACCTGTGCCGTGCTGTCGCACGTCTTCAGACTCACCTACCGAAATCCGTTTGAAAACAAACACCGCGGACAGTGGTAAGCGGATTGCTCTTCAATCTGCCGGAGGACGGTTGAATGCCAATTGCAAAAATCACGGGACAGGGTTTAGTGGCGATTGCGCTTTCAGTCGCCCTCCTTTGGGCATGCTTCATAGGTGAGCGCCTGGTGGTGCGCCACGCGCTCGCCCAGCGCGCCCAACTCATGCGCGAACTCCACCAGATGCAGCGCGACCACCGCGCCCAGCCGGTTTCCACCCCAACCACTCCCGGTCCAATCCCAACCCACGTCACCGTGGGCTGACGTTGATTCCGCCCCGCAGGGTTGTACAATTACAAGCAATGGCGAAAATCGCTGGCTTGCTCTCGTGTGTTCTCTTCGCCGTTGGTTGCGGCAAAACCCCCGCTCAGAAGTTGGCTGCGCTTGCAGAGGAGTACGTTTACGGTTCCCTCGCCTTTTCCCCATCCGCGGCCACCGCGGCCGGTCTGCACCAGCACCAGAAGCAGAAGCTCGATGAAATGTTGGATGACTTTAGCGCGGAAAGCCTCGCCAAACAGCGCACTTTCAGCGAGAAGATCCGCGACCGCCTGGCAGATCTCAAAACCGGCGAGTTGACCCCGGAAGAGCGCGCCGACCTCACCATCCTGCAGGACCAGATTGCGCTCTACCTGCTCAACTTCACCGAAATCAATAGCCACCTTCACAGCCCGCAGTTGTACGTGGAAACGCTGGGCAACGCTCTGTTCGCCCCCTACGTGCTCGGATACGCGCCGAAACCGGACCGCATCCGCCACATCATCGCGCGCCTGCAAAAGGTGCCGCTCTACCTCGATCAGGCCTCCACCAATCTGGTCTCCGCACCCGACGTCTGGACCCAGGTGGCCATTGAGGAGAACCAGGGCAACATCAATCTGGTCGACAAGGAAATCCGCGCCGGCCTGCCCCCCGACCAAGCCCAGACATACGCCCGCGCCGCCCGCCCCGCCCTGGAAGCCATGGCCAAGTTCGACAAGTTCCTCAGGAACAGTCTGAGCACCCGCAATAACTACGACTGGCGCCTCGGTGGCAGCCTCTACCCCCGCAAGTTCCGCTACTCGCTAGAGAGCGGCGTCGAAGCCGACAACACCCTGCAACAGGCCGAACGCGACCTGCTCACCGTCCGCGCCCGCATGCTGGAACTCGCCCTCCCGTTGCACCGCGAAGCCTTCGCCGCCCACAAGGACCACACCGATCTCAGTGGCGCCGACCGCGAAAACACCGTCATCGGCGAAGCACTGGGCAAAATTGCCAACCGCCACGCCACCCGTGAAAGCTTCATGGACGATGCCCGCAAGGCTCTGGACGAAGCCCGCACCTTCGTGCAGGAAAAGCACCTCCTCACGCTGCCTCCCCGGGCCAATCTGCAAGTCATTCCCACGCCCGAGTTCATGCGCGGCAGCTACCCGGTGGGCGGCTTCAATGCCGCGCCCGCGCTGGAACCGCAACTCGGCGCTTTCTACTGGGTCACCCCCATCCCACCCTCCTGGCCCAAGGAACGCGTGGAATCCAAACTGCGTGAGTACAACTTCCACAAGCTCAAGCTGCTCACTATCCATGAGGCGATGCCTGGCCACTACGTGCAAATGGAGATCGCCAACGACGTCCAGCCCAAGGCACGCCGCCTTCTCCGTTCCATCTTCGGCAATGGTGCTTACATTGAAGGGTGGGGCCAGTATTCCACCCAGATGATGCTGGACGAAGGCTTCCTCAACCGTTCGCCGGAATTAGCGCTCACCTTCGCCAAGGAGGAACTGCGAGTCCTGGCCAACACCATCCTCGATGTCCGCCTTCAGATGCTCGGCATGACCGACCAAGAGGCGCTGGACCTGATGCAGAAGCAGACTTTCCAGGAGCTCGAGGAAGCCACCGCCAAGTTGCAGCGCGCCAAGCTCACCTCCGCCCAGTTGCCGATGTACTATGTCGGCTGGCGCGCCTGGATCAAGGCCCGCGACGAATATAAGCAGGCCATAGGCAGCGCTTTCAGCCTGGCCGGCTTTAACGACCGCGCCCTAAAAGAAGGCGCCGTCCCCATCTCCGCGCTCAGTTCCCTCTTAAAGTAGGCGGGGCCGTGCAACCGAACCCCCGATGAAAGCGTCTATAGCCACGTAGCATAGGATGCCAGAGAACCCCACGCCCACATTTGGCCCCGCTGAGGCGCCGCCGGTTTTACCCGCTGGCACCAGCACCAGCATCTGGAATGCGCTGTCCTGGGTACGCGACCTCGCCTTTTCGGTGCTGATCGCCGTCATTCTAATCGTCTTCATCTACCAGCCCGTGAAGGTGGAAGGTACCAGCATGATGCCCACCCTGACCGACCAGGAGCGCATCTTCATCAACAAATTCACCTACCACCTCGGCCTCGGGAGCATTGAGCGCGGCGACATGGTGGTCTTCTGGTTCCCGCTGGACCCCCAGAAATCCTACATCAAGCGCGTCATCGGCATACCCGGCGACAACGTGTATATCGACGCCGGCCAGGTTTTCCTCAACGGTCACGCGCTGACCGAAAACTACGTCCCGGAGGACTACCACGACCGCGTTTCCTGGGAAGAACACCGCGTCCCCCCAGACCAGTACTTCGTCCTGGGCGATCATCGCAGCTCCTCCAGCGACAGCCGCACCTGGGGTTTCGTCAAGCGCGACGCGATCTACGGCAAAGCCGTCTTCGTCTACTGGCCCCTGAAAAACATCGGGCGCCTGCGCTGATTTCCGATTGTCACGGCAGCGGAGGTGGGGCAGGCTTTCAGCCTTTCAATCTGAGCGAAACCCGAACGTCTTCCCTTCGCTCCCGGCACTTGCCCCCAGGCTGCCCCGCGCTGTAGCCTTAGTCTATGTCTTGGCTTCGGCAATTCCTTATACTTGGACTCCTTTCGACTACTTCCATGCATTCCCAAACTCCAGTTCCACCCACCGCGCCCCGCATCGAACATCGCGAAACGCGACATGGGGCGACCGTGATCGATTCCTACTTCTGGTTGCGCGAGAAGTCGAATTCGCAGGTTGTGCAGCACCTCGGGGCGGAAAACGCCTATACCGAGGCCATGACCGGCAATTTGAAGCCCTTCAGCGACGCCATCTATCAGGAGATGCTCGGGCATATCAAGCAGACCGATCTCTCCGTACCCACCCGCCGCGGCGAGTATTTCTACTACTCGCGGACCGAAGAAGGCAAGCAATACCCCATCCAATGCCGCCGCAAGGGCGCGATGGACGCCCCCGAAGAAATTCTGCTCGACCTCAACGCCCTCGGCAAGGACCGGAAATTTGTCGGCCTCGGCGGCTTCGTGGTCTCTGACGACCACAATCTGCTCGCCTACACCATCGATTACACCGGCTTCCGTCAGTTCGCCTTGCAGGTGAAAGATCTGCGCAACGGGCAGACCCTTGCCGACACCACCGCCCGCGTCACCTCCATGGCCTGGGCCGCCGACAACAAGACGCTTTTCCTGACCACCGAAGACGACGTCACCAAACGCAGCGACAAACTGTTCCGTCACATCCTCGGCTCGCCCACATTCGATCTGCTCCACGACGAGAAGGACGAACTCTACGATATCGGCGTCGGCAAGACGCGCGACCGCAAGTATCTGGTTCTCGAAATTGAAGCCAAGGACACCACCGAAGTCCGCTATCTGTCCGCCGCCCACCCCCAGGACAATTTCGCGATCTTCCTGCCGCGCGAGAAGAAGCACCGGTATTACATCGACCACCGCGAAGGCGCGTTTTATATCCGCACCAACCAGGGCGGCATCAATTTCGGCATAATGACCGCGCCGGAATCAGACATCGCCCGCAAGAACTGGAAGGTGTTCCTGGCACACCGCGACGATGTCCGCATCGACAACATCGATCTCTTCAAGGATTTCGCGGTCTCCGTCGAAAAATCGCAGGCCCTCGCCCACCTGCGCGTCCACAATTTCCGGACCGGGACCTGGACAACCATCGCCTTCCCCGAGTCCGTCTACTCCGTCTTTCCCGGCGGCACGCCCGAGTACGAATCCACCGCCTACCGCTACAACTACCAGAGCCTGATCACGCCCTCCAGCATCTTCGATTACGATACGCGCAGCGGAAAATCCACGCTCCTGAAACAGCAGGAAGTGCCCGGCGGGTACGACCCGAAGCAATACGCCAGCGAGCGCCTGTGGGCCACCGCGCGCGATGGCGTCAAGGTGCCCATCTCCATCGTCTACAAGAAGGGCATCGCGCGCGACGGCAAGGCGCCCCTCTTCCTCTATGGCTACGGCTCCTACGGCATCGGCACTCCGCCCGCGTTCTCCAGCCAGCGGCTCAGCCTGCTCGACCGCGGCATGTCCTACGCCATCGCCCACATCCGCGGCGGCGATGAAATGGGCGAAAAGTGGCGCGAAGACGGCATGCTCATGAAGAAGAAGAATACCTTCTTCGATTTCATCGACTGCGCCGAATTCCTCATCAAGGACAAGTGGACGTCGAGCAGCCGTCTGGTGATCGAAGGCGGCAGCGCGGGCGGCCTCCTCATGGGCGCGGTGGTCAACCTGCGTCCCGATCTTTTCCGCGCCGTACACTCCGCCGTCCCGTTCGTCGATGTCATGAACACCATGATGGACGCCACGCTCCCGCTGACCGTGGGCGAATACCTGGAGTGGGGCAACCCCAATGAAAAGCCCGCGTACGACTACATGAAGACCTACAGCCCCTACGACAATCTGGAGAAGCGCGCGTACCCGGCGATGCTGGTCACCACCAGTTTCAACGATAGCCAGGTGATGTACTGGGAGCCCGCCAAATATGTCGCCCGCCTGCGCACCGTTAAGACGGACAGCAACCCGCTGCTGTTGAAGATCAAGATGGACCCTGCGGGCCACGGCGGCGCCTCCGGCCGCTACGACCACCTGAAGGACCAGGCCTTCGAATACGCCTGGATGTTGACGCAGGTGGGAATTACGAAGTGAAAGTGGCGGTTTCATCCTAGCAATTCTGGCATGCCGTTCCAGATTTGCAGGGATACCCGTCGCGCGGGGTGCTACTGGTCGCTGGTGGGGCGGACCCCTTGGTCCGCGGGCGCCCCCCGCTTCCCCCTACGCCTTCCCCACCTCCGCGTGCCGCCCCGGCGTGAGCGGGCCCAGCAGCGTCCACAAAATCGTCGCGCAGATCAGCGGCAGAATTCCAAACCCGAAGAACACCGGGGTGTACGAGTAGTGCTCCACCACCCACCCGGTGATCAACGTGAACAGCATGCCGCCGAATCCCGACCCCATGCTCGCCAGGCCATAGACCGACCCCACCGCGGACTTCGGAAACACGTCCGCCGGGAAGCTCAGCATGTTCGCCAGGCAGCCCGTATAGCCCAGCATAGCGATGGAAACCAGCGCGATCGACATCCACGCCTCCCGCGCCAGCACCGCCGGAATCGCCGACGTCATCAGCACCGCGAAGAACGTCACCGACATCTTGCGAGCCATCGTCACACTCCAACCGCGCTTCAACAGCAGCCCTGACATCCACCCGCCCAAAATATTGCCGAACCCCGCCACCATGAACGGAATCCAGCCGTAGATCCCGATCTTCGCCAGGTCGAACCCGCGCGCGTGCTTCAAGTATTCCGGGAACCAGAAAATGTAGAAGTACCACACGGGATCCATGAAGATCTTCGATAACGTGAACGCCCACACGAATCGCGTCCGCAGCAGTTCCCTTACCGGGATCACCGTCTCCGCTGGCGCACCCGCCGGCGCCTTCGGCGTGTGGTACATGGTGAACCAGAACACCAGCCAGACCAGCCCGGCAAGCCCCACAAACGCGAACGCCGCTTGCCAGCCGATGTGCAGAATCAAGTACGCCACAATCGGCGGTGCCAGAATCGCGCCCACCGCCGACCCGCTGTTGAACAGCCCCGCCGCCAGCGCGCGTTCCTTCTCCGGGAACCACTCCGCCACCACCTTCACCGCTCCCGGCCAGTTCCCCGCCTCGCCGATGCCCAGCAGGAACCGGAACACTCCGAGGCTGAACGTGCCGCGCGCGAACCCATGCAGCGCCGCCGCAATGCTCCACCACGCCACGCACAACCCGTAGCCCAACCGCGTCCCCAGCCGGTCGATCATCGGCCCCGAGAGACCGTTCATGATCGTGTAGGCAAACAGAAAGGCCGAGACCACCCGCGAGTAGTCCTGGTTGGTCATGTGAAACTGCTCGCGCAGGATCGGCGCCGCTACCGAGAGCGTCTGCCGGTCCAGATAATTGATCACGGTGGCGAAAAACGCCAGCGAGATCATGCGCCACCGCAACGGCGAAACCGCTCCTCCCTCTTCCCTGCCCTCTGCGCCGCTCACGCCGGATCGACCCGCCTCGCCGACTTGAGCGATTCCCGCCGGTTCATCATGCCTTTCGCTCCATACAAGATTGCCGCTCCACCAACTCCACCGCGAACATCCGGTGCTCTGGACCCTGATGTTCACCGCGCCCTACAAGCCGCAGCAGAATCTCTACCGCCGCCTGGCCGATCTCATACTTCGGCTGGTGGATGGTTGTCAGCGGCGGATGCACGATGCTGGCGAGTTCGACGTTATCGAAGCCCATCACCGACACATCTTCCGGAATCCGCCGCCCCGCTTCCATCAGCGCCCGGATCGTCCCGAACGCCATCATATCGCTGGCCGCAAATACCGCCGTCACATCCGGATGCTGCGCCATCAGCTTCTGCGCCAGTTCCACGCCGCCCTGAAAGTTATTCTTCCCATGCAGCAGCACCGGCCGCACGGGTCTGCGCGCCGCCGCCAGACGGGCGACGAACCCCTTGGCCCGCTCCGTCATGTTGCCGTGATGCCGCGGACCGGTGAGGTGCGCGATCTTGCGGTGCCCCAGTTTCAGCAGGTACTCGGCCGCCAGCGCCCCGCCAGCCTCATTGTCCGCGCAGACGGTGGAAAATACGCCGCGGGGAGCGGTCCGGTTGAGCAGCACGATCGGCACGCCGAGCCCCGAAAGCTGCTCTTGCTGTTTCTTGCTCAGCACCGCCACCGAATTCATCAGAATGCCGTCCACGCGCTTCTCCATCAGCGATTGTCCGTAGCGCATCTGCTTTTCCGGATCGAGATCGCTATTGCACAGCACCAGGTCGTAGCCCGCGCGGTACGCGGCATCTTCGGCGCCGCGCGCCACCTCTGCGAAGAAGAGATTGCGGATATCGCTCACCACCAGCGCCAGCGTGTGCGACCGCCCCGTCACCAACCCCCGCGCCACCCGGTTCGGACGGTACTTCAACCGCTGAGCTACCGCCACCACGTGTTCCCGCGTGTCGGCGTGAACCCCGTACTCTCCGTTCAGCGCGCGCGAAACCGTCGAGACATTCACGCCCGATTCCCGCGCCACATCCTTGATTGTCACGGCCATAAATGTTGCAAACGTTCCTGATTATAGGCCGCACGGCGTTTCGATGCAATGTGACATCAGGCCGCGTCTGGGTCGGGCCAGCAAAACTCGCCGGTGCAAAGGCACGTCTGGAATTTCACAAATTCCGGAAACGTTTGCAGCGAGGCTCATGACAGCAAGAACGGCTCCGATTCGGGGCCGCTGCCGTGAGGGAGCGAGCGCCTAATTCTGTGCCGCGCCGGTCCTGGCCACCAGCACTGAGCAGGATGCGTGCTCCACCACACTCCGCGAGACGCTGCCGACGAAAAACGTTTCCATGCGAGATTTGTCGCACGAACCCACCACGATCAGGTCCGCCCCCCATTCCTTGGCATAGTCGCCGATCATGCTCTTGGGGTCGCCTTCCCGACTGACACCCTCGGCGTGGAACCCACGGCTGTGCAGTTGGGCCACGGCGCTGGCCACCGTATTTGCCGCAATGTTGTCCGCCGTGTGCTGCACATCGGAGACGTCGCGCGCACCTTCGAGCAGTTGGACCACCGGCGGGTGCACGTTTTCCGCAATCGTCAGGACGCGGAATTCAGTTGCCTCCGGCCAGGGAATCGAGGCCGCCGCCGCTACCGGATCGGAGGACCCATCGTTA
>JANXRE010000135.1 GCA_025353165.1 Acidobacteriota bacterium | reverse complement strand
ATTACTGAGCAGGGCGAGAACAGGAATCAATGTGAAGAACAATGGAATCTCTTCGGCTGCTCCCGTCGCGCCCGCGCCGCCTGCCACCCCACGACCGGACCCGGAGGTTGTCGCCGATGCCAAACGCCGAACCTTTACCGCCGACTACAAATCGCGCATCCTGGCTGAGGCCGATGCGGCCGCCACTCACCCTGGCGCCATCGGCGCCTTGCAGCGCCGGGAAGGCCTTTACTCCTCGCACCTGGTCACTTGGCGTCGTGAGCGGCAGGCCGGCATTCTCAAGGGCTTGACCCCACTCCAGCGCGGCCCCAAGTCCAAACGCAATCCGCAGGAAGAGCAGATGCACGAGCTCCGCCGGGAGAACCAGCGCCTGACCGAGGAACTGCGCAAGGCCGCGATCGTCATTGATATTCAAAACACAGTGGGCGCACTGTTGGGTTGGCCCCTGCCCAAGGCGGACCCCGAGGAGAAACCCGGATGGCCGCCGTCACCCAACTGGCCCCCACGGTGGGCGTGGTCGCCGCCTGCGGAGCGGACGGCTCCCGCTCGCGCCCTCCGTCCGGCCGAGCGCGCCGCGGTACTCACGGCCCTGCATGAACAGCGATTCCAGGACCTCGGGATTTTGGTACGGCGGATGGACGGGCTGATCGCGCCGCTCATGCGATTCTCCCTCCTGTTGGAGGATGCGGTACATCATAGCCATGGGTCACATCTACTCGCCGCGGGAATGGAGATGACGGCGGTGTCCGAACGCCTGGGGCATTCCTCGGTCCGGGTGACTGCCGACGTCTACGCGCACGCAATCCGCGGCCGAGATGACGAAGCGGAACGCCGGTGGGATGAGTTTCAGCGGCAGAACCTGCCCGGAACGCCGGTCGGAGATGTGCAATGAATTTCTCTGGGCTCTTGCTGGTGGCAGCGCGTTGCCCGTAAGTTATAGAGGAATTGGTAGCGCTAACGGGAATCGAACCCGTATTTAAGCCTTGAGAGGGCTCTGTCCTAACCGTTAGACGATAGCGCCAAACGACGTCCTACACCGAAATTATACCTTACACCTGAACCAGATTCGGCGGCCGGCGGCCCTGCAGCCCCGCGATCGCATTCTCCGCCGCCATCATCGACATCTTGCGCCGCGTTTCTATCGATGCGCTGGCGATGTGCGGGGCCAGCACCACGTTTTCCAGCGCCAGCAGGTCCGGATGCACTTGCGGCTCACGCTCGAATACGTCCAGACCCGCGTATGCGATCCAGCGCTCCCGCAGCGCGCGCGCCACGGCCGCTTCATCCACTACCGGGCCGCGCGACGTGTTCACCAGAATCGCCGTTGGCTTCATCAGCCGCAGCTCGGGCTCGCCGATCAGCTTGCGGGTCGCGTCTGATAACGGGACGTGCACGCTGACAAAATCTGATTCGCGGAGCAGAGTCTCCTTGTCCACGAACTCCGCACCCAGATCGTTGTCGATTTCTTGAACGTCGTGGTAGAGGACTCGCATCGAGAAACCCCGGGCGCGCCGCGCTACCGCCTGGCCAATGCGGCCGAGCCCGAAAATGCCCAGCGTCCGGTGATGAATGTCCTGACCGACCAGCAGGTCGACCGCCCACTTCCGCCACTGGCCCGAGTGGACGTACGCGTGGCCTTCCACCACCCGGCGGGCGGCCGCCATCAGCAGCGTCCACGCGAAATCCGCCGTCGTATCCGTGAGTACGTCGGGGGTATTGGTTACCAGAATGCCCCTCGCGACCGCGGCGGGCACGTCGATGTTGTCAAAGCCGACCGCCACGTTCGAGATGATCCGGATGCCGGCCAACTGATCGAGGACCGCGGCGGTAAACTTGTCCGTCAACTGCGAGACAATCGCCTGCTTGCCGCGCGACCGGGTCAGCAACTCCTCCGCGCCGATCCCGTCGTCGGTCTCAACGTATTCCACCTCGTCGACGCTCCGCCGGAGAAGGTCGATGGCGTCGGGCCAAATCCGTTTCGTTACCAGGACTGATGTCATTCGGGTTCCTTCTTAGTAAGCTACAGAGTTGGAGGCGAAATGGCAAAGTTAGGTTTTCTGGGACTCGGCATCATGGGCCTGCCCATGGCGCGCAATCTGACCAAATCGGGTCACGAGGTCGCGCTGTGGTCGAACACGCGAAGCAAGGCGGAGGAACTGGCCGCGGAAGGCGGCGCGGCGACGGTGTACCGAACTCCGCGAGAGGTTGCCGCGGCGTCGGCCTGCATCTTTTGTTGCGTGGGTGACACTGCGATGTCCCGCGCCGTCGTGCTCGGGCCGGACGGCCTGCTGGAAGGGGCGTTGCCAGGAGCGACCATCGCCGATTGCAGCACCATCGCGCCTTCGGTCAGCCGCGAGATCCACCAGGCGTGCCAGGCGAAGGGGGTTCACTTCCTCGACGCCCCGTGCACCGGATCGAAGCCCGGGGCCGAGAACGCAACCCTGACGTTCATGGTGGGCGGCGACAAGGCCGTGTTCGAAAGCGCAAAGCCGTATTTCGAATCGATGGGGAAGCTGTTTTACTATTGCGGCGGCCCCGGAATGGGGCTGCACGCCAAACTGACGCAGAACCTGGTCCTGGCCAACATCATGATGGCTTTCAACGAGGGAATCGTCCTGGCCACCAAGGCCGGCGTGCCCCCCGAGTTGATGCTCGACATCCTGAATAACAGTGCCGCCAAGAGCGGACTGGTCGCCTTTAAAGCGCCTTACATCCTGGACCGGAATTTCGCCACAAACTTTTCCACAAAATGGATGCACAAGGATGTCGGCATGGCTTTGGACACCGGAAAACAGCTCGGCGTGCCACTTCCTGTTACCGGCATTACACAGCAGATGTTCCAGGCCGCCATCTCGCGCGGCTTCGGCGAAGAAGATTTCTGCTCTACAATCAAGGTCTTAGAAGAGTTGTCCGGGCTGGAAGTGAAGAAATCGAAGCCATAGGCGAAGAAAACTGTTGCAATTCTGAATTTCATATACTAGAATTGGAATTAAGCCGGGGAGGCAACTCCCACCAAAGCGAGACTAACCTCAATTTAAAGACCCCTGAAGCAAACCTCCCCGGCGCCCCAAAAAGGTCAATGCTTCAGAACGCGATCATAAATCAACTTACCATCGAAGATTGTCATCAACACCCCAACCTCGTCCAGGCGCTCCGGGGCGATGTGCAGGATGTCGTCTGAAAGGACCGCGAGATCCGCCAGCTTGCCAGGTTCGATGGATCCCTTGATGTTCTCGTCGAAGCTCGCGTACGCGGATCCCATGGTGTAGGCGCGGATCGCCTCGGCGACGGTGATCTTCTGCTCGGGAACCCAGCCGCCGGGGTGTTTGCCGTCCAGCGTCCGCCGGGTGGCGGCCGCGTAGATTCCCATCAGCGGTTCCATCGGGGCGACGTCCCAATCGGAGCCGAACGCCAGCGTGGCGCCTGCGTCCAGCAGCGACCGGAATGCGTACGTAAGCTTCGCCCGTTCCGGGCCGATGCGCTTCTCCGCCCACCGCCCGTCGTCGATCGCATGGTACGGCTGCATCGACGCGACAACCCGCTGGTCGGCGAGGGCCCGGATCCCCTCGGGACGGAGGTGTTGCGCGTGCTCGATCCGGAACCGGCGGTCCTTGGGACCGTTCCGCGCCGCAGCCACCGCGAAGATTTTGAGCACGGCGGCGTTCGCCTTGTCGCCAATCGCGTGAATGGCGACCTGCAAGCCGGCGGCGTCGGCGGCGGTCACCCGGTCCAGCATCTTGCTTTCGGGAATCATGTCTTCGTTGGCGAGGCCCGCGGTCCCCGGCTCATCGAGGTACGGCTCATAGAACAAGGCCGTGGTCGAGCCCAGGGAGCCATCGGCAAAACCCTTAACCGCGCCGATCTTGAGCTTGTCGTTGCCGAGTCCCGCCCGGATGCCGACCGCGACCAGCCGCGAGTATGAATCGATCGGCTGGTGCCCGTAGATGCGGACCGTCAGCTCTCCGCGTTCGAGCAGTTGCTGATACACGCTCAACACGTCGGGCGACGCCGACATGTCCTGCACGCTGGTGACGCCGTTTTGGGCGGCGTTCCGCATGGCCGCCTTCACGCTCTCGGCCATCTGCTCGGGCGTGTCGGCCGGAACTTTCGCGAGCACCGGCTCCATCGCGGCGTCCTTCAGGATGCCGGTCGGTTCGCCGTTGCTGTCGTGGATAATAGTGCCGCCCGGTGGATCCGGAGTTTCGCGGGTGATGCCGGCTAACCTCAAGGCGAGTGAATTTGCCAGCCCCATGTGGCCGTCCAGCCGCTGCACGAATAATGGATGATCGCCGGTCACGCCGTCCACAAGCTGCCGGGCCGGAAGCTGCGCGGGAGACCAGCTCTCGTGGTCCCACTCGCCTCCGGTGATCCAGCGGCCGGACGGCTGTTTCGCCGCGAAGTCGCGGATGCGGTCGCGGAAATCCGCCTGCGACTTCGCGTCGCGAAGCTGCACGCTGGTCAGGTTGTATCCGCCGGAATAGAAATGGACGTGCGCGTCGTTGAATCCCGGCACCACCCTCTTTCCGTGCAGATTGACGACGCGCGTGCGCGGACCGATCAGCTTACGGATTTCGGCGGTCGAGCCGACGGCGGCGATCTTTCCGTTGAGGCAGGCGACAGCTTCGGCTTCGGGCTGCGCGGGATTCACCGTCCAGACTTTGCCGTCGAGGAGGACGAGGTCCGGGTATAACTCGGCACCAAGCAAGGGGATCATCGTAAGAATCAAAAGGGCCGCGGCTTGCTTCACTTCCGCGAGTGTATCGCAAGCCGCGGCCTGCTTTTACTTGCCGGCTTTGCGGGCCTTCATCTCGGCCAGCAGGCGCTCGATCTGGTCGTCCTTCTCGAGCGCCTTCAGCCGGTCCTCCACGGAGTCGCCCATCAGCTCCGATTTCGCCTCGCTCACCGCCTCGGCGTGTTGCACCTTGTGGTTCAGGCGATGAAACGTGGCCTCCGCGGTTCCGTCGCCCATCTTCAGGCTCGCCTCGCCCGCCTTGGCCATCGCGCGCAGGAACTAGGTGCGAACGTCCGCAAGGGCTGTTGCCGCCGTGCTGGGCGGTCGCGGCGGTGTTGGTCATGAAGCGGTCGGCGTTCTCGATGCGCTCGGAAAGCGGCGGCGAATCGCCGCATCAGATCAGAAACCGCCCGACAATCCGACCGTAAGCCCGGCGTGTATGTTCGTTGCCGATGCTGCCCCTGAAAAACTCGTCGGCGGCGAAGCCGGCATTAGGCGTCCGCTGTACAAACCGGGACGGGCCGCCAGCAGGACGTTTGCGCGGCTCTTAATTAAGGTCGGACGAAGAACTCCATACCGGCGCTGCATAACGCCTAACAAAACGTCCTTCCGGTTGGGCTCCGATTATTAGTGCCGGTGAGCCATCCGCTAGCTACGGAATAACGTGCGCCTGGAAGGTCATCGAGCCCGTGTTGTCGCCGATCTGAAGTCCGGCGAGGATCGGCTCCGTCTGGGTCGTCAAATCGAGACCCAGCGCGGTGATGCCGAAGTTGTAAGCGGTGGTGCTATGGGCCTGGGCTTGAATGTCCACCAGCATGTAAACCCCGTTGATCTCGCCTGCAAGCCAGAAGTTCTTTGAGCTGCCCAATCGCTGGAATGAGCCGGGAGCGATGACGATGGATGCCGTACCGAAGGTGAACGTGACCGGATCGGTCGCCGGATTGATGCCCGTGCTTCCGGCACCAAGACTGAACCTGCCTTGTTCTAAGAACTCGGCCTTAAAGATGACGAGGCTCTGAATCGCAAATGTGGACATCGGAACCGCGATATTGACGCGGCCAATGTTATTTGGTAACCCTTCCGTAAACCACAGATTGCCGTCGGGCCCAAGGGTGATCGCTCCGCCCGCGGCGGTGGGATACTCCGTGATCACGCCGGCAGTCGTGATTTTCCCGATCTGCTGCGCGGGGTACTCCGTAAACCACAGATTGCCGTCCGGCCCGACGGTGATCCCGTACGGTCCGATACCCGAGGCGGTGGGATACTCCGTGATCACGCCGGCAGTCGTGATTTTCCCGATCTGCTGCGCGATGTCCTCCGCAAACCACAGAATTGCCGTCCGGCCCGGTGACGATCCCGCGTGCTTGGCTGTCGAAGTGAGCCGTTAGCGGGAATTCGGTAATCACACCGGCGGTGGTGATTCGTCCGATCCTCCCAGTCGGATTGGCTGCTTCGGTGAACCACACATTGCCGTCCGGACCTTTGGTGATTCCGTGCGGGTAGCTCGCGGGATTGGGGAGCGGAAACTCGGTGACCACGCCGGCGGGAGTGATTTTCGCGATCTTATCCCCACTGGGATCGTATTCCGTGAACCACAGATTGCCATCCGGCCCACTGGTTATCCCGATCGGCCCGCTGGCGGCAGTGGGAATCGGATACTCGGTGATCACACCGGCAGGGGTGATTTTCCCAATCTTGTTTCCCGCGTACTCCGTAAACCACAGATTACCGTCCGGAGCACTGGTCATGGAGTACGGGCAATTGGTGCCCAGTTTCCCATTGCAGCCGCCGGGGAAGGTGGTGAGAGGAAACTCCGTGATGACGCCGGCGGGAGTGATTTTCCCGATCTTGTTACCAAGGATTTCCGCAAACCACAGATTGCCGTCCGGCCCCAGGGTGATCCCGGCTGGTTCGCTATTGGGCGTGGACGAGATCGGATACTCGCTAATCGTGATTTGGGCTGAGCAGGCTACCGCCAGCTGCCAGCAACACCCCTATCGCACACAGATGGTTCTTTCGCATCGAATTGGCCTCCCAGCGATAGCCTATTTCAAAACTAGTCCCGTGGAATATATCACACTCTTCATGTTTGCCCGCTTCTTTTTCCAGGTTTTTTGGAAGCCAAATCAGTTAGATTAGTGCCAGGGGTCCCAGGAAATCATGCCGGAGCCGTAAGGCTGCGTTCCTGGAAGCTTGGGATATGGTTCCGGAGGGAGCGGTCGCGCATCCAGGAGACAATCCACGCGGACCGCCGATAATCCGGCGTTTTGTCAAATTTCGCCTACCCTTCCCTTGCCCCCAGCCCGACAGCGTGCGCCGCCCGAATAGGGGTTGCCGAATTCATTTCGTGGAACCTCCTTGAGGGCCCAACTCTAGGCGACACGTCTCCGGCTTGTCGGCCTTGGCCTCGGATCGTCTTCCGCAATGCCGGACAGAACCACCGGCGCGCGGTCGGGAAACTCGGCGACCAGCGAAAGATTCCCGCCCATGGCCTCGACCGTTTTTCGGAGCGTGGACAGCAAGAGATCGCTCCGCTTTTCGAGGCGCGAAACACTGTCCTGGGTGACCCCTAGCGTCTTGGCCATCTTCACCTGCGTGAGCTTGCGCGCGTGCCGCAGTTCGCGCAAGGTCATTTCCTCGGCGATTAGCTCAGCGGCGCGGACCTCGACCTTCTTGCGTTGGGCGGGGCTAAGGTCCTTCATTTTGTCCTTCAGCGTGATCGGCATGGTTATCTCCCCTTCTTCATTCGTGACAGGTGCTCATCAAATCTCTCGTCCGCCTTTGCTATGAGCTGGCGGTAAAATCTCTTCTCGCTGCCGCCCGACTTGTCCCCCGCGATCAGAAGGACCGCGTTGCGTTTCGGGTCGAACGCGAAGGCGACGCGCCAGACACGGTCAGCCGCGTCAAAGCGCAACTCCTTCATATTCGCGTGGCGCGAACCTTTGAGCGTATCGGCGCGGGGCCTGCCGAGCTGCGGGCCAAACCGCTCCAGCAACAGGGCATGAGCGCGTAACTCACTCTGAACGTCATCCGGCAGCGCGTCGAATTCGGGATCAAAGTCCCCATGGAATTCAACTTCCCACTTCACTCTTTCAGTATGACTTACAGTTCATATGTTGTAAAGCACATATTGTGGAGAGCCAGGGGGAGCCTGTTTCACCGAGCCGGAGAAGCTCAAGAAGAAGCCCGCCGAAGGCATAATTCTCTCCGGGTGCAACCCGGCAGAGACCGGGCCTTCTTCAGCCCAGAGACTTGTTGGTCACATGTGCCCGCGCGTCTTCGTCGCTCCACGCGAGACGCTCGCCACTTCCCCGCCCTATCGTGCGGCGCACGCGCCGGATGATTTCCCCTTTCTTGAAGGGTTCCAGCACGCGGGCCGCAAGGTTCGCAAGGATTTCGCATTTGCAAACGGACAGGCAGACGAAGCCCTTCCGATCCGTGCCCAGCACCTCAGCCGTCACCCGGCGCTCACCGACCTTGATGAGTTTCTTTTTGCGCTTCCCCTTTTCGACCCAGACAGCTTCCTTCCAGCGGACCACGTCGCCGACGATGAACTTTTCCCCGCAGGGTATCCACTTGGGCATGTTTTGGCCTCCCCGCCCCAGAAAAGCGTATTTCTGTGTTTGCGGCAAGTCGTAAATGATGGTATAAAGTTTTCATGATCTACGCTTTCCTGAACCAGAAAGGCGGGGTGGGCAAAACCACCCTCTCAATTCACCTTGCCGACGCTCTGGCTCGGCGTGGATCTCGCGTACTGCTGATCGACGCCGACCCGCAACAAAGCTCGATGAAGTGGTCAACCTTCAGGGCTGGGGAGAACAGGTTCAGCGTCGTCGCCATGGCGAAGCCGACCCTGCACAAGGAGCTTGGACCGATCTACGCCGACTATACCGACATCGTGATCGACGGGCCGCCCCGTATCCACGAACTGGCGAAATCCATAATCCTTTCCGCCGACGTGGTTGTCATCCCAGTTCAGCCGTCGCCCCCGGACGTATGGGCCACCGCTGAAACTGTGGATCTGGTCAACGAAGCCAAGATTTACAAACAAACACTGAAATCAGTAATTGGGATTAATCGTAAAATCGTGAATACGGCAATCGGGCGGGACGTGCGCGAGGCGCTGTCCACCCTTGGCCTGCCCGTGCTGGACGCCGACGTATCGCAGCGCGTGGCTTTTGCCGAGGCCTTCGCCGCTGGCCAGACGGTTTCCGACCTCGATGCGCGCAGCACCGCCGCCCGT
>JANXRE010000125.1 GCA_025353165.1 Acidobacteriota bacterium | reverse complement strand
CTGAAGCCGATGAAGCAGCGCATGATCGACTTCGGGTATGACTACACTATCAGTCCGACCATGGTCGCTTCGGCGCGTTTCACCGACCGCAGAATCATCACCGTGATTGAGGACATCGGTTATGTGACCTCGGCCGGCGAGACCTACAACATCGGCAACCCCGGCTACGGTACGGTCGCCAATCCGGCGAATTGGCTGAGTTGGATGGGCCCCGGAATTCCGACCACGCCGAAAGCCAAGCGCGACTACGATGCTCTCGAGATCCGCCTGGACAAGCGTTTTTCCCGGAACTACCAGTTCTCGGCCAGCTACACCCGGAGCCGTCTGTACGGCAACTTTAGCGGACTGGCCAGCTCCGACGAAGGCGGCCGCGACAACCCCAATAACAGCCGCTACTTCGACCAACCGTGGATTTACGGCGACTCTCACGGCCATATCGCGGAAGGTTTGCTGGGCACGGACCGCCCGAACACGTTCAAGTTCTTCGGTGGTTACACGTTGAAGACCAGGTTAGGCAGCACCACTTTTTCGCCGAACTTGTTCCTGTACTCCGGCACGCCGCTGACCTCCGAGGTCCAGTTGATCGACACTCAGGGGTGGGTTTACTACAACGGCCGCGGCGACCTCGGCCGGACGCCGTTCTTCACGCAGATGGACGCGAACGTGATGCACGAATTCCTGCCGCTCAAGAATCATGAATCGGTGAGGGTGCGGTTGGAGGCGACGGTGTTCAACCTGTTCAACAGCTCGATCGTGACTGACAAATATGCCCTCTACTCGCACACGATCGACGGCGCCATCAGCACCGATGTCGCGAGCATCTTCAGCCAGGGCGTGGATGTGAAGGCGCTTATGGCGTCATCGAATCCGCCAATCCGTGTCGATCCGCAGTACAACATGGCCAACGGTTTCCAGGGCCCGCGTTCGATGCGTTTCCAAGTCTCCCTGTTCTTCTAAGGGGCGACAACTTAGCCGTTTAGACCGGGCGCTCCCCGTGGGCGCCCGGTTTTTATTTCTTCCGGCCCAAGTGCCGCACCAATCCTCGAAAAAAACCAGCCCCGAAGATTCCCACAGCCATCAAGCCCGCGAACAGCGCAAGAGCCTCAAGACTCTCGCGGCCTTCCCGCTCCCAGTAGACGTCGCGCAGATTCAGCCACAAGGCAAACTCGTCGAGCGTCAGGGCCGAGCCGACGCCGTACAGAAGCGATGTCAGTCTTCCCAGCAACACAAGCGATCGATCCGACCCGGTCCCGACCTCGAGCATCCACAGGTAGCCCACCACAAGCAGCAGTCCGATTCCCCACACGAGGTGATGGATGTGCCGCCCGTGCATGGCCACATCATGGAACGGCCCGACGCCGTTGTGAATGGCCCAGGTGAGCGCTCTGACTACCGTTACGGTGACGACGAAGCTGATCGATGAGAGGAATAACCGTTCGCGGCGGGACTCCTGAAAGTGAGCTTCGTAGATGCGTCGGACGCGCTCTGTCCGAAGGACTCCGACTACTACCCCAAGTACAGCGGCGATCAGAAATGGCGCCAGCCACCAGTTCAAGTTATACATGCTGGTCCACTTCAGTAACCGGCCGGGCCGGGAAAAGGCCCCCGCGCCTCCTCCAGCCGCACGGCCACCTCCAGGAGCACTTCTTCCTCCCAGGGACGCCCGACCAACTGAATTCCCACGGGCAGCCCGTCCTCCGTCATTCCAAACGGGATCGCGACACCCGGCAGTCCCAGAAGATTGAAAGCCGTGGCGGGCATCATCGCCTCGAACAACCCTATGGGCTTCTCGGGCGTTGGCCACCGGCGTTCGCGATGACGGAAAGCGGGCACGCCGCAGACCGGCAGCAGCAGCACGGGACACTGCTCCATCCGGCGCAGCAATCCGGCGCGCATACGGTCGCGCTCCGCGAAACATTCCAGCACCTGGAGGCCCGAGGGCTCGGGCTGCTTCAGCGCCTTTCCCAGAGCTTCGGTCCCGGTCCAGTGCACATCCGCTTCGCGGCCGGCGATGAAGTCCTTCGTCCTCCGCGCCGGCAGTTCGCCGAAGAAGAACCCCCAGAGATTCGGCGCGCGTTCTATGCCTTCAGCGCGGAACTCTTCGGTAGGAATTCCAATCGATTCGAGCGCCCCGGCTGCCCTGCGAATCGCCTCCCGTATCGCGGGCTGCACGGGAACCTGGGCGAATTGCTCCATGACTCCGGCACGGATGCCAGCCAGGTCCGGCCGGCGCAGAGGAACCGGCGCCGAGAACGGGTCCTCGAAATCCCAGCCCGCAAGTACCGAGAACAACAAACGCACGTCGGCGGCAGTGCGCGCCATCGGCCCCGCCACACCCATCAACCCGCCAGGATGATTCATCTCCGGCACATGCCCGGCCGCCGACACCCGGCCCGGCGTCGGCTTCAGCCCACAAATGCCGGTGAAATGGGCGGGAACGCGGATGGAGCCGCCGCCGTCGCTGCCGATGCCGCCCGCCGACATATAGGCCGCGATGGCGGCCGACTCGCCCCCACTCGATCCTCCCGGCGTGCGCTCGAGATCCCACGGGTTGTTGGTCCGGCCGGTGATGTGGTTGTCCGTTTCGTAAGCGGCGAGGAACTCCGGCGTATTCGTCTTCCCCAGGACGATGGCTCCCGCGTGGCGCAAACGCCGGACGGCCGCGGAATCCCGCCGGGCGGGAAGGAGGCCTAAGAACTTGCTCCCGCACGTAGTCCCAAACCCGGCGATGTCAAAGCTGTCCTTCACCGTAACGGGGACGCCGTGAAGGGGCCCGAGTTCTCCGCCGCGTTTCAGTTGTTCGTCCGCACGCAATGCCTCGGCCCGGGCTTGATCCGCGAACACGGTAACGAAAGCATTGACCCGCGGATTGTGCCGCTCAATCTGCCGCAGATGGGCTTCCACCAACTCGACAGCGGACAGCTTGCCGCTGCGGATCCGCGCGGCCATTTCGACCAGCGTGAAGTGATTCGGCATCGAATCCTAGTTTACCGGCGGTGCCTAGTAGAATGGGATTCGTGCCCACCATGACTTTCGAAGAGGCGCGCGCCTGCGTGATGGCGACCGTGCGCGCCGGCGCACGGGAACCGGCGGTCGAGATGGTTAGCCTACTCGATTCAGCGGGACGAACGCTGGCCGTCGATTGCAAGGCCGACCGGGATTACCCCGCCGCGGACCGGTCCGTCCGCGACGGCTTCGCGGTTCGCTCCGGCGAGCCCTCGGAACTGTCGGTGATCGGCGAGGTCCGCGCGGGCGCGGCGTTCGAAGGCGAAGTCCGCCCCGATCAGGCGGTGGAAATCATGACCGGCGCTCCGGTGCCCGCCGGGGCCGATGCCGTGGTGATGGTGGAGCACGTGGATCGCGACGGAGACCGCATCCGGTCCCGCGCCGCCGCAGCTCCGGGCCAGAACATCAGCCCGCGGGGTTGCGAGGCGCGCGAGGGCGATGTCGTGCTGCGCCGGGGCACGCGGGTGGGCTTCGCCGAAATGGCGATGCTGGCGACCATCGGCTGCGCCGGCGTGCGCGTATACCGGCGGCCGCGGGTCGCCGTCATCCCGACCGGGGATGAGGTGGTAGACGTCACGGCGACGCCGCGTCCATTCGAAGTGCGCAACTCGAATGCCTATGCGCTGGCGGTCCAGATTCGCCGGGCCGGCGCCGAGCCGGTGATCCTGCAGGTGGCCCGCGACGAATACTCGCATACGAGGTTTCTGGTGGAACGCGGCCTGGAGTCCGACATGCTGTTGCTTTCGGGTGGCGTGTCGGCGGGCAAGTACGATTTGGTAGAGAAGGTCCTGGCGGAGATGGAAGCCGAGTTTTTCTTTGACCGAGTCAAGATTCAGCCGGGCCAGCCGGTCGTCTTTGGCCGGGTGCGCGGTAAGATCTTCTTCGGCTTGCCGGGGAATCCCGTGTCGACGATGGTGTGTTACGAAGTTTTTGGCCGAGCGGCAACGGAGATCCTGGGAGGCCAGCAGGAGCCCCTGTTGCCTATGGCTTACGCTCGCCTGACGGAGCCTTTCCGGCAGAAGCCCGGTTTGACCCGCTTCCTCCCTGCCAAGCTGGCGCCGGCCGGGGAGCAGGTGACGCCGGTGAGCTGGAGCGGGTCCGGAGACGTTGCCGCTCTCGCCCGTGCCAACGCCTTTCTGGTAACCGAGCCCGATCGCGAAACGTGGGAAGCCGGCGATCCGATCCGGGTGCTGCTGCGATGAGAAAACTCTCGCACTACGACGAGACCGGCAAGGCCCGGATGGTGGATGTATCCGGTAAACCAGACACGGTTCGCACGGCGCGCGCTTGTGCGTTTGTAAAGCTGAAACCCAGTGTTCTGAAGGCGCTGCCAGGAAATTCTAAAGGAAATCCGCTGGAGATTGCCCGCCTTGCCGGAGTCATGGCCGCCAAGAGAACTTCGGATTTGATTCCGCTGTGCCACCCTCTGCTTCTGAAGCACGTCGAGGTGGATGCGGAGGTGGCGCGCGGTGGCATCCGCATCACGTCCAGCGTCACCACCACCGGAGCCACCGGAGTCGAGATGGAAGCCCTAACGGCCGCGACCGTCGCCGCTCTTACGATCTACGACATGACGAAGGCTCTCGATAAGGGAATCGAGATTGCTAGCATTCACCTGCTGGAGAAGACCGGCGGAAAGAGCGGCGACTGGAGGCGCGGGTGATCCGGGTCGCGGTGGTTACCGTGAGCGATTCGGCCGACGCCGGGACTCGCGAGGACATCTCCGGCCCGGCGGTCTCTGCGCGCTGCCAAGCGCTCGGATGGGACGTCGTCCGCCGGGAGATTGTAGCGGACGACCAAATCCGGATCGCGCGGCTGCTGGTGGAGCTGACCGGCTCGGGCGAGGTCCAGGTCGTGTTGACTACCGGGGGAACCGGGGTGGCCGCCCGCGACGTAACTCCGGAGGCGACTCGCGCCGTCGTAGAGCGGGAGATCCCGGGCCTGCCGGAGTTGATGCGGGCCGAAGGGCTGCAGTACACGCGCCGCGCTGTCCTTTCCCGCGCGGTAGCCGGCACTCGAGGCGAGGCCCTCATCCTGAACCTTCCCGGGTCCCCGAAGGGAGCGGTCCAGTCCCTGGATTCCGTTTTGGACTTGATCGTGCATATAGTGGATCTGTTGCAGGGCCGGACGGAACACGCCGCTCCCGAGCCTGCGAAACTCATCTAAACTCAGGAACGTCATATTATTAGCTCTATGAGAACCGCTCTCCCTGCCGCCGTCTGCGTAGCCGCGCTACTGGCCATCCCGACTGTGGTGAAGCCGCAACAGGCGGGCCAAAACCCGCAACCTGAAGACCAGCCGCGGCGGAGCGACATTGTCGTGGGCGTGAACTACGTGATCGCTCCGACCACGGTTCTCGACAAGAGCGGGAATTTCGTCAACGGCCTCAGGCTCGAAAATTTCATCCTCTTAGACAACGATAAGCGCCAGAACATTGTGCAGGATGTCGTGTTTCAGCCGATATCCATGGTGATCGCCGTTCAGACGAACTCGGTGATGGAGGAGATGCTGCCCAAGATCCAGAAGATGGGCTCGGTCCTGCAGACCATGGTGCTCGGCGATTCCGGTGAAATGGCGCTGCTGGCGTTCGATCATCGCATGCGCACGATCGAGGGATTCACGTCGGACTACAAAAAGATCAGCGACGGCATGAAGAAGCTGACGCTAGGCGCCAGCTCGGCCAGGCTGAACGACGCGGCTATGGAGGGCATTCGCATGCTGCGCAAACGGCCGTCAGACCGCCGGCGGGTGATGCTGTTGATCACTGAGACCCGCGACAACGGCAGCGAGGCGCGGGCCAAGGATGTCCTGCTGGAAGCGCAGTTCGCGAACGTTCTGATCTATACCATCGACATCTCGCACCTGATGACGTCGCTGACGAGCCGGGCACAGCCGGCCCGCCCGGACCCGATTCCCCCCGAAGCGCATCAGCTTCCCGCGGGCAACATCGGCACGCCGACCTATCAATCGCAGATCAGCACCGGCAACGTCATCCCCGCCTTCGTCGATGTCTTTCGCGGAGTGAAGGGAATATTCTTCGATAATCCGGCAGACCTCTACACCAAGTTCACCGGCGGGCGCGAGTACGGATTCACCACTCAGCGTTCTCTCGAAAACGCGATTTCGGATCTTGGAAACGAACTGCACAGCCAGTATCTGCTCAGCTATTCCCCCTCCAACCTGAAAGAAGGGGGCTTCCACGCCATCCGCGTCGAGGCGAACGTCCCGGGCCTGAAGATCCGCACGCGGCCCGGTTACTGGATCGCGGCCCGCCCGGAGTAGCGAGGGCATTCCACTGCGCCCAGGCTCACACATGGGGTCTCCCGATTTTCGCGTCAGAGGCCGGATATTCGCCGCGCTTGCCGCGCAAAAACAGGGCTGCGGCAATGGATGCTGACGCCGGAATTGCAGGCCGAGTTCGTGCAGGGATTGCCCTACGTTTTACTCCCGGTTCCCGGTGGGTGGGGAAGAATGGGAGCGACCGACGTCCGGCTCTGCGCGCGGCCTGGAGGCTTCGGAAGGAGATCAACTCACGATGAAAACTGGAATCATTTCGGCGTTGCTGATTGCGCCGGCCCTGCTCGGTGCGGAGCGGACACCGAAGACGGCCTTGCTGGTGCTCGCTAAAACGGATCGGACTCTGGCGATCGTCGATCCGGCAACGCGCAGAGCCGTTGCGCGCGTACCGTCCGGACCGGATCCCCACGAGGTCGTTGCTTCCACGGATGGGAAGCTGGCCTTCATCTCGAATTACGGCGGCGGCGCTTACAACACCATCACGGTGGTGGATCTGATCGCACAGAAGGCGCTGCCGCCGATTGATCTCGGCGCGTTACGAGGACCCCACGGCCTCATGTTCGCGGGAGGAAAAGTCTGGTTCACGGCGGAAGCGGCGAAGGCGATCGGCAGCTACGATCCATCCACGGCGAAGATCGATTGGGTGCTCGGCACGGGTCAGAACCGAACGCACATGATCTACGTTCTGGACGATCTGAAACGGATGATCACCTCCAACGTCAGCTCCGCCACCATGACTTTGGTGGAGAAGGGACCACGCGACTGGGAAGAGACCGTGATCCAGGTGGGGCGGGGCGCCGAGGGATTTGACTTGTCTCCCGACCACAAGGAAATCTGGGCGGCGAACGCGCAGGACGGCACCATCTCCGTGGTCGACATGGAAACGAAAAAGGTTAGTGCGACGCTCGACGCAAACGTTCGAGGAGCCAACCGGCTGAAGTTCACGCCGGACGGCAAGCTGGCGCTCGTCTCGTCGCTGGGCGGTCCGGACCTGGCGATCTTCGACGCCGCCACGCGCAAGGAAGTGAAGCGAATCAAGGTCGGGCGCGGCGCGGCGGGCATTCAGATGGAGCCGGATGGTTCGCGGGCTTATGTCGCTTGCACGCCCGACAACTATGTCGTGGTCATCGACCTGAAGTCTCTCCAGCTCACTGACAAATTCGACGCCGGCAAGCAGCCGGACGGTCTTGCGTGGGCGGTGCGGCGGTGACCGGCAATAGCAACCGGCGCGCCTTTCTGGCAACATTCGGTCGGCTTGGTGTCCACACAGACATCGTCCAGCACATCCGCTCCATATGCCGTCGCGGGCGGGCCATCCGCGGACATTTTTTTGACGCTGCCTACAAAGGCGACATTCCCCGGGCCACGGAACTGGCCAACGAGTTCGCGCGGGTGGCGCATTTCGACGCGGATCGCGTCACGCATTTTCTGAAGATCGCGCCGGGTCTGATCGGCACCCGATCCACATGGGGTTGGCCCCGCTGGCGAGGCACCTGGCGGATCGCGGCGCGCACGATATCGCGCTCATCGCCTACACGGCCTATGCGGACCAGCGTCCGGAGCTCGCCGACTTCCTGTTGCGATCCGGAGCGAGCGTGCACGCCAGAGGTTTGGGCGGCATAACCGCGCTGCACCTGGCGGCCGGTAAAGGATCCATCGAACTGGCCGGCGTTCTACTCGCGCACGGCGCGGACGTGAAGTCACGCCGCTGGCAATGGCGGTGCAGGCGAAGCAGGACAAGATGGCTGAATTCCTGAAGTCCAGGGGTGGCCGCGGCTGAGCCGGACTCAGGGATTCGGCATCTCGAGCTTGGGATAGTACGGTTGGTCGAGCTTCTGGAATTTATCCAGCCACTTTGCGCCCGCTTCCTGCGGAGTGAAGCTCCAATCCTGGCGGTGATAGTTCCAGTCCGCGGGATTCAGTTCCTCGGCATGATGCCAGTACTTGGCGGCCAGTTCCGCCTTGCCGCGCTGGTGAAACCAGACGGCCAGTTTGAAGCTTGCATCGGCTTCCATCTCCGCCGCCGAGCGCGGCTTCACGCGCCGCGCGAACTCTTCGTCGGAGAGGACGTATGCGCTGCGCTCGCCGTTGCTCACCCAATCGCGTAGGGCGGCGATATACGGCGCGCCTTCCGCGACAATGCTCTTGGCGCCGACCTTGAGCGTGCGGTCTGCGGTCCAGGCGGGCTCGGCCGGGCGCGCAATGCGGCCGTTCTCGTCGATCCACACGCCCATTGGCACATTGATGAATTGGAACGCGGAGCTGACGGAGTGCTGGGTGTCGACCAGCGTGGTGTAGGTCGCCTTGGCCGCGTCGTACCACTTGCCGGCCGCCTCTTCGCCGCCGGTATCCTGCGCGGCGGCGATCAGCTCGAAGCCTTTGTCCTTCAGTTCCGCGTAGAGTTTCTGCCAGCCTGGCAGATCGAGGCGGCAGCCTCACCAGGAGGCCCACGTTACCACGAGCACCTTCTTGCCGCGGAAATCGGAAAGGCGGACCAAGCGGCCTTTGCGGTCGGGAACCGAGAACTCCGGGGCGATCCGGGAGTTGAGGTATGCGCCGCGCAGCACCGGGATCTCGCCGAAACTCCAGACTCCCGAGTCGGCGATGAACGCCTCGCCGGTTTTGCGGGCGAAGCCGGTGAGATCGAACCAGCCGCCCTTCGTGAGGCTCTTCGGAATCGGGATACAGATGTCCGCGCGGCATGCGCCCTGCGGCTTCAATGCGAACTCGTTGATATTCGGCAAATCCTTGGGACGCACCCACAGCTCGCCGCCTTGGGGCCGGGCGTGGTCGAGCGATACGGACCGATCTCCGTAGAGCACGGTGGCGGTGGCGGGCGCAGCCGCGGCCAGCATAGCGCCGCTTGAGGTGAGAAGGAAATCCCGTCGGTGCATGATGTTTTCATGGTATGTGATATCCTCCCTTCCATGAAACGTCGCGACCTGATTGCCGGAATCGCCTGGGCGGCCAACCGGGCCGCCGGACAGCAGCCCTTCCAGGAATCCCTCTATATTCCCACGCCGCAGAGGGTGGAGGATCGCGCGCTGCTGCACGATTTTATGGACGAGTACGCCTTCGCCGACCTCGCGACTGCAACGCCTTCCCTCCGCGTCACGCACCTTCCGGTGTTGCTCAGCCGCAACGCCGGCGCCAACGGAACGCTCTACGGCCACATTGCCCGCAACAACCCACAGAGCGCGACTTTCGATGGGCGGCAATCCGCGTTGATCGTGTTTCGCGGCCCGCACGCGTATATCTCGCCCACCTGGTACGACAAAGCCGAAGCGGTGCCCACCTGGAACTTCGCCGTAGTGCACGCCACTGGTACGCCGAAACCCATCGTCGACAAAAAGGCATTGCGGGAGTTACTGGCCCGTTTGATCAAGAAGTTCGAGAACCGTTACGGAGGATCGGAGTACGATTTCGCCAAGCTTCCCGACAGCTACGTCGACGGGATGATCGGCGGCATCGTTGGATTCGAAATGCCGATCGATTCCCTGGAGGGCAAGTTCAAGCTCGGACAAGATCGCAGCGAAACGGACAAGGCCGGCGTCCTCAAACATCTGGAGAGCGCGAAAGAAGGCCGCTCCATGCGCGACTTCACGGCATCGTTTTACGAGCGGGTGAAGAAAGCTAAGGCCTGAGGCCATCCGGCGCAAAGGCCCGCCGCGTCGATTCGAGCGTGGCTATCAGCGACTGTTTCGGGAGTTTGTTCACAATCGGGTCGATGATCCATCCAAGCCCCTTCGGGACATCCCGAGTCAGCGAGATCGCCCGGCATTCCAGGTGGACCCCGCTGTCTCTCTCCTGGAATCGCCAGTAGGAATACAGGCGCCACAGAAAACCGTAGCCGTGGTCGGGCAGGATCAAAATCTCGGCGGGTTTCCCGGCGTCTTCCACCTCGCAGATGCGCGTCGTATAGGAGCGGCAAGCCGCGCGCTCCGGGTCCGGGGAAGAATAATGCACGTCGTGCCAGGTGTCGAGCACCACCGTGATGAGCCTCTTCTTCATCAGGCGCAGGTAAATCCGGAAGTCGTCGCCATCGCGGCGGATCAGTTTCGAGTCGATCACTTCGGGCTTGTAGATGTTTTTGTGGTTGTCGTAGTCCTGAATGAGCGCGAGCGTCTTTCGCACGGTCGTGCCGGGAGCGAAGGCGGCTCCGATCCAGTCGTGAATCAGCCCGTCCGGCGCCTGGATGGGCCGCTGGCCGGACCAGAGTTCCGCCAACGTCTTCGCTTGCCGAACCTGTTGCAGCCGCGCGGCGCAGCCATCCGACCACAGAAACGGGCCTTGCTGCATGGCGGCCTCGGCCTCGCGGACGTAGGCGGAAAACGCCAGCAGGGTCTCTTTCTTCAACTGCACGGTGTCGACAGTTTGAGACATCCCTATCCGAATTCTACCGCCGGGTGTACATTTGCCGTAACCGGCCCCATGCCGTACTCGTGCTCTTTCTCGCGCTGGCCGGACAGGATGACGGCACGCACTTCGACTTGACCGTATCGTCCGGCGTGCCGTTGCGTCTGTACCTCACGAAGAAGGTCGCCAAGCGGACCGGCGCCGCGGTGGAGGCGAAGGTCCTGGAGCCTGTATTTGCATTCGATCGCGAAGTGATTCCCGCCGGAGTCATCGTGCTTGGGCGGGTCAGCCGGACTGAGCCGGTGTCCAAATGGCAGCGGGCCAGCGCCATTCTGGCGGGAGACTTCACCCCGCTGCGACGGGGCGGAGATCGAATTCACAACCCTGATCATGCCCGACGGCGGCAAGCTCGCGCTGCGCACCAGGGAAGCCACCGGGCTGAACTCAATCTACTGGCCTCCGCCGGCGCGAAAGAAGAAGGCGCGGAGCAAAGGCGACAGCGCGCCGGCGAACGGAGGCGTTCTCGGCATTGGCAAGCAGACCATTCGGGACCAGATCAACGGGCAAATTAACGCACGGTCCAGGGGAATCGCCGATATCGTCCGGCCTCCGAACAAGAAGGAGAAGCTGATCGATTTCGGGATGTCGAAACTGCCCTATCACCCGCAATGGGTGCGGCGCGGAACGCGGTTCGACGCCGAGCTCGGCGATCCCCTCCGGTTCGGGTCCGCGCCGGTTGCGAAGGACGCCTTCGCCCTGATCGGATCGCAGCCGGCCGCGGACAGCGTGGTGTACGCGCGGCTTCTCACCGCGATGGACTCGGCATCGGCGAAGAAGGGCGACGCGGTGGAGGCCCGGATCACGCAGCCGCTCTTATCTCCGGGACGAAAGCTCATTCTGCCGGAGGGAACGCGGCTCGCCGGAGTGGTGGTGGCAGCCAGACGCGCGCGGTGGTTTCATCGCGGCGGGCAGTTGCGATTCACGTTCCAGCGGATCGATTTGCCGGCACAGGCCGCGCGTCCGCCTGCGCCGGTGCGAACGGAAGCCACGCTGGAGGCGGCCGAGAGCGGCGGCAAGGTCCCCGTCAAAGTGGATTCAGAAGG
Organism: Acidobacteriota bacterium; assembly: GCA_025353165.1. Classification (GTDB taxonomy): domain Bacteria; phylum Acidobacteriota; class Terriglobia; order Bryobacterales; family Bryobacteraceae; genus TMP-7. Next base: position 17,831 of record JANXRE010000125.1, on the reverse strand, counting down.
CGGCGTAAAAGCCGCGGAATCGAAGACACGATTCATCGCGCCGCTGATTTCCTGGATGATAGCGAACCGGGGCGCGGATAACGACGCAGGACGGCACGCCGTCACCGGCGGAGCGGACGCGAACGTCGGAGGGCGGACTTTGGGCGGCGGCTCTGGCTTCGGGCTCCTGGGCGCGGCGGCAGCGCAGAGCTCCCGTTACGTTGGCACGGCGTTCGGCTTTTACGGGCTGGCCTGGTCGGTCTATACGAACGTCATTGCGCGCGGCGGCGAGGTTCAGTTCGCCAAGAACGCCGTCATCGAGATCAAGTTCGGAACGCGCACGCCTCCCGCGCGGCAGTAGCTGTGGCGGCAGGCAACTGACCCGGGAACGGGAAGCTCACTCCGCGCGCAGCACGCGCATCGGGTCGAGAGAGGCGGCTCTACGCGCGGGCCGCCATGCGGCGGCGATCGCCAGCAGGATTAGCGCCAGCGCGGCTATCGCGTAGGTCCACGCATCGAAAGCCTGCACGCCGAACAGCACCGAACGGAAACTCCTGGCAAGAGCGGCGGCGATCAGGATCCCCGCCACTGCCCCGGCGGAAGCCGGCCGCAGGACCGCCAGCAGCATCTCCCGGGTAATCTTGCCCGACTGTGCTCCCAGTGCAATCCGGATCGCTATTTCCTTCTGTTGCCCGGCCAGACGCCTGGCGGCCAGGCCATAGACGCCCACGGCCGCGAGCAGGAGCGCCGCAAGCGTGAAAGTCTCGACCAGCCACGCTTGAAGACGCTCCGTTTCAGAGCGCGAGGCCAGCCAGGTGTCGAACCCGGCTACCGAATCGAGGGCGTGGGTGGAGTCTACCTCGGCGACGGCCCGGCGCACGGCTCCCGCCATCGCCGCCGGTGGGCCCGCGGTACGCAGCACGAAGGCGGCAAGAGGCCAGAAACTCTGCTGGTATGGGATGTAGAAGGCTGGCTCCGAGCGCGATTCGCGGACTCGCGAAGGCGTGTCGGCCACCACTCCCACTATTTCGAAGAGGTCCTTGTTGGGGTTGGAGTCGTTGCGCCAGCGGACGCCGACCCGATGCCCGACCGGATTCTCGCCGGGAAAATAGGCTCTCGCGGCTGCCTGATTGATGACCGCGCGTTTGTATCGGGCGTCGGCCTCCTCGAGGTAACGGCCGTTGATCAGCGGGATCCGCATCAGCCGGTGATAGTTGGCGCTGACGGACCGTTTGTTGATGGTGGACCCTGCCGGTATCGCGTTTGCGTCCTTGCCTGCCACCTCGACCTCTCCGTCCTGCGTGTCCCCACCCAGCGGTAAACGGTCGACGAGCGCCGCTTCCCGGACTCCCGGCACGGCGCGCACGCGATCGAGCACGCGTCCGTAGAGTGCGTTTACCTGAGCGTCGGGAGTCTGCCATGGGAGCGAAAGGTGGAAGGTGGCCAGGCCGGCGGGCTGAAATCCCAGCGGCCGGTGTTGGAGATTCCAAAGGCTTCGGAATAGCAGGCCGCTGGACACCAGCAGCATGATCGAAAGACCCATCTGCCCGGCAACGAGAAAGGACTGCGACCGCCGGTGATCCGCCGTGCCTCGCGCGCCGTTCTTGAGCCCGTAGTTCACGTCCTTGCCCGAGACTTGCAGCGCGGGAACGAGGCTGGAGATCGTGGCGGCAACCAGAGTGCAAGCGGCGGCGAAAGCGACGACATGCCAGTCCATATGCACTTCTTCAATTCGCGGCATCTGGCGCGGCGCAATGGATCGAAGCAGGTCGATGGCCCAGGCGCTGGCCAGCAGGCCGAGCATGCCTCCGATGGCGGCGACAATCGCCGTCTCGACAAGAACCAGGCGCACCAGACCGGCTCTGGTAGCGCCCAGAGCGCGGCAAATCGAGAGTTCGTGTTGTCGCGCCGCAATCCTGGAAAGGAAGAGGCTGGCGACGTTGATACAGGCCATCAGCAACAGCAGCGTGACCGCGCCGAGCAATACCAGGAGAGGAGTGCTGAAGGTTGCCGCCACCTCGGAGCGGAGGCTGAGAATCTGGACCCCCAACCCGGCATCGGTGGCGGGATACTCCGCTCGCAGCCGGGCCGCTACGGTCTCCGCCTCGCGCTGGGCCGTTTCCATGAGGGCTCCGGGTTTGAGACGCCCAACCTGCGTAAGAAACCGTGCGGAGCGGGGCAATCTCTGATTCGGCTCCGGCGCGATGATGTCGGCGTCTTCGAGCTTCGCTCCCGGCGGTAGGACGCCCACGATTTCGCAAGGCTCGCCGTTCAAACGGATATGCCGGCCGATGGCGCCGCGGTCGGCGGAGAAGCGCTCTTTCCAGAGTTTGTCCGTGATCACGGCTACCCGTGCGCCGGTCCCGCGGTTTTCATCGGCGGAAAAAGCGCGGCCCAGCGCGGTTGCGCATGGAACGTTTTGAAGAAATCGCCAAACGTGCGGTATCCGGAAATGTGCTCCGGCGATTCGCTCATTTGCACCGAAAAATCTTCGGAGTAAAATCCCGTGACGGAGGAGAGGGACGGAGCCTGAAGCCAGTCGGGATAGCGCTGAGGGCTGGCCGGCTCCCGCGGCCCACGGACGGTCTCCTGAATGAGAACCAGACGGTCGGAACCGGGAAACGGAAGCGGCGCAAGCAGCACACCGTTGACAAAGCTGAAGATCGCGCTGGAAGCCGATATACCCATTGCCAGCGACAAGACCGAAACGGCGGTGAAGGTTGGGTTGCGCACGAGAAATTGCCAAGCCCGGCGAAAGTCGGAACGCATACAAGCTGAGATGCGAGGCGGGGACGTAAGACTTACAAAAGCTGGAGGGATAGAAAGGCGGCAGCTCAGGCGCCGCCGCCTTGGATGGAACGATAAAGCCGGCTACTTTGATTCTTCGGCCATCGCCGCGGGTTGGCGGGCCGCTTTCTTCTTCTTCGTGTCGAGCGACTTCTGGACCCAACCTTCCGCCGTCTCGAGTTCTTTCTTATACTGATCCGAGGAGCTGGCCAGATCGGCCCGCTCGCGAACCAGCAGGTTGATGTAGGCCATCGCTTCGTCATATTCGGGGTCGATCTGAATCGCCTTCTGCAGGCTATCGATGCCCTCCTGGATGATGGAGCCGTACTTCGTCGTCAGTTCCTCGCGCACCTTCTTGTCTTTCAACGGGCCGGGATCCTCGGGTCTCATGCCGAGCTTTGAGCGCGCCGCCATCAGCGCGGGATACCACTTGCCCCACGCGATCACGCCGATGCTATAGTAGGCGGTCTTGTTCTTCGGGTCTGCTTCGATCGTCTTGAGGTGCCAGTCGCGCGCCTCGTCGAACTTCTTGATTTTTGCGTCGCCTGTCAGATTAGCGGCTTCGTTGTAGGCGAGAAAGGCCAGGGACGGCAGTGCGCTTTTATCCTTCGGGTCCTTCTGCAGGACTACGAGGAATTCCTTGCGCGCCTGGTCGGCCAATTGTTGGTTTTCCGGCGACTCGGCGCCCGGGATCCACTGGCTCATATAGGCAGTGGCCAGGTAGATGCGAGCGTTCGGATTTGTGGGATCGAGTTGGATGGCCTCTTTGAACTTGTCGATCGCCTCGCTGTAGCGGGCGTTCTTGAACGCTTGTACACCCTGATTCAGGCGGTCGCGCGACTTAAGCTTGTCGCACCCCGCTCCGAAAAGGATCATAAGCGCGGCCATCGCGGCGATTGCGATTCTTGCTGTGCCCTTCATATGCGTCCTGGTGGGTGAATTAGGTATCGCGCCGATGTCTATTTACTGGCCTGCTTCGATCTTCGGCGTCATGAGACCGATTTTGTCGATGCCCGCGCCCTTGGCGATGTCGATCGCCTTGGCCACGGCTGCGAAATCCAGATCCGGATCACCCTTCACGAAGACCACTCGTTCGGCGCGCGTCTTGAAGATTTCCTCGAGACGCGATCCTAGTCGATCTTCGGTGGTGGGCTCCTGGTTGAGCTTCATGCTGTGATCCTTATCGATTACGATGACCACCGTGCGGTCCTGGTTGGGGTCCGGCGGCGGCTGGTTCGGAGGCGGCGGTTGAGGCGCCAGCGCTTCCAGACCATGCGGGGTTAACGGAGTGATCACCATGAAGATGATCAACAGCACCAGCAGCACATCGATTAGCGGCGTTACGTTGATGTCGGCTCTTGCGCCGCTTTTGCCGCCTCCCACTGCCATTGACATAAAGTTGCTCCTTATTACTGCAAGATATCTGCCGGGATTATCGGGCCGCTGCCCCTGCCTGCGGTTTGGTGTTGTCTTTGACCGGCTCAGTCAGCAGCCCAAGTTGATCCACGCCGGCGGCGCGAAGGTTGTCGACGACGTCCATCACGCGCTCGTACCGCGCTCGCGAGTCACTTTTAATGTAGACCGTCTTGTCGAGCTTGTTCGCCAACAGGTCCTTGACCTTCGGCGCGAGCTGGTCCGGCGGTAATTGGCTATTGCCGGGACTCAGGAAGACCTTACCGTCACGGGTGATCGCTACCATCACCGCGTCTTCCTTGTCGGCCGCTTGCATGGCAATGGGGTTCTTGGTTCGAACCAGGTCCACGCTCTGGCCCTTCGACAACATGGGTGTGATCACCATGAAGATGATGAGCAGCACCAACATTACGTCCACCATCGGCGTGACATTGATCTCGGACACCACGTCCGACGTTTTCTTGAGTTCCATTAGGGTCCTTCTTCCTTTGTCCCGCCGCGCGACGCCACCTTCCGGTGGGACTTGACGCGCGGCGGGACTTTCGATCAACTCGCTACGAGGAAGGCGCTACCTACTTCGTCGCTCCCGTACGAATGTGGGCGCGCTTCAGGAAGTAGTCGATCAACTCGGAGCTGGAGTTTCCCATCTCCACGTCAAACGATTCCAGCCGGCCTGTGAAATAGTTGAACATCCAGACCGCGGGAATCGCGACGAACAGACCGACTGCCGTGGTGACCAGGGCTTCCGAAATACCGCCCGCCACCGCGCCGAGGCCGGTTGACTTTTCGGTCGAAATCCCCTTGAACGCGTTGATAATGCCCAGCACCGTACCGAACAGCCCGACGAACGGGGCCGTCGAACCGATGGTGGCCAGGCTGCTTACGCCGCGCTTCAACTCGGCGTGTACGATTGCTTCGGCGCGATCCAACGCGCGCTTCGAAGCTTCGATTTCCTCGCCCGGAATATCCGTTCCCATCTGGTGGGCGCGGAATTCCTGCAGGCCGGCGACGACAACCTTCGCCAGATGGCTCCTGTTGTAGCGGTCGGCCACCTTGATAGCCTCGTCAAGCTTGCCCTCGCGCAGAGCGCCGGCGACTGCCGGAGCGAAAGCGCGAGATTGCTTGCGGGCGCCGTTGAAGGCGATCAGCCGGTCGATCATGACACCGATGGACCACGCCGACATGATGATCAGCACAATGACCACAAACCGTGGGAGCCAGCTCATCTGGCTCCACATAACACGGGGGTCGAAGCTAATTGCGGGGGCGCCGGCTTCCTGAAGGAATAGGAACGCCCAAACTTGCAACTGTAAAAGCATCGTTTTCTCCTGCGAGTTGATTTAACTAAACTAAAGCATTCGGACAACTGCCAAAACTGGTGCCGCCATTACTGGCTCAGCGTGAAGTTTACGTCGATCTGCGTGACCACTTCTACCGGCTCGCCGTTCAGCAAAGTCGGCTTATACAGCCACTGTTTGACCGCGTCCTGCGCGGCCTGCACCAGCAGCGGGTGCCCGCTCACGAGCTGTAACTGCTGGATCGTGCCGTCCTTCGAAATGATGGCCGTGAACTTCACCGTACCCTGCACGCGAGCCTGCTTGGCCAGCGGCGGATAAACCGGCGTCAGCTTGCGGATCAGGTTCGCAGCCTGCACGTTGCCGCCCACGCGGATGCGCTGCGCCGTGACCGGCTTTTCCACCTTCGGAGGCGGGGGCGGGGCTACCGCTACCGAGCCGAGGACGCTTCCGATGACGCCGCCCATGCTGCCGCCGGGAACACCGCCCGGAACGCCGCCCACCACTCCGGACGACGCCGAAGGCGGAGGCAGATCCTCTTCCTTGATCATGGCGATGTCTTTCGGGATCGATTTGGGAGCCAGCAGGCGGCCCGCGTCGAACTGGCGCGGCGCAACCTTGACTATCTTGACCGGAGCCGCCGCGGCCGGAGGCGGAGGAGGAGGCGGCGGCGGCGGTGGAGCGACCAGGAAGCTGGTCAACTGGGTTTTCGGTAGCGTATCCGTATAAATCAGCGGAATCAGGATGGCGATTCCGATCGCGAATAACTCGAGAATGAACGCGCCGGTTACGGTCCAACTCTGTTTGGTCTTCACCATGCCGTCGACGAACGTTTGCTCAAACATTTACCTTCCCCTTTTGTCTTGGACGGCTTCGGATCCTGAAAAGTGCCCGGATCAAGCCCGACCGCTTACCTGGTCCTCACAGCCTTCTTTCCACCCGTGTCCTTTACCGCCGAAACCGCCGCCGGCGCCGTCCTCTTCCTGCCCTCCAGCCAGCTTTGCCAGAAGACCAGGATCGGGCTCGCGACGAAAATCGACGAGTACGTGCCGACGATGATTCCGATTACCAGCGCGAACGAAAAACCGTTTAACACCGGTCCGCCGAACAGCCACAGGGCGACTGCGGTCAGGAATGTCAGACCCGAAGTCAGAATCGTCCGGCTCAGGGTCTGATTAATACTGATATTTACCAAATTCTCAAACTTCTCGCGCCGCATCAGCTTCAGATTCTCGCGTATCCGGTCAAACGTGACAATCGTATCATTCATCGAGTACCCGACGAGAGTCAGAATCGCGGCGATCACGGTCAGCGAGATTTCTTTGCCGAAAAGCGAGAACAGCCCGATTGTAATGATCGTGTCGTGGAACACCGCGATCACCGCCGCTAGCCCGTAGATCCATTCGAAGCGGAACGCGATGTAAACCAGCATGCCAGCGAGCGCGTACAGCGTCGCCAAAATCGCCTTGTTGCGAAGCTCCGTCCCCACCTTGGGGCCAACCACTTCGGTCTGGCGAATGGTGAACGGCGCGAACGTGCACTCCTGCTTCAGCACCTGCGCAATCTGCGGCGTGACGCCGGACACGCCCGCCAGGTCGCCGGCGTCGCGCACCAGGCCGGAGCGCTGCGTATTCTTGAAATCGGTAATGGCCTTGGCGACGTCCTGCAGTTTCTGCTCATCCAACGCGACGCCCGCCCGCTGAAGCGGATCCCGCAGGCGTTCGGCCAGCGCCGCCGATCCGGAGTTGTTGATGTCCAGCTTGCCCTGCTGTCCCGCGTTGAACGTGTTCTCCAGCACCTCCACCATCGTCTGGCGGTTGGCGTTCAAAGTCCTTTCGTCCGAAATCTCGGTGCCGATGATTACTTCGTTGGTTCTCGTGATGTTCACCACGGAGATTTCACCGGGGATCTTCGCCGAGAGGACGGAGCGAACCCGGTCCACGGGAGGGCTCTGGTTGAAGAGCACGTACATCAACGCGCCGCCCCGGAAATCAATCCCGTACCGCGGACCGCCTTTCATCGCCATGCTGCCGAGACCGGCCACGGTCAGCACCAGCGATCCAATGATGAACGGCCACTTCTTCCCTAGGAAATCGAAATTAGTATTTTTGAAAATCTGCATGCGACTTACATCGCCGGCATCACTACTTTTGGACACCGGCGAATCTTCTTCAGTTCCCGTCTATCGTTAAAAACGTTATCACAGTCTGGGAAAAATGGGGCACGGATCCCTTTTTCCACCGCCGAATTTTACTAATTCCCTGTTCCCGCTCTGGCGGAAAGGCTGTCTGTCCCCATTTTTCATCAGGCTCAGATGCTCAGCGCCTGAATCTGCTTCCGGCCCGACAGTTCCCAGTCGAAGATCGCCTTCGACACGAAAACCGCCGTGAAGACGTTGGCAACCAGGCCGATCACCAGCGTGACGGCAAAGCCCTTCACGGCCGTCGTCCCAAAGATGAACAGGAAGGCGCAGGATACCACGGTTGTCACGTGAGTGTCGATGATGGTCAGGAACGCTCGGGCAAAGCCCGTATCTACCGCCGCCGCCACCGCCTTGCCCGATCTCAGCTCTTCCCGTATGCGCTCGAAAATCAGCACGTTCGAATCTACCGCCATACCGATGGTCAGGATCACTCCGGCGATGCCCGGCAGCGTCAGCGTCGCATTGAAATACGACAACGCAGCCACCAGTATGATCGCGTTCAGAACCAGCGCCAGCGTCGCGTTCACGCCGGATCGCTTGTAGTAAACCAGCATGACGAGGATCACCGCCAGCACTCCGGCGATCGCCGAGTAAATGCCGTCGCGGATGGAATCCGCGCCCAGCGCCGGCCCGACGGATCTTTCTTCGAGATAAACCACGCTGGCCGGCAGCGAGCCCGCGCGCAGATTCAGCGCCAAGTCCGACGCTTCCTCGTGGGTCGCCGCGCCCGTAATGCGCCCGTTGTCCGAAATCTTGTTCTGAATCGTCGGCGGATTTCCCAGGATCACCTTGTCCAGCACGATCGCCAGGCGGTTGCCGATGTTGGCTTCCGTGAACCGCTCAAACCGCCGCGCCGCATCCTGCGTCAGCACGAAGTTGGTCTCCCAGCGTCCCAGGTCGCCCTGCCCGGCGTGGGCATCCCGCAGGTCGCGCCCCGTGATAATCGGGCTGCGCTCCAAAATGTACCAGCCTTCCGGGCTGCCCCCGCGCGGAACGTTCCTCAGGATCTGCGAGTTCAGCGGCAGCACACCGCCGTTCTTCACCAGCGCCTCTTCCCGGCTCGAGAACGGGCCGTCGATCGTTTTGAACAACTCCAACATCGCCGCCGTCCGCAGGATCTCCTTGATGCGCGCCGGATCGTCCACGCCGGGGAGCTGAACCAGGATCTCGGAGTCGGTCTCCGCCCGGCCCCGCTGCTGCACCGCGGATTCGGCGAGTCCCAGGCCGTTGATCTTTTTCTCGATGGTGTTCATCGTCTGGGCGACGGTGTCCTTCCGCAGCTTCAGCGCCTCGGTGGTCTTCATCGTCAGGCGATAGTCGGTTGGGTTGACAGCCGTGAGGTTCCAGACGGCGCCGAGGTGCTCGTTGGCTACCCGCCGCAGGTCCGCCCCCTTCACCGGGGGCACCCCGTGCACGTTGATCTGGATCGTGTCGGCTTCCTGCAAGGTCTGGGGGTCGTTCCGGTCCATGCTGGCGTAGTCCACGCCGGCTTTCTTGAATTCGTCCTTCAGGCGCTCGATGGTAGCGTCGGCTTCCACCTTGAACGCGTCCTGGACTTGCACCTGCATCACCAACTGGCTGCCCCCGCGGAGGTCCAGCCCGAGATTGATGTTCTTTCTGAAATTATTCGCGATGTCGGCCGTGGACCTCGGGATGCCGATGATGCCGTACAGGCAGACCAGGACCACCACGACGATAAACGCCCATTTGAGCTGTAAAGTACGAGTCACTTAACTTCCTTGGATTCTTTCGATGCCACCGCGCTGCGAAGGAACTCGAGCTTGGTCTCGTTTGGTCTCACGCGCAGGATCAGCTTGTCTTCCGTAACGCTCACGATCGTCCCGACGATGCCTCCGCTGGTCACCACCACGTCTCCGTTCTGGAGTTCGCGAAGCATTTCCGCCTGTTTCTTCTTCTGCTTCTGCATGGGCATGAACACCAGGAAGTAGAAGATGGCGATTATCAGCAGGAGCGGCGCGAAGGTGAGCAGCGGATTGCTGGAGGGCGCGGCCTGCAGGAGCAGAATCAGATTGAAGGGCGGCATTAGGATTTCAGGAACACTCTCAGTGTAGAGACATTAGGCCGCATTCGTCAAAGATTAGTGGCGCGACCCCCCGGTTCGCGGCCGGCCTCTTCGAGCAAACCCGCGAACCTCCCCAGAACAATAGCCTGCCGGATCCCGCGCATGATATCCGCGTAGCGCCGCAGATTATGTACGGTAGCCAGCGTCGAATACAAGATCTCCCCGGCCTGAAAAAGGTGCCGCAAATAAGCTCGCGAATAATTGCGGCACGTATAGCAGGAGCACCCGGGATCCACCGGCCGCGGATCGTCCTTATAGCGGTTCTGCTTGATGACCACCCGTCCACCCGAAGTAAACAAATACCCGTTGCGGGCGTTGCGCGACGGCAGCACGCAATCCATCATGTCGATCCCCCGCGCGACATATTGAGGTAACTCCGCCGGCATCCCCACGCCCATGACATACCGCGGCTTGTGGCGCGGCAAGTGCGGCTCGGCCGCCTCCACCATCTCCAGGCTAATCGCGCGCGGCTCCCCCACCGACAATCCCCCGATCGCGTAACCGGGAGCATCCAATTCGACCAATTCCCGCGCGCACCGTTCGCGCAGATCGGAAAACATGGAGCCCTGGACGATGGGAAAGCACGCGTGACGCTCGGTGTCGGCGGTCCCGCGGTAATGCGCAAATCCCGACCGCGCCCAAGCCATGGTCCGTTCCGTCGACGCGCGCGCCTGTTCGTAACTCGCCGGGTAAGCCAGGCACTCGTCGAGCAGCATCAGGATATCGCTGCCCAGCGCCAATTGAACATCCACCGTGGATTCCGGCGTGAATAAATGCGAGTCGCCGTTTAGGTGCGACCGGAACAGCACGCCCTCGTCGGTCACCTTCCGAAGGCTGTCGAGCGAAAAAACCTGAAAGCCGCCCGAGTCGGTGAGGATCGCGCGCGGCCAGGACATGAACTTGTGCAACCCGCCCATTCCGCGGATCAATTCATGCCCCGGGCGGAGAAACAGATGATACGTATTCGCCAGGACGATCTTCGCGCCGACCTCGTCCAGTAAATAGTGTTGCGGCACGCCCTTGACGCTGGCCTGCGTACCGACCGGCATGAAGACCGGCGTCTCGACGACTCCGTGGGCGGTGTGGAGCAGCCCCGCCCGGGCCTTGGTAACGGGACACTCCGCGACGATTTCGAAGCGCAAGTCTCATTGTAGGCGCGCGCCGGGGGACAGACACCTTTTCCGGCGCTGTACCATGGTGATCGGGGAGGCATTTGCGGAAAAGGTTGCCTGTCCCGATTCCCCCCCCAACAACCTATGACTCCAGCGCCGCCTGTCTTCGCGAGCAAAACAGAGGAACGTAAGCACCGGAAGCAGCGCATGGCGGCCGGATTCCGCCTGTTCGCCCGCTTCGGTTTCGATGAAGGAGTCGCCGGGCACATCACGGCGCGCGATCCGGAACGCCCGGAACATTTCTGGGTGAATCCGTTCGGGATGCACTTCGCGCACATCCGGGCATCCGACCTGGTTCTGGTAAACGACAAGGGCGAAGTGGTGGAAGGCGGCCGTCTGGTGAACCGCGCGGCGTTCGCGATTCATTCCCGCGTCCACGCCGCCCGGCCGGACGTCGTCGCCGCCGCGCACGCGCACTCCATGTACGGCAAGAGCTGGTCCTCGCTGGGACGCAGGCTCGACCCGCTGACCCAGGACGCCTGCGCATTCTACGAGGATCACGGACTCTTCGACGACTACACCGGCGTGGTCATGGCGACCGACGAAGGCGACCGGATCGCGAAAGCGCTGGGCAATTCCAAAGCGGTGATCCTGCGAAACCACGGCCTGCTCACGACGGGCCAAACGGTGGATGAAGCGCTGTGGTGGTTCATCACCATGGATCGCTGCTGCCATTCGCAGTTGTTGGCCGAAGCGGCCGGGCGCCCCGTCCGCATCGAGCACGAAAGCGCCCTGGTGGGACGCGGCCAGGTCGGATCGCATCTGGCGGGCTGGTTCCAATTTCAGCCCCTGTGGGACTGGATCACGCGCCTGGAGCCCGATCTGCTGGAATAGGACCGCGGCCGACGTCCTCGTCGGCCTCTGGTGCTGAATTGGGCTTGGTTCACTTGAGCTGATGATGTATCCAGGAGTGGGCTTTCGTGCCCGAAGTGCCACCACGACCCTCACACTCGAGATTCCGGAAGAACTTGCCCGGTGCCTGGCAGCCAGTGGCGCAACCCTCGATATTTCGAGGACGGCAATTCAGGAATGGATGGGGCCGGGAAGCGGCGACTCGGCGCTTCGGAACTCGGCAGAGGCTCCTGGATGGCGCTGACTTCATTTCCGGGGTGCTGCTGGACCAGAAAACGCCGAAAATAAGTCGGCTGCGCCGGTTGTGAAGCTCCCGCGGCGCGCCGGCGCCCAGCGTTTGCCGGAAAATGAGGCTCAGATTGAACGCGCCGACGTGGATCAACTGCCGCTTTAATATATTTTCGCGGCCTTGCAGATAGACTCGTCTCATAGCGCCGGTTTCATAGCAGTGTGCAAAGGACCTCTCGATCAGTTCGCCGCGTTTCTTCCGCAGCCGGCGGGTTGGACAGCCCGTATGTCGACCGTGGCGGGTTACGGCTCGATGCATGGAAGGACGAAAACTCTGGCGAGTTCAGTTGGCGGCGGAGATGGATCTCAGGAGGGCGCCAAGATCCAGTGAACATTGGCGACGAGTCACTTTCTATGCCGTCGAGCCTTTATCCACGTCGGCTAACCCTATCACGGAAACCCAATAAAACCGGGGTGGCTTACAGATTCCTGCTCAGAGCCGAAAATAGGGCCACAGAGGGACGCAGATGAAGACAGACTATTTTTGGGAATTGGATTTGGGGAAGCCAGTGGATCACACCGCGATGGCCCTGGTGACCCCTGTTATGGAGAATTACGGCGGGTTCGATTTTGTGCGGTGGACACAGCCCCGGGTAGAACGGCTGCGGGTGGTGCACCTGGAACGGCTGCCGCTGGGGACACGGAATTTCGAGGTCGCGCGGCAGGTGGGGGCGCTGGTCAAGCAGGTGGGAGCGCGGCGATGCGAGGTGGTGGCGGATGCGACCGGAGCCGGGCTGCCGGTGGTGGAGATGCCGCGGCCGGCGGAAATCGGTGCGCCGATCGGGACGGTGATGGGGAAGCTGGTGGTGGAGATGGAACAGGGGCGGCGGCGGCTTTCGGAAGGATTGCCGCTGGCGGTTTGGCGGGCGCGACGGTGAATGGGAGGTAGTATGCGCGGTCGTTTTAAACTGCCCAGGCCTTTGCTACCTCGCCCTGCCGGGCCACGAAATCGGCATGATCTTCCAGGACTTGTTCGGCGTAGGAGGCGGCGGAGCCCAGGAGGTGGCATACGAAGCGGTCTTCCGCGCCCGCAACTTCCCGCAGAATCTTGCGTGGTCCCGGCTTTCCAAGAGTGGCGAGGAGATGTACCCGGGCGGTGACGCTCCCGAATACTTCGCAGGCGGAACGGAAGCGGTCGGTGGTGGCGAATTGCTTGTGATCGAAGCGGTCGTCGTTGGCCCCGAGTTCGCGCGCCTGCATCGGACCGCCGAACGCCTTCACGTAACCGAGGTAGCGTTTGGGGCGCACCTGGAAGGCGAGCGTGTCATGGATCAGTCGGACGGCGCGGCGCTTCCCCGCCCGAGGCTCCTGCGAATCGAGCGACGAGTCCAGCGAATCCTTCCATTCGATGAAACGCAGCGTCTCGAAGGTCTCGGGTTCGGACCGGCCTTTGCCGAGCAGCAGCGCATACCGTTTCCGACCCAGGCTTCCGCTGCCCGCAAAGCGGAACGCCGCATCCTGAAAGGTGTAACGCGACGGGGTGGCCTTGGGCGGCGCGATGCAGGTACCGAGGTATTTTGGCAGGGCGCGCTGAATCTCCGCGCGGTCGGCCGCGCTGATGGAAATGTACTTGTCGCCCAGCCGGATCGCAAACTTTCCAGGCACCGGCTGCTCCGCGATGGTCTTCATGAACTCCACGCGCGATTTGTCCACCGCGACGTTCAGAAGATGCCGTATGGTTGTCGTATGTACGAGGTCCACAAACGCGGAACGCTTCTTCAGCTTCTCCATCCGCGCCAGCACCGCCAGATAGGACCGGACCATGGTCTCGACGGCGCTCACGCCTTCGCCGAGGGGCAGGCCGGCGTCGTGGGCGGCGATCGCGATGCCCGTCGCCAGTCGCCAGAGATCCCATTCGTAAAGCCCGGTCGTGGTTTCGTCGAAATCGTTGACGTCGTACACGACCTCGTTGGTCATCGAGCGGAAAGTTCCGAAATTCTCGGTGTGCAGATCCGCCACGATCGGGCCGGACGATTTCAACAGCGAGCTTTTGCGGAACGCTCCGCGGGTGATGTCGAAGGCGAACAAGTGATAGGTTCCGCGAAGGAATCCGAAGGGCGTGCCGGCCAGACGGCCTACCTTTCGGACCAGGCTTTTCTTATCAAAGCCGCGGTTGTAGTCGATGATTTTCGTTACTGCGTCCCGCATTGGCCGCCTCCGCTACACAAAATAAAAAGGACCGCCTCGGGGCCGGCCCTTGTGATGCCTTGGTACCCTTTCAGAATTTCTAGGCGCGCGTGACGTTTTCGGCCTGAAGCCCTTTCGGACCCTTCTTAACGTCGAATTCCACCTCACATCCCTCATCCAGGGTCTTGTATCCGCCCATATCGATGGCGGAGAAGTGAACAAATACATCCTCGCCGGTCGATCGCTGGATAAATCCATAGCCCTTCGCGGCGTTAAACCACTTTACAACACCTTTTTCTCTCACTGCTGTATTTCTCCTTGAACGTCGCGCCGCGCCCGTTGGAACACACCGATTGTGTGCCGCGAAATCCGTAATCATACACTCCGGTATGCGGACCCCGCACGAGGCACAGCACTTACTGCTGATTCTTCGGATCATTTTCTCACGCAAGCTTCACATTCGCAAGCAGTAATTTGGTTTTGGCGGCATAAATTACCGTTGCGGCGCGGTAGTCTGGTCCTGGATGCCCTGGTACGCGTACGTGGTTCTAGGGGCCGGACTGGTGTCATGGTTCGTGCCGTTTCTTCGGACAGGATGGAATTTCAGGACGGCGCAGCGGACGGACCGGCGGGCGCGGTGGGGGATGCTCGTGCAGGCGGTTGGGTATTCCTTGCTTTGGCCGAGCGCTTTCTGGTCGGCGTCGCCGGGGGGTTGGCGAACCGCGCTTTGCATCGCGTTTCTGCTGGCGGCGAGCGTTTTGTCGTGGACCGCGACGCGGGCGTTAGGGTCGCAGTTGCGGTTGGATGCGGCGCTCGGGGCGGATCATGAACTCGTGCGGCGGGGGCCCTACCGCTTCCTACGCCACCCTATTTATGCCTCGATGCTGTGCGTGGAGATGGGGACGGGTTTTATGATTTCGCCTGGGCTGCTTTTTGCGGGCGCGATTTTAGTGTTTCTGGCGGGTACGGAAATACGGGTGCGTATCGAGGATCGGTTGCTGGCTTCTCGGTTTGGCGAGGAATTTCTAAGGTACCAGGGCGCGGTGCGGGCTTATGTTCCGTTTGTCCGGTGAACATGGCGGTCTCCTCGCCAAGCGTCGGCAGGAGTGCCGGCGCGGCACGCAAGAGTGCGTGCGCCACGTCGACATTATGCGGTAACGGGAGCATCGTTCTCCTTGGCGGGCACTCTCTCACCGGTGCGTTGCAGGCGGTCCATGTAGATGTAGATGACTGGGGTGATGTAGAGGGTGAGAAGCTGCGAAACTGCCAGGCCGCCTACAACCGCAAGGCCGAGCGGCTGCCTGGCGTCCGCGCCTTCCCCGTAGCCTAGCGCGATTGGCATCGTTCCGAATAACGCCGCCACCGTGGTCATCATGATGGGACGGAAACGCAGCAGGCACCCGCGATAGATGGCGTCGTGGGCGCTCAAGCCCCGGCGGCGCTCCTGGATGGCGAAGTCCACCATCATGATCGCGTTCTTCTTCACTACTCCGAACAGCATGATGATTCCCACGAAGGCGTACAGATCGAGTTCCTTGTGGAAGAGCAGCAGCGTCGCCAGCGCTCCGAAGACCGCCGAGGGGAGGCCGGACAGAATGGTGATGGGATGAATGAAGCTCTCGTACAGGATGCCGAGGACTATGTAGATCACTAGAATCGCCACGATCAATAGCACGGTCAGGTTGCGGAACGATTCCTGGAACTCCTTCACCGTTCCCTGGAATATGGCGGTGAGGGATTGCGGCATGCGGATGTCCCGCAGAGCGTTCTCAGCCTGCGCGGCCGCGTCGCCCAGGGCGAAGCCGGGCTTCAGATTGAACGACACCGTCACCGCCGGAAGCTGGCCGAAGTGGCTGATGCTGAGCGGCCCGACGGTTCGTTTCACGTCCACCACCGAATCGAGCGGCACCAGCGGACCCAGCGACGAATGGATGTAGAGTTTCGACAATGCGTCCGGGGTGCGCTGATAGCGCGGCTCCACTTCCAGGATGACTTCGTATTCGTTGGCCGGGCGGTAGATCAGCGACACCTGGCGGTTGCCGTAGGCGCTCATCAGCGCATCCTGAATCTGTTGCGGCGTTACGCCGAGCGAGCGCGCGCGATCGCGATTGATGTCCACCATCAGTTGAGGACTGGCGACCTGCAGGTCCGTATTCACGTCCACGAAGCCGGGCAGAGCGGTCATGGCCTGGACGACGCGCGGCGTCCAGGTGTACAACTCCTTCAGATCCGTGCCCTGCAGCGTGAGCTGATAGGCGCTGGTGGAGAACTGGCCGCTGACCGTGATGGGCGGCGGATTCTGCGGAAACGCGAGAATGCCCGGCACCTGAAGGTATTTGGGGCGGAGTTCGGCAATGGTCTGATCCACGGAAAGCGCCCGCTGGGAGCGCGGTTTCAACTCGGCGAAGAAACCGCCCTGGTTGCCGCCCATCACGAACGCTCCGACACCCGCGACGTTCGGATCGTGACGCGTGATTTCAGCTTCGGCGTATACATGGCGCGCCATCGAGTCGAACGAGATGTCCTGGCCGGCCATCGCAAACGTGAAGAAAAACCCGCTGTCCTGGCTGGGAATAAAGCCCTTGGGCATGATCAGGAACAGCCAGAAGGTTCCGGCCAGCATCAGGAACGCGACCGCCAAGGTCGCCAACCGGTGGCGGAGCACCACCCGCAGCGTCCGGTCGTAGGCGCCGGCCATCCGGTCGAACCCGGCTTCCAGCGCCCGGTACACGCGCCCGTGCCGCGTTTCATGGTCCATCTTCAGAAAACGGCTGCCGAGCATGGGGGTAAACGTCAGGGAAATGAAGCCGGAGATGAGGATCGCGAGCGCGATGGTCACCGAGAACTCGTGCAGCAGACGGCCGACGATCCCGCCCATGAAAAGAACGGGAATGAATACGGCGACCAGCGAGATGGTCATGGACAGAATGGTGAAGCCGATCTCTTTCGAGGCCAGCAGAGCCGCCTGCATCCGCGGCTCGCCCATCTCCATGTGACGGACGATGTTCTCGAGCATGACAATGGCGTCGTCGACGACGAAGCCGACCGAGAGGGTCATGGCCATCATGGAGAGCGAGTCGATCGTGAAGTCGAGGAGCTTCATGGCGGCGAAAGTGCCAAGCAGAGAGAGCGGGACAGCGAGGCTTGGGATGACTGTAGCCGAGACGTTGCGAAGAAAGACGAAGATTACGAAAATTACCAGACCGATAGTGAGGAGGAGTGTGAACTTGACGTCTTCAATCGATTCACGGATGTTTCTGGATGCGTCAAATTCGACATCGAGGTTGATACCGGCGGGCATGTTCTGGCGGAGGTTGGGGAGCTGACGTTTGACTTCGTCAACTACAGCAACGGTGTTGGCATCCGGTTGTTTCTGCACCGCCACAATCATGCCGAGTTTTCCGTTGACCCAAAAGACGCTCCGCTCAAAGTTCACGCTATCGCGAACTCGGGCCACGTCTTCGAGGCGCACGGGATTGCCGTTGCGGTAAGCGACGATCATGGGTTTGAACTGGTCAGCCGTACTCAGTTGGCTGTTCGATTGAACGGTGTAGGCCTTGGTGATGCCGTGCATGGAACCGGCAGGCAAGTTTACGTTTTGCTGGGCGAAGGCGGCGCGGACTTCTTCGAGG
>JANXRE010000104.1 GCA_025353165.1 Acidobacteriota bacterium | reverse complement strand
AAAGATTAACGGGATTGGGAAAGGAGTTCTGCCTTAAGTTATCGCTTTGGTGGACTGCCCATGATCATGGTCGCCAATCTTCGATAAGGTGGTAGGCGTGAAACGCCGCACTCTCCTCGGCGCGGGGCTGGCAGCAGCCGCGACAGCCGCAAGCCAGATCGCCCGCGCGACGCGCGGTCTTCCCTCTCCTAAAATCAAAGACGTCTCGGTGATCGCAACCGCGCCGGAAGGCCTCCGCCTGACGGTCGTCAAAATCACCACGGACCAGGACGGCCTTTACGGCTACGGCTGCGGAACCTTCACCCAGCGAGCCGAACTCGTAAACCTCGCCGTCGAGCGCTACCTGCGCCCGTTCCTCGCCGGCAAACCCGCCGATCGAATCGACGATCTCTGGCAAGCCATGTACGACAGCTCGTACTGGCGCAACGGCCCCGTGCTCAACAACGCCATCAGCGGAGTGGACCAGGCGCTCTGGGACATCAAGGGCCGGATGGCGAACATGCCCGTCTACCAGTTGCTCGGCGGTAAACATCGCGAAGCGGTCGACTGCTACACTCACGCGGACGGCAGCGAGATCCCGCAAGTGATCGACAATGCGCGCCGCTTCATGGCCCAGGGTTTCCGCCACGTGCGCTGCCAGATCGGGATTCCTGGCATGGCCGGCTACGGCTCCTCGCGCGGCGATGTCAAAGTGGACGCGCTCCATTCCGGCCCGGTGTTCGAACCGAACTTCTATTTCCGGCGCGCCGTGAAAATGCTCGAAGAGTGCCGCACGCAACTCGGGGACGAGGTCGAACTGCTCCACGACGCCCACGAACGGCTGCCGCCCATCCTGGCGATCCAATTCGCCAAAGCGGTGGAACCCATCCGCCTGTTCTTCCTGGAAGATGTCCTCTCGCCCGAAGACATCGCCTATTTCCGCAACATCCGGCAGCAGTGCGCGACGCCGCTCGCGATGGGGGAGTTGTTCAACAGTCCGCACGAGTGGACTCCCCTCGTATCCGAGAGGCTCATCGACTTCATCCGAATGCATGTCACTCAGATGGGCGGTCTGACTCCGGCGCGGAAAGCCGCCGCGTTCGCCGAGCAGTTCGGGGTTCGCACCGCGTGGCACGGACCCGGCGACGTTTCCCCGGTCGGCCATGCCGCCAACGTCGCGCTGGACCTTGCCTGCTACAACTTCGGCATTCAGGAATACTCGCACTTCGGCGACCGCACGCGTGAAGTGTTCTCCGGCATGCCCGAGATGAAGAACGGCTACCTATACGCGAACGAAGCCCCGGGCTGGGGGATCGAAATCGACGAGAAAGCCGCCGCGAAGTTTCCGTTCGGCTACGGCGAGTCCGGCGAACGCAAACAGATGAACGGCGGCTGGGGCGAAATCCGCCGGCGCGACGGAACGATCATCAAGCAGTGACCATGCTCTCCGATTGAAGCGCCTTCAATTTGCAATCGAAATTAACAGCTTCTGCGGGAGAGGGGTTCCCGCAAGAGAGAAAGTGAGCGGTACAGTGTCGCTGGCGGCGACGTTCGGCACCACGACATTGAACTGGTACAGCCCCAAAAAGCCGCCGGCCAATCCGGAGAACAATATATTGGCAGGTGTCCCGGCGAAAAAGGCTTGGAAGTCCCCGTTCAGATGATTGGATTGCGTAACGATCACTCCGGCCTGAATAGCCGGCGTCACCGCTCCAAATCCGATGCCGAAAAACAAGATCGTGTCACCCGGCTTGGCGCGTGCCGAAGGCACACCTGGAACCGAGCTGGGAGGAAGAACCCAAGTGTGGCCGTCCAGAAACAGCGCGTCGATATACTGTCCAGCTTGCAAATTGAATACTCCGGGGGCAAGCAGACCGGGCTCGGTCAGATTGACTTGGACCGAAAACGGCGCGCTGTTTCCTCCCGGTGCGGAAACAACTACAGGCTGCGGTCCGGTTGAGATATTGGAAGGCACCTGGGCGTTCACCTGGACGGGGCTCACGTAGGCAACGAACGCGGACTGCCCCCCGATGGTGACACTGGTTCCCCCCACGGTGGTGGGCGCATTGTTGCCGTTAAAATCGGCGCCGGCCCATTGCAGGGGGAGGACGTTGGCAAGATTGGTACCGAAAATTTCGATCCATGTTCCTGGGGCAATAGCCGCGAACCCGCCATAGCCGCTGGCGGTTTGGACGCCCTGAGACGTCCGGATGACGGGAGTGGCATCGAAGACGCCATGAATGGTTCCGCTGATGATCGCGCCCGGCGTCAGCCCCACTTGTCCGACGCTGCACGCCGGTACTGACGCGCCGGAGCAGGCGGCGGTCGGATCGTAAAAAAAGTTGAAATTATTGGACAGAAACAGCACGGTGGCGCCCGTATTCTCCGCCAGCGACACCGAAATCGTGCCGGACGACCCGGCAGTTAGCCCGAAAATGATCAAATCACTGCCCGGGCTAATGGAATTGGCGGTAAAGGGGGTGGGTCCATTCCCGCTGTAGGCCAGCACCAAGGATATCGTCCCGCCACCGCCGACACCCGTGTAAGGCGCTGTAACGGTGCATTTGGTGTTGGTGCCTTCGAAAACGCAATTGCCCCACTTCACGCTGCTTTGGCCTACACCCCCACTGCCGCCGAGGCCGGTCAAAGTCACGGCCTGGTTACTGCTGGTATAGGTTGCCGTTTGCGCCGAAGCAGCAGGCAGCAACACCAGACAGAAAAGAACAGCGAGAATTGCGGGATACTTCATGATTGCCTTTAGTCTAGCCGTTAGCGGGAGGAGACACAAGAGTGAAGGCTGGCGGTGAAGCGGGAGTCTCGAGATCGTTATTCCGAGGTGCTCTTCGGCGCCCATGGAAACCAAACTGCGTGGTCAAGTCTATCGGCGGAACGCCTGATTGTGTTATCCTGATGGGGTAAAAGAGCAGATTAAGGTAAGACGAGGAGTATCTTTTCGAGCATGGCACTGGCGAACGTAGAGAAAACGCAGATCGTAGCGAAATACCGGGTCCATGACACCGACACCGGGTCGCCAGAGGTACAGGTAGCGATACTCAGTCAGCGGATCCTGGAGCTCACCGAGCATTTTAAGACGCACAAAAAAGACCATCACTCCCGCCGCGGGCTTCTTATGATGGTAGCGCGCCGGCGTAAGCTGCTGAACTATCTGAAGAGCCGTAATCCGGAAAGATACAAGACCCTGATTCAAAGTCTGGGTATCCGCCGTTAGGCGGTCCTGGCGGCGCGGGGAGCCTGGCGTTCCCCGCAACGTCCCGGTCTTTCACCGGGATGGGATCGAGCCCCCCATTCGTTCACCCCTGTCTCCTCTTAATCTGGAACGGGCCAGCGCCCGCAGCGGCATGACGCCGCGCCGCCGCCCCCGGGATTAAAGGACAGTCCAATGGTACATACCGTAGAGATCGACCTGGGCAATGGTCGAATTATTTCCCTGGAAACAGGCAAGATTGCCAAACAAGCCAACGGAGCAGTTACCGTCCGCTCCGGCGAATCGGTCGTGCTGGTCACGGCCTGCGCTTCCGACAAACCCAAGCCGAACGCTTCGTTCTTCCCCCTGACCGTCGATTACCGGGAGTACACTTACTCCGCGGGCCGGTTCCCGGGAGGATTCATCAAGCGCGAAGGCCGCCTCTCCGAAAAAGAGGTCCTGACCAGCCGGCTGATTGACCGGCCGATCCGCCCGCTGTTCCCCGAAGGCTTCTCGCACGAGACGCAGATCATCGCCATGGTCATGTCGGCCGACCCGACCCGCGACCCCGGCATCCTCGCCATCATCGGCGCGTCCGCGGCGCTCGCCATCTCCGATATTCCGTTCCATCATGTGCTGGCCGGAGTCCGCATCGGCATGCTAAACGGCGAATACCTCGCCAATCCGAACTACGACGAATCCAAGGAATCGAGGATGATGATCACGGTCGCCGGGACCGAAGAGGGTATCGTCATGGTCGAGGCCGGCGCCAGCGAAGTCTCCGAGGAGGAGATCGTCGGCGCGATCGAGTTCGGCCACAATTGCTGCAAGAAGATCATCGCCGCCATCCGCGAGATGATGGCCAAGGTCGGCAAGACCAAGTGGGTCTTCGAAACACCGAAGATCAACGAAGAACTCTACGCTCAGATCGAGAAGCAGTTCCGCGCGGACCTGACCGACGCGATGAACACCGAGAAGCATCCCAAGATCGACAGCTATCGCAAGATCAACGAACTGCATGCCGCCGCTGCCGCGAGCGTGCCCGAAGAGCAGGTCAAGGAAGCTGGCGCCCTCTTCGACCGCCTCAAGGAGCGGATCTTCCGCGACCAGATGCTGAAGGACAAGCGGCGTCCCGACGGCCGCGCCTTCGATCAGATCCGCCAGATCGACGTCGAAGCTGGCGTTCTGCCCCGCACCCACGGTTCTTCGCTGTTTACTCGCGGTGAAACGCAAGCGATGGTCACCTGCACCCTCGGAACCAAGGAAGACGAGCAGCGCATCGAACTGCTCGACCCGAGTGGCGACACCAGCAAGCGCTTCATGCTGCACTACAACTTCCCGCCGTTCAGCGTCGGCGAAACCGGATTCATGCGCGGACCCGGCCGCCGCGAAATCGGCCACGGCGCTCTCGCCGAGCGCTC
Organism: Acidobacteriota bacterium; assembly: GCA_025353165.1. Classification (GTDB taxonomy): domain Bacteria; phylum Acidobacteriota; class Terriglobia; order Bryobacterales; family Bryobacteraceae; genus TMP-7. Next base: position 72,183 of record JANXRE010000104.1, on the reverse strand, counting down.
CTTGTTGGCCGTGGTGCCGGAAAATACCAAGTTCCCCTACACCCTTCGCGTCGTCAGCGACATTTTGGAATCGAACGGTTCCAGTTCGATGGCCACGGTTTGCGGCGCCACCATTGCCATGCTCGACGCCGGCGTGCCCCTGAAAGCGCCGGTCGCGGGAATCGCCATGGGTCTGGTGAAGGAAGGCGACGATTACGCCGTCCTCACCGACATCGCGGGAGCCGAGGACCACTACGGCGACATGGATTTCAAGGTTGCCGGAACAAAGGATGGCGTCACGGGCCTCCAGATGGACATCAAGGTGCCCAACGTCTCCACCGCCGTGATGCGTAAGGCGCTCGAACAGGCCCACACTGCGCGCCTGTTTATTCTGGACAAGATGAATGCGGTGCTCTCGACGCATCGAGCCGAGCTTTCGCCGTACGCCCCGCGCATCTTCACCATGACCGTACCCACCGACAAGATCCGCGAAATCATCGGCCCCGGAGGCAAGATGATCCGCAGCATCGTGGAGCAGACGGGCTGCAAGATCGACATCAACGACGATGGTACGGTCAACATCTTCGCCGTGGACGGCGGAGCCGCCCAGCGCGCCATGCAAATCATCGGCGACATCGCCGCGGTCGCCGAAGTCGGCAAGACCTATCTCGGCAAGGTGGTCCGGATCGTCGATTTCGGCGCTTTCGTTGAGATCTTCCCGGGCACCGACGGACTGCTGCACATCAGCGAGATCTCCGAAAACCGCATCAAGCAGGTGCGCGACGAGTTGAACGAAGGCGACCAGATCCTGGTGAAGGTTCTGGGGCTGGAAGGCAACAAAATCAAGCTGAGCCGCAGGGCCATCCTGAAGGAACAGCGCGACAAGCTCAAGAAGGGCGGCCCGGAAGAGCCCTCGGCCGAAACGCGCGGCAGCCGGCCGGAGCACGAAAGAGTCGAGCGGTAATCGTCTATCGGATTTCTGAATAGGCCGGCTGCAAAAGCGCCGGCCTTTCTATTTCGCTAATATACCAGGCATCAGCGGTCTTCGTCGGGTCGACGTCGACAACATGCCGCGGCTCGGGGTACAACTCGGCGAGACGATGACACAGTCTTCGAGACAGATTCTCGTCGAAGAGCAACTTCACAGCGCAACGCGTTTGCCGACCCGCGCCGCGTAGTCCTACACGCCGAGAGCCAGCAGCAAGTCCCAAACCGTGATCCGCAGCCCGCGAATACAAGGCTGGCCAGAACGCTTTCCGGGCTCGATCGTGATTCTTTCGATCACATTCAGAGAAGACCATCTAGGCCTGGACTTGGAGACTAACTACCGGATGAACCGGACCTCGCAAACGGATTGCGCAACCAGCGCGTCAAATTCGTGATGGTCAGCCGTTACGACGGCCGCCTCCAGCCGTCTTGCCAGTGCTATGGCAAAGCAATCGGCCAGAGACACCCGGCGAAAGCTGGATTTCAGGGTTCCTGCCTGCTGCCAGACGTCGGCTGTGAGCGCTGCGTCCTCAATCACGCCCAAGCGAGCGAGGTCCGCCATCGCGCGCAGGGCTACGTCGCGGCCGGCGGCACGATGAAAGTCATAGAAGACCTCGCACAGGTTCAATGCGTGTGCGTGGCATCGGGAATCGGGATCGAGGAGTGCATCCGCCACCAGTTCGGCACCCGGTTCATCTCGCAGGAACGCGATCATCGCGCTCGCGTCGAGAACAAGAATCACGGTCTGGATTCCAAGGCTGTATCGTCCACCTTGCGCCGCAGGAAGGCTTCACTCGTGGTCGAGACATGCTTGTACTTGCCCCGGATCGACCGGACCAACTGTTCGCGATCCGTCGTGTTTATGGGGCCGGTGTCGATCGATGCCAGAGCTTTCGCCAACTCCCGGCGCTGCTCTGGGTTCAACTCACGCACTGCGTTCACGATGGATTGGATATCCGTCGACATGAGTATCGCCTCTATAATAGGAGGCACGGGAGCCACATCCACTGCGCATCGGGATCACCTGTTATCCGACCTACGGCGGCAGCGGCATCGTCGCGACTGAACTAGGTCTCGAACTGGCCAACCGCGGCCACGACGTCCACTTCATTACCTACGCGAATCCCATCCGGCTCGATTCCGGGCTGCCGCGAATTCACTATCACGAGGTCGATGTCTCGACCTACCCTCTGTTCCAGTACCCGCCGTATTCCGAGGCCCTGGCGTCCCGCATGTACGAAGTCGCCGAGCGCTATCACCTCGATCTGCTGCACGTGCACTATGCCATCCCGCATTCGGTCTCGGCGTTCCTGGCCAAGCAGATTGCCGCACCCAAGCGCCGCCTGCCATTCGTGACCACGCTGCACGGCACCGACATCACCATCGTTGGCGCCGATCCCGCGCTCTTCCCCACCACCAAGTGGTCCATCGAGCAGTCGGACGGGATCACCGCCATCAGCGCGTTCGTGAAGCGCCGTACGGAAGACTTCTTCGGCGTGCGCTGCCCCATCGACGTCATCCGGAATTTCGTCAATTGCGAAATTTACAAGCCCGCTCCCGAACGTAGATCTAAACGAAAGCGGCTGATGCATATTTCGAACTTCCGCCCGGTGAAGCGGGTCCTCGATTGCGTTCGCATCCTGGCGGAGGTCCGGCGGGAAGTCGACGCGGAACTCGTCATGGTGGGAGACGGCCCCGACTGCGGGCCGGCGGAAACGCTGGCGCGCGAACTAGGCCTGGACCGCTATGTCGATTTCGTGGGCAAGCAGGATCACGTCGAGCGGTTGTTCCCGGAAGCGCACGTCCTCCTGATGCCGTCGGAACTGGAGGCGTTCGGGCTGGTGGCATTGGAGGCGATGGCCTGCGGAACGCCGACCGTCGCCACCAATTGCGGCGGAGTTCCGGAGCTGATCACGCCCGGTCTCGATGGATTTCTGGAGCCCGTCGGCGACATTAAAGCACAGGGCCGGCGCGTGATCGAACTGCTGTCGGATGAGCCCCTGTACGCGCGGATGGCTGCTGCTGCGCGGCATACCGCCGAGGTCCGATTCTGCTCCGACAAGATCATCCCGAAGTACGAGCAGCACTACATCGACGTGATCAACGCGTGAAGATCTTTAACGTGGCGCACGCACTCGTGCGTGCCGCGTCGCCACTCCTGGCGACGCATGGCGGAGCCGAACGAAAAAATGGTGTCGCGAAGAGTCGCGACACGGCACGCACGGGTGCGTGCTCCACGTCACCGGTAACCACTGACATGACGAGATTCATTACTGGAGGCACCGGATACATGGGCTCCAGGCTCGTCCGCTGAACGCTGCGACCTACGCCGATGCTGTCCGGAGTTGCGACTCGTTCGCACCCCGCGCCGGCGACGAAAGCCTACATCCGCGTTCGCACGGAATGCGGGCAGATCATCCAGGAGTCGGGGCTAACGTCCCTGGTATGTCCTCGGACTGGGACATCAAATGCAGCGGTTCTGCTGGATGGCCGAGCGCGGCGCCGGCGCGGGAGAACGCTCTGCGGTTGGCACTCGTGACTATCGAACAGATGCGGGCAGCGCTGGTTCGCGCGCAGGAACATCCGGCCGCAGGTCTCCGGGTTTGGCCCGTACCTGAGATTCGGCAGGCTTCTTCCACCGCAGAATGGGCTTACGCGCGGCCGTGACCTCGTCCACGCGGGGCGTGCGCGTGAGGTGCGGCGCATTCAGGACGATCGCCGGATTCTCCTCGATCTCCCGCGCGATGGAGATCATGGCGTCCGCAAACAGATCCAGTTCCTGTTTCGGCTCCGTCTCGGTCGGCTCGATCATCAACGCCCCATGGACGATCAACGGAAAGCTGACCGTGTAGGGATGGAAGCCGTAGTCGATCAGGCGCTTCGCGATATCGCCCGTGCGGACGCCTTTCTTCGATTGGTAATCGTCGCTGAACACGCACTCGTGCATCGAGGGAGCCTGGTACGCGATCTTGTAGTACGGCTCGATCAGCTTGCGAATGTAATTCGCGTTCAGCACCGCGTCCATCGTTGCGTTTTTCAATCCCTCGCCGCCGTGCGCCATGATGTACGCCAGCGCCCGAACGAGAACCCCGAAATTGCCGTAGAACGAGCGTACCCGGCCGATACTGCGCGGCCGATCGTAATCCCAATGCCACTGGTTGTTCTCGCGCCGTAGCCGCGGCCCCGGCAAAAACGGTTCCAGTTCTTTCTTGATGGCAACGGCGCCCGCTCCCGGTCCGCCGCCGCCATGCGGGGTGGAAAACGTCTTGTGCAGATTTAGGTGCATCACGTCGATGCCGAAATCGCCGGGCCGCGCGATACCGACCAAAGCGTTCATGTTCGCGCCGTCCATATAAACCAGCGCGCCCTTGTCGTGCATGATCGCCGCGATCTTGTGGATGTATTGCTCGAACACCCCCACCGTGTTCGGATTCGTCACCATCAGCGCCGCGACGTCTTCGTTCATCGCGCGGGCCAGCGCCTCGACGTCGAGCATCCCTTGCTCGTTCGACTTGATGTTCTCGACTTCATACCCGGTCATTGCGGCCGTCGCCGGATTGGTGCCGTGCGCCGAATCGGGAACCAGGATCTTCTTCCGCGGATTCCCGCGGGATGTCAGCAGCGCGCGAATCAGGAGCGTGCCTGTCATCTCGCCGTGAGCGCCGGCCGCCGGCTGTAGCGTCACCGCATCCATGCCGGTGATCACCGCCAGGCACCGCTCGAGTTCCGCCATGATCTCCATGGCCCCCTGCGACAGCGACTCGGGCTGATACGGATGCGCCCATGCCAGACCCTCCGTCCGCGCCACCACTTCGTTGATGCGCGGGTTGTACTTCATCGTGCACGAACCCAGCGGATACAAGCCCAAATCGATGGCGTAGTTCCACGTCGAAAGCCGCGTGAAATGCCGGATCAGTTCGACTTCGCTGACCTCCGGGAAATCCTCGATTTCAGCGCGGGTGTTTCCGCCAAGCGCCTCGGCCGGATCCATCATCGGGACGTCGAGTTCGGGAAGCTGATAGCCCATCTTCCCCGGCGACGAAATCTCGAACAGCAGCGATTCGTTCTGGCTGATGTGCTGCCGCGTCTTTTTGATCATGCGCGCAATGCCTCCGCGACCACATCCATATCGGACCGGCGCGACATCTCGGTGCAGCACAGAAGCATGCAGCCGTCGAGCTCGGGATAGAAACGGCCCAGCGGCAGACCGCCGACGATCTTGTGTTCCAGCAAGCCGGAATTGACTTGGCCCGGCGTGCGGCCGTTTGCCCGGACAACGAACTCGTTGAAGTAGGCTCCCGAAAAGCGCCGCGGCAACCGGTCGCCCAGGTAATGAGCCTTCGACAGATTCTGAATTGCCAGTTCGCGCATCCCTTCCTTCCCGTACACCGTCATGAACACGGTAGCCATCAGCGCGATCAGCGCCTGGTTGGTGCAGATGTTGCTGGTCGCCTTCTCGCGGCGAATGTGCTGCTCGCGGGTGGACAGCGTCAGGCAAAATGCGCGGTCGCCGTTCGCGTCCTTCGTCTCGCCGACCAGCCGGCCCGGAATCTGGCGGATGAATTTCTCCTTCGCCGCGATGATCCCGGCAAAAGGACCGCCATAACTCGGCGAGATCGCGAACGATTGCAATTCGCCCGCGACGATGTCGGCATCGCGAGGCGGCTCGATCACTCCCAGTGCAACCGCTTCAGTGAATACGTCCACCAGTAGCGCGCCGCCGGCGTGCGCGATTCGCGCCGCCTCGGAAACGTTCTCGACCACGCCGAAAAAGTTCGGCGATTGGATAATGACCGCCGCCGTCCTGTTATCCAGCTTCGATTCGAGATCGGCGGTATCGATCGTCCCGGTTTCGTTCTCGTAGCCGAATTCCTCGATCGGCATGCCTTGATGTTGCGCGTACGTCCGCAGCACCTCGCGATATTCCGGATGTACCGTTCGGGAAACGAGAACGCGGCGGCGCCCCGTCACTCGAATCGCCATCATCGCCGCTTCCGGCACCGCCGACGATCCGTCGTACATGGAAGCGTTGGCCACATCCATGCCGGTGAGCTGGCAGGCCATGGTCTGGAACTCGAAGATGGTGGTGAGCGTCCCCTGGCTGATCTCTGCCTGGTACGGCGTGTACGAGGTCAGAAACTCTCCCCGCGAGACAACCACGTCGCACATCACCGGTCGGTAGTGGCTGTACACGCCCGCGCCCAGGAACGAAGCGTAGCCCGCCGCCGTCTCCGCGGCGCGAGCCCGGAAATAGTCGACGATTTCGTACTCGGACTTGCCGGGCGGAATGTCAAGCGTTCCCCGGAATCGGACGTCTTCGGGCAAGTGCGCGAAGAGATCCTCCAGGCTATTCACGCCGATCGTCGACAGCATCTCCCGGCGTTCAATGTCGGACTTCGGTAAGTATCGCAAGTTGTAGCGTTATTCGGCGCCGATGTAGCTTTGATAATCGGCGGCCGAGAGAAGGCTCTTTATTTCGTCTGGCGCCGCCAACTTGATTTTAACAAGCCAAGCTTCGCCATGCGGGTCATGGTTCAGCTTCTCGGGCGCCGTAGTCAGTTCGTCGTTGATCTCCACGATCTCGCCCGAGACCGGCGAATAGATGTCGGAAACCGCCTTCACCGACTCCACCGAGCCGAGGCTGCCGCGCTCCGCCACGTGCGCGCCCACCTTCGGCAGGTCCACATAGACGATGTCCCCCAACTCGTTCTGGGCATGCCAGGTAATGCCCACGGTCCCCGTGTCGCCATCGACGCGGACCCACTCATGTTCCTTGGTGTAACGGAAATTCTCGGGATAAGTGCTCATTGTTTCGGTCGCTTGTAGAAAGGGGTTGGGACTGTTATGGCCTCTACCGGCTGGTTGCGCACCATGACCTCGATCTTCCGGCCGGTGGCGGCGAACTCGGTGGGCAGATAACACAATCCGATGTTTTTGTTTAGGGTCGGCGACGGTCCTCCGGAGGTAACCCACCCGGCGGGTTGTCCGTCCACCCGGACTTCGTAGCCGTCGCGGCCGATGCCGCGCCCGGTCATCTCAAAACCTGACAACTTCCGGTGAACGCCCGACTGCTGCTGCTTCAGCAGCGCCGCGGACCCAAGAAAATCGCTGCCCTTGTCCATCTTCACGATCCACGCGAGGTCCGCTTCCCACGGCGTAATCGAGGCTGTGATCTCATGGCCGTACAGCGCCATCTTCGCTTCCAGGCGCAGCGTGTTTCGAGCTCCGAGCCCGCACGGCTTGATGCCGAACTCCTGGCCCGCGTCGAAGATCGCATCCCAGACGCGCTCGGCTGCCTCGGGAGCGACGTAGATCTCTACGCCATCCTCGCCGGTATATCCGGTGCGTGCGATGCGCGCGGGAATGCCGTTGACCTCTCCGTCCGCGAACCAGTAATAGCGGATCGGCGCGAGTTCCGTGCTCGTCAATTTCTGCACCGTCGCCAGAGCTTTCGGGCCCTGGACCGCAATCTGAGCGTACCGGTCCGAGGCGAATTCGACCGTCGCTTTCTTGAGGTTCACCGTCGAGATGTAGTCGAAGTCCTTTTCCTGGTTCGAGGCGTTGACGCAGAGAAAATAGTGGTCGTCATCCACCTTGTGCACCAGGATGTCGTCGACAAACCCGCCGTGTTCGTACAGCAGTCCCGAGTACTGCGCCTGGCCTTTCTGGAGTTTCGCTGCGTTGTTGGAGGAAACGTACTGAACCAGGTCGAACGCCTCGGGGCCGCAAATCTCAATCTCCCCCATGTGCGAGACGTCGAACACCCCGGCCGCGCGCCGGACCGCGTTGTGCTCCTCCACGATGGACGAGTATTGGACTGGCATGTCCCAGCCGCCGAAATCCACCATGCGCGCTCCCAGACGGCGGTGGACGGCGTTAAGCGGCGTGGCTTTCAAGCCGGCTGCAGTGCTCATAAAATAGTAAGTTTAGCGCGATTATCCGGGTTTCACCCGCTTGGCCGCCTCGGCCTTGCGGATGACGGATTCCCGCAGATCCCACGACTCGAGCGCCTTTCGGGCGCCCTCGCGAGCCAAACTGGCGCTCAGCTTCCTCTCCGCCGCTTCGAACCTGTCCTCGGCGTCCAGCCGGGCGGTCTCGGCCTCGTCATCGGCCTCCTTCACGCGATTCGCCGCGGCCTTGATCTTGAAGTCGATGTTCTCGGCTTCTTTCTTCGCCCTATCGTGCTGCCGCTTCGAATCGTGCGGCGCAAGTTCGGCATACGCCTTCCGCAGATCGTCGCTCCAGCCCGCCTTCACCTCGGTCTCCGCCGCGGACAGCGCATCCACCGCGCGGTCGGCGGCGTGGCGCACGCGTTTCTTCTCGGTGAGCCAGCGCCAAACGGACCAGTCCTTGGCGACATTCATCAGCGCCCGGGCCTCTTCGACCTCGATCAGCCTCTGCATATTTATAGTTGAAGCTCCGATTACCTTCCAATTGCTTCTTGCGTTAAACTGGCGCCATGGCTGAACATCCCGAATCCCCCAAGCCCCGGGTCGACGCTTCCATGGTGACCACCGCGTTCACGCTCGACGGCTATCGCATCGTTCGCAATCTCGGCATGGTGCGGGGCATTATCGTGCGGTCGCGTTCGGTCTTCGGAACCATCGGCGCGGGCCTCCAGACGCTCGTGGGAGGCGATATCACCATCCTTTCGGAGTTGTGCGAACAAACGCGCGAGCACGCCTACGAGCGAATGATGGAGCACGCCAAGGAAATGGGTGCGAATGCCATCATCGGAGTGCGCTACGACGCCACCGACGTAATGCAGCACGTGACGGAGGTCCTATGTTACGGAACAGCGGTAGTCGTCGAGCTGGTCTAATCCTGATTTGTGCCCTGTCGGCCTCCGCCGCGGAACCGGATTTAACCGCCCGGCAGGTCATCGAGCGGATTCAAAAAGCCGTCGGCGTCCCGTGGAACGCGAACACCGTCGACACGTTTAAAGCCGGCAATCCCGATACGAAGGTGACCGGCATCGCGACGACATTCGCGGCGACGTTCGACGTGTTGCAGCGCGCCGCCGCCAGCGGAAAGAACCTCATCATCGCCCATGAGCCGACCTTCTACAATCACCTCGACAACCTGGACGAGATTCCCGCGGGCGACCCGGTGCTCGCCGCGAAACTGCGCTTTATTGAGGAACATCACCTTGTCGTCTTCCGCTTCCACGACCACTGGCACAGCCGCAATCCGGACGGAATCCTGCAGGGTATGACCGAGGCGCTGGGCTGGACCGCCTACCGTACCCCCAACGAAAGTCTGTTCATCGTGCCCGAGACAACCCTCGACCATTTCGCCGCTGCGATTCGCGAAAAGCTGAAAATCAAGACGCTCCGGGTGATCGGCGACCCTGGCCTGAGAATCAGCCGGGTCGCGCTGCTCCCGGGCGCGGACAGCTCAAGATCGCAAATCGAATTGCTCGAGCGCCGCGATGTTGACGTGCTCGTAATCGGAGAAACGCGCGAATGGGAAACCGTCGAGTACGTCCGCGATGCCGGCACGGAGGGCCGGAAGAAAGCCCTCATCATCCTCGGTCACGTTCCATCCGAGGAGTCCGGCATGGACACCTGCGCCCAATGGCTGAAAACGGTAGTGCCGGGGATCCCGGTCGAGTTCATCCCCGCCCGGGAGCCGTTCTGGACTCCCCGCTAGTTTGGCGCGCAGGCCCATTGACGGAACGCCCACTACTCTTTACCCTGAAACCACATGGAAGTTCATTTCGCACCAGATACGGAGGCGCAGCTGAGACAGTTCGCCGCCAGCAAAGGTAAAGACGCCGCTCAAGTGGTGGAGGAAACGGTTGCACGTATGCTCGAACGGCAGGCGCAATTTATCGAAGGCGTGAATAGGGGCATCGCAGCCGCCGACCGGGGCGACCTCATCGACCACGGTGAGGTTGTATCCCGCATTGAGCGGCTTCTTCAGCCGTGACGCGGATTCGTTGGGCTACAGAAGCCACAGACCAGCTTGAAGCCATCGTGAAGCATATCCGCGAGGATGACCCCGGCGCTGCGCGGGTCGTGGCTCAAGCCATCCTGGACCACATTGCCCGTCTTGAAACCTTCCCCGGCTTAGGAAGACCGGGGGAGCGAAAAGGCACCCGCGAGTTGGTTTCGCCGCCCTATGTCGTCGTGTGCCGGCTTAAACGCGACGTTGCCGAGATCCTTTACATCTGGCATGGCGCGCAGGACTGGCGTTGATGGAAAGGCCCCAACAGCGGGATCAGACCTTCAAGTTGTGAAGATACGGATAGCTCGCCTTCAGGGCGTCCATATTCATCTCGACAAAGATATTCTTAACCCCTCCGGTCTTCGCGGCCGCAAAGGTTTTCTTCCAATCGACATCGCCTTCGCCGATTGCGACTTCCTTCTTCGCCGACGCCGACCAGTCCTGCAAGTGCATCGAGATGAACCGGCCCGGATATTTTTTCATGAACGCCGCCGCCTCGAAGCCGAGGCTCACCACGGAAACCTGGAACTGCATCTTCACCAGTTTCGGATCGAACTCGCTCATCAACTTGTCGTAGATGAGTTCGCCGTCGATCTTCCGGAACTCGAAGTGGTGATTGTGAAATCCCATCTGAATCCCCGCCTTCTGCATCCGCTCGCCGAACTTGTTCGCCTCTCCCGCGGCCCGGGCATAATCGGCCATCGAAGCGTCCTTGGGCAGTGAGAACGTGGACAAAATCATTTGTTTCAGCCCGAGTTCTTTGGCGAAGTCGATCCGTTCGTCCAGGTGATCCTTGAACTCTCCAGATCCGTAGTGGCAGCTTTCACAGCCCAAACCCGCGTCGTGAATCCGCTGCCGCATCTCGGCGGCCTTCATCCCTAACAGCGGCCCATAGCCGCCATCCGCGTAGCCCGGGGGCGAGCACATCTCGATCGTGCGGTACCCGATGCCCGAAAGCTGCCGCAGCGTTCCGTCGAAACCCTTCCCGAGCGCTTCCCGGACGGGATACGTCTGACACCCGATGGGCAAGCCGAGCGGGTCAGCTACCAGTTTTAACGCTCCAGCGGCCGCCAGTCCAAGGGCGCCCCCGCCGAAAAAGCTTCTTCTCGAAATGTTACCCACTTGCGTTCTCCTCGACCAGCATCATACTGGAAAGTTGCCGTTCGAACAACGAGACCCAACTATGCGCCTCACCTGTCTTTTTCTCCTCGCGGCCTTCGCGATGCCCGCTGAGCAGGTGTGGACCGTGCGGATCGAAGAGCCCACCGGGCTGTACCGCAGGACCGGGGAAGTGATCGCCATCCCTCTCGATAAAGTCGGCGGCCGGCAAAAAGGGTTCACGGTCGCCGATCCCGCGGGCCGGGAGCTTCCTTGGCAAACTGCAAACGGGCAACTCCTGTTTCCCGTCTCGCTCATGCCCGGAGAGCTGCCCCTGTACCGCGTCTCGTGCTGCGACGCGGCGCCGGTGCCGCGGTTCCAAAACCCCATCGTCCTGCGCCGCCTCGGAATGCGCCGTGTCGAGTTTGGCAACAGCCTTTTCCGCGCCATCATCGACATCGGCGTGCCCGCGTTCGTCGAGGTGTACTCGTTGCGGGCCGGCCCGCAGCGCATGCTGAATCTGGTGGACACAACACCGGAAGGCCCGGACGCGCTCAAGGGCGACGTTCACGAAAACAGCCCGGAGGCAGCGACGTTCTCGCCCCCGCCCGTGCCTGGCATCGACGGCCCGAATTCAGGCTGGACCACGCTGGGAGGGGCGGGTCCGTTCACCAACGTCGAGCTACTCGAAACCGGACCCTTGCGCGGGCGCGTCCGCCTGACGCGAGACGGCGAAGCGTGGGACATCTCGTGGACCGCTAACAGCGCGTGGTTCACCTGGAAAGCGCGGCAGGGCTTCCGGTTCGCTAGCCTCTCGGCCTCTCCATACGAACCCTTTAATCGTTGCGTGGGCGGCTCGGAATATGATGGCCCCGAGGGACCCGACGGCCAGGAACCGCTCCCGCACGACATAGCCTTGCGCAACTGGTCCACTCTGCCGGGTGGTCACATGGTGTACTACCAGCGCGAGGAAAATTATGGAGCTCTTGGGCTAGTCGCTCTCGATGGCGGCCTGCTCTGGAAAGGAGCGGGCACGCGCCGCGTCATCGCCGAAAAGTCCGCCGGCGACACGGAGATCGCAGTAAGCTTCCCCGCCTGGAGCGGCGCGGAGACAATGATGGAAGCGCGCAAAGAGAACCGCCTGATTCGCGAACCGGTACTGGTTCAGGTCTCCGCGTCTTCAGAGGGGCATGTCCACATAACCGCTCCGTTAATGCGCGAACCGGTAGTCGGCCGGGGCGTGGGAGCCGCGTCCCCGTTTCGTTCGGACGCCGTTTCGTTGGACGGCCAGTGGCAACTGGCTTTCGCCGAGAAAGGGCAAGGACCGCCCCAATCGGGCTGGCGGATGGTTAGTGTTCCGGGCACCGTGCATACCCAATGGCTGAAGCCGGACCAGATTTACAGTCACTCAGCCGAATGGGTCAGCTACAAAGAATGGTGGTACAAGACGAAGTTCCGCGTGCCGGAGAAGTTCCGCGGCAAACGCCTGCGCCTCCAATTCGAGGCGACGGATTACTACGCCGACACGTACATCAATGGAACGTTCGCCGGCCATCACGAGGGCTACATAGATCCATACGAATACGACATTACGGCGCTCGCGCCCGCGGGAACGGAGAGCGAGATTCTGGTCCGGGTATGGACCCCGGTGACGTACTACTGGCGCCACCGTCCCTTCACGATCAAGGGCGCGTACGGCGCAGTCGATCAGAAACCGGACGACATCACCCCCACCGGCATTACGCGCTCTGTCCGAATCGTCGCCTCCACCGGCGCAGTCATCCGCGACGTCGCCGTGGACACGCGGCTCGATGCGGGCGCCGCCGAAGTGACCGTTCAGCTTCAGGCCGAAGTACCCGAGGCCGGCTACACCTGGGAGCTGACGCTCGCACCTCGAAACTTCAGTTCCAACGAGCGCTACCAGGCCCGCGCTCCCGCTGGCACGTCCAGCGTGACGATTCCGGTCGACCATCCGCGGTTGTGGTGGACGTGGGACCACGGCAAACCGAATCTCTACACTCTCGATGTCCGCCTTCTCGATGCCTCGGGCCGCGCCGTGGACGGGGAATCGCTGGCCGTCGGCATCCGGGAAATCGAGAAGATCGGCTGGGACTTCTACCTGAATCGCAAGCGCATGTTTATCCGCGGCACAAACTACTACGACGGCATCTACATGTCGGAGATGAACCGCGCGAAATACGAGCGCGACATGAAGTTGATGCTGGGCATGAACGTAAACATGATTCGCGTGCACTGCCACTTCAGCAATCCCGAGTTCTACGATCTGGCGGACGAGAGCGGAGTCCTGATCTGGCAGGACTACCTGGAGGCCTGGTACCCCCATGACCGCGGCTTCGCCCAGCGCGCCGCGGCGCTCTACGACAATCACATCCGCTACGTGCGCAACCACCCGAGCGTCGCCATCTGGATCACCAGCGACGAAGAGGATTTCGAGAACTATCGCCAGATCACGAAGCACCTCGCGCCTAGGCCGTTCCTGGTGGATCCCCAGCGCCGGCCCGTGCATCGCTCTACCGGCCGTTTCGGGGACTCGCACGTGTACCACGGCTGGTACGATGGCAGCATCTGGGAATACACGCAGATGAAAGAGAGATTCGTCTCGGAACTGGGCGCGACCAGCCTGCCGAATTACGAAACGCTGGTGAAGTTCATGGGCGATCAGTGGCCCATCCGGGACCACGCCGCCGAATGGACCTGGCGCAGGCTGCAAATCCCGCAGGCCATGAAAGCGTGGGGCGATCCCGGCGGCATGACGATGCAGGAGTACATCCCGCAGACCCAGGCTTACGTGTCCCGCCTCTTTCAAATAGCCTTGGAGCGGATGCGAGAGCGAAAGAGCGAGGGCGCCGGCGGCATCCTGCATTTCCACGCGATCGATATCTGGCCCTCCGTCACGATGGCCGCGATCGACTTCGAACGCACGCCAACCAAGGTCTACGATGTCGTTCGGCGCAGCTTCGAGCCGGTTGCCGCGCTCTTTCAGTACGACCGCGACCGCTGGCAACCCGGCGCGACGTTCACCTGCGGTGTCTGGGCTGTAAACGACGGATGGGATCCCGTGGCGGGCGCTTCCGTACGCTGGCGTATTGTGGCGTCCGGCGTCGGTGGCACGCTGCTCAGCGGCTCGTTCAAAGCGCCGTTAAAAGCCGATTCCGTCTTGCGCCTGGGCGATGTCGAATGGCGTCCCACCGAGACCGGCAAGTACGAGCTACACGCCGAGGTGATCGACGCCGCGGGTCAGCGTATCTCCGAGAACATCTACGAATTCCAGGTGTCAGCTGAAAAATGGGCACAGACACCTTTTCCGTAGCCGTAACCTTCTGATTCTGTGCCCAAACTCTGACGGAAAAGGCTGTCTGTCCCCATTTTTCACGGGCGCACGGGATGAGCCATGACGGCCTACGAAACGGTCACGAGATCCGGCGCAAGCCGTGCCTTGCGGCCTTCTTTAAATGCGATGTTTGCCAGGTGAGGTCCGGCAGCCGCGCGCTGCGCGATCTCGACGGTGCAGTTCGGCTGTTTCCGCGTCTTGATGCAGTCCAGGAAATTCGCGATGTGGCTCTCCACCGGAATGTCGCCCTTGTATATTTCCACCGGGTCCCTCTTGCGATCCGTCGGGTCGGCCCACACCTTGAACCCTTCCTCGTCGATGATCATCGTCCCGCCGTCGCCCAGGAAAGTGATTGACCAGCCATTCTGGTAGCTGCTGCAGTAGTTCAGCGACCACGTGGCCATGAACTTCTCGAACTCGAAAGTGGCGGTGAACACATCGGGGTCTTCGTTCCCAATCGACTTCGCAATGAATCCCTGGCACACGGCCGATTTGGGAGGCGGGGATTTCATCAACCGCAGGACGGTATCCATCAGGTGCGCGCCCTGATCGGTCATGTTGCCGCCGGCGTAATCCCAGAAGTGCCGCCACGCGCGCAGGCGCATCGGCTCGACTGGACGCTTGGGCGCGGATCCTATGAATCGGTCCCAGTCCACTTTTCCCGGCAGCGGCGAATTGTCGAGCGGGCCCGCGACGTTCCAATTCCACTGGGCCTTCACTTGGTACACGGTCCCGAGCATGCCGTCTTCCACCGCTTCCTCGGCCCTGCGAATCATCAATGCGCTCCGGCGCTGATGGCCGATTTGTACGACCTGCGTGCTGGCCGCCATCACCTTCCGCATCTGCTCGCCTTCTTCCAGCGTGCGGGAAAGCGGCTTCTCGGCGTACACGTCTTTCTTCGCGTCCAACGACGCAAACAGCATCGGCATGTGATGATGGTCCGGGCCGGCCAGCACCACCAGGTCGACGCCCGGGTGCGCCAACAGTTCCCGGTAATCGACATAGCCTTTGGCCCCCGGAGAAGCGTTCAGCGCGGCCTGCAGGTGCGGCTCGTAAACATCGCACATGGCCAGGGGCTGGCATCCCGCGCCCTGGAATTTCTTGTTCAGATACTGGCCGCGTCCGCCGGTGGCGATCACGCCATAGGTCATCCGGTCGTTCGCTCCGAACGCCGCCTGAGGGACAAAAAGCGGTGCCACTGCCAGGGCTGCCGCCGGCTTCACGACATCCTTGAAGAACTCTCTTCTGTTCGTTTGATCCATGTTTCCCTTCCGCATTGAGAATATCACCGCAACACGGCGTATCCGATCTGCCCGTTCAGGCGCTCGGCCGACGTCGCCACATTGCCGCCGCCAAACCAGACGCGCACGCCATCCGGCGTAACTTCGACGGTGGGATCGCACACCACCTTGTCGTCCCAAGCCTGGTTCCCGGCCAGCACCGGCGCCGCGGAGGATCGCTGCCAGCGCACGCCGTCGTCCGATACCGCCAGCCCGATCCGCCGGTATTCGCGCCGGTCCCGCCCCGTGTAGAGCATCCAGTACCGCCCGGCGGCCGCCCAAACCGCGGGCTCGCCAAGGCCGATTTCGTCGAAGGTCCCGGCCGCGCCCAGTTCCAGAATCGGATTGCTCCGCAGTTTCTCCCAGTGGACGCCGTCCGCTGAGCGGGCCACGCCGAGGCGTTGGCGGCGGGCCCGATCCATGCCGAGGTAGTAAAGGTAGAAGCGGTCGCCCACCCGGATCGCGAACGGGTCGGCGGCGCCGCGCTCATCCCAACTCCCGCGCGGACCGGCCCCGAGAACCGGATCGGGCATTTTGGTCCAAGCGCGCCCGTCGCGCGACCGCGCCAGGCCGAGCCGGGGCGGAGCTCCCGCCTGGTACCAGTACAGAAACTCGCCGTTGTAAACCAGGGCTGAACCGTTGGCTGCAATATAGCCGCCTTCCCACGTCGCCGGGTCGGGCGACAGGATGCGGCCCCGCTTTGTCCAAACGAACCCATTTGGGGAAGTCGCAACCCCGGTGTGCCAAGCCCGGCCGTCGAATCCGGAGTAAAAATTCCAGTAAACGGCTTCATTTCGCAATACCGACGGGTTGAGCACGTCCACCGAGTCCCATTCCCCCGGCGCGCCGCGGGTCAAAATGGGTTTGTTTCGCATCTCCCAGTGGAACGCCGGAGCCGGGCCGGCACGCCCGGGCGGCGGGGGCAACTGAAAATCGGCGTAACGGCCGCATCCGGCTAGAACAAGGAGAAGCGCCGCGGGGATATGCGCCTTCATGCGCTAACGAACGTAGAGGAACAGGCGATGGCTGCGGCCCTCGCCGTCGTCGTCGATGTCCACCGTTTTGACCGGAGTCCAGTCCGAGAACTCGAAATCGTGCGCCACGATCCGTGTACCCTTTTTCAGTTGCTTATCGAGAATCGGACGGACCTTGTCGTTCGAGATCGGGAGGAGATACACGGCGATGAGATCGGCCGACGAGTAGTCCTGCTGCAGGATGTCGCCATGGACGATCCGGGCCTGCTTCTCGAGGCCGAGCCTCCGGATTTTCTCGGTGCTCTGTTTCCACAGGTCGGTGTCGAGCTCGACGCCGGTCGCGTCGGCGCCAAACTTCTGCGCCGCCATGACTACGATCCGCCCGTCGCCGGAACCCAGGTCGAACATCTTCTCGCCCGCTTTCAATCCCCCGACTTCGAGCATCTTCTTAACGATCAACTCGGGAGTCGGGTAGTAGGGCGCGAGCTTTTCCGCTTCCGGCTGCTGCGCGAGAACGGAGAGGACAGCCGCCAGCAATAGCGCCATGCGTGGAAACATTAGGGCTCTATATACACACGTACCCGATTGCTGCCTTGCCCGTCGGCCTCGATGTACAACTCCGCCGGACCGTAATTGACGATCTTCGGCATCTGAATCTCGACCAGGTAGAAACCGACGTAACCCGGAGCCAGAATCGCGCGCGTCACTTCCACCGGCTCGCGATCGAGGTAAGCCTTCACTTGCGCGACAACGCGGGGCGTGTTGCCCGCCGGGGCCGGCGCTCCGGCGGGCCACTCCGGTTGCACCCGCCCGAGCCCGGTCGCCAGGACTTGAACCCGGCCGTTCGAACGAGCGGGGGTCATCGCGTCGAGCAGGACGCCGCTATCGCCATCCAGCAGCATCGGCGTGCCATCGCGGTCCACAAAGATGCCGGGCGAGGTCGGCCGGAGCGGCAGGTCCATCGCCCTCAAACCGTCCAGCGACAGCGCAAGATTCGTGCCGGACGCCTCGAAGGGAACCTGGATCTCGGTCTTCCCGTCGGCGCTGGCCAAAACAGGAGCGCTTACGTTTCCGGCCCGCGCCGTCCGCAGGTTCGCGCCGAGAACGCTGAGCAGAGATCCTGGAGCGGCGGGGCGCGACGAGAAATCGGCCGCGCTTACCACGCGCGGATCGCGGGACCGGTGGGGGGCCGCCGCCGCGTAAATTCCGTACCCGTCGAACGCGGCATACAACTGATTGCCGGCCGCGTCCAGCGCAACATCCCGAACGGGGGCGGAAGGAAGACCGTCGGCGATGGGAGTCCACGGCGTGGCGGGACCGGCGGCGATCAGATCGCCATACGTCATAAACAGGCCGCGGTCCGTTCCCGCATAGATGGCCCCGGTCGAGCGGTCGGCCGCAATTCCGTGGACCGCGCCGGCGGGAAGGTCGGAGGTCAAGTCGTCCCAGAATCCGCCGCCGTTGGTAGTGCGCAGAACGCGCACGGCCTTCGCGCCGGGAGCCAGCGCCGCCAGCGCCAGCCGGGGATCGCGAGCGTCAAGCCAGATCCGTTCGACCGGCGCGGCATAAGTGTCCGGGGCTTTCGTCCAGGTCCGGCCGCGGTCGGCGGAAGCCCACAACTGGCCGGCGGAGGATCCCAAATATACATAGTCGCCCGAAAGCGCAATCGCGGTGATCTTCGCCTTCAACGCCGATCCAAGAACCTGCTTCAAATCTTCTTCGAGTTTCAGCTCCGCGCCGTCGTAGGAACGCCACGCCTGTTTCTCACCCGGATTCCACTCCCATGCGCTCAGCGCTCCGGCCGTCTCGACCGCGACCCGCATGCCCCGGACGCCACTGGGCAGCGCCAGGATGCGGCGGCCGCGCAGGTTCGGCAGCGCATCGTTGAGGCCCGTCCAGGACAGGCCGCCATCGACGGATCGCCACACGCCGGTGCTCGCCGCTACGACGATCTCCTCCGCATTCTTCGGAGAAATGGCCAGATCGGACAGTCCTTCGCCGATCAAAGAGGAGTTCTTGAATCCCGTCAGGTTCAACCAGCTCGTTCCGGCATCGTCGGACCTGTGCACGAATCGGCCGAAAGCGTACAACCGGGTGCCCGGCTGAATTTCGCCCCGGACCCGGGCCGATGCTTCAGGCAGCCGAAACGCCGACAGATCGGCCGCGGCAGGCGCTTCGGCCGAGCCGGCCTCCGTCCAGGTTTCGAAATCGGCAGTAGCGAAAACTCGCCCCGCGCCAGTCCGCGCGAACAGGCGGGAACTATCGGGTGAGTACCACACGCGCTCGACCGAACCGGTTGCGACCCCGGCCAAGGACAAGTCCAGGGCCGTGTTCCCGATGCGCCGCCAGTCGAACTTCGGACTTTGGGCGGCACCGGTGGCACCCAGGAGGAGGGCCAGCATCGTCAAGCCGAGTGTGTTACCGTCGCGACACATCTTCACCGTCCATTGTATCCTCAAAACTTAATGCACCTCAGGCTCCAAATGGTTGCAAAGCGCGACTTTGGGAGCGGACATCCGGTTGCACTGCACTTTCAGTGATAGACTGAAACTTCTATCGATAGGATAGTGCGGAGTGTACGGATTCGTATCCTGTCGAGATGGTTCTTCGATGACGGCGATCCTGCGGAACGGGTCCGGCTGGCTGCTCTTCGCGGCCTTCGCCGGAGTCTGCCTGGCGCAAATGCCCCCTTCCGACGCCGGCCAATACGCCGCTAGAGTCACCTCCCTGAACGGCCAGGTTTCCGTGCTGAAAGACAACCAGCCTTGGGCGCTGAGTGTCGGCGATTCGGTCCACGTGCGCCAATTAATCATCAGCGGTCCAGACGGGCACGCGATGTTCCAGGTTTCCGATGGCAGCACCTTTGAGGTGTTTCCCAATTCGAATGTCGTGTTCCGTAAGAACATACCGAACTGGAGCGACCTACTGGATGTGCTGGTGGGGCGGGTCAGAATCCATATTCAGAAGTTGGGAACCACGCCCAACCCCAACCGGATCTACACTCCGACGGCCGTGATCTCGGTGCGCGGCACCACGTTCGATGTATCGGTCAACGAAGACAGTGAATCGACTGTCGTTGAGGTGGAAGAGGGCGAGGTCGCGGTGCAGCACGCACTGCACCCGGTCGGCAGTCCCAAGATCCTGCACTCCGGCGAATCGGTCACCGTTTACAAGAACTACCCGCTGGAAGCCCGCACCATCGACAAGGGCATGATCGCCCAGCACGGGTTGCGTGCGTTGATGGATGCGCTCTACACTGCGGCGTACCGCAATCCGCGCGGCATTCCCGGAATCGGCGGCGGAATTCCAGGCGGAGCCGGCGGCGGTTCCGGCGACACTGGCAAACCGGCTCCACCACCCGCGCCTCCGCCTCCTCCTCCGTCTCCCCCGCACTAACGGGAGACGATAGGAGCGCGCCGCGCACTTCAGGGTGTGGACTCTGAATTCACGGGTATCCGTGCCGCTTTCCTGGGCGGTATTACCGCCACTCTGACGCTTACCGCTCTGATGTACATGGCCCCTCTGGCCGGCTTCCCGTCCATCGACATGGCATCGTCGATCGGGGGCTTCCTGGACCGGCCCGCCACGCTGTTCACCACCCGCTGGTGGATGGGTTTCGCCGTGTTCTTCGTGGGCGGAGCCGTACTGTCGCCGCTGCTGTTTTCGTGTCTCGCGCAGATCCTGTACGGTAAGCCCTGGCAGCGCGGCGTGGAATGGGGCATCCTGCTGTGGCTGTTCGGCGCTGTCTGCGTGATGGTACACCTTGGGCTGGCGTTTCATCCGCCCTTCACCACTCACCCGCGCATGAGCACGCTATCCAGTTTTCTCGGCAACGTAGTCTACGGGGTGGTCCTCGCGATGGGCGTAGCCAGGCACGGGCTCAAGCGCCCTAGCTGGTCTACGAGCGGCGTGAGGGGCTGACGATGAGCGGGGCGATCTCGATGGGGCCGCTGGGAACATGAGGACCGAGCCGTAATTCCACGATCCCGTCAGCTCCGATCACGTAGGCGGCGCTGACCAGGCGGATTGATTTGCCCTCCCGTTGAAACACCGCGGGCAACTCCTGGACGGTCTCCCGCCCGTCGGCGCTGATGACCAGGTTCCCGTCGCCGTCGAGCGCCAGCCGGTCCTGCCCCTGATAGTGCAGCGCGATGCGGGAGCCGTGCTGTGAAACGATCACGGAGTAGCCAGGGCCGTGGGGCACGGAAAGCGGGGCCGCCGAGGAGAGAAGCGCGAACAGCATTATGGTGGATATGTATGGCAAGTAACTGATATTCCTCTTAGTATATTTGGATGGATCGGACGGGATTCCGGTTCCAACGCGGGTGTACCCAAACCCACAGTAACTTCATCTAAATGAGTATCGGGTTCGAATCTCATTTTCGCATACGCGCCGGGATCGGTGTCGTAACGATCTGTCTGTTTCAAGCGATTGCAGCCAGCCAGACGTGTAGCGTGGCGGTTTCCGTCCGCGATGGAGGCGGCTTAGCGATCACCGGTGCAGCGGTGCGCCTCGGTTCGGGTTCGATCGAAGCCGGATTGAAATCGACGGGTCTCGACGGACTGGCGCGTTTCGATCCGCTCGCCTGCGGTTCGTACCGGGTCACGGTGGCACAGCCGGGATTCGACGAGGTGGAAACCGAGGCCCTACAGGTAAGCGGAGCCGCTCCGGTCGAAGTCAGCGTCATCCTTACTCCGAAAACGGAGAGGCACGACAGCGTCGAGGTGCACGACGCGATATCGAAGGCCGGGCAAGAGTCGTCGCCGGGCGAGCCGGTGCGAGGGCAGGACATGAAAGATCTGCCTTCCCGGCCGGCAACGGTCGCGGATGCGCTGCCGATGCTGCCGGGGATCGTCCGCGCGCCGGATGGCTCGCTGCGTATCAACGGCAGCGGCGAGCATCGCGGCGCGCTGCTGATCAACAAGACCGATGTTACCGATCCGGCGACGGGCAGGTTCGGCCAGACGGTTCCCGTGGACAGCGTCGAAGAGATGAACGTTCTCAAGACCCCATTCATGGCGCAGTACGGCCGGTTCACCTCAGGCGTGGTTTCGGTGGAAACCCGGCGGGGCGGCGACCAGTGGCACTATGAGCTGAACGACCCCTTTCCGGATTTCCGATTTCGAAGCTGGCACATGACCGGCCTCCGGGACACCTCGCCGCGAGGGGTCGTCAACGGGCCTCTCATTCCGGGCCGGCTATACCTCGCGGAGACGCTGTTGTACGATTTCCGGAAGACGCCGAACCGGACGCTACCCTACCCGTTCAACGAATCCAAACAAGAGACCGTCAATTCGTTCAGCCAGTTGGACTACATCGTGTCGTCGAGGCAGGTGCTGACGTCTACGCTGCACGTGACGCCGCAGCGCATCAATTTCGTCGATCCGCAGTTCTTCACACCGCAGCCGGTGACGCCTAGCTACCGCCAGCAGGAGTTCCAAGGCACGGTGATCGACCATCTGTCGCTCGGCGGCGGAATGCTCAACAGCACCGCATCGTTCCAGCGCTTCGACGCGACCGTTGGCGCGCAGGGAACCGCCGACATGATTCTTACGCCTACGGGCGACGCGGGCAATTATTTCAGCGGCCAGAACCGCGAGGCGGGACGGTACGAGTGGATGGAGACGTGGTCTCCCGCGCGGCGGCAGTTGCTGGGTGAACACGATCTTCAGTTCGGCACAGCCATCGCGCGCACCAGCAACGAGGGGCGCTTCTGGGCGCGGCCGATCCATATCCTGGACCCGGCGGGAATCCTGCTGCGCCGGCTCACTTTCACCGGCGGAGACCAGTATGACCGGTCGGACATCGACTCGGCGCTGTTCGCTCAGGATCATTGGAACATCCGGCCCAACCTGGTGCTGGACTTCGGCTCGCGCTTTGAGCGGCAGACCATTGCCGAGACGTTTCGGATTGCACCCCGCGCCGGCATTGCCTGGACGCCGTTCGAAGGCCAGAATACGGTAATTCGCGGCGGCTACGGAGTCTTTTACGATCGAGTGCCCCTGAACGTGTACTCGTTCGAGCGATACCCGCAACAAGTGGTCACCGACTACGCGCCCAATGGAAGCGTCATCGGCGCGCCGCTGACGTATCTCAACCTCATCGGGACCGCTTACAAACCCTCGCTGCTGATTCATGGCGGCAACGAGCCCGGCAATTTCGCCCCGAACAGCGCGACCTGGAACGTTCAGCTCGAGCACACGTTCGCGCGCCTGATGAAGGTCCGGGCGACTTACACCGATAGCAACTCTTCCGGCTTGATCGTTCTGCAGCCGCAGGTGGTTGGCGCGAGCGCGGCGCTGCTGCTGAACGGCACCGGGCGTTCGCAGTACAAGCAGGCCGAGATCACCGCGCGGTACGCCTGGCGGAAGAGCGAGATGTTCCTGGCCTACACGCGCAGTAAGGCGCAGGGCGATCTGAACGATTTCGGCGGTTTCCTGGGGAACTTCCCCACGCCGCTGATCCGCCCGAACTCTTACGCCTTGCTTCCCAGCGATCTGCCGAATCGCTTTCTGACCTGGGGGCGCGTCGTCCTCCCGCGCGGGTTCCAGTTGCTACCCGCGGTGGAATACCGGAACGGCTTTCCCTACTCGAGCTACGACGTGCTCGGGAACTACGTGGGCGCTCCTTACGATAACCATACGAGGTTCCCCGATTCCTTCTCGCTGGACGCGAGGTTGTCGAAGGACTTCAAGATCAACTCGAAGTATTCCCTGCGCCTGGCGGTGAGCGGAATGAATCTGACGAGTCATTTCAATGCGCTGGCTGTTCACTCGAATATCGCCGATCCGCAATACGGCAGTTTTTTCGGCAACTATAACCGGCGATTCCTCGCCGACTTCGATGTCCTGTTCTGAGCCCCCACCCTCTCCCTCGCGCTTAGCAGAGCCGCCGCGTTTGTCACGGCCGATCGCCTTCAGTTCGGAATCGGATAGTAGTCCAAGGTGCAAAGCTCCCGGAGACGAGCAAGCTCGCGATGGCCCTGGTTGTGTCGTGGGGGAAATCGAGGGTCGGCGCGGGCACGTCGGGCAAGAGACTGCTACAGCAGCTCGGCGCGGAGGGATGAAAGTACACCACGGCCTTGCGGCGGTTCAGCTCGTCAAACACCGGCTCGAACATGGGGTGGCCTGGCCACTTATCGTCGTAACTCGTCAGCAGGCCGATGCCGTCCGCCTTGCGCACGGCTGCGCACTCATTGCACCTCCGAGCGAGCGGGAAGATGAGCCAAACTGCCGGCGTGGCATCCGCGCTGGCCGGGGCATCGATCGCACAGGCATCCCCTCCCCGCGCCAAGCCGCACTTAATCGGACAAACCGCTCTCGGGCTTCGGCAAGGTAAAACGGAGGTACAAAAAACGGAGGTACAAAATGATGGTGGACGTGGCACTTACACCGACCGCCGCAAGCATTGCCAGAAACTCTCGTCTGGAACGGCCGTACTGCTACCGCGGCGGCTTGCGCTGCATTTCGGCCGGAGCGCGCTCGCGGTCGTGCTGCTCCACTTTCAACTTCCATTCGAGCGGCACGGTCACGGGTATAAAGCACTGCCGGTCGTCGCAAGCCTGGTAGCGGAACGCTCCCGCCACGGTTAGAACACCGCCCGCACCCGATGCGTTCTGACCGACTATCATTTCCCGCACCAGGCGAACGCGGCCCGTGTAGACCGGAACCTTCTCGCCAATGGCGGGCAACTCCAGCACCTCCGCCTTCGGATATTCCACTGCGCCGGCTGTTACCGCCGGATTGGCGGCCAGGGTCCATTCCACCGGAATGTAATTCGCCACGCCTGGAGCGTAGACGTGCATCTTCGGCTTCAGCTCCAAGTCCAGAACGAGGGCGATCCGCTGGCCGCCGCGCACCGTTTCAGCGCTGGCCGAAGATACGAGCGTCAAATGCTTCGTCTCGACGGTCTGCTTGTCCCCTTCGGCGGAGGCTCCGAACTGTCGCACCAGAATCTCGGAGGCGGTGTCGCGCTCCCGGAAATCCTCCTCGAAGTATTTCGCCGTGACTACTCCGTCCGGGCTGACGATGTAGGTGCCGGGATGGGGAATGCCGGAGAACGGCGAGTTCTTGGGAGGCGATTCATTCAGGATTCCGAACGCCCGGATGATCGCCGAATTCGGATCCGAGAGGAGCGGATAGCCGATGCCGCGGCGCTTGGCGAAATCCTCCAGCACAGCGCGGCTGTCGTAGCTGATGGCCGCGATGCCCAAGCCTTGCGCCCGGATCTTTGTCAGGTTCCGCTGCAGCTCCACGAGCTGACCTTTGCAGAACGGTCACCAGTCCGCCGAGCGATAGAAAACGAGCATCGCTCCTTTCGGACCGGCAATCGAGGCGAGCGTCTGCTTGTTCCCGCTCTGATCGACGGCTTCAAAGGATGGAATCTTGTCGCCGACAGCGGGTCCGGTCCGGATCGCGGCCGCCGCCGAGAACAACATCGCCGCAAGCCGGATCACTTCGTCCTCACGGGAACCAGGATGCCCGAAGGCTGGGTCGCCGAGTGGAACACCCGCTGAGTGGCCTTCTGGAAATCCACCGCCTTCGCGCTGTAGATGTCCAAGAATTTCTGGGGATTGCGATCGGCCAGCGGGAACCACGAACTCTGCACCTGCACCATGATCTTGTGGCCGCTGCGGAAGCTGTGGGCGATGTCGGGCATGACGTATTCGATCTTCTCGAAGCTGTTCCGAAACTTACCACGAAACGCCTCGCCGCGCACGAGCTGCTGGTAGCCGCCCATCCGAATTCCCGTGGGATTCGGGTAATCCTCCGGGTACACGTCGATGAGCTTCACCACCCAATCGGAATCGGTTCCCGACGTGGAGACGAACAGGCGAGGCGTGAGCGGACCGGCGAGACTCACGTCCTCAGTCAACTCCTCGCTTTCGTTTACGAGTACGTCCGGCCGGGTGGAGGCGAAGCGCTGATCCTCGGTCATGTACTCGCGGGTCATGCCGGCAGCCTGGCCCGAGATGCACGGCACGGGCTTGCTCGGATCGCTGACGTATTCGTCGAATGAAGGCCCGGCTTCGTTAGGCGGATCGAAGCTGAGCCTGCCGTTCGGATGAAGATACAGCATCTTCTCCACGACATTTTTCGGCGGCCAGAAATCCTCACGCAGCCACTGGTTGGTCCCGGTCTCGAAGATGAAGGCCTCCGGGAGCTTCGGGTCCGGCTTGTCCTTCAGAAAATGCGCGAGGAACGGAAACTCGATCTCGTCGCGGTAGAACGTGCCGGTCTTAGAGCCGAACTTCACGTTTCCCAGGGACTCGCCGTCCGTGCGCGCCCAGCAGCCATGGCACCACGGTCCCATCACGAGGGTGTTGTATGCGCCCGGGCTGTTCTTCTCGATGGTCTTGTAGGTGTTCAAAGCTCCGAAGAGGTCCTCGGCGTCGAACCAGCCGCCTACCGTCATCACGGCCGGTTGGATGTTCTTGAGATAGCGGCGCAGGTCGCGCGCCTGCCAGAATTCGTCATAGGCGCCGTGCTGCATCATTTCGTTTCCAGAACGGGATGCCGTACTTCAGGTACTTCTCGTTCAGATCGGCGAGAGTGCCGCCCTTCAGAAAGAAGCTGTAAGCGTCCGGCTGGTCGCCGCCGCCGAAGCGGGCGCCGGGAGGCGGTTTCTCGGGCCCGGTCCTCGGCTTCCCGAAGACTTCCAAAAAGCGATAGGCGTGCGGCAGGTAGAGCGTGCCGTTATGGTGAAAGTCGTCGCCCACGAACCAGTCGGCGATGGGGGCCTGCGGCGAGGCGGCCTTGATCGCGGGGTGCGCGTCCACGATGCCGGCGGCGGTGTAGAACCCGGGATAGGAGATGCCCTAAATGCCGACCTTGCCGTTATTGTTCGGAAGCTTCTTGACCAGCCAGTCCACAGTGTCGTAGGTGTCGGTGCTCTCGTCAATGTCCTGGGGGCCGGTGTGGACAGCGAGCAGCGGCCGCATGGTTGACGAACTCGCCCTCGCTCATCCATTTTCCGTGGACGTCCTGGGAGACGAAGATGAAGCCGTCCCGGCCGAACTTCTCGGACGGGCCGAGAGCGTCGCGGTAATTGTCCTCGCCGTACGGCGCGACCGTGTAGGGCGTGCGGTCGAGCATGATCGGGTATTTCTGAGCTTTGTCTTTCGGGACGTACACCGACGTGAACAGGCGGACGCCGTCGCGCATTGGGATGCGGTATTCGTACTTCGTGTAGTTCGCTTTGACGTATACGACGCCCTGGCTGAAAAGCACGGACGCGGACAGAGCCAACAATAGAGACGGGCGCATGTGTGGAACGCCAACAGATTAGCACGGGGAAGCCCGGAATTCGGCTTCCGGAGGGGCCCGGGCGCGTCCGGAGGCCTGAAAATAGGCCTCCGAAGGCTCTTGTTAGCAAAAACGTCCAAAAAACGGCCAATTTTAGGCACTCTACCCTTTACAATGGCGCGTAGTTGTCTTATGATTCAGATGCAAAACAAGTTTGGGCCTGAATGTTTCGGGCCGACATCAGCTACAGGCAGACTGAAGGAGAGAAGAATGGCAATAGCAACGAAGATGACCCAATCGCAGATGGTGAAGGAACTGGCGGAAGCCGTCGGCGTGACCAGCAAACAGGCGAAGCAGTTCGTCGTTTCGCTCACCGAGATGGCGATTCGCGAAACCAAAAAGAACGGACTGTTCATCATTCCCGGCATTGGCCGCCTGGTGCGCCAGGAGAGAAAGGCGCGGGTGGGACGCAACCCAGCCACCGGCGAAGCAATCAAGATCCCGGCCAAGAAGGTAGTGAAGTTCCGGGTGGCGAAGGCCGTAAAAGACTCTATCGTCCCGCCGAAGAAGAAGTAACGGCAGGCCGGCGTCGACCGGTCCAGGAATGAAAAACCCCGGCCATCTTTGTGCCGGGGTTTTGTTTTTAACGTGGAAATTTCGGGATCAGCCGAAGATTGAAGTCCGCCCAAATTGCGGGCAGCTTCCGGAAGCGCAAGTCTACTTCTTGTCCTTGTCCTCGGGGTGGTCCTCGGGGCGATCTTCGCTTTTCAGCGAGTTCTTAAAGTTGCGAATCCCCTCGCCTAAACCTTTCGCCACCTCGGGGATCTTCTTGCCGCCGAACAGCAGAACGGCGACGGCCAAGATCACCAGGAGCTCGGGCAAGCCTATGGACCTTAACATGCGGCCTCCTTGTGTTGTCTAGTCCCTATTGTAGGGACAGGCTGCAAACAGCGTCAACCTGTTCGCGCTACAATCACGGAACGAGCACTATGAGACGAAGTTGGAATTGGGCGTTGTGGGCTGGTCTCGCGGTGGCTTTGCTGGCCGCCTTGAGCTACATTCCGGTCTTCGTGCCTTTTGCAGTGACGCGCGACTTTCCCTGGGCGAACCTGCTGCTGTTTCTGGCGGGTGGGTGCCTGCTCGGGATCGGGCTGAATCGCGCTTTCCGCCGGCCGGAGGCGTATCGCGGGAGAATCGGCGGGAGTCTGGCCGCTCTGATTAGCCTTGGGCTCTTCGGGCTATTCTGCTTCGGCGTTTTCTATGCCGCACGAAATATTCCGGCGGCAACGGGCGCGCCCCGGGCCGGGCAGCAAGCGCCCGATTTTACGCTCGCGGGGATCGACGGAAAACCGGTGACGTTGTCCCAACTGCGGCAGGGGAATCGCGCCGTATTGCTGATTTTTTATCGCGGATACTGGTGACCGCTCTGCAACTCCGAGTTGCGGAGCTTCGAGAAGCGCATTGCGGATTTTCACGCCCGCCACGCCGAGGTGGTGGCCATCAGCGTCGACTCGAACGAGGAGTCGCGGAAACTCTGCGCGAGCCGCGGCTACACGTTTCCGCTCCTGTCGGATCCGAAGGCGGAGACAATTCGAAAGTATGGCGTGCTGCATCCCAAGGGGAGCCAGGAAGGAAACGATATCGCGCGTCCGGGCGAGTTTCTGGTGGATGCGGCGGGAACGATCCGCTGGGTCTACCTGGCGGAGTCGATCATCTCGCGAACCCATCCGAACACGGTCCTTCGCGCGATTGACGGGTTGTAGCGCCGTGGCGCCGCGGAAGCCGAAGAAATTCGATCAATCGAAAGGTGTGCGGCGCCTGGCGCGCGAGCGGGTTGGCACGGTGGCTCCGGTGCGGGTCATCGAGGACAAGAGCCGGCGAAAGAAACCGAAGCATAAAAAGCCGGTGGTCGAACCCGAAGCCGGGTAACGTCATTTGCGCCGACAATCCAGCGCTGCCAGTTCTTTCCACCCGCCGGCCTGCTTTTCGGCCAGCGCCCAAGGGTACGGGTCGTTATTCTTCCGGGTTACGAGTACGCGAAGGTCACCGGGCCTTCGGTGATCTGATTCCGCGAGTCCACGCACCACATGGCGAGCGTCTCTTTCGCCGGGTTTCAAAAGAGCGCGTCTCGATGCGCCGCATTCCGTTCCCCAGCGCCTTCACGTCCGCGGCCCAGACGCCCCCAACCAGCCAGGCGAGCTTGGAAATGGGCTTAGCCTGGCTATCCTGCGCGCGGGCCAGCAACGGGGAAAGTGCGACTGCGACTGCGGTTGTCCGGAATCCTGCCATAAGACTCACAGCTTCCGCTTGAAGAAATCCGCAGTCGCCTCGTACGCGCGCAGCCACGTCGAGTGCGTCAGAAATCCGTGGATCTCGTCTGGGAAAACGAGCTGCTCGAAATATACTCCTTGTTTGCGGAGCGCCTCCACCAGCGTGACGGTCTCGGTGAAGGGCACGTTGCGGTCGTCATCCCCGTGAATGAGAAGAACGGGGGAGCGCCAGGTTTTCACCGAAGCCATCGGCGACGAGGCGAACGCCAGGCGGGCGGCGTCCTGTTCCTTGCGCGGGTCGTAGGAGGAATCGAAGTTGCGGATGACCACGTTCCAGTCGTGCACGCCGTGGAAGTCCACGCCCGCCGCGAAAAGATTGGATGCGCGCGCGAGGCCAAGCGCCGTCAAGTATCCGCCGTACGATCCGCCCCACAGGCCGACGCGCGCGGGGTCGACGTCCGTCCGTCCGCGCAAGTACAGGCCCGCGCCTTCGACGTCGTTGAACTCGCTGGCTCCGGCGGCGCCGTAGTCGAGCGCCTCGCGGAAGTCGAGCCCGTATCCGGTCCCGCTCCGGTAATTGATGGCCAGCACGACGTAGCCCTGGTTCGCGAGGTACTGATTCATCGCATAGGCGTTGTTGTAGTAATCCATGTAGTGCCAGCCCAGCAGCATCTGACGGCGCGATCCTCCGTGCAGGAAGATCAACGCGGGATGGCGCGCGCCGGAGGCCGGTAGGAACAATTGGCCGTGGATCGGCATTCCGTCGGCGGCGTGAAAGATCACTGGTTGCGGGACTACCAGCGCCGATTCCGGGAAATCCGCCGGGATGGATTCGGGTGCCAGGTCGCGAATTCCAGTGGCGGACTGGATGGATGCCCGCGCGGGACGGCGAGCGTCGGACCGAATGAGCGCGACGCCGCTGCCGGCCGGAACAGGCGACCACTCGATGCCCTCGCCCGTGGTGACGGCGGAGGGGGGACCCGCCATCACCGGCACGCGCCAGATGTGGCGGCGATCGATGTCGCCTTGATTGGATGAGAAAAGGATAGCGGTCCGGTCCGGCGTGATGGACGCATTCTCGATTTCGAATTCGCCTGGAGTGAGCGGCGTTATCTTGCCGCCCTCCAGAGCGACCGAGTACAGGTGACACCAGCCCTTGCGTTCCCACGGGAAAACAATACGATCCCCCGCGCCCCAGAACAACTGCGTATCGCCGCCCAGCGGGTAGAATGCGCTCCCCGGGCCGGGATCCGCTTTCCAGACCTGACGGCCCGTGCCCTCGGAAACGGTAGCGACGCGGATGGACCACGGCTCCGCGGCCGATCGCCGCGGTACAAACGGCCCCGCGTGGCCTGCCGGGATGCGGACGAACGCGAGCTGCTTTCCATCGTGCGACCAAACCGGATTGAAGTCGCGATCCACGCTCGGATCGAGGTAGGCCAGCGCCTTTGCCGCGACACCGTAGACCCCGATGAACGAGTGGTTGCCGCGATCGCTGACGAAAGCTAGTTTCGAGCCGTCGGGCGACCAACGCAGGCCGTCCGCGCTGCCGCGCTCGTGAATCAACTGTGCGGCTTTCCCGGATCCGGCGAGTGGCGCCGACCAGACTTGCCCGCCTTTCAAGTACGCGACGTTATCCCCCTTGGGCGATACCGCGGGCGAGTTTCCTTCGGCAATCTCGCGCGGAGCGGAGCCCGGCGCGGCAATCCAGATCGCCTGCCCGGTTCCCTCCGGGTTGCTGCGTGGATTCGGGCTGGATCGATCGAGGAATTCCAGATCGCCGCCGCGGACGTAAACGATCGATCCTCCGTCGGGCGTCCACTGCAACTGGCCGATCTCTACGCCGTCATCGGAGGCGTACGGCGTAAGACGCGCGCCTTTCCAATCGGGTGCCGAGGCGGTCCAGATGTTCCGCACTCCGCGCTGGTTTAAAATCCACGCCACCTTGCGGCCGCCGGGCGCGGCTGTCAACTGCGACGGGAATGGCGCGGAGAGCGCCTGCTGGATGGTGAACGTCTTCGCGGACGCCAGCGAGGCGAGCAACGCTACGGTAAGGATTGTGGCGCACGCCCTCGTGCGTGCCGCGTCGGCACTCTTGCCGACGCCTGGCGGGCCGGGCGGATCATCGTGTTGCGAGGAGTCGCGACACGGCACGCACGAGTGCGTGCGCCACGTCGAACTCGTGCAGTTACTCCAACGCGAACGCAACATAGCTTCCTCCACTCGGATTGCCCCACTTGCCTCCGCCCGCTCCGATGACGACGTACTCGCGGCCATTCAATTCGTACACCGCGGGGGTCGCATTCCCCGCCGCCGGAAGCACCGTTTCCCAAAGGACCGCGCCGGTTTTCTTGTCGATCGCCCGGAACTTCCGGTCGCTGTTGGTGGCCCCGATGAAGAGCAGACCTCCCGCGGTCAAGACCCCACCGCCGTAGTTCTCTGAGCCGGTATTGGGCATCCCGGCTGTTTCCCCGAACGGGACTTTCCACGCGTAGTTGCCGGAATCGAGGTCGATGGCATTCAGCGTTCCCCAGGGCGGCTGGATGGCCGGATATCCGTCGGGGTCGAGAAACTTGTTGTATCCGTCGATGCCGTACTTTAACATCGGGCGATCGTTCGTGACGCCCGCAACCTGGGCGTCCTCGCCAGAGATCAGGTAGTGAACGATCGCCTCCACTTTGGCGTCGCCGAGCCGGGCGAAACCCGGCATACGGCCGGCGCCGCTCCGTATGGTGGCGCCAATCTGCTGTGGGGTGCGCTTGCCGGCGATGCCCAACAGCGACGGAAACTCGGGAGGCGTGCCCTTGAGATCCGGCCGGTGGCATCCCGCGCAGTTGCGCATGTAAAGGCTGCGCGCGGTCGCATTCCCGCCGGCCGTCCCGCGCGGCACCAGGCGCAGCACCCATGCCATCTCATTCGCGTTGACGTAAAAAAGATTGGACTGCGGATCCCATGCCGCGCCGCCCCATTCGCCGCCGCCATCGAAGCCTGGGAATACGATGGTGCCCTCGAAGCTCGCCGGAGTGAACTGGGGTCCGCTGCGCAGCTTGCGGAATTGTTCCAGCACCGCGCGGTGAGCCTCGGGAGTGCGCTCGGTCAGCATCTCCTCGGTCAGTTGCTGGCGCGCGAACGGCTCCGGCTTGGACGGCAGCACCTGTTTGCGCGACAGAACCTCGCCGTCCACCAGACTGGGCGGCGTTTCAATCTCGCGATAAGGGAACAGCGATTTGCCCGTGTCGCGGTCGAAGAGCCAGACGAATCCCGATTTCGTGATTTGAGCGACCGCGTCCACCAACCGTCCGTCGCGGCGCACTTGCACGAGCGCAGGTGCGGCCGGGAAATCGCGGTCCCAGGCGTCGTGCCGGACGCCCTGGAAATGCCAGACGCGCTCGCCGGTGTCCGCCTTCAACGCGAGGACGCAGTTCGCGAACAGATTGTCGCCCGCGCGGTTCGCGCCGTAGAAATCGAAGGCGGCTGAACCGGTCGGGGCGAACACCATGCCGCGCTTCTCGTCGAGCGTCAGCCCGGGCCAGGAGTTGGCGCCGCCCTCGTACTTCCAGGCGTCCTTGGGCCACGTCTCGTAACCGAATTCGCCCGGGTGCGGGATGGTGTGGAACTGCCATCGCACCCGGCCGGTCCGCACGTCGAAAGCGCGGATGTCGCCGGGGGCGGCGGGCAGATCCTCGGCCACCATCGATCCGAGAATCAGCAGGTCTTTGTACACGACGCCGGGGCTGGTGAGGCGCACGATGAGGTCCTGGCCGTCGCGTCCCAACCCCTTGGTCAGATTCACGCGGCCGTTTTCGCCGAAGTTCGAAACGGGCTTGCCGTCCCTAGCATTCAGTGCGTACAAGTACTGGTCGATACCGACGAAGATTCTCGCGTCCTTCCCATCGGACCAGTAGTTCAAACCGCGGTTGCGTTGTTTCTCGTGGACCTGCTCGCCGCGGTGCGCGTCGAAATCCCAGATCAACTTACCCGTCGCGGCGTCTAGCGCGAGCACCCGCAGACGCGGCGTCGTCGCATACAGGACGCCGTCGATGATAATCGGATTGCATTGCATCTCCGAGCCTTCGAACTCGTCGTGCGAATCGAACCGCCACGCAATCCTGAGCCGGTTTACATTCGACCGGTTGATCTGGTCCAGCGCCGAGTAATGGATGTTGTTCGCGCCGCCGGCCACCCGCCAGTCGCGATAGGTCTGGCCCGCCAGAATGGCCGAGCCCAGCACAAGCAAAAACGAAAAGCGCCGCATGTGAGCGCATCCTACCACGACCGCCCGCGTCCGCTCGTTTATGATTGGGGTGATGAGCCGATTCCTATACCGTTTTCTTGTCCTGGCCGCATGCGTGCTGCCAGCCACGGCGCAGATGGCGACACGGCGCGCCAGCATGACGGGATCGCGAGGCGATCGCGGAAAGTGCACCATCGAGGTGGACGTGGACGATGTCGCGGAAGTGGACATCCGGGGGGACCAGGGGAGGATTCGAACCCTGACGGGACAGCCATCCGAGTGGCGCAGGTTCGAATGTTCCGACCCGCTCCCGCCCAATCCGTCGGATTTCAAGTTCACCGGCGTGGACGGGCGCGGGCGGCAGACACTGGTGGCGGACCCGAGGGAGAACCGCGGCGTGGCGGTCATTCGAATCGAGGATCCGCAGGGGGGACGCGAAGGCTACACGTTCGATATCGAATGGCGCGGCCGGTCCCGCCGCGGATTCCGCCCGCCGAATAACGATTGGGACGACCTTCGGGCTCCGGGGCCTTCCCTCGCGGTCAATGCCTGCCGGGACGCGGTGCGCGAGAAGACGCGGGGATTCCGCGACATCGAATTCACTAGAACCGTTGTCGATGATGCCCCCGGCCGCCGCGACTGGGTAATTGGGACGTTCCTTGCGCGCCGCGGCGACGAGCGCGAGGAGTTCCGTTTCCAGTGCTCGGTGGATCTTCAGTCCGGCCGCATCCGGAGCGTGGACGTGAACCGCGCCGGCGACAGGCGCTGATCACGCTTTTTGAATCGCCGCGCTCACCGGCTTGGATCCGACCGGGATCAGGGTGAACAGAGGAGCCGACTTCTGCCGGTTTCCGAACCTGGAAGTAATCAGCAGCACGGCCATGTCGCCGGACTCCGCATTCAGGACCAGCGCGTACTGGTTGTCGGGCGTGATCGCGACGTATCCGGGACCGGTTCCGACGGAGGCCACCGCGACCGCCCGCCGCGTCTTGATGTTCACGATGGTGACGCCGCTCGAAGCCGGATTCGCGACGAACAGGTATCCCGGCTCGCCGTCGCAGGCCGCCATCGCGCCCGGGGTGCGCCCAGCGAGAACGGTCTCGGCCACTTGCGGAGTGTGATAGGGGTACACGACGACGACCGCATCCAGCCCCTCGCCCGTGACAAACAATTGACCGCCATCGGGTTTGAAGCAGAAGTTGTCCGGGCGCAGCGCGAGCGGCAGATGCGCGACTGTCCGGCGGCTGCCAGTTTCGTAAATCGACAGCATCCGCTCGCTGGTGTTAGCCAGGATCACGGCTTTGCCATCAGATTGGAACCGCACGAGGCCGAGATCGCCGCGCGTAGGAATCCTGACGCTCTCGCCGGATTTCGAATTTGCCAGGACGAACATCCGCGCGGCGCCGAGACTCACCGCCGCGGTGACGCCGTCGGGCGCCAGGTCGAAATCGAACGGATCGGCGGGCAAGGGAATGCGCGCTGCCACCGTGAACGTATCGAGATCAATCCGGACGAGCTGGCGAGGTGCGCGGCACAGGACGTAAATCGAATCGCCCGCGCCGGCCATTCGCATCGACACCGCGGTCGAAGCTACGCGCAGCTTGCGCCGGACCTCCAATTTCCGCGCGGTCGAGATTTCGTGAAGTGTCCCGTTCGAGGGCGTCAGGGCGTGGATGACTGGCCGGACCGGGCTCGCGATCACCGCCGTCGGGCTTCCGTCCAACGGAATATGCTGGATCACGGCGAAGGCGGTAAGATCAACAACCGCAATGGCTTGCCCATCCTCGTTCGCTACGAAGGCATAGCCCGCAAATCCCGACCCGCGCTTCCGGCGGCAAGCCGCGGCGGCGAGCGGCGCCAGTAGCAGGGAGCGACGGGAAATCACACTCTCAGTGTATGCTTTCGAGGCGCTATGGTACGCTCAGGTGGAGTCGGTTCTTATCCTCTGCACTGTAATTTCCTTTTACTTTGATTAGTTTTTTCGAGGGCCCGACAGGAAGAAGAATGCCTACGCTCCCGCCAGGAGCTTGAGAGACGTATAAGTCGATGAATCTTCGCTCGCTGTTTAGTCTTTTCTCTTCGGATCTCGCGATCGATTTGGGCACTGCGAACACACTTGTGTACGCCAAAGGCAAGGGCATCGTCGTAAACGAACCCTCCATAGTCGCCATCAACAAGAACACCGGCGAAGTCGAGGCGGTCGGCCGGGAAGCCAAGGACATGGTAGGCCGCACGCCTGGAAACATTGTCGCCATCCGCCCGATGAAGGACGGTGTGATCGCCGACTTCAAAACGACCGAGCGCATGCTGAATTACTTCATTCAGAAGGCGCACGGCCGCAAGATGCTGGTTCACCCGCGAATCGTGATCGGCGTGCCGAGCGAGATCACCCAGGTGGAAAAGCGGGCGGTCATCGATTCGGCGTACCGCGCCAAGGCCAGCGAAGTTCATCTGGTGGAGCAGGCGATGGTGGCCGCGATCGGAGCGGGCCTGCCGATCACCGAGCCGCAGGGCAACATGGTGGTGGACATCGGCGGCGGCACGACGGACGTGGCCGTGATTTCGCTGTCGGGCATCGTGTACGCCCGGAGCGTTCGCGTGGCCGGCAACGAGATGGACGACGCGATCATGCAGTATCTGAAGCGCAAGTACAACCTGCTGATCGGCGAGCGAACGGCGGAAGCCATCAAGATGCAGATCGGATCGGCGTATCCGCTGGATAAGCCGCTCATCATGGAGATCAAGGGGCGGAACCTGATCGAGGGCGTACCCAAGACCATGACCATCGAAGACGGCGAAATCCGCGAAGCCCTCGGTGAATGCGTGGCGACCATCATGAATGCCATTCGCGTAGCGCTGGAGCGCACGCCGCCGGAATTGAGCGCCGATATAAGCGACCGCGGCATCGTGCTGACCGGCGGCGGCGCGCTGCTCAAGAATCTCGACAAGCGAATCCGCGAGGAGACGGGGCTGCCCGTTTCCATCGCCGAAGACCCGCTTGCGTCCGTCTGCCTGGGCACCGGCAAGATGCTGACGGATTTCAAACTCCTGCGCCGGATTGCGATTGAATAGTAGTAGCATCGGGCAAGCGCCCGCTCGCAGGCCATGGATTTCCTCATCAATCGCTTCCGGAACCTGACCGTATTGCTGGTCGTGGTTGCCGCTCAGCTCTTGCTGCTCGCCTACCAGGTCAAGAGTAACCAGCAGGTCCGGCTGATCCGGGTGTGGGCCGTTACTGCCATCACCCCTTTCGCCCGCATCATCGAAGGCGCCAGGGGCAACACCAGCGGGTTCTTCCACGATTACTTCATCCTTCTGGACGTCAAGGACGACAACAAGCGGTTGAAATCCGAGAACGGACGTTTGAAGCTGGAGAACCAGTTCCTCAAGACCGAGCTCTCGACGGCCGACCGGGCGCGCGCGCTCTCGCAATTCCAGCAGCGATCTCCTTCCCGGACGCTTCCCGCGCGCATTATCGGCAACACCACGGGCTCCAATGCGCGGGTGGTATTCGTCGACCGCGGATCCCGCAACGCCGTCGAGCGGGGCATGGGCGTGATCACGCCGGATGGCATAGTCGGCAAGGTGATCGACGTTTTTCCGACCGCATCGCAGGTTCAGCTCATCACCGACGCGACTTTTGGCGCGGGAGTGATCTCGCAGAAGAATCGCGTGCACGGCGTCGTCAAGGGGCGGGGCGATCCGACGTGCGTGGTCGAGGGAGTGCAGAACGAGGAAAAAGTGGAGCCCGGAGAATGGTTTTACACTTCCGGCGAGGATCGAGTATTCCCCAAGGGTCTGCCCGTCGGGCAGGTCAGTGTGGTTCGCAGCGGCAAGTTCACCAAGGACATCTATGTAGTGCCGAGCGGGTTCCAGAACGGATTCGAGGAAGTCCTCATC
The DNA here is from genome assembly GCA_025353165.1 of Acidobacteriota bacterium. Taxonomy (GTDB): domain Bacteria; phylum Acidobacteriota; class Terriglobia; order Bryobacterales; family Bryobacteraceae; genus TMP-7. Next base: position 34,915 of record JANXRE010000104.1, on the reverse strand, counting down.
GTGCTCGAGGGGGCGCACCAGCCCATCCCCAACGTTTCCGGGCCGCAATCTTCGCGGCCGGTGTCGATGACTCCTCCGCCGCCCGCGGAATCGGCGGTGCAGCCGGAAACCCAGAAACCGGGAGCAACGGGCGCGCCCGAGGCCGGAACCGATGCGGACAAACTGCTGGATCGTTATAAGAAGATCGGCGAAGTCGAAGGGCACAAGTATGGCGGCTACGTGTTCGGCAAGCCGCCGGATTTCAACGTGAATCCGGACGACCCGAAGTACAGGAAGCCGGCTGGACCGGCGCAGGCTAAGCCAAGTCCCCCGGCGCGGCCGCGGGCCGACGATGAGTAGCCGCCCATGACAGAATTCAACGAGGCGGTGCTCGCGCTCCAGCGAAAGCGCGGCATCTCCCGCTACCGGCCGGTCGTGATCGTCATCGCCCCGCTGGTGGCCATACTATTCAAGGTCTACGTCCCCCAGCTCATCCCGCAGCTCTCCTATCTTTCTCTGCCTCTGCTGGTGGTCGTTTATTTCGCGCTGATGCGCCGTTCGCAAATGGCGGGCGTGTTCTTCGGGGCTGCTGTCGGCCTGATGCAGGATTCGCTTTCCGACAAGCCGGTTGGGATGTTCGGCATTGTGATGACGCTGGTGGGTTATTTCGCGGCGTCGGTCAGCTTGCGCTTTGATGTCGGCAACCTTGCGATCCGCTTTATTCTCGGCTTTTTCTTCTTCTTCTTCCACGAGTTTTTCTATTGGGTGATGGCGCGCGCGCTGCTGGGCCAGGCGATCGACTTCAACGCCCAGCAGACGCTCATTCTCGGCCTGTTGAACGCTGCCGTGGCTATCCCCCTTTTCCACATGTTGGATAAACTGAGGGTAACGGAATGAGCCGCGGCGGGGTGCCGCGCGGCGGAGATCCCAAGTGAACCCAGCAGCAACCGGACGTCCGGTGGATCGGGAACAGCAGCAGACCGGGCCGCTCCACGACGACACCCGCATCGCCGGAGGGAAAATCGCGTTCTTCCAGTACCTCTCGGTCGCGGTGTTCGTGTTCCTGGTGATTGCGTTCTGGGACCTGCAGATCCGTAATCCCGAATTCTACAGCGAGCAGGCATTCCGCAACAGTTACAAGGCGCTTCCGGTGCTCGCGCCGCGCGGCAAGATTCTCGATCGGGACGGGCGCGTGATCGTCGACAACGCGCCGTCCTACAGCGTTCTGCTGAATCGCCAGATGCTCAAATACGAGCACTTGAGGCAGATCGCGGAAGGGCTCGGGCTGGACTACGAAGATCTAGCGGGGCGCGTCCGCCGCTTCGAATCCCGTCCCAAATACACCCCCGTCATCATCAAGTCCGATCTGTCGATGGCGGATCTCGCGTTCGTCGAATCGCATCGCGATCCAAGCGCGTTCCCGGAACTGGAGCTCTTTCATTCCGACCGGCGGCTCTATCCTCGCGATGGCGTGGCCGCGCATGTGATTGGCTATGTCGGTGAGGTGAGCGAGCAGGAGCTCGATTCGCCGGACTTCGCCAAGTTCAATCCGGGAGATATCGTCGGCAAGTTTGGAATCGAGCGGCAGTACAACGACATCCTCACCGGCGTGGACGGCCAGCGGCAAGTGATGGTGGACAGCTTTGGGCGGGAACGCGGCGTAGTTGCGTACAAAGAGGCCGCGCCCGGGCGCACGCTTCAACTCACGCTGGACCTGGATCTGCAGGCGGTCGCCGAACTGGCGATGGAGGGCAAGCGCGGCGCAGTCGTGGCTCTCGATCCGCGCAGTGGCGAGCTGCTGGCCATGGTCAGCCGGCCGTCGTTCGATCCGAACATATTCGCGGGGCGCATCAAGGCCGCGGCATGGAAGGAGATTGTCGAGAACCCGTACAACCCTCTGCTGAATCGCGCCATTCAGGCGCAGCTTGCGCCGGGATCGACATTCAAGCCGATCATGGCTCTGGCCGGGCTCGAAACGGGAACCATCGATGAGGATTGGGGCGTTCACTGTTCCGGAGGGGCTAGTTTCTACGGCCGCTATTTCAAGTGCCACAAGAAGGGCGGTCACGGGGCGGTTTCGTTGCACAAAGGCATCGCGCAATCCTGCGACGTTTACTTCTATAACGTCGGCAACAAACTGGGGATCGACAACATCGCGAAGTACGCGGAGATGGCGGGGCTTGGCAGGAAGACAGGCATCGACTTGCCGAACGAAGCCTCCGGCGTGGTTCCCTCAACCAAGTGGAAGATGCGTAATTTCCGGCAGAAGTGGTACGCCGGCGAAACGATTTCCGTCTCGATCGGACAGGGTGCCACTACGGTGACGCCGCTTCAACTGGCGCACGCGATTGGCGGGATCGCGACCGGCGGCGTCTGGGCGCGCCCCCACGTGGTGAAGGACGGCAAGAAAGTCGAGGCCGAGCGCGGCAACCTCAACCTGGAGAACGTGAACCGGGTGATTTACGGAATGTGGGCCGTGGTAAACGAGGGCGGGACGGCGACCGTCGCCCATCTGCCCGGGCTGGACGTGTGCGGTAAAACGGGAACCGCGCAGCTCGCTTCAAACGACGTCCTGAAAGCCAAGAAGGGCGACCGAAACATGAAGGACAACGCCTGGTTTGTAGGGTTCGCCCCGCGCCAAGCGCCCGAGATCATCGTGGTCGCGCTGTTCGAGAATGGCGAGCACGGGCCCCAGGCAGCTCCGATCGTGCGCGACGTAATTAAAGCCTATTTCGACAAGAAAGCCCGGAATCCGGCGCGGCAGGTCGCGTTGGTTCCGCTGGTGCCGCAGCCCCTAGCCCTGCTGCTGAGACCGCTCGCCACGCCGGTGGGCGCGGAATAGATGCCGCACTATCGATCTCTCCGCGACTTCGATTGGACCCTGATCGCGCTCACGCTGGCGCTCTGCGGCGTGGGCGTCCTCCAGATCTTCAGCGCCACCCACGACAATCCGACGTGGCACGACTCGTGGTGGAAGCAAATTGTCTGGGTCGGTGTGGGACTCGTCTTGATGTGGATGGTCACTTTGATTGACTACCACAATCTGATGTCGCAGTCCACCTTGCTTTACGGTCTGTCCATCCTGGGGCTGGGCGCGACTTTTGTCCTGGGGAAAACGGTGTACGGAGCGCGCCGCTGGATCGGCATCGGAGGCTTCCATCTGCAAGTCTCGGAGTTCGTAAAATTAGTGATAGTCTTGTTGGTAGCTCGCTACCTTTCCGACCGAAAAGGCGACCGTGAGTTGGAAGGGAGCGATCTGGTGAAGCTGGGAGGGCTGGTGGCGGTGCCGCTGGTCCTGGTGATGGCTCAGCCGGATTTGGGAACGTCCCTGACGTACCTTCCGATCCTGGCAATCGGCGTGTTTCTCGCCGGGCTGCGGTGGAAGTATGTCATTGCGCTCGCGGTCCTGCTGGCGGTTGTCTTACCGGTAGGATGGCATTTTTTGAAGGATTTCCAACGCGATCGTTTGGTTACTTTTATTGACCCCATGCTCGACCCCAAGGGTCGTGGCTATCAGGTCATCCAATCGAAGATTGCGGTCGGCCAGGGCGGTATTTGGGGCCGCGGCGTAACCCGGGGCACGCAGACACAGCTCCGATTCCTGCCGATGGCGCCCACGGATTTTGTCTTTTCGGCTTTTTCCGAAGAGCATGGCTTTGTCGGAGTCGTCGTAGTGCTGGGGTTGTACTTCCTGCTGCTGATGCAGATTATTCAAAATGCTCAGACTGCTCCGGACCGGGCCGGTCTGTACATCTGCATGGGCGTCGCGGCGCTGCTGTTGTTTCATTTGCTCGTGAATGTGGGAATGGTGGTCGGGCGCATGCCGGTAACCGGCATCCCGCTGCCGCTGATGAGCGCGGGCGGCTCGAATATTCTGTCTATTTTCCTGATGCTGGGCTTGGTCAACAATGTCCGGCTTCGGAGGTTTGTGAACTGAGCATGGCGGGCCCCCCCGCCATTAAACGGGTCTTCGCGGTTTCGATTGCCCGGAGGTTGAGTAGTTCGACAGGCTCGGTGCTGAATGAGTTTTTCGAGCCGGTGGCAGATGCGGCGCGCCGAAAGCGCTTCCGCCTTCTGCCGGCGCCCTGGAGCGCATGCCGGTTCCACAAGTTTTGCCGGGAGTGTTTGAGGACACTCCATTCCCGGCCGGCAGCCGCGCCCGATTTCTACGATCGTACTCCGTGACGGACCGCCTGGACCGATAGCAGCGGAGATGAAACGTGACAAAAGAATTAGTAATTTCCTCCAACCGCCAGGAAACCAGAGTGGCGGTTCTGGAAGACGACCAACTGGTCGAGATCTATTTTCAACGCCAGAATGAATATTCCCTGGCGGGCAGCATTCACAAGGGGCGCGTCACCCGCGTACTGCCGGGAATGCAGTCGGCTTTCGTGGACCTTGGATTGGAGCGGGACACGTTTCTGTACGTGTCGGACTTCTTTGAGGAAAACGAGGAGATCGAGAGATTGGACGACCGGGGCAGCCGCCCCGAGCGTTCGGTGGAGCCTCCACGTCCGCCGGAACCGATGGAAGAGCCGGCCTTTGGGCCCGAACCGGAAGCCGAAGTAACTTCCGCGCCCGTCGAAGCGCTCGCGCCGGCCGCCGATCAGCCGGACCGCGAAAGCGCGGATTCGCGCGATCGCAGGAACGGCCGCCGGTCACGCCGCCGCCGCGGACGGGGCCGGGGATTCCCCGAATCCAAGTACGCTTCTCCCGGCGGAGAAAAGGCAGGTGCCCCGGAACCGGAAGACTCGCCGGAGCGTCCCCCGGTGGCGGAACAGCCCGACGACTTCCTGGTTTTGCCCGGCGAATCCCTGGCGAAGTATCGCGGCCAGGAGGAAGAGCCTGAGCCGGCAGGGGACGTCGAGAAACTGCCGGACGACATCCTGGTGCTCTCGAAGGACGAGCCGGAAGAGCATCCTGCCACGAATGCGATCCCCGATTCTCCCGGCCAGGAAGAACCGCTTGCTGACGCGCGCAGCTCGGAAGAGTCGATTCCGAGTCACGACCGTGAGGGAGTGGTTTCCGAATCGGAACCCGAGCCCGAAGCCGAGCCAGCTGGCGAGGCCGCCGAGGCTGCGGCACCCGAGGACGGGACCGAGCCGGCCCAGGCCTCGGTGCGGGACCAGAGCGGCCGCTACATGCACCGCGTTTCGCGGCGGTCGCGCCGGCGCACGCGCGGCGGTAATCCCAATGAGGCACGGCCGGAATCGCGGCCAGAACCGCCGCCCCGGGTGGAACACAAGCCGGCCGCCCGGCCCGAACCGCCACCACCACCACCGCCACCGGACCCCCGTCCGGAAAGAGATCGTGGGCCCCAGCCCTTAATCACGGACCTGCTGAAGGAGGGCCAGGAGATTCTGGTCCAGATCGCCAAAGAGCCGCTTGGGCAGAAGGGCGCGCGCATTACCTCGCATATCGCGATGCCCGGCCGGTACGTCGTCTACATGCCCACGCTCGATCACATGGGCGTATCCCGTAAAATCGCCAGCGACGATGAGCGTCTCAGGCTCAAGAAGATTCTCCAAAAGCACCGGGCCGGGATTCAAGGCGGCTACATTATCCGCACAGCCGGCGAAGGCCACACCGAGGACGAGATCGGCGCCGACATGAAGTTTCTCGCGAAGTTGTGGCTCGATATCCGCCAGAAGGCGGAGCGGCGGAAGGCCCCGGCTCTGCTGCACCACGATCTCGACCTTACGCAGCGGCTTCTGCGCGACCAGTTGAACGACTCCTTCAAAGCGATCTGGGCGGACAGCGAGGAGATGTACGAAAGCGTCCTGAGTTTTGTGCAGCGCTTCCAGCCCGCGTTGGTTTCGCGAGTGAAGATGTACACCCGCGAGGCTCCCATCTTCGACGCCTTCAACATCACGAATGAAATGGAGAAGGCGCTTCGCCCCAAGGTCTGGCTCAAGTCCGGCGGGTACATCGTCATCAACCAGACCGAGGCGCTGGTCGCCATCGACATCAACACCGGCAAGTTCGTCGGAAAATCGAACCGGCTCGAAGACACCATCGTAAAGACAAACACGGAAGCGGTGAAGGAGATCGTCCGGCAGATCCGTCTGCGCGACCTCGGCGGTATCATCGTCATCGACTTCATCGACATGGACGAGCGCAAGAATCGCCAGAAAGTGATGCAGGCGCTCGAAGAGGCGATGCGGGCCGACCGCGCGCCGAACAAGATTCTCCAGTTCAACGATTTCGGACTCGTCGCAATCACTCGGAAACGCGTGAAGCAGAGTCTGGAGCGCACGCTGTGCTCGCCGTGCCCGTATTGTGAAGGCGCGGGCTACGTGAAAAGCGTTCAGACGGTGATCAGCGAGATCCTCACCGAAGCTCAGAAGATCGCCAAGGCGGTGGACGGGCCGGAAGTGCTCCTGCGCGTTCACCCGGACGTGGCGAAAGTGCTGAAGTCGAACAGCAATCACTACCTTGAGGAACTCGAGGAAATTCTCAAACGGCCGGTGCTGGTGACGAGCGACCCCGCCGTGCATCACGAAAAGTACGATCTGGCTTGAAAAGATGATCTGGCTTCTGATCCTGGGCGTCGCTGCCTGCGCCCAGGATCTTCGCGTCTACTCCGAGTTCACGCGCATCGACCCTTTCGGCAATATCGTCCGGGCGGATCGCGGCGCGCCACCGCGCGAAATCCTGTCTTCCGCCGTTCCCCGGAACGGCCACTCGACCTTCCGCGTCGTCGTATCCGGCCCGACCGGGACGGAGTATTCCCTGTTCGCGGGCCAGAATCCCGACGACGCCGTCGGGCTCGAGATGTACCGCGAGATCTACGTGAAGTCGGCGGATGAGTGGATCCCCGACTCGCTCGAACGGACCGAACTGCCATTCAAGGGGAGGCTTGAGCACACCGCCCAGATCTTTTTGATGGACCTCCGGGTGGAGCGCAATGCGCCGGTGCGCCGCATCAAGGTTGAGCCGGAGTTGCTGATCTCCGGGGGATGGATCACGTATCCGATGGAGGTGCGGGTGATTGCAGCGGTGATTCCGCCGGGCGCGGGCGTATCACCCGTCCTGCCCAAGCTTGCTCTGCCGCCGGACGCGAACGTTACGGCGGTCTACTCCGCGTTACTGTGCGATACGCCGACATCCGACGAGCCGCCCATCAGCACTGCCACTCCCCCAATGCCGATCCCGAGCGCCAGCGCCAGGAACACCGGGATCGTGGCCATCATGACCGCTGCGACGCCCGAAGGCACGCGCTGCTCGGCCCAGAACGACAGCCCGTAGTCGAGGACGAAGATCAGCACAGCCAGCAGGAATGCCGAGCCCATTGGCGCACGCCCGGCGAGCGCTCGCCCCTGGCGATCGCCCAGCCATAAAGGACTAGCCCGCCACCAGGAACCGGATCGCCCGCAGAAGGAACGGCGGAACCTCGCGGACGCCAACGCGAATCGCGAGAAACGTGGATCCCCAAACAAGTTAGATAATCGCGAAAGCCAGTGGGCGCATCCGCAGCTTACACGAGCCCACTCCGCCGGGCGAACTTCAACGCCTCAATCGCCGCCCCACGCGCGCCCGCGGTATCGCCGTTGGGCATGATGTAAATCGGAATATCGGCCTGCTCTTCCCGCTGCGCCGGCATGCCAACGCGGATCTCGGCGACGAACCACTTCTGGAACTCCTGGGTGGTTTCGATCGCTCCACCGCCGACGATCAGAGCATCGGGGTCGAACGTGTTCACCATCTCGTCGAAGAACAACCCCAACGCGTGCGCCTGGACGCGGAAGATCTCCACGCACATCGGATCGCCATTCTCGGCCATTCCCCGCACCAGTTTTGCGGCCTTTCCGATGTCGCCCAATTTCCCGAGCGGATGATCCGGGTATCGCGGCAGGAAGTAAGGCAGGAAGGTTTTGGCAATCGCCGTCAGGGAGCACAGCGACTCCAGATCGCCCGTGCGTCCGCAATTGCATTCCGGCGTCATTCCCTCGATTCCCCGAATGCCCTGGTAAGGAATCAGCACATGACCCAGTTCGCCCCCGAAACCCGACCGGCCCTTGATGTCGTTCCCGTCCAGGATGACCCCGCCGCCCAGGCCGGTGCCGACGATCGCCGAAACGGACGTCTCCCGCCCGCGTGCGCCGAAGATGGCGAAGTGGCCCCACAGCGCTCCGGCGTTTCCATCGTTCAGGTACGTTACCGGCAAACTGAGTTTTTTCGACAGACCCGCGCGGATATCGAAGCCCGCCCACTCCGAATGGACGAAATTCGTAGAGCCCTTGGCGCTCAATACGCCGGTCGCACTGGCCGGACCCGGGGTGTCGAGCCCGATGGCCACGACGTCGGCGAGTGGAAGACCGGCCTTCGCGACGGCGAGCGCGAGACCTTCCTCGATCTGCCGGAGGCAGATTTCCGGCCCTTCCCTGGATAACGCGGGATGTTCGCAAAGTCCCTCGATCAGAAACTGCTCTTGCGCGGTCAATAACGTATAGTTGATGGCGGTTCCGCCAAGATCCACACCGGCGATTACTTGCACTCTTGCCTCGATAAAGTATTAGCCTGCTCGAATCTCTCAGATTAGCAGGCTGTGGCGCATCAGCCCCGGTATTTCGCCAGAACCGAGTTGTACCCAGTCTCCCCCGACACATTGAGGGTGATCGTTTCCGAAGGCGACAACGACGTTGAGAAGTAGGGATCCGGGCGGCTCAGTTGGAGGCCCCAGCGGCGAAAGAATTCATACCGCTCTTCAAACCGCACCAGGAAGGGGCGCGTCTGGCACTCGGCGTGAACCAGGCCCGGAACGGGCACGCACACGATTTCCCGGCCGGCCTCCCGCGCCCGGAAACACAAGTCCACGTCATTGTAGTTGTTAGGGAAGGCGGGATCGAAGCCGCCCAGTGCGCGAAACAAATCCGCTCGAATGGCCAGGCACGCGCCGGTGACCGCGGAAACGTTCCGGGTGGTCAGCAGCCACGGCCACAGTTCGCTGGACCGCATGTGCCGCCCCACGTGCCCGACGCCATCGTTCATTCCCGTGACCATGCCCGCGTGCTGGAGCGCGCCCGAGGGATATCGCAACACCGCGCCGGCGATCCCGACTCTCTCGCCGGAGAGTTGTTCCGCCAGGAGTTCCGTCCATCCGTAAGCAGTCGCGCGCACGTCGTCATTCAAAAACAAAAGGCAGGGCGTTCTCGCCTGCGCCGCCCCAAGGTTGTTCATCACCGAATAGTTGAACGCGCCGGTAAAAGTCACCGGTTGAGCGCCATGCCGCTGAATGACCCTCCTTAGCTCTTCATTCGGGCCGGTTTCCTCGTGGCAGATTACGATCACATGGCGCACGGTTTCCGCGGCCGTCGCGCGTAACGATTTAAGGCAGGTATCCAGAAGGCCGGGGGATTTCGAACAGACGATGGCTGCCATTTCCGTCCGCGCGGACGGATTCCCGCGCCTGGAAATCGCAGCAGGGGCGTTTCCATCCGACGCGTGAAACAACACGCGCCCGATGTGATGAACCCGCGCTCCGCGATCGGTCAGCCGCAGGGCCAGATCGTGCAGATGCGCACCGTCGAGCCCTGTCCGGAATCCCCCCAACTCGGCGAAGCGGCGGCGGGAGACCGCCACTAGCGACCCGAGATACATGCACGAACTCAGGAGAGCGGGCGACCAATCCGGCTTGAATTTCGGTTTCGCGCGCCCTCCTCCGGCATCGATTTCGTCCTCGTCCGAGTACAGAAGATCGTAATCCCCGGATTGGAGCGCCTCGGCCAGGTAATGCAGCGCAAAGGGCGACAGCGTACCGGCCCGATGGAGAAAGCATAGATACTCTCCACCGGCGCGGGCCGGATCGGCGCACAACTCCCAATGGCCATAGGACTGATTGTGAACGGACGGTTCGGGGTTCCCACCTTCCGTGACGAGCGAAAACAGCGGTTGGCGCGGCCACCGGCTCGCCACAGCGCGGGCTTCCTCGATCTCGGGCAGGCCGGCCTGCTCATGAGCCACCCAAACCGAGTAGTCCTCCGCGAGCGCTCCGGCGCTGGCCGGAGAGGCGTTCTGGCGGCCGAGCAGGCGGCGCGCGTAAGAGACGACGGCATTCCAGGCCCCGAAAAGCCGGCTGTTCTCCACGCGGACCAGCCGGTCGTCCAGTAACGCCTGCTGGGCGGCCAGGCGCGCCTCCAAACCATTCAGGCGCTCCAGCGCCGTCGCGACCCGATCCAGCGCGCCGGCCAGGGAAGCCTGCGCGTCACCGCCCACGCAGGGCAGCAGGGCAATGGCACCGTGCAACGCCGTGAGCGCTTGCGAGATCGGATCTTCATTCATGCCGACGCGCATATTCTCTCATGTCATGGAGCGTCGAGTGAGCAATAAGCAACACGGCATGTTAAAATTTCGACAGTATGATCGGAACCATTAAACGTACACATGTGCTTTCCGCAATGCTCGCGGTTGCGCCGTTTTATGTTCACGCCCAGGCGCCGCTTGACCCGCCTTTGAAAAACTGGCCCGCGCCGCTGTACTGGCAGGCCACCCCCGCTCCTGAAGAAGGATCTCACCAAAACAGGGGAGGATCCCATATTGCGCCCGATTCAACCAGGGGGAGATTTAGCCCCGCAGCGGCGGTTACAAGTTCATCCGCGTCGGTGTTCGTGGCTGTTACGCCCTGCCGGATCGTGGATACCCGCGTGGGTCAGGGGCAGATTGGAGTGTGGGGGCCTCCCGCCCTGGTAGGCAACGCCAGACGGGATTTCCCGGTTACGACGAATCCGAATTGCACCGGGATTCCGAATGTTGCGGTTGCTTATTCCCTGAACTTCACGGTCGTCCCATCCGGGCCGCTGCTTTTTCTCAGCGCTTGGCCCGCCGGGCAACCCTATCCTTACGTCTCAACGCTGAACTCTCCGACGGGAGCGATCATCGCCAACGCGGCGATTGTGCCCGCGGGAACGGGAGGAGCGATCTCCGTCGATGCGGGCAACCCGACCGATTTAATCATCGACATCAACGGTTATTACACAGCCGGGGATCCCACGCTTTACGACCTCGCGGTCGGCGTAGGCGCTTTGGCAAGCAACTCGGGGCAGGCGAACACCGCCTTCGGAGTCGGCGCGTTAGCCGCAAACACCTCGGGTTCGACAAATACCGCTGTCGGAGCCTTCGCGCTGAATCAAAGCACCATCAGCGCCGACAATACAGCCGTCGGGAATTACGCTCTAGCGGCCAATACCGGGGGCACCAGTAACGTGGCCGTCGGTTCGGATGCGCTCTACCTGAATACTGGCAGCTTCAGTTCGGCGGTTGGCCAGGGTGCGTTGCAGGCTAACGTTGTTGGGAACGCCAACACGGCCGTGGGACAAAAAGCTCTCAACCTGTCGACCGGAAGCAACAATATCGCCATCGGCACGGGCGCGGGCCAGAATATTACAGCCGGGGATAACAACATCTTGATCGGGAACAGCGCCATTGCGGGCGATGTCAGCACGATCAGGATTGGCAACAGCCAGACCAAGACTCTTTTGGCGGGCGTTCGCGGCGTGACGACCGGCGGGTCTGCTATTCCGGTGGTAATCGACCCGAGTGGACAACTTGGCACTGTTTCGTCTTCCCGGCGGGTGAAGCAGGACATCCGCGACATGGGCGACACGACCGATACGCTGATGCAGCTTCACCCCGTCCAATTCCGCTATATCTCGCAGGGGCCGGAGGCGCCGGTCCAGTACGGGCTTATCGCCGAGGAAGTCGCGGAAGTAGCTCCTGAGCTGGTGGCTCGAGATTCGAAAGGCGAGATCGAGACGGTGTTCTACGACAAGGTCAACACGATGCTGCTGAACGAGGTCCAGAAGCAGCAGCGGACCATTCAGGAACAAGCCACCAAAATAGACGAGCAGGCATCCAAGCTCGCTGCGCTCCAGGTAATGGTCGACAAGTTGGTTCAAGCGCCGAAGCAGTAGGCTACGGTCGCGGACATTTTTTCCAGAATTCAATTGTCCGCGCGAGACCCGCATCCAGATCCACAGCCGGGCGCCAACCGAAATCGGCGAGCGCCCGGCCCGTATCCGCCGCCGTTTCTGGAATCTCGTCAGGCCTGACCTGATGGAGGGAAACGACCTTCTTATCTGTTCCCGCCAGCGCCGCGATTCTTTCCCCGAGTTCCCGGACACTCGTCGCATGGCCCGACCCCGCGTTGTAAACGGTTGAATCCCCCCGCTTGCCGCCGGCGCGCAGCAGAAGATCGACCAGATCGTCGATGAAAAAATAGTCGCGCTTAGGCCGGTCGTCCGCCACGGTGATCGCTTCGCATTCCGGCGACAGGGCCTGAGCGATCAGGGTAGGCACAAGAAAATGACGGGCCTGCCCCGGGCCGTAAGGATTGAATGGCCGAACCACCGTGACCGGAACGCCGAACGCGCTCCGATAGTAATTTGCGATCTGCTCCGCCACAATCTTGCTGTGCCCGTACGGGTTTGACGCGCGTAGCGGGTGCTCCTCCGGAGTCGGTAGAACATCCGGCTTGCCATATGCGTAGGAGCTCAGCAGCGTGATGGAAGCTCGCTCGCGCCGGCAGAATTCGAGCACGTTCACAGTCCCGAGAACGTTGACCTCGTAGAACCCGCGCGGGTCCGTCCAGCTATCGGGGACGAACGTCCGGGCCGCCAGATGAAAAACGTGCGCGACCCCTTCGAATCGCAACTCGCCGCGGGCGATGTCGCCGTCGGACAGGGAGTGAGTGAGGACCGTCTCGCCGCGACTGCGCAGAGCCTCCACCAGGTGCGACCCGATGAAGCCTCCCGCTCCGGTGACGAGAACGGCGCCGTCCATCATGAGAACAACAGCCGGTGGCGATCGTTCTCGAAGTCCTCAATCGCCTTCATGTAATCATCGGGCCTTCCGATGTCGAGCCAGTATCCATCGTGCGGTTTCACCCGGACGGCAGAGCCTCGGGCTAGCAAATCGTTCATCAGATTGTCGAAGCCGTATTTTTGGCCTCGCGGCACAACCGCCAGAACTTCGCGGCTCACCATGTAAACGCCCATGCTGACGAGATATGCACTTTCCGGCTTTTCTTCAAACCCCCGCAGAATGTTCTTCTCATCGACGTGCAGGACGCCGTACTCGGTGGTTTCCCGCCGCATCGATGCGGCGATGGTAAACAGGCCTTGTTGCGCGACGTGCTCTTCCCAGAACGCGTCGAACTTGAGATCGGTCAGCACATCTCCGTTCATCAGTAGAAAATGCTCCGGAAGGTCGGAAATCAGAGTCAGGGGAGCGATGGTGCTCAGCGGCTCGGCTTCCACAGAATAGTCGATCTCGACACCCCACTGAGACCCGTCGCCAAAAAACGCCTTGATCAAATTGGCCTGGTGGTTCACCGCCATGGTGATCCGGACGAAGCCACATTTCGCCAGTTGCCGGACGACCACCTCGAGGATCGGATAGTCGCCGATCGGCATCAGTGGTTTCGGCAGGACAACGGTATAAGGCCGGAGGCGGCTGCCCCGGCCCCCGGCGAGGATCACGGCCCTCTTCGGCAAGGAGCGGCTAGACATTGTACAGATCCGGCTTATAGCGCCGCAGGTGGTCGGCCTCCCGGAACCACTGGATGGTGGCCGTCAGCCCATCGCGGAGGGATGTCCGCGGCCGGAACCCGGTCGCGGCCGCCAGCTTTTCATTGTTGCACCACAATCGCAGAACCTCGCTGTTCTCGGGGCGTTTGCGGCTCTCGTCGTGCCGGATCCCGGCCTTGCTGCCCATCAACTCGGCAATCAGCGTGAAAAGCGCGCCGATGCTGATTTCGAAGTTGGACCCGACATGGAAAACCTCTCCGCAACCGCCATCCATCCCGGCGATAGCGGCCATCCCGGCGCAGGTATCCTTGACGAAAGTGAAATCCCGTGTCGTTTCGGTATCGCCCAGGCTGACGTCTTCCCGCCCGGACGCGAGCTGCGTAATGATAGTCGGGATCACCGCTCGCGCGGATTGGCGGGGCCCGTAAGCGTTGAAGGGACGCGCAATCGTCACCGGAAGGCCGAACGAACAGTAGAAGCTCTGGGCGATCGCGTCGGCGCCGATCTTCGTCGCGCTGTAGGGCGACTGGGGTTGCAACGGATGCGACTCGTCGATCGGCACGTACCGCGCCGTTCCGTAAACTTCGCTGGTCGAGACTTGAATAAACTTACTCACCCCCGCTCGCAGCGCCGCCTGGCACATGTTGAGCGTGCCCGCGACGTTCGTATCGACGAAGCTGGAAGGCGCGCGGTACGAGTACGGGATGGGAATCAGCGCGGCGAGATTGAAAACGACATCCACGTCCCTGCAAAGTTCCTGGCAGAGGTGCGCGTCGCGAACGTCGCCCGTCACCACAGAGACGTCGGAGAGGCAAGGCAGGTCTTCCAGCCATCCCCAGTTGTTGAACGAATTGTATAGGGCGAGGGCCGTTACGCGAGCGGCTTTTCCCGCCAGCAACTCGACCAGATGCGAGCCGATAAATCCGTCACCGCCCGTAACCAGAACTCGTTTTGAGGATAGATCCATCGTTGTGCGGTAACCTGTCGCGGAGCAGGGAACCTCTATCATAATAGTTGTTGTTGTTGTTCAGCCACATCCGCCTCGCCGCCGCGGTGCTTTCACCGCGCCGAGCGCGCGCCGCCGTTACGAACATTCTTCTTTGGGTGCGTGCCCGGAACAACCCGACATGGAAGCGTTTTTTCGACGGCGATGAATACCTGCTGCTGCATCCGGATGTAGCCAGGGCCGGCCTCAGCCCCCTCGGGCATTTCTTGGTGTACGGAGCGGAGGAAAACCGCAATCCCTCGCCGTATTTCGACTCCGGCGAATACCTCCGGCAATATCCCGATGTCGCCGCCGCGCGAGTCAACCCGCTGCTGCATTATGCTTTGTTCGGGGAACACGAGAGCCGCGGATTGTCCGGACAAATGCCCGTTGCCGTGCCTGCCGCCGCCGCCGTCACCGTCAACAACGATTGGCTCGCCGGTACGCCGCTGGTGAGCGTTGTCATCCCCTGCTTCAATTACGGGCGCTTCGTGGAACAGGCGATCCGGTCGGCGCTGAATCAGACCTTCGGCGATTTCGAGATCGTGGTGGTGGAGGGTGGCTCGACGGACGGAGCCACTCCGCAGCAGGTTCGCCATATCGAGTCTCTGAATCTGCCGAAGACCAGGTTCTACTACCGCCGCGAGCCTCATCTTGCGGGCGACAACCGAAATTTTGGAATCGGGCACGCGCGCGGACGGTACGTGTGCTGCCTGGACGCAGACGATCTACTGGCGCCGGTGTACCTGGAAACGGCGGTTTTTTTGGCCGAGGTATTCGGGTACGACCTGGTGTCGCCATCGCTGCAATCATTCGGCGACTCGGATACGCGTTGGGTCGTCGCCGATCCGGCATTCCCACAAATCGCCCAGGAAAACCAGGTTGCGACAGCCGCGCTCTTTCGACGGAGCGCGTGGGCGCACGTCGGTGGGTACCGCGATTTGGGATCCGGCGACTCGTACGTTTATGAAGATTGGGATTTTTGGATTAGGCTCCTCGGCCACGGGTTCGTTGGCAAGGCGATTCGCGATCCGCTCTTGCTCTACCGGGTGCATGGAGGCGGCCTGAGCACATCGGGGCGCGCGTCATACGGGCATCACCAGCAGCGTCTAATGCAACTGAACGCCCGTCTTCTGGAGGATCCGATCGACTCTCCAAGTCCGCGCCGGGTTGTCCGTCCATATTCCAACCTCGGCGAGCTGGAATCGGACGAGCCGGGCTTTCTGGTGGCGCTGCCATTCGTGACCATTGGAGGGGCCGAGAAACTTATCAGGACGATGGCTTGCCATCTGGTGAAGCGCGGTCGCCGGGTTATCGTGACCACAACGCTGACGCTGCGCGAGGACATTCCGGACGACCTGTCGAGTTTCGAGGCCATCACGCCTCACCTCTATCGCCTCGATCGTCTCTTTGACAACGACGGGGCCCGCCGCGAGTTTCTGCGGTACCTGATCCGCCGCTACGGCGTCACCACGTTGATGGTCGCGGGCTGCGAATTTGTTTATCGCAGCCTCCCCGAAATCGCGCCGGAGTTTCCCGGCATGCGGGTGATCGATCAGTTGTTTAACGATTCCGTTCACGTCCCGAGCAATCGGCGCTTCGCGGATTACATCGATGCGACTGTCGTGCCTTCGGAGTTCCTCGCGAACACGCTGATCGACAAGCATGGCGCCGATCCTTCCTCGGTGCACGTGATCCCGCACGGGGTGGAGGTCGCCGCGTCCGGCGATTACAATCCAGGGCCTTCGGGCTTGCCGGAAGCGGCTCGCGGAAAGACGGTGATTGGATTCTTCGGGCGGCTCTCGCCTGAAAAGGGTCCCGATATCTTTGTCGAGATCGCACGCGGCTTGGCGCATCGCCGGGATCTGTACTTCGTGATGACGGGCGACGGCCCGGAGCGCCCGGAATTGCTGAGACGGATTCGCCGTTATGACTTGGACGCTCGCTTTTGCGCGCCAGGCTTTGTAAAGGACGTCGCTCCGCTGATGCGAGCCGCCGATATCGTTGTACTGCCTTCGAGGCAGGATGGAATGCCTCTCGCGGTTCTGGAAGCTCAAGCGCTTGGGAAGCCCGTCGTGGCGTCCCGAGTGGGCAGTCTTCCGGCCATGGTCTTCGAAGGCGAAAGCGGGTTCTTGTGCCGGTCGGAAGCTGTCGATTCGTTCTGCGAGCGAATTGCTCGTCTGGCCGGCGATCCGGAACTGCGCGCCAGGATGGGAGCCGCCGGACGGGCCGCGGTGCTGGCGCGTCATGGCGCCGAAAAAATGGTGGAAGCTTACGAAGAGGTCTTCCGAGGCCTTGCGAGGAGTGCAACCGGGGTTCGCACATGAGCGCCGATAGCCCGTTCCCCGGCGGGGACATCTCCGGACTTCCGGTTGCAGCGGAGTCCCCATGGAAGCGGCGAATGAACCATGGCTAACCGGGCAGGGACCTCCAAGTCGTTCCCCGCGCTCGTGATCGGCGTGCTGTTGTTCGGGATAGGTCTGCTGCTCTGCCTCATGGCCTCGGCCTTGGAGGGGCTGTCGCGCCTGCTCCCGGCAGTCTCCGTTTCGCACTATCCGATGGCCGCTCTCCAGCTTGGCTGTGTGTTACTTTGGGCCGGCATCGGCATGGCGGCCCTGGATCTCCTGCTGCTGCTCCCCCGAAAACGCACGGCGCGCTCGGTCGCCATCGATTATCCCGCGAACGCCTTTCTGACCGTCGTTCTCACTGCTTATGACGACGAACTCAGCATCGGTCAGTGTGTCAGCGAATTCAAGGGTCACCCTCTGGTGAGGCGCGTCATTGTGGTGGATAACAATAGTGCCGATGCGACCGCGAACGCCGCGCGAGAGGCGGGCGCAGTCGTTGTACATGAGCCCCGCCAAGGGTACGGGCATTGCGTGTACCGGGCGCTCAGCGAGGGTTTGGCCTGCGGCGATACGGAGCTGACGCTCTTGTGCGAAGGCGACATGACTTTCCGCGCTTACGACGTCGATAAGTTCCTGGCGTACTTGCCGCACGCAGAAATTGTCAACGGCACACGCATCGTCGAGCAACTGCGGGACCGCGACACTCAGCTCACCACGTTTATGTACTATGGGAATTTCTTCGTTGGAAAACTGCTGGAGGCGAAGCATATCGGACGCGGCACATTCACCGATGTCGGCACAACCTATAAGCTATGCCGAAATGCCGCTCTCTCGCGCCTCTTGCCTCTGTTGAATCCCGCGGTCAACCTGGAGTTTAACTGTCACTTCCTGGACGTTGCGCTGCAGAATGATTTCCGGATCCTCGAATGCCCGATCACGTTCCACAACAGGGTTGGCGTCAGTAAAGGCGGTAACGCGAGTGACCTTCGGGCGCTCAAGGTCGGCATGCGCATGATCTTAGGAGTCCTTTTTGGATGGAGACGCAATCGATAAGCCGTTCCGTACGGGCGCCGTCTCGCGGATTCTCATAGGTTACACTTGCGATATGGAAGTTGCTCGCGAAACAGTTGATAGTCGGAGGCGAACCCGGCGTCGCGACATTGCAGACCTTCTCAGACCCCCTTACCCGTCCTTATTAATCGTATTCGTCTTCCTGGTCCTATCGGCTATAAATGCGCCGCGGCCGCTGCACCTAGACAACGTCGAGTTTCCGGCGGTTGCGTTGCGGACGGCCACGTCGGGTCTGCCAGTATACTACCATGGCGAACTCGAGGCCGAGACGTCGGCGCTGTACCACCCTCCCCTGTACATCTACCTTCTTGCAGCCTGGATTCGGGCATTCGGGTCGAGCGTGGTGGCCATGCGAATGTTCGGCGTGGCGTGTGTGTTGCTTCAGGGGCTGATCACTCTTGAGATAGTGCGTACGCTGTATGCAACCCCCATCATGCAGCGCATCTCGGCGCCGTTCTGGCTTCTGTTTCTATTGAATCCTTACACGATACAGACAGCCGGCATTTGCGACATCGATTCCACGATTTATGGCCCTTTCCTCTGCCTGACCATTCTAGCGGCCCTTCGGGTCTCCTGGAGCGATGGGCAGTGGCGGTCCGGAAAACCGGCGATCTGGGAATACACGCTCATCGCCGCCGGACTGTTCTTCTGCTTTTGGGCCAAGCTGACGACAGTTCTTCTACTGATTCCATTTCTTTGGCTCATATTAGTCACGCGTCTGGGGAGAATTCGCGCGGCCGTTGTCAGTATGGCGGTTGTGTTGGGAGGTATGGGCGCGTTCGCCGGGTCTTATTGGATTTACGGCAAGGCGCTCGGGTTGGACGTGGGATACACGTACGACTTTGTTTGGGCGAGCCTCCGGGAGAGAGGCTCGAGCGGAAACCCGGGGCTTTCGGCCTTCTTGCGCGACCACTACGACAACTTCGCATTTATGGTCAGATTCATGTTTTCCTGGATCGGAGCGCTCCCCTGGCTGGCCGCTATGGCGTTTCTTTCGATCGCGGCGTTCGATGCGATAGGGAGGAAAGACAAGAAGTCGCTGCATGCCGGCCTGGTCCTCGGATTGGCGATGCTTTCGACCATCTATTACTGCGCCCAGGTTAAGACCTTCGGCTTTGCCCCGTTCAAATATGTCTTCGTGTATTGGGGGTTAGTACTGGCTGCGCCCCTTCTTCTGCTTGAACGGCTACGACGCCGGAGCACGTCGCCGCCCGACCCGGCGAAAGGAAGGAGCATGTACTGGTTATACGGGACGATCTACGCAGCGACGTTCGCATTCGGCATCCTCGCCGCCAGGGATACTCTCATGCTGCGTGGCTTTCATGGACCCTACAGGTGGGTAGCACTTGCGCCCGCGATAGGGCTTGGAGTTGCATTGAGCTTCGTCCGATTGCGCCGGACTGCGTTCGTTACGGCTGCTTCTGCGCTCGCCATGTACGGTGGATTGCAATGTGGCATCGGAGTCTTTCAGACTCAAGCTGATTACTCTACAACCTACGACTACGGCCAAACCGGTTTTGCGGATACGGTAGCCTTCTTGAGAACCAACACGACCCCTGACGACATTCTGGCGGCTATGAAGGACATTGGATTCGCCTGCCAACGCCGATATTATCCTACTTACCTTCCGATTTATGGTTCTGATCTTGCCAGAATCCCGCTCATGCGAGCCATCGAAACCGGAAAGATCGCTTATGCCGTATTCACGGAGGATCGCGGGCAGGATCAATTGATTGTCAATCCCGCCTTTCGGAGTTGGATTCTTGCGAACTGTAGGCTGGTAAGATCAATCGGAAATTATCGGATATATAAGCCGACCGCTGTCGCGGCCGATACCACCAGAAACACCGTGGATACTGGCGGCAGACAAGTAAGGTCTGACATCGTTTTCTAAAAACAGCACCATTCTCATCGCCGCTTCGCAACGCAGAATAGAATATCATAGAGGTTGAGATAAACGGAGAAACGAAGGAGGCCGCTCTTTTTTAGCAGCCTGTAAACGGCCGGGCGATCGTTCTTGATGGTCAGAACGATATAGGCGATCATATCGAGTGTCCGATACATGCCTTCATAGCCGCAGTGTTGAATGGTGAACCCTTTGCTATCGAGTAACTTCGTGAGTGTATTCCGGGAAAAATAATGGAGGTGGGTCGGTGGATGTATCTGCCGCCATTTGGCTCCACGGATCCGGGCCAGCACACTGCCGATATCGCCTGTCGTAATAGCTATCGTGCCGCCAGGCCGCATCAGATCGGCCGCTTTTTCGATGTAAAGATGAGGACTCTGAAGATGTTCGATGGTGTCCCAAAGGCATAGGATATCGACACTCCGAAGGTCGTTCACGTCCAGAAAGTCCGCGGTACGAACCGGCAGGTCAAGGACATCGCGCGCATATTTCGCTGCGTCTTCGGAAATATCTATCCCCGCGACCGACCGGAAGACGTTCTTAGCCACGGACAGAAAGAAACCGTACGCGGAACCTATCTCAAACAGGTGTTTTGAAGCGGGATCGGACACGAACCGCAGAAGGCGCCTGAGCCTTGCCTTGAATTGCTTTTCGATCGCATTTCGCTCGGCGACGTAATCCCGGTACTCTTCTCCTTTGAAGTATCGTTCAGTGTAAAGACTGGCTAGTTCTTTAGGTCCGAGGAAAAGATCGGCGGTGGTGAACCCGCAAAGCCCGCATTCAAGTAGCCCGGGCAACGCAGAGCGGTTGTACTGACCTCCACATACGAGACATGTGCTAAGACTCACGAATGTCGCTCCCGACAATCTCGTCGACGATATACAGGGGGCGTCGTTTCACCTCGTCGAAGACACTCCCTAAGTATTCGCCGATGATACCGAGAACGCTAAGTTGGAGGCCGCCGAGAAAGAGCATTGCTAGAATGAGCGACGTATACCCTCGCGGGAATTCCGAGTGCTTAAAGAACTCAATCAGAAGATAGAATGCGTACAATACGGTCGCGACGGAGATAGCGAACCCGAGCAGCGCCGCAAATCGCAGCGGAACCTTGGAGAACGAAGTGATCCCGGTAATGGAGAACGCGAGCAGACGGCGGAAGTTGTACTTTGTCTCGCCCACCGTTCGCGACGGGCTGACGAAGTGAACGGTAGCCGATCGGAAACCTACCCATCGAAACAGCCCTCGCAGGAATTGATTCTGTTCGCGGATGGAACTTCGAAACACGGTAAGAACTTTTCTCGAAACAAGTCTGAAATCGGCGGCGCCTTCGTGAATCTCAACCGGCGAAAGGGCGTTCTGAAGCAGGTAGAACATGTGAGAAGTCCACCTCTTTCCGAGTGTCGCGCTGGAATCGTATTCACGATGAGTATGCACCACATCGTATCCGTTTTCAAATTCCTCAATTAGACGTGGAATCACCTCCGGGGGATGCTGTAGATCGCAGTCGAGCATCACGGCGGCGTCTCCCCGCGCATGGTCCAGACCGGCAACGAGCGACATCTGATGTCCAAACCTGCGCGACAGGTGCAGGACCGTCACCCGTGAGTCATGCCGCGCGAGTTCGCATAGCGCCTCGAAAGAGCGGTCGTCGGACCGATCCAGCACATAAGTGATTCGGAATCTATAATTAGTGATTAACTGAAGCGTGGCGCACAGGCGGTCATGAAACGTTGCAATGCCCAACTCTTCGTTGTAGACGGGCGAAATGATGTCGATCTCTTTCATGGAGGCTCTTTTGGGCGCCGGTGGACAATACACTCCAGTATCGTACGTCCGCGGCGTGTAGGGAAGAAATGGGTTTTGCCGAGGCTCCCGCTGTCGGCTGTGCGTGGCCGACATGGTACGATTTGCTTTGGATCGCACGATTTCTGCTGCAAATTGCATCGCTGCGCGAAAGCGGCGCGGGGACTAGGGCGGATCGCCCCACGATGAAGAAGGCGGCTTCCATTTCGACGGCCGGACGCGGCGTGAGCCAGGCACAAACGGAGCTGCAAACCTGTGGCATTCCCGTGGGCGTGCGCGACGATGACGGATGTTCATCGAGCCGGAGAACTCGGACCATCGCTGTCGTTTGGCTAAGTGTCGTCATCCTCTCTGTCATCTGGCAGCCCTTCGTTCTGGGCTTCTACATGGATGACTGGAGCGTCAATGTCGAATGCGCCCACCATGGGCTTGCATTCAGCACGGAGCGGTACGGTTGCATGTTCGCAGTCGATCCGCTCAGGCCCGGCCTTATTCCTTTGCGATACCTGCTGTCGTCCCTGTTTTCGGACTTGCCGATTTTGTGGCAAGGTGCCATTCTTCTGGCCAAGTGCTCTATTGGGTACCTTGCAGGCCTCTTGATTTACACGCTGTGTGACTGGAAGTCCCCGACATCGAGACTCGTGGCGTGCTCTGCCGGCCTTTGCTGGGGCCTTTTCCCATGGAATGCGGCAGCAACCTTCTGGCCGACAATGTTGCCGATCACGCTGCTGATGGCCGTGTACGCCGGTGTTTGCATCCTAACAATCGAGTACTGGCGCCGATTGAAGTCGGGTGCTCTGCTTGCGGGACTGGTATCGCTGTGGTTGTGCGTGAGCTATGAGGCCTTTTACTTCCAGTGGGTCTCGATTGTTCTGTTTGGATTGGTTCTCATACGATCCGGGCGAGCGCGGCTTCGGGAGGTCGGAATTACGGCCGGAGCGCTGGTTGGAGCACAGGGGCTCGCGGTGATCTGGTTTGCGGTATCAAGACGATTCGGATATAACACAGTCAAGGAGGTGCAACCCGGGTGGTTCGCCCGGGTCGTCGATGGACTGTCAAGGTTGCCCTCGGCATTGCTGGGGAGCATGGGCGGCCTTAAGTACATTTTCGGAACTGCTGTTGCGATCGCGTTCGTTATAGCCGCATTCGTGTATTGGCGATCTTTGACGGATGCGTTGAAGCGAGAAGCCGCTGCCCGATGCCTGTTCTTCACTTTGATCTCGCTGGCCTGTGGTTTGGCCAGCATAGTCGTGTTTTGTTTGGGTGGCCGCCTGGTCACATCTCTGGGAGTCGAAACCCGGGTGTTTTTCGTGTTCAGCTTTTGGCTTGCCGTGGCGGGCGGCGTTACGTTGCTGCACACGCTCCACCAGCTATCGAACAGACTCTTGAAAACTGTTTTTTCTACCGCAGTTCTTTGTATCGGCGGGTGCCTAGTGGCCGGCCAAGTTAAGCTCGCCGGCGATTGGGCGACGTCATGGCGGATGCAGCAACGGATTCTCGCCGAGGCACCCGTATCGGAGATGAAGAAGACCGAGCCGGACGCGAGCATTCTGTTGGTAAGTCCTCTTGACTTTAATGGCGCACCGATCTTTTGTGCGCCTTGGGACCTCAACAATGCGATGCCGTTGACCTATCCCGTCCTCCAGGGGCGAACGTTTGTCGTTTACAGCCGCTGGGGCGGACCAATGGAGGGCGACCAGAAAACCCTGGGGTACACCGGCCAGCCGCCGCTCGCGAACGGTCCTGCTGTGTACGTTTGGCGGCCTCTCGAACGCTCGTTTTGGAAGCCGGCAGGTCATTTCACCGTGCATCAGGACTTGAGCATAACCGCAGTGCCGTGATAATCGGCTGACGCCTACTTGCCAAAATAGCCGACAATATCCAAAATAATGTCAGTCCGGTTAGTGGCGTACAGGGTGATCGACCCGCCCGGCCCGGCCGGCACGATCGCCATATTTGCAATGGCTTGGCCTGCCGGCGAGTTCAACGTGGACACGGTTGGATATGGCTGCGCTACCGGCAGTACTGCGACAAAACTCAACGGTCCCGATGGCACGGCCGTCACATTGAGCACGTACGCTTGTGCGGCGGGAGGTACTCCGCAGGAACTGGATAGAACGGGTATGGTTCTAGCGACATTCGGGGCAAGACTGGGAGGCCCAAGTAGACCGGTCAGCCCTCCATAACCTCGTGTGTCCGAAATCCGGCAGGGTGTCATCGGATAGTACGCGAGTCCACCGGGCGCGCCCGGTGGGGCGAAATACCCGTTGATATCCACAATTGCATCCGCCGGATTGGTAGCGTAGACGTTCACATCGCCGGCGGCACTCGCGGGAACAATCACCGCATTTGCGACGATCACCCCCGTGTACGAGTTCAACGTCGACGCGGATGGTTGCGGCTTATCGCTGGGCCAAGCCAGCATGTACATGAGGTATCCGGTGTTGGGCAGCGCGGTGAGATTCAGTGAATACGCTCGAGCCGACGACGGAACTGCGCACGAACTCGCCTGAACCGGAATGTCACGGCTCGAACTGGGAGACAGAGACGGCGATCCGAACGGTCCCGTGAAGCCGTAACCCGCTCGCGTGTCCGCGACCCGGCAAGGCGTCAGCGGATAGAATGCGAGTCCCTGCGGATTGCCAGTGTCGAAGTAGCCGTTGATGTCGATTATCACGTCGGTGCGATCGGTCACGAAGATCGAGATCGCGCCGTCTGTTCCCGCCGGGACAATCGCCGCATTCGCGACGACGCGCCCGTCAAACGAGTTCAGAGTGGATGCAACTGGAGGCGGGCCGCCCGTTGGCCACGCCAGCAAGTACATCAGGTAGCCCGGCGGCACAACCGTGATGTTCACCGAATACGCCTTGGCGGTCGCTGGAATGCCGCACGAACTCGAGGGCACGACGAACGATCGCGATGAGTAGCCCTGCATTGATGGAAGCCCGAAGCCGGGACCGAGCGTCCCATATCCCCTCGTATCCGCGATGCGGCACGGAGTCACCGGAACAAAAAGCAACTGCGGCGGGCCAACGGGCGCCGCGGGATAGGTGAGTTTACTCACGAAACCGTCGTAGCCGCCGTTGGTCCACGGCCCCAGAGTGACATTCGGGAGGTCCGTCGAGCCGGTTGTTCCGGCAACATAGATGAGGCCGCCCCGGCTTGCCACCGCCAACGCAGTGTCATCGGCGGTCCCTCCGAGATATGTCGAAAAGACCAAAGAGGCGCCGGTCGCGTCGATCACTGCCACAAACGCGTCGTAGGACTGCAGTCGCGTCTGGATCGCGCCCAGCAAGGGCAGATCCGGCGAGTTTGTCTGGCCGGCGATAATCGCCCGTCCGGCATCATCCACCGAGATGGCCATCGCTGTATCGGCGCTCAACCCGCCGAACAGCGTGCTGTACGCAAACGCTTTCCCATCCGGCGTGACCTTGGCCGCGAAGGCGTCAAAGTTCCCCGCCGCCGCCCTCTGCAAGGCCGTCGCAGTCACCGGGAAGTTGACGGAAGCCGTGGTCCCGGCGACATAGGCCGCCCCCGACGAGTCAACGGCAATGGACGTCGCAAAGTCGGGGCCTGTCCCACCCAGAAAAGTCGAATAGACGAGAGTGGCGCCCGACGGGTCGAGCTTCGTCACGAACGCGTCGGTGCCGCCCCCGAAAGAGGTCTGCGCCCCACCCGGCACCACCGGGAAATCCGCTGAGTAAGTTGTGCCGGTGACATATGCGTTGCCTTGAGCGTCGATCGCGATTCCGGAACACGCGTCCAAATCCTTGCCCCCCAGCACCGCGGAGTATGCCAGTCCGCTTCCCGAGGGATTCAGCTTCGCCACAAAACAGTCGCTCGTCCCGCCTCGGGTCGGCGACTGGAAACCGCCGCCCAACACCCGAAACCCGGCCGAGAACGTTTGCCCCGCGACGAACGCATTCCCCAGCCCGTCCACGGCGATGCCGTAAGCCGCGTCCGACCCGCTGGAGCCGAGATAGGTGGAGTAAACAATCCGGCCCGACGAATCCAGCTTCGTGACGAACGCGTCCTCCCGGCCGGAGTTAGAAACGCTGAACGATCCCGCCGTCACCGGAAAGTCAATCGACCGCGTGACGCCCGCGATGAAAGCGTTTCCCGACGCGTCCACCGCGATTCCGTTCGCGGAGTCGTAATCGCCCCCGCCGAGATACGTGACATACAGCAACGAGGAACCGGACGGATCCAGTTTCGCCACGAACGCATCGCGGCTGTTCCTGCGACCCGAGCCCCCAAAGCGCGCCGAATCCGTCTCGCCCGCGACGTAGATGTTTCCGTGAGGGTCCGTCGCAATGCCGTAAACCGCCTCGTATCCCTCGCCTCCCAGATAGGCGCTGAAGTTCAACACCGGATCGATGGTTACCTGCGCCGCCTGCTCATATTTCCCCAGATGGACGGAGAAGGAGCCATCCGCTGTCCGTTCGTAGCGGAGCGCGACGGGGGTGGCGCGCCCGTGGATCGTTTGAAATACGGCTGGCGTCTTCTGATGCACGCCCGCCCCGATTTCGAGATCGCCGCTTTCGGTCAAGCTGGCGCCGCGAGCGAAACGAATCCGGATCGAGTCGGGCTTCGCGCCGGGGTGCAGCACGATATCGTATTCCAAACCGGCCCCGTCGGAACGGAAAACGAGGTCGATTCCCGGGTAAACCTCGGGATACCGAACCTGTCGAAATGCCCGAGCGCCCGCAACGCCAGGATAGAAATTGACGCGCGCGGCGCTTGGGCGTTCGCCGCGCGGCACGCAATGCCGGCTCGAACCTGGGAAGGTCAGCTTCGTCGTTCGCCGCGACTCGAGGACCACGGTTGCTCCGCTCCCGAGCAGCGCACGCGCTCCCTTGCCCCTCCACTCGAACGCCGGGCCGAAGTCGCCCGCTCTCTCCACGAACAGCGCGCCGCTTATCGAAGCCAGGCAAGGAAAACTCAGGAACAGGAGGACGGCAGTCTTCACCGTATAGGTAGTGCCGCGACCAAGTCTCCTCTCTCCGGAATCGTTTCCGAGCCGCGACCGTACGGGAGTCGGTGGCGGTTACGAGAACAGGTCGGCATAGGCCATCACCGCTCGCGACCGGTCGTATTCCTTCTCGACGCGCTCCCGCCCCTGGCGCCCCATCCGATCCCTGGCCTCAACCGACCGCAACAGCCCGTCGATCGCTTCCGCAAACCGCTCCGCCTCCCGCGGCCCGGGCGGAATCAGCACGCCGGCATCGGTGTGTACCGCCTCCCCGACCGCTCCGGTCGCGGAGGCCACCACCGGCCGGGCCGACGCCATGGCTTCCAGCGCGACCAGCGGAATGCCCTCATTGGCGGATGTGATCACGACGATATCGCAGCGCGCAAACACCTTCGGCATCTCGTCCGTGTGGTCCAGAAACTGGAACACATTGTCGAGTCCGGCGCGGCGGATCCGGGATTGAAGCTTCTCCTTCTGAGGCCCCGTGCCCGCGACAACCATCCGGAAACCGCCGGAACCGCGCAGCGCCCGCAGCGCCCGCGCGATGTCCACCAGCAGCAGAGGCCGCTTCACCGGATCCAGCCGGCCGGCGAACAAAATCGCGGGCGGGTTCTCCGTGCCGGACGGGCCCGGCACAAAGCGCGCCACATCCACCCCGTTCCGGATGAGCCGGATCCGCTCCGGCGGTGTGCCGGACCGCAGCAGCCTGTCGCGAACCGCTTCTGAAATTGCCACGCGCATATCGATATACGGCGTGGCCGTCTCGGTGACCGAAATCAAATCCCAACCTTGCTCATTCACCGCGTGAACCATATCGATGATCCGGGTCGCCGGGAAACTCTTCTTGAGCGCCGCCAAGATACTGTACGCGTGCAGGCTGTTCTGGATCATGACGGCGTCGAACCGCCAGTTCGCGGCGATGGAATAGACGGCGGCGGCCATGCGCTCCGGCGGGACCAGGCGAGCCAGATCGTAGACGTGGTCGGCGCGGTCGCTCCACTTCCCCATCCACCGGTCGTCGCGCGATTGCGTGGCGATGACGGAGATCTCATGGCGATCGCGGCCGCACGCCTCGGCGACGTCCAGGAATACGGCTTCCGCCCCGCCCACGCCCAGATGCGGCGTAACGAACGCGATGCGCATGCGGGTCGCCGGCGCCGGCAGGTACTCCAGCGGCTTCACCGGCGCCCCGGCCAGCATCACGGCCTCCGGCTGAAACTGCAGGTAGAAGCTGAGATCGAACACCTGCCGCAGCGCAATGGCGTTGACCCGTTCCTTGAAGCGCAGCGGTATCAGGCGAGCCAACGACCGGCCCGGATGCCGCTTCCAGGTCTCCAGCGAAAGCAGGTTTGCGTTGGCCAGGTGCCGCTGGACGCTTTCGAAGAATCCGGGAAAAGCGCCCGAGCCTGGCCGCCAGGTCTCCGATTCCCGTGTATTGGCCGTGCCGCTCCATTTCGACAGCGAAGAGCGCGATACAGCGATGGAACCGCCCGGTAACTGCACGCCGTCCGCGCCGCTCCAAATCGCCAGAGCGGCACGCTCGGCCGCCATCGCGTCGAGCGGCTCGCCGCGCGCGATCAGAAAAGCGTTGGCGCGCGACTTGCGCTGGAGCTCCGCCACATCCGTCGTGGCCGCGACCTCGTAATCCACGATCGTTTGCCGGCACGGTTCGGCGGAACTCGAGATACACACCGCGGGTTCCCAAATGGCCTTGATCGCCGCCTTGCCGGCGGGCGAATACAGCTCGGGATGATCGGCGTGGATCGTCGCCATCAGCTCCGCATGTCTTTCCTGCGCGATGTCGGTCAGCGAGCGCCCATGCTTCCGGTACCGGAGGAGAACCCGGTTCACCTGGCATCCGGAATACCCGCGCGCGCCCAGGCGCAGATAAAACTCCCAGTCCTCGTATCCGAACCGGAGCGATTCGTTGTAACCGCCCGCGGCCTCCCATGCCGGCCGGTGCGTCATGCACGCGTACGCCAGAGCGTTGCGGCTCAACTGCCGGTATAGGTTGAACGCCGGCACCCTCTCGACGTACTGCCTGTCGCCGAAGACCAGGGTATCGGTGTAGGCGAACCCCGCGGCGGGTTGCGCCTCCAGCGCGCTCAGGCACTCCTCGACGAATCTGGGCTCCAGCAGGTCGTCGGCATCCAGCGGAACAAAGTAATCTCCTTCCGCAATCCGGAAACCGGCGTTCCTAGCCGCGGCGGGCCCCCGGTTCGGCTGTTCAATGAAGCGGTCCGCCAGCAGGTGCGCCTTGCGCAGGACAGCCTTGCTCTCCGCCGACGTGCTGCCATCGTCCACCACAAGGATTTCGATACTCTTGTGCGTCTGTGCCCTTACGCTTTCGATAGCAGCGATCAGCCACTCCACCGGATTAAAGCAGGGGATGACGATGGAAACACGCCGCGGCTCGCCGTTCTTCATTCGTGCGACTTCCACGCGTCCCACACGCCGCGCATGTGGTGCCGGACGTGCCCCGGCTTCTCGGCGTAGATTTGTTCCGCGAGCGATAGCGAGTTGGCCCGCAACTCCTGCTGGTACTTCCCGATGAGCTCCAGCGCCAGGTCCGTTGTCCGCGCCGCCCCATACGCGCTCGGGTTAGCCTTGATTCGTTCCCTCAGCACCACCAGGTTGTGATCGTTTCCGAGCCAGGTCTCGAGATCCTTCAGGCTCTTTTCGTAGCCCGTCAGCCCGTCCGTCCACAGCCTCTCCAGCAGGCGCAGGTGATACCAGTGATACTTCACCGCCTTCCGCCACTCGTGGTAGTTCTCGTCCGTCGGGTCTTTCTTCACGCGCGCGAGTCCCTCCCGTCCCAGCCGGTACGTCTGTTCGAACCCCGGGCCAATCGCCTCAAATCCATCTTGATTCAGCGGCCATGCGTTCATGCGCCGAACCGTTCGCCGCAGCGCAACCGCCGTCCGGAACAACGCCTGTTGGATATTCGCGGTCCGGGCGTGCTCTCTCTTTTCCCTCGCCAACTGCCGACGAACCGGTCCCAGCGTCAGTTTTCCCAACTCGGCCCTGTATTTCTCCCGCAGACTGGCGAACGTCTCCAGGATCGCTCCGGCATCGCGGAACTCCGACAGCGCGCGCCCCAGATCGCGAACGCGAACGTTCTCGACCGGGTACACTTCCCCCAACTCCGGCCGGACCAGGCGCAGCACCGCGCGGATCTTCTTCACGCTCTTACGCGCTTCGTGAATGGCCTCGTCGCGATTCTTCTCGCCCAGCCCGGACAACTGGTCCGCGGCCGACTCGAGTTCTTCGCGGACAATCCGGCGGATTTCGTCCGGCACGGATTCACCCGATTTCAGGTGGTAGGCCATGGGCTAACCCTTAAGCGTTGACCGCGCGTTCCCGTCCCGCATCCCAGCGCAGATACTTGTGTTTCCGGTATGACAAATTGCCCATCGCGGTCGCGACCACTCCGTAATAGCCCAACATATGATCGCACTTCAGCGCCTCGCCTTTGCGAATCGCGTTGATGAGATTGCGATGGTGCAGATCCAGTTCCTCGCCCCCCGTCTTCTGATGAACGATCTCCTGCATGTCGCGAGCATACTGGCGCTGGGGAGTAATAACGAAACCCGTGCGCGTGAACTTCAGCGTGGCCTTGGTCCCGCGCAGCAAGTGATCGACGCCCGTTTCGTTCCCCATCGAGGAAATCAACTGCACCGTGAGGCCCGCGGGATAATCCGCCAGGATGTTGAGCGTATCCGGAATCTCCGCCTTGCTTTCCGGAAACGCGAACTTGCCTCCCGTGGCCGTGACGCGCTCGGGAAACGTTAGCCCGAGCGCCCGGATGATGCGGGTAACGCGGTGCACGAACAGGTCGCTCGCGATCCCGCCCGAGTAATCCCAGTACCTGCGCCAACTGAAGAATCGGTCCGGGTCCCACGGCCGTTTCGGAGCCGGTCCGAGAAACGCCTTCCAGTCCAGGTTCTCGCCGGGCCGCGCCTCCGGTTCGATCGGGTTCTCGAAGAAATCGCTCGCATCATTCCGCGAGTAGTCGATCTGCGCCAGCACGACCTTACCCAGCGCTCCTTCCTGCACATACTTGCGCGCCGCCTCGTAGGAATCGTCCGACATCCCCTGCACTCCCACCTGGAGCTTGAGCTTAGACCCGTGCATTTTCGCCGCCACGCGCTTGGCTTCGTCGATGGTCCGGGTCATCGGCTTCTCGGTGTACACGTGCTTGCCCGCGGCGATCGCGTCCAGGATCATCTGCGAGTGCCAATGCTCCGGCGTGGCGATCAGCACGTAGTCGATGTTTTGGTCGTCGAGGATCGAGCGATAGTCCCGCGCGATCTTCGCCCCAGTCAGTTGCGCCGCTGCGTCGGCCCTTTTGGTGTAGATGTCGCAGACCTGGAGGATGTCGATGTTATCCGGCTCCCGCATCTTCAGCAGATTGCGCATGTGATCGTTGGCTTGCCCTCCGCATCCGATGATGCCGATCCGCAAACGATCGTTGGCGCCCCGAATCTGCCCATAGGCCTGCGCCGTGGCGTAGGCGGCTCCCGCGATGAAGGTCCTGCGACTGAAGTCCGTCATAAGTTGCCTATTCTATCTGCCCCGCCGCCTGGATGAGCGCCAGCGCCGCAATCCCGGCCGTCTCCGCCCGCAGAATCCGCCGGCCGAGCGAGACTTGTACCCATCCCGCCCCGACGGCGGCCTCGCGCTCCGCGTCCGTCCACCCGCCCTCGGGACCGGTCAGCACCGCGATGCTGTCCTCCGACGTGCCCAGACTTCTCAGCAGCGGCCTCCCTTGTCCCTCATCCAGAAACAGCCGCGAGCCGGCCTGCCGCATCACCGCCGTTTGGAACTCCACCGGCTCTTCGATCTCGGGCAGACGCGTCCGCCGGCTCTGCTGGCTGGCCTCCACCGCGATCTTCCGCCACCGCTCCATCCGCTTCAACGCGGCCCGCTCCAGCCCCGGTTCGCTGCGCGCGGTCCGCACCGGCACAATCGCGCTCACGCCCAGTTCCGTCGCCTTCTCCAGCAGCAGTTCGTAACGATCGAACTTGATCAGCGCCGCCAGAAGGATTACGCGCGCTTCGTCCGGTTCGGGATCGAGCGCCTCCTCCACGCGGAAGACGACGTGCTCCTTGCGCGCGCTCTCCACTTCCGCCAGATAAGCGCGCCGGTTGTCCGAGATCTCGTACTGCTGGCCCGCCTCGACGCGCAGGACACGCGTCAGGTGCCGGGCGTCCTCGCCGGTCAATTCCGCCCGGCCGTTGCGGATCGCGCCCACAAAAAAACGCCGTCGTGCCATACTGTTCGCTTAAATGATCTCTTATCTACGTGGTGTACTTCTAGAGAAAACCCCCAACCTGATAGTCGTCGACGTGAACGGCGTGGGGTACGGATTGACGATCCCGGTCTCGACCTATTCAACGCTGCCCGCCAGCGGCCTGGAAGTGCGCCTTCACGTTCACACCCACGTGCGCGAGGACGCTCTCGCGCTGTTCGGGTTCGGCACCCCCGCCGAAAAGACGCTGTTCGAAAAACTGATCGCTGTCAGCGGCATCGGGCCGAAGCTGGCCGTCACGGTTCTCTCGGGACTCGCGGCCAACGATCTGGTATCGGCGATTCGAGCCGGGCAGATCGAAACGCTGGTGCGGATTCCAGGCGTCGGAAAGAAGACCGCGGAACGGATGATCGTGGAGCTGCGGGACAAGCTGGACACCTTCGGCGTCGCCCCCGGCGCCAAGGCCGCAAGACCCGCGCTCACCCGCGAGGACGACGACGCCGTCTCCGCACTGATGAACATCGGAGCGCAGCGCGCCTCGGCCGAAGCGGCGGTGGCAAAGGCGAAAGCGGAAGCGCCAGGCGAAGACTTCGAATCCCTCTTCCGCCGCGCACTAAAGTTGCTGCGGTAGGTCCGCTTGCTAACGCGCGCGGCTCCGTAAAATCAGTCTGCTACCGAGCCGCGACCGTCAGGGAGCGGTTTCTGCCTTCCTGCCCGCGGCCCGCCCGTTGCCCGCCGTAGCAGCCTCCGCCACCGGCTCGGCGATCGGCGCAGCCACCAGCCCAATGGCCTTCCTCAGGTCCGTATCGATCGTCGCGCGAATGTCGGGGTTGTCCTTGAGGAACTGGCGGGAGTTTTCCCGCCCCTGCCCGATCCGCTCGCCCTTGAAGCTGTACCACGAGCCGCTCTTCTCGACGATATTCTGCGCCACGCCGAGATCGATCAGGTCGCCTTCCTTCGAGATGCCCTCGCCGTACATGATGTCGAACTCGGCCTCGCGGAACGGCGCGGCGACCTTGTTCTTCACCACCTTCACCCTCGTCCGGTTGCCGGTGACAACGTCGCCGTCCTTGATGGCGGCGATCCGGCGGATGTCGCACCGCACCGAGGAGTAGAACTTCAGCGCGCGCCCGCCGGTAGTCGTCTCCGGATTGCCGAACATCACGCCGATCTTCTCGCGAATCTGGTTGATGAAAATCAGGCAGGTGTTCGACTTCGACACGATGCCGGTCAGCTTGCGCATGGCTTGCGACATCAGCCGCGCTTGCACGCCCATGAAGGAGTCGCCCATCTCGCCGTCGAGCTCGGCCTTCGGAACCAGCGCCGCCACGGAGTCCACCACCAGAACCTCAATCGACCCGGAGGCGATCAACGCCGATGTGATCTCCAGCGCCTGCTCGGCGTAATCGGGCTGCGAAACGAGCAGGTTATCGACATCCACGCCCAGCTTGCGCGCGTACAACGGATCCAGCGCGTGCTCGACGTCAATGAACGCCGCCATCCCACCCTTCTTCTGCGCCTCGGCAATGACATGCAGGGCAATCGTGGTCTTCCCCGAACTCTCCGGGCCGAAGATCTCATTGATACGTCCGCACGGAAACCCGCCGACGCCGAGGGCGAAGTCCACCGAGATGGAGCCCGAGGAG
This sequence comes from Acidobacteriota bacterium, assembly GCA_025353165.1. Lineage (GTDB taxonomy): Bacteria > Acidobacteriota > Terriglobia > Bryobacterales > Bryobacteraceae > TMP-7. The sequence goes on along the minus strand of JANXRE010000104.1, from coordinate 1,431 downwards.
ATAGAAGTCACGGGGACGATCGCCTCCTTGGCGCCGAGGCGAACGATCGATCCTTTACCGAACTGCTTCTCGATCTGGCCCATCGTAACGCCCAAGGCGCGCGCGCGTTCTTTTTCGTCCATGGAGATTCGATTATAACAGTGGGGCCAGTGGGTCCCGGCTCTCAGTTTGGTTTCGGCCCAGATCCAGGGAGCAGGCTCCTCCTGCGACACCGTCGGCCGTTGCGGTTTTCAACAGCCGAAGATCTGCTCCCCTACCAAGACGTCCGGCAGTAAGCTCGCGAAATGATCGGCAACGCCCTGCCCTCCCAATTTCGCGGAGACTCTCGCCGTTTCGTAGCTCGTCAACTACGCGCAAGAAGACGGCGGTAAAATATCAGTGCCCGCTGGGCGGGTTATAGCCGCATGGATACCGTTCCCAGGGAAATCCGGTCCAAGATTATGGCGGCGGTGCGTTCCGAGGGAAACCGAACGACCGAGGTCGTCCTCGGAAAACTGCTGTGGGCGGCGGGCTTTCGGGGATACCGAAAGCATTGGCCCGTGGCGGATAAGCCCGATTTCGCCTGGCCCGCACGCAAGGTAGCCGTTTTCGTGGACGGTTGTTTCTGGCACGGTTGCGCCAGATGCAAATCCCTGCCCACGTCGAACGTTGGGTACTGGAAGAACAAGATCGAGACCAATCGAAGGCGCGACCGGCGCGCAACTTGGCTGCTCCGCCGCCAGGGCTGGAAGGTCGTCCGAATTCGGGAGTGTTGCGCGAAAAGACCTTCGTCGCTTCGACGGATCGCGAAGCTCGTCGAATCGTGATCCTACTTCTGCGAAAACCCGAGGCGGTCACCGGCGCAACTCGATTTTCAGGCTTGGATCGGTTTCGAAATCGTCGACGATTTCGTTATAGCGATCCACCATGTCCGAGACGGCCGTCTTTCGGCCTTCGGCTCCGAACTTGCCAAGCTCGTACAGATTCAGGGCCACGAATTGTTCGATCTCGAAGACATCGATGCGATCCCCCAACCCTACATTGGAGGCAAGGCCTTCCGTGACGGTCAATCCGTGTTGCAGCGTCACTAGCATTGGCCGATAGCCGTCGTTAAGGTTGTCGCGGCACTTCTCGATCACCGCTTCGCCGGGCGATGTCGTGACATGCAGCGCGACGTCCCCAATGAAAAAGTCGCCCGCGCGTCCGCTAGGGGCGTCGGCCGTCGAAAAACTGTGGTGTGCGAATTTTCCCTTCCCAAGGGCGCAATCGAGTTTCGCGCCCACGAGATGCTGAAGCACGGCGCCGGCGTAATACATACCGGGCGCGGTCTTTTGACGCTCCACCGCCTGACCGATAACGTCGCGCACCACCATGCGCAGGCTGCGCGAGGCGTCCAGTTTGATCTTGAAGGGTTTGCCCGCGAAGAACTCGTGAACGCGCTCGATCCAGAAT
>JANXRE010000098.1 GCA_025353165.1 Acidobacteriota bacterium | reverse complement strand
AGGAGTCGGGAGCAAAGAAAACCAGTCAGACTCTTGACGGATGTCGATCACTGATTCACACTGAGAAAGTCCTGCGTCGCTTCGCTCCGCACTGATCGCCATCACTTCGGAACGACTGATCGACATCATCGGAATGCGCAATCCCGACGTCGAACGGCTCGTCGAAAACCATATCCTCGGGTTTAGAGCACCTTCGAAACTTGAAATTCGGGTGGTCTTGCCATTGCTTTGCGGCTGTTTGCAGCCCGCCGTCGCAGTCCGCGTCCAGACCGAGATAGCGGGACGGCAACTCTCGCAGGTAGCCCAGCGTTTTTGCGTCGAAGCACCCGACCTCGACGATGCTGTCGTGCGGACACCCAGACTTCTCAATCATCAACGCAACCCACAGAAAGCGCGCCGTATGCAGCCTCGTCCGGAAGCCGCCGGAGAACAGGCGCTCGTTGTAGGTTGCCTCACCTTTCCGCTTCATATAGGCAGTGGCTCTCCCCAATATAGTAAAAGCCCCGTAACAATGAAGTGTCGCGGGGCTTGAATTGGTCTCACCTGCGAAAGTTGTCAGGTCCGGTGCCGTCGGTTTTGAACGTATCGTCTAGTAATCATAGCCGCACCGAGCATCAGCGGGCCTGCGAAGCCTAGCTGTCCGGGTTCCGGTACAGTAACCGGGGCCAGTACGGTGACGGGGTTGCCGGAAGCGTCAAAAAGGTTAAGTATTACCTCCCCTTCGCCAAAACCCCCACCATCCCCGAACATCTCCGAACCACCTGCCCCACCAACGCTCATGGAGATTTCGAACGGAACCCCCAGTGTGAATGGGGCTGTACCCGCATGACGGCAGGTCATGGAAAAGCAGAAGCCCACCCCCCAACTGATACGACTGCGCTAAAACCACCGCTTCCCGCATCACCGTCCGTATGCAAGCTGAACTCGGCGACTCCCGGGCGAACCGGTCCGGCGGTCGTGGCCCAGAAGTCCAAAGTTGCCGACGCGGACGCTGAAATGATGCCAGACAGAGAATCCGAGGTCGCGCCAGCGTTGAGCTGGATGTCTAGGCCGGGTGTTCCGAGGGCCACCGTCGTTTCGTTGGCGAACGGGCCCGCTAACGGATTACCAGTCGGGCAGGGAACGCTCGAACCGTTCACCGCGCAAATCTTCTGTGTAAGGGTTGTCAACGCATCTGCGTAGAGCACGCTCGTCGCAGGCCAAACGGCCACGAAGAGCCAGCAGAGCATCCGTCCGGCGGTGTACGCCGGGCGTCTCATAAAGGAATGCATGTCCATCCTTCTCCCCCGTTTGAGATCAGCGTCGAGGAACTGAAGAATAACTCGCCCTAAGTCGCTGGGCTTAATTTTAACGCCGAGAGTTTGTATTCTGCAAAGTTTTTTCTAAGGTAACGGTTATGCTCGATCGTTCGGCGAGTCACCAGATTTGAGGCGACCGGCCGGGCGGTTGCGCTGCTCTGTAACAAGCCGGTGTACTACTGTGAAGATGTCGTGATAATGAAATTTGTTCTTCCGTTGATCGCCGCGTCTCTGTGCTGGGCCGGAAATGCCTGCGTCTCCGTGACCGGGACGGCTAACTGGAGTTCCCCGTCGTCGTGGAAATCCTGCGGCGGCACAACCCCGCAAACCGGGGACACGGTCACAATCGGAAAGAATTCATCCGCGACGACCATAACTCTCGACATGCCGGCCGATATCGGCGCGTCCGCTTCCCCCGTGTATGGCTACGTGAAATTGTCGCGGTCCGGCGGAACCAGTGGCTATGCCGGCGACAATCACTCCTTTTGCGCCGGAGCAACTATCACAGGGGGAACCGGCCATTCGGCGCTCACCTCCTGCGGCATTACGAACGGTTATCTGTCGGTGTCGGCGTACGATCGTGGGTCGTATAGCAGCGGCGCGGGCCTCGCCATTTCCGTTATTACAACCACGGGGCAGGGGACGATCGCGGCAGCGTCCGCGGTCAGGAGCGGAGTCACCACGGGTGACCGGCAGGTCGTACCGGCGGGCAAGACCCGGCTCAAATATGCCGTCGATGTGTTTTGGATAATCGGTTCAACCCAGCTCATCAACATCTCCGGGGTCACCGGATCGTGGTCCGTTATGAATGGGGCGCATACGGCGACTGTCGTGCAAGATGCGGTGGTGGACATCGATTTCGATTCCAGCGGCCTCACCGGCGCGCCGTCCGGAACCATCGTCAGCTTGCCGGCAAACCCAGTCAGCTACTCCGTCGAATATGAGCCGGGAAGCAACGGACCGTATGCGCTCCGTGTGACTAAGAACGCAACCCTTGTCTTGGGCGCGTCTACATCCCTGCGCGTCCGCGGAGATGTCGCTTTTGTGGCGTCGTCTGTTACCGACATGTTTAACTGGATCGTCTTCCAGGCCGGAGCGAACCTGTACATCGACGGCTCGGCCAGCTCCTGCACCTTTGGCTCGTGCATTTACACGGTGGCGGAGGATCCCGCCGGAGCGCCTTCCTGCTTCCGGACATGGGACGTCTCCGCCTGCACCTCGGACCAGCCTTGTCACTTCGAAGGCACGCCTGCGTCGCCCACCAGGTTGACAAACCGCGACCCCCGGTCCAACGGCCCGAACATCACCTGGCTCCCCACGCCCCAGTCCGGGCCGGCTAAGCCGTTTCAGGTCAGGTATCTCGGGGATGGCGAGATGGAGGGGGTCAGCATCGCGAACAATGGCAACTCGACGGATCCCATTGGTATCAGAATGCACGACACCCTATGGTTGTCAGGCGGGGGCATTGAAGTGGAGCAGCGGCTCGACGGTCCCAAGTTGTACCTGGATTGGAACAATTTTGAATCCCGGGGAACGCTGAGTTCGTTCATCATAGCCGGAACGACCGGCCACACCGCGCCAACCACGGGAGTCAGGGCAATCGTTAACTCCGTGCTTGACAAGCGTCTGGGGCGCTCCGGTCTTCGCCCGGTCGACTTAGATCAGTTCACCATGACCGGGAACCTGTTCCTGGGCGGAATTTTTCAGATTGGGAACAACAGGACTTGGACGTTCAACAACAACTTCATTCGTTCCCCTAATTGCTTTGGTTCTATCGGCATAATCATACCGGATAACAACGTTTCCGACGTCTATGCGCTCCACGATTGCGACTATGCGTCGAATGATCACTACTGGGCGTCGGGAGCGCCGTCCATTACCAGGCTCATGTATCAGATCTCCGGTACCAATATTGGAGATTCCGGGGAACTGTTCACCGGTGGAGCTACCACCGCCGCTTCGCAGATATTCTTGTTGCCATCGTCCAACGGGTATGGAGGTCTGGAGTTTCTAAGCGCCAATGGCGGCTCTTGGAAGCCGGTTATCCGTCATGGGTTATGGACCGGAGAGCAGGCGTTCTCGCCGCTCCAGATAAACGAGACAGCATCCACCGGGGCCGGGAACGTGACTCTGCAGGACACCCTCCTTTGGGTGCCGTCCTGGGCGTTTCCGCCCCCTACGTTGAAGTTGAAGATGAACAACGCTGCCTACGGAAGCCTGGGGGATACGACCACCGTGGACGTGTGCGTCAGTCCCACGGCCTGCGACTACAACTCGTTCTACAGCCGGTCCGAAACGCAGCCCCTATGCAAGAATTGTATGAATCAGTCGAACGGATACGCCGGCGCCTGGAGCGTTCCTCCCGGCACAAGCGGAGGCGTAGGCTTCCACGACCAGGATGCGGCTCCTCCGGGGTTCGTAACGAGCTGGAACGGATTTCCCAGCGACGGCACGAACAGTGTTCTGAACTGGGACCAGTGGTATCTTGGCGTTGCGCTCGCCGGGACAACGTGGGATGGAGTCACAGACTACGCGTATGGGGACATGGTCAGCGGGTTCTATACGACACACCCCGATGGAACAAGCGACGGAAGGTACAACAACAGGCAATTCAACTATGTGTGTGTCAGTCTGAACGGGTGCGCGCACACCTCTCCCCGGCCGGGAGTCGCCGAACAGGTGCCCAACATAAACTCTCTCGGTCAGGGGAGCTGGCAATCCAACTGGCTGTGGGGTGGGCTCTACCAATTAAATGTGGCAATCTCACAGAGGATAACTACGACGGATGGCGCGGCCCGCCCGGCCGGTGGCGTGTACCCGGAGGTAGGCTGCAATGCCTGTCTCCCGGTGACGGCCCTGATACAAAGTATGATGGCGTCCTACGCGCCGAGTAACCCGTCGCTCAAGGGCGCGGCCCACGATGGGTCCGACATAGGTCCGGTTCCGGTCTACACCCCCGGCAAAGTGCGCAGAATCAAACACCCACCCCTCGGCCCGGACCGGTGACGAAGGTCATTCTCGCTTCGACTCGGCCGGTTACGGCCCCCGGCAGGCTCGTTCAATGGGTCGCCCGCGATAAAATGTCCTCCGTGTGGGGGCAGGCGACTGACTGGGAGTATCCGCAAAGTTGTAATCCGGCGAAGGGCATCCAGGTTGCCGACGATGGAGCGGGCCGCCGGCGCAACACGCGAGCGTTGACGCTGGATGAGATCCGGAGACTACTGGCCGCCGCAGATGCTTGCCACTGGACGGATCTTCAGCAGATGATCCGTATCGGGATTTTCTGCGGACTGCGCATCGGAGAGATTCTGGCGCTTCGATGGTCGGACGTTCAGGGCGGCGTACTCCGCGTGGTGCGGTCGCAGTCGCAGGGCTGCCGGACTATGGTTGCCCCGAAATCGCGGGCCGGGTGGCGCGTGAGCTACGCGACCCGGATGGATTCCGCCGGGGCGAGCCTTCGCGAGTCGATGGGCCACGGGACGGAACAGATGAGCCAGTCCTACGTGACGCGGACGATGGCAGATACGGCGGCGGCGCAGGACCGGATTGCCGTACTCATCATCGGCGAACAACTGAGCGTAAGGCAATGAAAACAGGCGGATACATCGGGAATTGTCGGGGAAAAACCGGGAGAAACCCCGTTGAAATGTTGACCCGACTGGAATTACCATCATAGCGAAGCCCACCTCTTGATACGAACTTTGATTTTCGACCTCGGCGGGGTAATCGTCCCGCTGGACTTCGCTCGCGGCTACTCCGACATTGAGCGCATCTGCCCGTACACGGCGGAAGACATACCTGCGCGGATCGGCTCGACCGACCTCGTCCGCCGCTTCGAAACCGGGGAGGTCGGGCCGGTGCAGTTCTTCGACGAGTTGTCGGAACTGCTCGGCCTGCGGATCGGGTACGACGAATTCCGCGAGGTGTGGAGCAGCATCATGGTGCCCGGGCCGCTGCTGCCCGAGTCGCTTTTCGCCGGGCTGAAGGCGCGCGGCTACCGTCTGGTGCTGTTATCGAACACCAATGCGATTCACTACGAGATGGCGCGGGATCGGTACGCGCCGCTGAAACATTTCGACGACTTCGCGCTCTCTTACGAAATCGGCGCGATGAAACCCTCGCCGGAGATTTACGCGGCGGCGATCGATAAGGCGGGCTGCGCGCCCGAAGAGTGCTTCTTCACGGACGATATCGAGACGTACGTGGCCGGGGCGCGGCGCGCAGGGATCGATGCGGTGCAGTTCCGTTCGCCGGAACAACTCACGGAAGAGCTACGGGCCCGCGAAGTCCTATAAAAGGGCGGTGTCGAGGGGCGCCGGGTCGAAATCGCGGCTCGTATCCGGACGGTTCTTGACGCCGTTCAGGTGGGCCAGGAGATTCTCTTCCGAGCCCTCGAAAAAAGAATTGACCAGTTTCCGCAGCGCCAGCTCGCGCAAATGGTCGCGGCTGAGCAGCGGCGCGTAAACAAAAGACCGGCCCACTTTCCGCCGTGCAACTCCGCCCTTGCGAGCCAGGCGCTCCAGTATGGTCATGACGGTGGTGTAGGCGAGATTTCGGTTGCGGGTGAGCGCCGTTCGAACGTCCTTGACGTTGCCTTCGCCCATTTCCCAAAGCGCCTTCAGGCACTCCAGTTCCAGCGGCGGCGGAATCTCGCGCTGGCTGGGTTTGCGCATGTCAGCGGTTCCGCGACACGTTGAACTTGCCGGTCAGATCGTCCAGCGTGGCATGTTGAGGCGGTGGAGGCGCGGGCGCGGCGGGGTCGGATCCCTGCCCGTCCAGATAACGGAGCTTCTTCAAAACGGCCCGCTCGAGTGCGGACGAATATCCGGTCCAGTTCCCCTCTACCAGCGTGTCCTTGGCCGAGAGCGCTCGCATGCACTCCATCTTCGAGTCGAGGTTGTCCAAATGATGGAGCAGCAACGCCTCCGGGAAAAGGGGAACCTTTGGCGACCCGAATTCGAGCAGCCCGTGATGGCTCAGGATCATATGTTCCAGCAGAGAGCGGAGTTTCGGAGGGAAATCGGGGAGCGCCCTCAGCTTGTCCTCGACAATCCGGATCCCCATCACGATATGGCCTATAAGCTGGCCTTCGTCGCTGTAGCCGAATCCGCGCTCATAGGTCAGCTCCTGGATCTTCCCGATGTCGTGGAGAACCACGCCGGCCAGCAGCAGGTCCACGTCGATGTTCGGGTAATGCGCGCCGGTCGCCTTGGCGAGCGCGCACAGCGACAGCACGTGCTCCAGTAATCCGCCGAGAAACGCATGGTGAATGGCTTTTGCCGCGGGCGCGATCTTGTACCCTTGGGCGATTCCCGGCTCGGCAAGAATCGCGTCCAGCAGGGCTCGAAGGTGCGGATTCCCGATCCCCGCCACGATTCCCAGAAGCTCGGCCCACATCTCGCCGGGATCGCGGGCGGAGGCCGGAAAGTAATCGGCGAAATCGACCTCCCGCTCATCCACCCGCTGCAGCTTGTGAATGGTGAGCTGGGGACGGTTCTGGAAAATCTGCAGAACCCCCTTCATATGTACGAAATCGTCGCGATCGAAGGTGTCCATCACCTCGGCGACGTTGTCCCACATCTTAGCGTCGATATTGCCCGTCTTGTCGCCGAGGGTTAACGACAGATACGGCTCGCCGCTCTTCTTCTGGCGGATCTCCTTCGATTGAACGAGGAAGGCCGCATGGAACGGATCGTTGGCTGGAATCTGGTTGAGGTACGGCGTTTTCATAAGGTTCGCCGGCCTAGCGCGACGACGATTTTCCGGTAACCGCTGTCGACGTGCCCGGAACGGGAGCCACCCAGAGCAGCCGCTTCTTTCGAATCTTGGCCAGCACTTCCTTCTTCGTGATCGTCTCCGGGCGCAACTGCGCCGGGTCCACCCATGCGGTGTCCTTGCCCGGCGCGGCGCCGGTATCCACCCAGCCGCCCTTGACCTCCAGGAAAGCGTCCTGCCTGAGCTTGGTCAGGAAGTCGCGGATCGCGGGTTCCATGCGGGGCATGAAGAGCTTGTCAGTGATTTCGTTCTCGACTTCCTCGAGCGTCGCCTGCCCGGCCTTCTGGTGATCGTCGACCTTGACGATCAGGTAGCCGTTGCCGATGTCGATCGGCTCGCTGACAAAGCCTTTGTCCTTCTCCCAGACCTGGTCCTCCAGATTCTTGCGGAGATCGCCCTTTTTGAACCCGCCCATGTCGCCGCCCTGCTTGGCGGTTTGCGAATCGGAGTTGTCCTTGGCCAGGTCGGGGAATTTTTCGCCCTTGCGCGCTCGAGCCGCGACGTCCTTTGCTTTCTTCTCGGCGGCCGCCTTTCCGGCGGCATCGCGTCCGTCGGTGGAAATGAAGATCTCCCGGAGGTAGACGCGCTCATCGCGGACGAATTCGACTTTGTGCTCGTCGTAATACTTCCTCATATCTTCTTTCTTCACGTTGACCTTGCTGCCGACTTCCTGCCGAACGACACGCTGCGTGAGCATGTTGTTCTTCGTTTCATTCTTGAAGTCCTCGAACGGCATCCCGACTTGCTCGCGCACGAATTCCTGGAACTTCTCGGGGTCGGCGATCTTCGATTCGGCCTGCAGGTTGGCCAAGTACTTCGAAACCTCCGGATCGACGCTGATGTTCATCTCCTTGGCCTTCTGAACCAGCAGCAGGGTGTCGATCTTATCCCGAAGGACGTCTTTTTGCCGCAACGCCGACGAGGCGGTGAGATCCTTGAGACGGCCGGGATTCTTGGCGGCCTCGGTGCGCACGTCATTCTCGATCTGCTTCTGTTGCCGCTCGATGTCGCCCTTGGTCACGATGTCGCCGTTCACCTTGGCGATAATTTCCTCGACCAGCACGGCCGGAATATCAGGAGCCGCGGGGCTGGTTTTGTCGGCTCCGGAGAGAGCAACGCACAGACCCAGGCCGTACACACCTAGAGCCAGGACGCGAAAGTACATCATGCTCCCATTATCACAGCGGGTCCGGTAAATTGGCTAGTGGTCCGGCCAGCGGGCTGTAACAGTTACGTGGTGCCCGGCGCCGCGCCGCGAAACCATTGCACGCGGATTCGGCAAAACTTGAAGAAATTCGTTGTCCGGAACCCTCCGCGGGACTCGTTTTGGAACTTGGCTATAAAGGTGCTGCTGTAAACTGGTGTGAGGAGGAGTTTCCCAATGCAATTACGCAAACCCGCACCGATCCTGCTGGCAGCGGTCGCCGCGCTATCGCTGTTGACTGGCGCTTGCGCCACCAAGAAGCACGTGCGCGAAGCAATCGCCCCTGTACAGACCCAGGTGACCGAAGTACAAAAAACGACCACACAGCACACGCAGGCGATCGGCGATCTGGACCGCAATGTGTCTCGCGCCGATGAGCATGCGATGGAAGCCGACAAGAAGGCGACCGCCGCTGGTCAGTCTGCCGATAAAGCTAGCCAGGCGGCGATGACGGCCCAGCAGAAAGCCGACGCGGCGAGCCAGTCAGCCCAAGCGGCGGCGACTAGCGCCACTCGGGCGTATGATCGCGCCAATGGGGTTGCGACAGCGATCAGCGAGAATTTCAGCAACTACAAGCTCACGAGTACCGAGAAGGTCTATTTCCGCTCGGGCCACTCCGAGATCGGAAAGGAAGACCAGGCAAAACTGGACGCCGCTCTGCAGCAGATTCAAAGCGCCAAGAACTATGTGATTGAAGTCGAGGGATACGCCGACAGGACGGGTAACAAAGCCGCGAATATCGAACTTGCGCGACGCCGAGCCGAAGCTGTAGTGCGCTACCTGACCGTGGATCACAACATTCCATTGCGCACGATTCACAATGTCGCAGTGGGCAGCGAATTCCCGAACGCGGACAACAAAACCCGCGATGCCCGCAAAGAGAACCGCCGCGTGGACCTCAAGGTCTATGCGTTGGATCTGTCGACGGCACTCGGGAATGCCGCGACATCCTCCGCGCAGACCCCCACGCCGCCCAGTCAGTAACCTGTGGGCCGGTGCTTGCGCTCAGCCGAGGCCACTGCGCTTGACGGCGTAATCGATGGCCTCGAGAGGCACCTCGAACTTCGCCACGGCTTTGTTTCCCTTGTAGCCCACCGCGGCGATCCCGGCGGCGCTGGTATAAAACGCGTCCACCGTCATCCGCCGGACGAGGTCGAAGAAGCGAATGCCGGGCCCTAGTTCCGCGCTTTCGTTCTTGCGATACGCGATCAGGTCGAGGAGCGCCATTTGCTGGTCCGCCGTGGCGGAGACGAAATCAGCGCCGTTAAAGCGGCGCTGAGATTCGCGGTCCAGCCACGCCAGTCCGCCGGTGAATAGCGAACTCAGCTCGGGGTTGTTGCTTGAGAGCAAGTCGATGTACTCCGGGGCATGGCCATCGAGCGCCCCCTTTGACTTCTCGTCGGCGGGAACGATGAGGTCGCACAGCCGGCGCAGCGCGGCCCACTCGCGGGCGGTGAAAGCCTTGGCTTTGTACGGGCCGGCGGCAGCCTGCTCGCGCACTTCTTCGTGAACGTGCTGGCCGGAAGCCACGGTGGTTATCCCCGCGGCGGCCGCGAGTGCGGCATTGCGAATGATGTCGCGCCGGGTCATTACAACTCCCCCTTTCTCATTTGTTCGGCCATGTATTCGGATGCGCGCCAGGCGAGGGCGATGATGGTCAGCGTGGGATTTTTGTCGGGGTTACTGACGAACGGCGCGGCGTCCGCTACAAACAGGTTCGGCACTTCGTGGGCCTGCCCGTAACCGTTTAGCGCCGAGGTCTTCGGATCGCTCCCCATTCTGACGGTCCCGAGCTCGTGGATGATCGTGCCGCCGACCGAGATCTTCTCTTGTAGCGATTCCTTACTCCGAACCACCTGGCCGCCCATGGTCTCAAGAATGGCGGCAAAGGTGTTCTCCATGTGCTGCACCATCTTGATCTCGTTGTCCGACCACTTGTAATGGAAGCGCAGAACCGGGATGCCCCAGCGGTCGACGACATCGCGGTCGATTTCGCAAAAAGTGCCGTCGTTGGGGATCATCTCGCCCCGTCCGGCCAAGTTGACCGACGCGCCGTATTCTTCCCAGATAGCCTGCTTCAGCCGTTTTCCGTATCCCTCGTGTCTCGAGCACGTGTCGTGGAATGCACCGACTTCCGGCATGCCAAAGCCGCCGCCGACCTCAATGTGATAGCCGCGCGGCATGCCGGCTTCCTTCTGCCGGTCCCATAGCCACCACGGCATGAAGACGTGCATGCCGCCCATGCCGTCGTCGTTGTGGCGCATCATGCCGCTGAGGGCGGGGACGTGCGCGCTCAAATCGAAACCTACCGTGTCGGTGAGGTATCGCCCTACCGAGCCGCTGGAATTCGCCAGGCCGTCCGGGTGGCGGGGCGATTTGCTGTTCAGCAAGAGGCGCGCCGACTCGCAGGCTCCCCCCGCGACCACCGCGACCCGGCAGCGAATCTGCTTCTCGGTGCGGGTCTCCTTGTCCACGTACGAGACCGCCGTGACGCGTCCGTCCGCGCCGGTGATGAGTTCGCGCGCCATCGCGTTGGGGATCAGTTTCACGCGCCCCGTCTTCATGGCGGGGAATACCTGCACCTGGCTGGACGAGTAGTTCGAGGCCGTGACGCAGCCTCGCCCGCACTGGCCGCAGTAGTGGCACGGCAGACGCCCGTTCGTCGGCCGGGTGATCACGGCCATGCGGTTGGGTATACACGGAATGTTCAGTTTGCGGCACGATTTCTGAACGAGAACCTCGGCGACACGGGGCGGGGGACAGGGCTGGAAGATGCCGTCGGGGGCGCTGCGCAGTCCTTCCCTGCTTCCGGTAACGCCGATGAATGTTTCAGCTTTGTTGTAGTAGGGGGCCACGTCATCGTACGAAATGGGCCAGTCCGTGCCGAGCCCGTCGCGCGAATAGGACTTGAAATCGTAATCGGCGAAGCGGAACGAGAAGCGGCCGTAGTGGTTGGTCCGGCCGCCCACGATGCGCGAGCGGTACCACCGGAACTGGCTGCCGGGCGCGACCGTGTACGGTTCACCGGCCAACTCCCAGCCGCCGGCGGGCGCGGCGAAATAGCCGAAGGGATACGGATTCTTCCCAAAGTAGATTTCGCCCTGCTCGCCCGCGCCGCGGTGCGGCACCTGGTAGGGCCACATGTGCTCCTTGTAATCGCGGGCCGGGTTCAGCATCGGCCCGGCTTCGAGAAGCGTGACGTTGATTCCCAGATCGGCCAACACCTGTGTGACGGTGCCGCCGCCCGCGCCCGAGCCGATGACCACAACGTCGTGAATCGGGGTACTTCGGATTGCTTGTGGCATGCTGAGTACGATTATAGGCGAGCCTACTGGCTCGGAGCTTGGCCGAATCCTGGCCAGCGCTCCGCTAACACTTTCGATTGAGTCGTCAGTTCCTTGCTGATTTCCGCATCGTCTCTTTTTTCGCGAACGATCCCTCGATATAGGCCTTCGATAACGTAGAACTTTTCAAACCACCATTCGGCCCGTTCCTCGAACCGAAACTGCCGGCCGATCAGGTACATGGCGCCGGGCAAAGCCGCCAGCACTGCGTTCACCGCCTTTGGCCAGATTTCGGCCGCAACCGACAACGTCGCAACGGCGCTGCTGGAAACCGCCAGGATGAGAAATAGGTAGGCAGCGCAGTAGTTCGCCCGGCCGCGCAAGCGGCAAGCCTCATACCTTTGCTTGAGATCGTCGGCAAAACTCTCGGTCATGGGCAGATTGTCTCATACGTCTCTCCGCGATTCAGCGCTTATGCGGTCCATAAAACATTCCTCATTGTTTTGACATAGAGAGCTGTTAAAATAGGCTAAAGCTATCCGAAAGAAATCACAGGAGTACATGCCCAGAAAGAAAACCGCTGAAAACCCCGTTTCCCCCGCTTCGGACGTCTCCGCCGTGACACAGACGCCGGCTCCGAAGAAGACACGGGCTCCCGGTTCGAGCTCTAAAGCAGTGACACATAAGCACAAGAAAGCCGCCGTGGCTGCGGCCGCCGAAGTCGCAGTCGAGCTGGCGGTCGCGACCGCTAGCTTCCAACCGCCAACGCAGGAAGAGATCGCAATTCGCGCATATCTTCTGGCCGAATCTCGCGGATTTCAGGGTGGATCCATGGAAGAAGACTGGCTGCGGGCGGAACGCGAACTCATCACCGCGCGTCTCGCTAAATAACACCCGGCCGCGACGTTGTAGAATCGGAGTAGACCGGCTCTGGGCGAACGAAACGGTCGGGAATGTCGGACGAACCGAACCTCACTCCACCGCGTCAGCGGACGTTTATCTCCGACACCATCCATTGGAGTCGCGATGTGGCCGTGTCGGTGGTGATCGCCGTCGTGGTCATTCTGTTCATCTACCAGCCGGTGAAGGTGGAAGGGACCAGCATGATGCCGTCGCTGGTGGACCAGGAACGGATCTTCATCAACAAGTTCGTCTACAAGTTCGGCCTCTCGAAGGTCGATCGCGGCGACACGGTGGTGTTCTGGTTCCCCGGAGATCCCAGCAAATCGTACATCAAGCGGGTGATCGGAGTTCCGGGAGACGTCATCGAGGTGCGAGACGGAGTGGTGCTCGTGAACGGCACGAGACTGGCGGAGTCCTACGTCCCGCCGGAATATCGCGACCATTCCTCAATGGCATCGGAGCGGGTTCCGGAAGATCAGTTCTTCGTCCTGGGTGATCACCGGAGTTCTTCCAACGACAGCCGCTCGTGGGGCATGGTCCCGCGGCGCTACATCTACGGCAAGGCGGTGTTCGTATACTGGCCTCCCGACCGGATGGGCGTCCTGAGGTAAGCGTTCAAAATAGCCACATCTTGGGCGGAGCGGACGAGATTCGCCCGCCGTGGCAATACCGGTGGCCTGCTCGGCTATTGCAAGGCTACGAGGACCGGGACCAAGCCACGGCCGGTTTGCAGGCTTCCGAGCGATTTGCCGATCACCGCGCCAAATGCGCGCGCCGGATCGGTCACTCGCATCGCGTATCCGGGGGTGGGCGAGGAGGTGAGCATGTCGCCCACGTCGATCGGCCCGTACTCCGCATCGACTTTGCACCAGACCTTGCCGGTGAGCGCGAGGGTACAGCGGTTGGGGTCGGGTTGACGGTCCAGGACGATGCCCGGCCTGTAGCTGCCCGCGCCCGACACAATCCCGGCGACACGTCGGTCATACGGCTGTTCACTGACGCGGACCAGGTCATCGCCGGCCAGCACAACTACACTGCCAGGCTCGGCAGGCATCAAGCCAATGAACCCGAACTGTTCGGCGAGGTCGCCACCCGTCAATTGGATGTCGCCGTCCACAATGAGGAAGTGGCTGACGTGCACATTGCCGACGAACTCGCCGGCCAAGCCGCCACCCGCGTGGATGGCTCGCAGGGCGGCAGGTCCGCTTTGAGTCTTCGCATCGACGCCGACGGAGCCGGTGCTGATGCCAGAAACGCCAGGCCCGGAGGCACTTTGTCCAAAAACGCCGGAGTGGCCGCTGCCTTGACAGACCCCAAGGACACCCGGGCCATCACCGTGGTGGACGGCACGCATCGCGGCGGGCCCGGTTTCTGTAAGGGCATCGACGCCGACGGAACCGGTGCTGCTGCCAGAAACGCCGGGCCCGGAGGCACTTTGTCCGAAAACGCCGGAGAAGCCGCTGCCAGTGCTTTGCCCTGTAACGCCATTGGCCGGACCGGTCCCAAGCACGCCCGTCCCACCCACCCCCGTTTGGGTGCCCATAAGGGCAGGCACATTGATATCGCTCGAAACAGCATCTATCGGATCAACTGACATAATTCCCTCTTTTACAATTTAGATACCGCATAACTCACCCCCTGCAAGTCTAATAGGTGCAACCGCAACCGGACGTCATTCTCGCGAAGCGATAAACTCAATATTGATTGTTGACGGACCAAGCGTCGTCAGGCCGAGCGAAAAATCGAATTTGATCGAATTGAGAAAGGACCTGAGGCTGACGGGCTGATCCCCGTTGATACATTTCCTATCCCAATTCGACCAATACTGCTGAACTTTCCAGCTCAAATCGCTACCCTTCCGCTGATAGGTGAAATCGCCATCCTCACAGAGGTCGCCGATCTCGCACGACTGCTGCGTAGTCGGATGCATAGTCGCATCGAAATTCGTGCAAGGGCTCGAAAAATAGCCGCCCCCGTCGCGGTCCGTAAACGACTCCGAGAGTTCGTGGCTGATGCAGCCGCTAAGGTCGCCGACGAAGCCCTTTTCCGTAGGGTTAGCGGCCCTTGCCCCTCTGGTGCTCACAATTCCAAAGAACAGATCGGGGTGGATCGATTTGTCGTTGACTTTGTCCCAGGAATGGTAACCGCAGAAGTCTGACTCGTCAGTCAACTTCCCTAAGGTAAGTTTCGTTGTGGTAGGTGGGAATATGAAATAGAGCAGATTCTCCTCATTGAGCGCCGGCGCGGGAGTGGTGAGACCGCTTATCCATTTTTTGAGTTGCGAGATGACACCCGGCTGGTCCAGTGTGGCCGGCGCGGGAGCGTTCGGATCCGTGTCTATCACCATGGTGATCGCCACGGAACCACGCCCAACGCCGTATTGGGCCAGGCCGTTCATGAACGGGCCAGTGATGAGGTCGGTGATGAACTGCGTGCCTATCGAAACAGCATCCGGGTTAGTCCTGTAATAGTTTCCCCAGAAAATGAGGACGACCCGGGGATGGTGCATCACGCGGCGACCCGTTGAAGTGACGCCGGTGGTCAGGCCGTGGCAGCAGTTATTGACTCCTGCGGTTATGACCGTATCGTTCAGGCGCGGTGACGATATTCGAAAGAGGCTAAAGTTATTCGTTGCCATTCTGTGCTACGTCCGAGAAGCGCGGAAATCTCTGGAACCCAAATACCGACTATCTCGTTACACGATGATATCGCACGGCGCTGTAAAGGCTGGCGCCATCCACAATTTTGGTTCTCTCGCGGCAATCAGTCCCGGTGAAAACGACCGCGCAAAGCGCCACTTTAATAAGAGGATATCAGCTTCGCTATTTCTTCTCCCTTCTGGCCTCCCCCCGCCCAGTCTCAATAGCCAGGCGCGTGAGCACGCGGTCTTATCGCCTGGAGTGGGATACGTATCCTACACCGTCGCGGCAGTTTCTATCGCCTTATCCGGTTTCTTGGTGGTTATGAATGCCCAGCCTAAACTTAGATATGCAGCAGCATATTTGTCATCGAATTCAATAACTTTTTGATAAGATTCAATGGCCTCATCGTACCGGAGAAGTTTTTCAAGGCCAAGTCCCAGGTTAAAGTACGCAAATTTGGATTTCGGATCTTTATGAATTGCTTTGGTGTATTGTTCAATGCATTCTGCATACCTCCCCAAATCAAAAAGTAAGTTACCGTAATCAATAAATGCATCCGCTGAATCCAGGTTTTTCCCGATTAACGACAGGTACTCAAGCAATGCTTCATCCTGCTTTTGAAGTTTTTTTATCACATCCCTCCAACTCGAATAAGCAACAAGGTACTGTGGATCAATCTCTATCGATTTCTTATAATACTCAATCGCATCATCGTATTTTTTAAGTCGGTCAAGGCTAAGTCCCCAGTTGTAATAACCATATTTGAATTGAATATCTTTCTCAATTGACTTTTTATACTGCTCAATAGCTTCAGGATATCTTTCCAAATTAAATAACAAGTTGCCAAGGTCGTTATATGCTTCGCTGGTATCCAGATTAGTTACGATTGCTGTTTCGTATTCAGCGATGGCCGGGCCAGGCTCTGGCAGATTAATAATTGCTTCACGCCAGTTTGTATAAGCAGTCAGGTATTTCGGATCCAATTCGACAGCCTTCCTATAATTTTTAATCGCTTCTTCATACCGGAGCAATCTGCCAAGGGTGAAGCCCAAACCATTATAAGCTTCTTTGTAGTTTGCATCCAGGTCTATGGCCTTCCTGAACCATTTCGCAGCCTCTTCATGTTTATTAAGCCTTTCAAGACTAAGACCTGTGTTGTGAATGGCGTAAACGTATTTGTCATCCTTTTCCAACGCGGTTTTATATTGTTCTATCGCTTCAGCATATCTTTCAAAGCTAAACAACAGGTTTCCTAAGTCGTTGTATGCGTTGCTTGTGTCAAGGTTTTTTTTGATTACACTCTGATAATCTTTGAGTGCTTCGTCGGGATTTGGAAGGTTCTTTATCGCTTCGCGCCATTTTTCGTATGCCTCGGAATTATACTTATCAAGCGCAATGGAAGCTTTACATTCCGTACTTATTTTTTCATAATCATCCATGGTTACCTCCTGTCTTCTTAGTAAACAATCATTTTCAATCACTCAAAAGAATAATGTCGTATCCAAAATATTCTAATCTCTCTGGGGTTAGTTCCCCGCTGCTTGCAGCGTTAATTTTTTAATTTTGTGTATGCAAGAGAGTCGATATATACACAAATCCCATAATGTTACGGTTCTTTTATATCATTTTGTTTGTCCAGCTAAGTATAGAAGAGTTGTTTTCAGTGAGTCTGTTGACTTGTCCCTAAAAAATATATGTTTAGAAATAGAAAAGCGTTATGATGTGTATTTTTTAGAGATAGGAACAGACAAAGACCATGTTCATTTTTTACTTCAATCAGTACCGACAAAAAGCCCAACGAGTATAATAAAGATGTTGAAGAGTATAACTGCAAGAGAAATATTTCGACTTCACCCAGAAGTAAAGAAGCAATTATGGGGAGGTGAATTTTGGACTGATGGGTATTATGTAAGTACAGTAAGTAAACATGGCGATGAAAATACAATATCAAAATATGTGAGGGATCAAGGAATTGAGAAAGAATACAAAGTTTTGCACAAAACTACGCAATTGCGGCTCTTCTGATACCCCGTCTGCTTGCAGCGGGGTAGTTCATTATTGATGGAAAAATATCAAAAAATATAAGTGTTTCTTTTGATGTTGCAGGTACTCAGGCCAAGACAAACAGTCCTCATCCACCATTAAATAAAGGTAAGAGTGAACTATGGCGTGCTATGGGCCATTTTAAGCCAACACAACCGGCATATTGGCCAAATGGCACACCAGGCCCTGACATTGAACTTGGAATAAATCCAGTTGTAACAAGTACTGATGCTACGGGCTACTTAACAAATAATAATTATGTATTTGAAAGCAATTTAAGAACAGTTATCTCTATTCCTTGGTTTTCAGGACTTTCGATTACAGGTAATGCATCAATTGACAAATCATTTGATTTTAACAAATCATTTGGAAAACCATGGTATTTATATTCGTGGGACGGAAAC
>JANXRE010000096.1 GCA_025353165.1 Acidobacteriota bacterium | reverse complement strand
TCTCGAAGGTGCATGGCCTTCGGCTGTATGGTGTCCGCATGGGCAGGTGGTTGACTTCGGCAGGTGCCCGGGAGCTTCTCGGCATTCCAGGTTCAGACTCAGTAAGAGGCAAACGGGACCGCGCCATCATGGCAGTCCTGCTCGGCTGTGGTCTTCGGCGTGGTGAGGTTGCGGCGGTCTCGGTAGAGCACTTCCGCATTGCAGAGGATCGGTGGGTGATCGCCGATCTGGTCGGCAAACACGGCCGCGTTCGAACCGTGCCTGTCCCTATTTGGGCCAAAGCGGCGGTGGACGAGTGGTGCCGGGTCGGTTCCATCGTAGCGGGGCGACTGTTTCGGCAGATCACAAAGTGCGCCGCAATTACTGGCGACGGCTTCACCGGCCAAGCCGTCTACGATATCGTTCTCGGGCATGCCAGAAAGGTGGACCCTGATGTACGGCCTCATGACCTGAGACGCAGCTTCGCGCGTTTAGCCTATGAGAAACACGCACCGATCGAACAGCTTTCTATGACGCTCGGGCATGCGAGCATTGCCACCACTGAGCGCTACGTTGCCGCCAGACAGAACTTTCGAGTAGCGCCATGCGACCTGCTGGATCTCGACATATCAAGCACTGAATGCTCACCTGACCCGAAGTTCTCCGCGCGAGCGTAACCGACGTAGGTTTCCGGCGATCGTACATCTTCACTCGGTGGGGCCTCGGGCCCGTTATCCATCGAGCGAATCTTCAAGACTTCCGTTACGGCTTCCAAACGGCAATTGGAGCGGGTCTGCTACTAAAAACGAGCCACTCGCGTGAAAACATCGTAGACGGCATCCACCCCGAAGTGAGTTCTCCGCGTTTACCCTTGCCCTTGGGCCCAACGCGACTCGACGCTGCATTGAATACAGGTCTCTTCCATTCGTCGACAACCTTGGCGAGTTCGACGGTGATGTATCCATGGTCGCCCATGCCAAGCCGATCCAACGCTGCCAAATCCACAAGCGGCGAAATGTGCTGGATCATCTGAGCGATGAGCAGAAACCGGGAGTGGCCAAGAAGCTGAACGCGGCCTACGCTCTGGAAGACTACGCCACCGCCAAGCAAGCGCTCAACGCGCTGCATCGCGAATTGATGGACCTCAATCCCAGTGCGGCGCGGAGTCTCGGAGAGGGGATGGAGGAAACGCTGACGGTGCACCGGCTGCACCTGCCGATGAAACTGCGGAAGACCATGGCCAGCACCAATGTAATCGAGTCGGCGTTCTCGATTGTCGAGCATGTTTGCCGGAACGTGAAACGGTGGCACGGCGGCGACCAGCGGGAGCGCTGGGTGGGGTCGGGGCTGTTGGTAGCGGAGAAGCAGTTTCGCCGGGTCCAGGGATACCAACAGATTCCGGCGCTCATCAAAGAACTGGAAGCTCTGGCGCCGCCTAAGTCGGGGGTTGTCAAACGGAGAAAGGCGTCGTAGAGTGGGTTACGCGGGGGGCCGCTACTTTCAACGGAGTTCCGGGCATTCTCTAAGGTGGCGCGCTCTCTGGAGTCTACGGGTTCAATGTGAGTTTGTATGTGCTTATGATGATTGGTCTGCTTGTTCTTGTCTTCAGCGCGTGTGCGCGAGCTTAGCCCGCGCAGCAGGAAAGCTTCTTAATGTCCTTTCTAAACGCTGCATCACCTCGGGCAATTCTTGATTCGTCTTCGCTTTGTAGGTTTTGAAGTCCGCTCAGGATTCTACAACTTCCACTGCCATAGCCTCTCCTTTCCTGAGGACGACGTAGAAAAGCTTTCTGGGCAGGCCACCTTCCTCGAACTCATCGACGCTATCGATCTGAAACCCACGCGCCAGATGCTCCACCTTCTCCCGGCTGAAGAAATGCACGATAAAGCCGCCGACCTCGTACATATCCTCTCCCCGGTGGATTCCAGTTCCGTAGTGCGCGTCCTTCGTATGCCGCACCGTGACAACATCCAGCCCGCCTGGCCTGAGAACGCGCCGCACTTCTTGCGAGAGAAGGTCGAGTTCCGGCGTGGTCAGGGCCATGCAAAACAGCATGTGCGAGTAACAACAGTCGAAGACGTTCTCGTCGAAGGGAAGCGGCTTCCTGACGTCGTGTTGGAGCGCCGTTATCCGATTCGCCAGGCCCGCCGACTCGGCTTTCCCGGCGATGGCTTCAATCGCTGCGTGAGAATAATCCAGGACCGTGACGTGAAATCCCTCGCGGGCGAAGAACAACGCGTCCCGGCCTTGTCCCCCGCCGAGTTCCAGCAGATTGGTCCTGCCTTCCCGCTTAAACAACTCCGCCGCCTTCAAGGCCGGATCGCTGGGGTTGCCGCCAAACATCTCGGGTTTTTGTGAAAAGGTCGTGTCCCAATGCGTGCGCTGGCCTTCCACAACCTCTTTCGCGGTCAGCAAAGAATCGATGCTCATAGTTTCTTTCCCTTCGTCAGTTCACGATATCGTTCTTCATTCGCTCGAATTCTTTTTTATGATCTCTCGATTAGCATATCGCCGGTTCAGTATCTCAAGCGGTGCCTCGGAATCCTGGCGATACGGAGGGCGTTCATCGGAGCGCCAGCATGGCCCCCCTGAATCCGCCGCCGCGGCCGTTGATCAAGTACACGACGAGCAGCATCACCAGCATCATGATGATAGGAAAGATCCACATCCCGGAAACCCACGGTCCATAGGGCCACATGACTACGTTTCCTTTTTGGTTCTCGCCCCCGAATTGGGCACTGCCGATCGGCTGCGCTGATGAACCTCGGTTGCCGCTGGGCCTCGGCGTACGTCCACCCAGTGCTTCAAATCGTTCAGGATACGCAGCAGTTCGGGATCGGCTTAGGCCTGTAGCATTGATGAGGTTCGCGTTCAGTTAAATCCGAAGGCCCTCACCATCCGCCTTCGCGGGCACCGAGTTTATCTTCGCCCAAACCGCAGAATCCGACGAATCGAATGAAAGCCTTACGACGAGAGCGCCCCTACTACAGCATGTACTGGATTTCAGACGCGTGGGTCGGATAGGCAAACAGAACCTCTTTCAGTTCGGCCGCGCGCATTCCCAAGCGGATTGCCAGCGCAAACATGTTAATCATCTCGTCCGCCTGCGGCCCCAGCAAGTGGGCGCCCAGGATGCGGCCGCTGTCTTGCTCGACTAGGACTTTGGCCCCCGACCACTCCTCTCCCACTCTTCGGGAGGAATACCAGCTCGAAGTGTCCAACAGCTTGCTGTCAAACTGCCGTCCCTGTTCGCGGGCAGTCTTCTCTTGCAAGCCCACCGTACTCAAAGGCGGAATCGTGAAAACCACCGAAGGCACTGCCAGATACTCAGGTTGGCGGTGATTTCCTTGGAGCAAGTTGTCAGCGACAATCAAGCCCTCGTAGCCCGCCACCGGGGTCAGCGGAGCGCCGCCGCTCGCTGCCGCGTCACCGGCCGCGTATACCGCCGGATTGGAGACGCTCTGCAGATATCCGTTTATCTTTACGCCTTGCCGGTCCTCGTATTGAACGCCGGCGGCTCCCAAATCCAGATCGTCGATCTCGGGCACCCGGCCCGCGGCGTGTACAACCATGGCCGCCTCGTACGCTCGTGTTTCCGTTTCCATCTCAGCATGCACGGTAAATCGCTCGCCCCTCTTTTCAACCCCGACAGCCTTCGTGCCGAGCTGTACGTCAACACCGAGTGCACGCGTCCTTTCAACTAACCGATCAACCAAGTCAGGATCGAATTGGGCCAGCGGGCGGGAACCTCTATGAAGGATCGTGACGTCCGCACCGGCACGCACAGCCACGTGAGCAAATTCGAAGGCAATGTATCCGCCGCCGATAAAGACGATCCGCGAGGGCAGTTGATCGAGTTCCAGGAACCGATCGCTCTTGACGAGATACTCCTCACCGGGAATGTTCAGACTCGCCGGTCGCGCCCCCGTTGCCACAACCACGTGCCTGCCTTCCAATACCTCATCTCCAACTCGGACGGTAGTGGGGCCTACGAACCGTGCACGGCCATGAAAAGTAGCGATGCCAGCCTTCTCGAAGCTCTGCTTCTTGTGTTTAGGAACAGGCTCCGTGAAGGACCGCTTGAAGCGCATCAATTCTGGCCAATCGATCCGTACCTGGGTGGTGTCCACCCCTTTGCCCTTCATCCGGCGATTCCAATCGATCACTTCGGCAGCGCCGACCAGAATCTTCTTCGGATCGCACCCGCGCAGAGCGCAAGTGCCACCGAAAGGCCGGGAATCGATGACTGCTACCTGCCAGCCGGCGGAGCGGCATCGAAAAGCCACTGTCGATGCAGCCGAACCGGTTCCGATCACTACCAGATCAAAGTTCTTGGTCATGTTTCACCTTGTTCAGAAACCTATTAAACACATTCTCGTCACAGACGGCCGCTGTCCCGCAAGGAACGGCCGCGATATGACCGCCCCGCCAGTTTAGCCTGCGCAACAGGAAAGCTTCTTGACGTCCTTCCTAAAGTTTTGCGCCGCGAGCTTCACGCCTTCGACGGCGGTCAGGTACGGGAAAATGGTGTCCGCGAGTTCCTTGGTTGTCAGGCCTGCCTTCAAAGCCATAACCACGGTCTGGATGCTGTCGCCGGCTTCAGGCGCCAGGATGGTCGCCCCCAGAAGCTGGTCGGTCTCACGGTCCCCGACCAGCTTAATCAGGCCTCGCGTGTCGCGGGCCGCGACGTGGCGCGCTATGTTATCGAGCGTGATCAAGCTTGTCTTGACATCGTGGCCCTTGGCTTTCGCTTCAGCCTCAGTCAGCCCAACCATGGCCACCTGGGGATCGGTGAATACGACCGAGGGCATGGCTTCGTTGCTGTACCGGTGCTTGTCGCCCTCCAGCGCGTTCCGGGCCGCCAGCTTGCCGCCATAGGCGGCCATGTAGACGAACATGTCCTGCCCCGTCACGTCGCCCACGGCGTACACATCCGGGTGGCTGGTCCGCATGTATTCGTTCACCGCAATGCCGCCGTTGCCGTTCAGAGCGATGCTGGCCTTTTCGAGATGAAGGTTCTTCGTATTCGGCTGGCGACCGGTCGCGGCCAGAACCTGCTCAGCTTCCATGACCCGTTCCCCGTCCGGCGTCTCACAGGTGAGTGCGATACCTTTGCCGCCCTCTTCGATTTTCTGGTATCCGAAGCCTTGGCAGACAGTGACGCCTTCCTGGCGCAGATACTCCGCCAGCGCCTCGCTGACCTCGGGCTCCGCGTCCGGCAACAGGCGGCTACGACAGCAGATCGTCACCTTCACGCCGGCGCGCTCAAACATCTGGCCCAACTCAACGCCAATAATGCCGCCCCCGATCACCAGGAGCGATTCCGGCAAGTTCTCCAGTTCCAGCGCCTTCGTGCTGTCCAGCACCGGCACGCTTCGGATGCCGTTGATGGGCGGCAGCGCCGGGGAGGATCCCGTCGCCAGGATGATCTTCTTCGGGTGGTACAGAACGCCGTCAACCTCCACTTCGGCGCCGTTGCCGGTAAACCTGGCACGCCCCTTGACGTAGGAGATGTTCGGATACCCCGGGAGGAGGTCTTCGTATTTGGCTTTGCGGAGACCATCGACGAGAGTCTGCTTCTGCTGCACGAGCGCTTTCCAGTTGAATACGCTGGATACCCCTTTTACTCCCTCGAACCTGTCCGTTGTTTTACCGGCATGGACGGCTTCCATGGCGCGGATCAGCGTTTTGGAGGGCACGCAGCCGACATTCACGCAGGTGCCGCCGATAGTGCCCTCTCCGGCCATCACGACCCGCGCGCCACTTTCGGCCGCAGTGATCGCGGCGGAGAATGCAGCTGACCCGCCCCCAATGATGAGGATGTCCGGCTTCGTGTCGGCACTCTGTGGATGCAGTGGCGGCCCTTCTTCTACTGAACAGCAATCCGACATTCCTCAAGCTCCAATGTTTTTTGGTTCAACAGCGCACCACTTGCGGTGTCGTGCTTACCTTTTCACGAGGGAAGAAGGATAGCCCGCGTTCTTGGTGGCTTCCATCAAGGCTCTTGCGTTGGTCTTGGCGTCATCGAAGGTGACCACTGCTTCCTTCTTCTCCAAGCTGACCTCGATTTTCTCGACGCCTTCGACTTTGTTCAGCGCCTTCTTGACCGTGATAGGACAGGACGCGCAGGTCATGCCCGGTACCGACAGGGTGGCGGTCTTCGCAGCGGCCAACACCGGGGCGCTGCAACAAGCGAGCGCCAAGGCGATTGCACTGATTAGTTTCTTCATGTAGGTTTCTCCTTTTCAGTAAAACAGCGGCATAACATAAGGGAACGCAAGCGCGATCACGACCAGCGCCGACACACACCAGAAAATCATTTTGTAGGTCGCCTTGACTTGCGGAATGGCGCAGACCTCGTCCGGCTTGCAGACTTGCGCCGGCCGGAAAATGCGCCGGTATGCGAAGAAGAGGGCAAAGAGCGCCGCGCCTATAAAGAGCGGACGATAAGGTTCGAGTACCGTCAGATTGGCGATCCAGGCACCGCTGAAGCCGAGCATCACCAAGACGAGCGGCCCGAGGCAGCACGTCGAAGCAAGAATCGCCGCCAGGCCGCCGAAAACCAGGATCCCCTGGCTGTTTTGCGGTTCAGACACGGGTTTCGCTTTCTCCGATTCCAATAACTTATTCACGCGTCACCTATTTTTAGAGACCCTGCAGCATGAGCTGCCCGGCACCAGCAGACCGCCAACACACAGCGGCCAACACGGCCGCAACCGACCCTGTCTGTGAATTTTCTGAGGCCATGCCTCGTTCTCCTTGTTCTGAATTTCAGTCTAAACTCCGTACCATAGTACGGAATCAAGAGTTTTTTTTATGCACAAGAAATTGACGATCGGCAGCGTGGCGAAGCTGGCCGGGGTGAATGTCGAAACCATCCGGTACTATCAGCGGCTGGGGCTGCTGGGTGAACCGGCCAAGCCGATGGGCGGCTATAGGCGGTATCCGGCCGAGATGGTGAAAACAATGCGCTTCATCAAGCGGGCGCAAGCTCTTGGCTTCACGCTGGAGGAAGTGGCCGGATTGTTGCATCTGGAGGAGGCCTGCGCGTGTGCGGAAACCCGCACCCTGGCCGCCCAAAAGGTGTGCCTGATCGACCGGAAGCTGGCAGACCTGACAGCCATGCGGGAGGCACTGGCCAGTTTGGTGCAGCAGTGCGACGGCGGAGAGCCAGCGAAGGGATGCCCGATCATCCATGTACTCTCACAGGACTAATTTAGCGCGTCAAAACCGGAATGTTCTCTTTGGCTTTGCCGGTGAAACTCGCATGGGTGTCCCGGACGCGAACGTCGCCACACAGCGTCCGTCAGAAAGTGCGCGCGGCGATGCCCGCTTGCTCACATTGAGGGAGCAGTCGAGACGGATGCTTCGGTGGTGGATATCGCCAAAACCAGCAATAAGGCCTATTTGATCACGCCATAGTGAGGCTACCCCCACCTCATTACGAAGGGTCCTTTTGCCGCGTGGCCTTGACGCCCTTCAGAATCGCAAGGCCGACGAGTACAAGGGCGCCCACGGCGATCCAGTGCGCGGCGATGTGCAGAATCGTGGCGGCATATATCAGTCCACCGATTAATATCAGGAAGCCGGCAATGTAAATGGCGAATGACATGGTTGCTCCTGTTTCACGCCTGTTTCCCTGCAATCTTCGAGCTCACGATGCAACTGGCATCTCTGGCTCGTTGACCAGTTCCTCGAAGAGGGTCCGGTAATGAACCATTGCTTGGCGCAAGTCTTCCGTGCTGGCCTGTCCCCGCATCTGCCGAAGCGCCGTTTCGTGAGCCGACCGGTAGTTTTCAAGCACCAGGGGATGATGCACCGAGATATCCGCCGCCCGCTGTTCAAAGTCGCTCACCGGATAGCCCCGCGTTGACATCACATCCCCCAGCAGCTTATCCGCTTCGGATACCGCTCCGGCGGGACCATCGACGAAGCGCGCCTGGACTCCGCGCCAGGACTCCACGAAGCGCTCACGATCGCCCGCGGTGAGCGGCCGGACGTGAAGCGCCTCGACTCGTTGAGAGCGCTCTTCGAGCCCGGCTTCCGCATGCCTGCGGCTGCCGCCCTTCTGCACTGCGCGAGCATACTCAGCGCCACCGAACTGGGTGCGCAGCCGTTCCGTCCGGCGCTTTCGGCGCCAAAAGAACGCGACGATGCCTGCAACGAGAATTAGGGCCGCAGCCATGATTAAGGCCAGTTCTGGTGTGCTTACTGTTGATATGTTCATAATCTTCTTCCCACCCAATGCATGTTGAGGGCCCCAACGCCCCAACCGGGCGGCTCTGGTGCGGTTGGGCCTCAATCTGCTCTCGATAGGGCCGAGGTGAGAGATGTCGACCTTTCCAACAAGAACCTTTCTTGTGTGCTTGACTTCGCTGGCGCTGCTGGCCGTCGGGGTCCTGGCAGGCTGCTCGCAGACGCTCACGAGATCGTCCGATGTATCCGGCGACGTCCGCAAATCGCTCGATCAGGCCGGCCTCAAGAGCGTCTCCGTAGCTCAGGATCGCGATAAAGGCATAGTGACCCTGGCCGGACAAGTTGCGGCAGAGAGTGACAAGTCACAAGCTGAATCCATAGCGAAATCCCTGGCGGGCGGACAAGTTGTTGCGAATCAGATTGCGGTAGTTGTGAAGGGTGCTGAAAGCGATTCCAAGGCGGTGAACGCCGATCTGGACAAAGGTATCGAGAAAAACCTGGATGCCGCGCTCATACAGAACAAGCTTCACCAGAGCGTAAAGTACACTGTCAAAAGCGCGGTCGTCACGCTGACTGGCGAGGTCATCTCTCAAGACCAGCGCGCAATGGCGGAAAACGTCGCGTCTAAAGTTCCAAACGTGAAGCAGGTGGTGAACGACTTGCAGGTGAAGAATCAAAAGGCCACCTCGTCGAGTTGATAGTTAGCTGCTTCGCGGTAGGAAATGCCCAGTTGAGCCCAGCCTTCGTGGTCACCAGGAGCGCCAGTGAAGAGATCCCCGTGTGCATCCCGTAGAGCCATGCCTCAACGAAATTGCCGGTTACCAGCTCCAGCGTGGCGAACAGCAGGAATACGAGGAGCGGAGGCATACAATGATCGAAGACCGCGAGTGAGAGCAGGAAGGGCAATAAGGCCGTCACCAGCATTCCGAGGTAGGGGACGATGCGTAGAATTCCCGCAACGGCTCCCCACAAGACCGCATACGGAACATTATGCAGAAAAGACAGGTGCGGAATTCTACTCGGCGATCAGCCTGTGCTCGCGGCGGAAGCGCAGGTGTATCAGCGTTTGCTGGCAATGGATGACCATGAAGCGCGAGCGGTAGCCGATGACTACCTGAGTGAGAACTCCCTGCTTCAACTGTACGACTCGGTCATCATACCGGCGCTCACGATGGCCGGGCAGGACCGGCACAAGGGCGCGCTCGACCCGGCACTGGAGGAGTTTTTCCTCCTCAGCATCAAAGAGATGATCGCGGAATTCTCCGAAAAGACCACTACATCCGAGCCGGTGAATAGTGAAGCGGCAAGTGGCGGCGAGGCGGAACCGGAACCGAAACCGAAACCGGAACCGGCAATGGCGGCTGGCCGGGTACTCTGCCTTCCTGCGAGCGACGAGGCAGATGAGATCGCCGCGGCGATGTTGGCCCAACTGCTGGAACAGGCCGGCCGTGCCGCTCTTTCGCTTCCTTTCGATCCTTCCCTGCAACACCTGGTCGCGATCGTGGAACCGGCGCCGAAAGACATGTTCTGCATTTCCGCCGTGTCTCCCTTCGCGTTCGCCCGCGCGAGAACCCTGTGCCAGTTGCTCCAGGCACGGTTTCTCCGAACCAAGATCGTGATCGGGGTCTGGGGATTTGCCGGCGATACCGAGCGGGCCCTACAGCGCTTTCAACCGAAGCGTCCGGACAGACTGGCGACGAGCTTCGCAAACGCGGTCACATACTTCGTCGACTCCGCCCCGGTCGCGAAGGGCAGTCCTGTCCCAGTGCTCTCGGGTCAATTGACCTGAGTTGAGGCCGTATATGGTCATGTTGACCAATCGCGGTCGCGGATATCCGCGAGAGTTGCCCAGCTTACGCATCATGGCTTTTACGCTAAACGGCACCTGCCTGACTGACCTGCAGCGCTGCTTGCCTCATTGCCACAGGACTTCCACCCCAGTTATGGGCGTCATGCTTTCACCACTTGTTCAGAATGATTCAGCTTTAGTCCCAATCTGCCCTTGATGGAGAAGAGGTGACACATGCTGATGCTATTGATCGTTGTTCTCGTGTTATGCGTACTGGTCGGCGGTGGCTGGGATATTCTCGTTGCCGCGGGTAGCGCTGCCGAGCTCCTGCCCGAGTAACATAAGCCCTTGGAGGACCTGACCAATTCCGGACAGATAAGATAGCCCGATTAGTGACCTGTTAATTCGGCCGAAGATTTGAATTCTCTGGAGCAACCTGGAGGTTTCAAAATGTGGTACGGCCATTAATTTGCGGGTTAAAGTGGTGCCGTGCGGTGTAATTTCTAATCTGAAACCAAGAAGACGACTGCATGACATAAGCACATTCTATGCATGAGCCGAAGGTTCTGCGGCAGATACTCTTGCAGGCGATACAGTCGTAAATGTTGAAAAAGAGGATCTCAGAAAAACCGAACAGTTGATGAGTGGCCTA
Organism: Acidobacteriota bacterium; assembly: GCA_025353165.1. Lineage (GTDB taxonomy): Bacteria > Acidobacteriota > Terriglobia > Bryobacterales > Bryobacteraceae > TMP-7. The sequence goes on along the minus strand of JANXRE010000096.1, from coordinate 46,264 downwards.
AATAAAGGATACATGAATCGCTTACGCGGTTCTTTCTTTGCTGGGGTCTGGTCTACTGAGGATCTGCTCACCGAAGTTTCTTGAACAACGGACCAGCAGTTGTGGTTCCTGGAAGCGCACGTTCAGCACTAGACAGGGCGGTGACGCCCGCCATCTCGACTGTGCGGGCGTGTAAAGATCGGCAAAGTTAATCCGCGCCAATGCGCGGAAGAGGAAATCTCAATGCCATACATGACTACCGGAAAGGAAAACTCCGGCAATATTGATCTCTACTATGAGGACCACGGGTCAGGTCAGCCGGTTGTCCTTATCCACGGGTATCCGCTGAGCGGCGCTTCTTGGGAGAAGCAGATCGGGGCCCTTCTGGCTGCGGGTCACCGTGTGATTACCTACGATCGCAGAGGATTCGGCAGGTCCAGCCAGCCAACAATCGGCTACAACTACGACACCTTCGCCGAGGACCTACGCAAACTAGTGACGCAACTCGAACTGCGAGATCTCGTGCTGATCGGTTTCTCCATGGGAGGTGGCGAAGTGGCGCGCTACCTGGGGAAATACGGATCGAACGGAGTGAGCAAGGCGGTATTTATCTCAGCGGTCCCGCCCTTCCTGCTGAAGACGCCCGACAACCCGGAGGGTGTAGACGGCAGTGTCTTCGAGGGTATGCAGAAGAGCATCGCCAAGGATCGTTACGCATTCTTCGGCGAGTTTTTCAAGAATTTTTATAACACGGATCTTCTGCTGGGGAAGCGTGTCAGCGATCAGACCGTTCAGGCTAGCTGGAACGTTGCGGCCGGCGCCTCTGCTACGGCCTGTCTCGCTTCCGTGCCGACATGGCATGAGGACTTCCGTAAGGACTTAACTCGCGTCGACGTGCCCACGTTGGTCATTCAGGGAGATGCGGACCGCATCGTACCTATCGGCGCCTCGGGACTCCGAACCGCCAAACTAGTCAAGGGAGCTCGCTTGTTGGTGGTGAAGGACGGGCCGCACTGCATCACATGGACCCACGCAGACGAAGTGAACAGTGAGCTGGTGAACTTCCTTCGGTAAGGGATTGGGAAGGGTGCAGGTTTACTTCGGAGTGAGCCTTCGGTACGGTCGCAAGCCGTCCCGCATGCAACTCCGGAACACCCTTGAATTTATGGACGGATCGGAGGGCTGCACTGGCACATCATCCGCTGTTTAGAGATTATAGAAAGAAGGGCGGGATGTGAAATGGCGGAAGCCAGTGGGAGTCGAACCCACACGGGACGCAAGCGACCCACGCTGGTTTTGAAGACCAGGCCCAGCACCGGCCAAGATTGGCTTCCGACCCTATTTTAGCAACCGCTCAAAACAGGATGCGCGTCCGCAGCGTGCCCGGCACTTCGTCCATTTGCTTCTTCAGCCACATCGGCTCCTCGGGCGTCTCGACGTCCACTACCACGTAGCCGATCCGCCGATTCGTTTGCAGATACTCGCCGGTTACGTTGATGCCGTGCTCGGAGAAAACTTTGTTAAGCGCCGACAGCACACCGGGCTGGTTGCGGTGAATGTGAAGCAATCGAAGCTGGCCCGGATAAGGGGGCAGCGAAACCTCCGGGAAATTCACCGAGCTAAAGGTCGATCCGTTGTTGCTGTACTTAATCAGCTTTTCGGCCACCTCAACGCCGATGTTCTGCTGGGCTTCTTCCGTGCTGCCTCCGACGTGCGGCGTGAGCAACACGTTGTCGAACCCTCGCAGCGGCGAGGCGAATTCTTCGTCCAGGCTCTTCGGCTCCTTCGGGAACACGTCGATTGCCGCGCCGGCCAAATGCTTCGATTCCAGCGCGTGGGTGAGCGCGTCAATGTCCACCACCGTGCCCCGTGAAGCGTTGATCAGGATCGCGCCCGGCTTCATGCGCGCCAGTTCCGCTTCGCCGACCATGCGGTGCGTGCCCGGAGTTTCCGGGACGTGCAGCGTGACGGCGTCGGACATTGCGAGAAGCGCCTCCAGCGAAACCGGCCGGGCGTTGCCGAGCGCCAGCTTCGTTTCGATATCGTAATAGACCACCTGCATGCCCAGCGCCTCGGCCAGCAGTCCGATTTGCGTGCCGATGTGCCCGTAGCCGGCGATTCCGAGAATCTTGCCGCGAACCTCGCGCGATCCGGCGGCCGTCTTGTCCCAACCTCCGCGATGCGCGAGCGCGTTGCGGCGCGGGACGCCGCGCATCAGCATGATGATCTCGCCGAGCACCAGTTCCGCGACGCTGCGCGTGTTCGAAAAAGGAGCGTTGAAAACCGGGATGCCGCGATCCTGGGCGGCACTCAAATCCACCTGGTTCGTCCCGATGCAGAAACATCCGACGCCGATCAGCCGGGGAGCGCGCTCAAGCACGCTCGCCGTAAGCTGCGTGTTCGACCGGACGCCGATGAAGTAGGCATCGCGGGCGGACTCGATCAGCCGCGGTTCCGGCAGCGATTTCGCGTGATACTCGATGTCCGTGTATCCGTCGGAGCGGAAAGCCTCCACCGCGCTCTCGTGAATGCCTTCAAGGAGCAGGATTTTGATCTTCGCTTTGTCGAATGAGGTTCTGGCTACTGTCACTTTCCCGGCCTGCGAATCGAGATCGCCGCGTCTCCCCGGAACTCCGGGAGCGCGACGTGCGGCGCGGCGGGAAGCGCGCGCTTCCGCCCCGTCCGCGTGTCCATTATCTCAAAGCGTCCAGGCTCCCTCGGGCAGGCTCAGGTCGAGGGCCGCCGCGAACAAACCCGGCGTCCGGCTTCATGTGAGTAAAGTCGAAGCCGCTTAGAAACGAGCGCAGCACCCCGACCTGCTTTCTCAGCGACGGGCTGCCGCCGCCCGGCCCGTTGTTGTCCAGGTCGGTCCCATCCTCGCGGCCCCGGCAAAGCCGGCCACTTTACTCCCTTGCGGTCGCGGCTCGGAAACGCTGTCGGAACAGCGCGCGTCAGCGCGTGGTTCGAATAAACAGACAGGTTGTTTCGTGACGGATTTAGAGATTCCCTCGCCGCTCCTGCTCCCGCTCGATCGCTTCAAAGAGCGCCTTGAAGTTGCCCTTGCCGAAGCCGCGGCTACCCTTGCGCTGAATGATCTCGTAGAACAATGTCGGGCGGTCTTCCACCGGACGGGTGAAGATCTGCAGCATGTAGCCTTCGTCGTCGCGGTCCACCAGGATGCCGAGCCCGGCTAGTTTACCAACCGGCTCATCGATTCTCCCGACGCGGGCTTCGAGTTCCTCGTAGTAAGTGTTCGGGACCTGGAGAAACTCAACACCCTGGCCGCGCAGCTTCGTGACCGTCCCGATGATGTCGTCCGTGGCCATCGCGATGTGCTGCACTCCGGCGCCCCTGTAGAATTCCAGATACTCGTCGATCTGCGACTTGCGGCGGCCCAGCGCCGGTTCGTTAATGGGAAACTTCACGCGCCCGTTTCCGTTCGACATGACTTTCGACATGAGGGCCGAATACTCGGTCGAGATGTCCGCGTCGTCGAAACTCTGGTAGAGGGAAAAGCCCATCACTCCCGCGTAGAACCGCACCCACTCATTCATCTTGCCGAGTTCGACGTTGCCGACCATGTGGTCCACGTACTTGAGGCCCACGGGCCGCGCAATCGGATCGTCCGCGGCGGGTTCGAACCCCGGCATGAACACCCCGGTGTAGTTCCGCCGCTCGACGAACGTGTGGATGGTGTCGCCGTATGCCGCGATAGCCGCCATACGGATCTCGCCGTTGTCGTCCTTCCGAGCGCAGGGAGTGAGGACACTGCGGGCGCCGCGGCTGGTGGTCTCGCGCCAGGCCGATTCCGCGTCGTCCACCCACAATGCGACATCGCGAACGCCGTCGCCGTGACGGTGCACGTGCTCCGCGATCGGCGAATCGGGTTGCAGCGCAGTGGTCAGCACGAACCGCACACGGTCCTGCCGCAGGACGTACGAAGCGCGATCGCGAACGCCCGTCTCCGGGCCGGCATAGGCTTCCAGCCGGAACCCGAACGCAGTCCGGTAGTAGTGAGCGGCCTGCTTGGCATTGCCCACGTAGAACTCGACGTAATCGGTGCCGTTCAGCGGAAGGAAATCGTCTATTTGCATATCTCCTCCTGTATCGCGATCTTCCGGATCGCTTCGACGCATCGTTCATTCTGCTCGGCGGTGCCGGTTGAGATACGCACGCATTGCGGCAGGCCGAAGGCGTTCAGCGGCCGCACCACGATTCCTTCTTCGAGCAGGCTTTGCACGAACGCCGCGGCCTGCCGCTCACCGCTCATCGGCAGCATCAAGAAATTCGCCTCGGAGGCCACCACCTCGAATCCCATGCCGCGCAGGGACTCGGTCAGAAATCGGATCCCGCGCGCGTTCGTTTCCAGCGAGCGGTGCACGAATTCCCGGTCCGACAGCGCCGCGATGCCGGCCGCCTGCGCCAGCGTCGACGGCTCGAACGGCAGCTTCACCTTCAGCAGATTCCGAATCAGTTCTTCGTGCGCAAAACCATATCCGATGCGAATACCCGCCAGCCCGTAGATCTTCGAGAACGTGCGGAGCGTAATGACATTGTCATAGCGGTAATGCATCGAGTTCGGATAACGCGGATTGTCGGTCGCGTACTCGAAGTAAGCCTCATCCAGTATGATGAGCACCCGTTCCGGCACATGCCGGTAAAATTCATCGAACTCGTGCTTAGTGAAAATCGTGCCCGTGGGATTATTGGGATTCGCCAGGTAAACGATTTTCGTTCGCTCGTTGATTTGCCCCGCCAAGGCAACCAGGTCGTAAGCCCAGTCGCGATAGGGCACCGTTCTGTACTTCACGCCGCGCGATTCGGCCAGCACCCGGAAGCCGATGAACGCCGCCTCGGTGGTCAGCACTTCGTCCTCATCGCACAGGAACGCGCGGATGATGTTGGACATGATGCCTTCCGATCCGCTGCCCGCTATCACGTTTTCCACTTTCAGGTCGTACTGGCGCGCAAGTACTTGCCGCAGTTCCAGGCCGCCGTTCGGGTATAGGTTCAGCCGCTCGAGGTTCTCCCGCAAGGCTTGGACGGCCAGCGGCGAGGCCCCCAGCGGGTTCTCGTTGGACGCGAGTTTGATCACGCGCTCGAGGCCGTACTCGCGCCGCACGTCCTCGGCGCTCCGGCCGGCCACGTAGGGCTGGAGCGATTCGATATACGGCGGGACCAGCGGCATCCCTTTACTTTAGCTGGTAAGCACTACTCGCGGGTGGTGCTATGCGCAGAACGCCACAAAACGCGCGCCGATCAGCGTTGCGGTGCGCAGGAAGCCGAGCGCCTTCAGCTCCATCGACTGCGGGACCTGCCCGATCCTTCTGCGCGTCGCCAAAAAAGAAATTGCGCGACCAGCCCAGGGCGGCGCGGCGGCTCAATACGCTCGTGCGATAACATGCATTTCATGGTCAGGGACACGGCAGCCGTTCGCAAGGGCGAGGAGTTGGGCGCGGAAGCTCTGGCCGGGTACTTGAAGGGCAAGCTGGACGGAGCGGACGCGGGCGTCGCCATCGAGCAATTCCCGGGCGGGCATTCGAACCTGACCTACCTGTTGCGCGCCGGCGAACGCGAATACGTGTTGCGCCGCGCGCCGCTCGGTCCGGTCGCGCCCAAGGCGCACGACATGGCGCGCGAGTTTCGAATTCTGCAAGCGGTGTCGCCCCACTTCCCCGAAGCGCCGCGCCCGTATCTGGTCTGCGAAGACCCGGCGGTGATCGGCGCGGTGTTCTTCTTGATGGAGCGCCGCCGCGGGGTCATCCTGCGCGATCAGATACCGACGGATATCGCGTCGCAACCCGATCACCCACGGCGCATCAGCGAGGCATTCGTGGATTGCATGGCGCGGCTCCACGCGATCAATCTCGAGCAGCACGGCCTGCTCGCGCTGGGGAAGCCGTCAGGCTTCATCGAACGCCAGGTCTCCGGTTGGACGGAGCGCTGGCAAAGATCCCGCACCGAGGATCTGGCCGAGATGGAAGCAGTGGCCGGCTGGCTCGCCGCGCGAATTCCTGCCTCCGCCGCGCCGTCGCTGGTCCACAACGATTACAAGCTCGACAACATCATGCTGCGCCCGGGTACGGTGGACCAGATCGAAGCGGTCCTCGACTGGGAGATGACTACCATCGGCGATCCGCTGGCCGACCTTGGCCTGACGATCTGTTACTGGTCCTGGGCGAACGCTCCGGAGGTCCGCGTTGCGGGCATTCCCGCCATCACTTCGCGGCCCGGCTGGTACAGCCGCGACGAATTGCTGGAGCGCTACGCCGCCAAAACAGGCCGGGACGTTTCGCACATCGGCTACCATGAGGTGCTGGGCATCTTCAAACTCGCGGTGATCATCCAACAGATCTATTACAGGTACTGGCGCGGGCAGACGAGCGACGATCGTTTCCGCGATTTCGGCCAGCGGGTGAAAGCGATGGCGCGGCTGGCCGCGGACCTGGCGGAGAAATACAGTTGAGCTATGTGTACCTGATCCGGCACGGGCAAGCCGGGACGCGCGACCATTACGATGCGCTGTCGGAACTCGGCCGGGAGCAGGCGCGGCGGCTGGGCGAGTATTTGGTTTCCGCGGGCGTCGAATTCAAAGCGGCAATCTCCGGAGGCATGCGCAGGCAGCGCGAAACCGCGGCCGAAGTTCGCTGCGCCTACCTGCGGGCGGGGCTGCCGTTCTCCGAGCCCGAGGTCCGCGCGGAGTGGAACGAGTTCGACCTGGACCACGTGTACCGAGGCATCGCTCCGCGCCTATGCGAGGACGATGCGGAATTCCGGGCGGGTTACGAACGAATGCGGGACGAAATGCGCGACCAGAATGCCGCGATTCATCGCCGCTGGACTCCGTGCGACACCAAGGTCGTGGAAGCGTGGGTTCTAGGGCGTTACCAGTACGAAGGCGAATCGTGGCCCGGCTTCTGCCAGCGCATCCGGGCCTGCGACCTGCAAGGGGCTGACGGCAACATCGCGGTCTTCACTTCGGGGACGCCCACCGCCATCCGGGCCGGCGCCGCACTCGATATCCTCGATCACCGCGTGCTGCGTATCGCGGGGGTGCTGTACAACGCATCCTACACGGTGTTGCGCGTCTGGGAAGGGCAGGTGCGATTGTTCAGCCTGAACAACATCCCGCACCTGACGGATCCGTCATCGCGCACCCACCGCTAGCGCGGCTTCGTCACAGCAACTCGAACAGCAGATGCAGTCCGTCGCGCACGGCCCTGGCTGCTGCGCCGCTCAGCTTGCCGGCACATTCTCCCAGGTCTGCCTTGCCAACCGTGAGGATCTGCGATACGTTCACCACGCTCGCCTTCGGAAGGTCGGCCTCGCCTTTTTTCAGCAGTACGTTGCCCGGCGCCTTCGCCCTGCTCAGATTCGAGGTAATCAGGCACACGACGCTGGTGGCAATCGCGCTCTGGTTAAAGACATCGTTCTGGACAACCACGCAAGGATGCCGCTCTGCCGACGCCGAGCCGGCAGCGGGTCCAAAATCAAGCCAGTACACCTGCCCCTGCCGAATCTCGGTCACCAGCGTTCCTTGACCGTCCGGCGGACCTTGGCCTTGATTCCGCTCAACAGTCGTTTTTCGGCCGGTTCAAGCCGGTTTGCATAGACTTCATTTAGCCGGAGCATCATCTGTTCGCGCCGCTGCCGCTCCAGCAAGTCCCCGACCGCGAGCGCGAAGAGCCGGCTGCGGCTCAGCCCCATCCGCCGCGCGGCTTCGTCCGCCTCGTGCAATAGTCCGTCATCTAGGGAGATTGCCGTTTTCATGTTCCTGCCTGTGGTTACACCATTCTTCATACTAAGCGGAGTACCCGACAGCGGTGGGACGGGCGTCCTCGCCTGGCGCCGGCTGGTAACGTGGAGATCGGCCACATGCACGAGGAACTCCGAAAACTCATGGCGGGCGCGAATCCCTTTTCCTTCCGCGTAAAGGTAATCCCGAAAAGCGCCCGCAACGAAGTAGCGGGAACGCTCGCGGACGGAACGTTGAAACTGAAGATCGCCGCCGTTCCCGAGAAAGGGAAAGCGAACGCGGAGCTATGTGCGTTCTTGGCGGGCGAGTTTCAGGTGCCTCGGAACCGAGTGGAGGTGATCGCCGGACGGACGTCGCCCATCAAGGTCGTGCGGGTGACGCCGTAGCCGGCAGCCCTTTGCGGGCGCGCTCGAAGTCGGCCGCCAGTTGCTTTGCGACCTTGTCCGCAACGTCGGCGCTCGCTCCGCGGAACTTCCCGCCCAGAGACTCCTGGGTCGTGGACCAGATAACATCTCCATCTTTGTTCACCAGGCGGATCGTCGCCAGCGCCTCGTGCTTTCGCTCCCGAACATCAACGGATTCGTGGTCGCCGACCGAAGTGCTCAAATAGCGCGAGCTCGAGCGGCTGTTGGACTTGCCGCCTGAGCCCAAACTCGCCCCGGCATTCGCGGTGATCCCCTCGGAGTTGTTGAACGTGTCGGTGAAGACCAGGTCCTCGGCCGCGCCGCGGATAGTCGCGTCGGCTCGCTCCTGGTTTTCCGTGATCACAAACAGCTTCGTGTTCTGCAGGCTGGCGATGATCAGGTCGCGCAGTTGCGCCGCGGAATCGCCGCCGGTGAGCCGGTCCACAAACACGCGCTTAACGGTCAGGAGTTGGGCGCCGTCCTGCGCGGGAGCCGCCGATGGGAGAAGCAGACAGCAGAACAGAGCGCAGGCCGTCATCCCTTCCCCGCCTTTCTGGCCTCGGCGTCCTGGTACTGCACCTTCCGGCCCGTGCGAGCCTCCAGGCATACCAGCATCGCGCGGATGTGGTCCTTGTCCACGCGGAAGACCACGGCCTGTTCCCGCCCGGCTTCATCCGTAAAGCCGACGGTCAGGAAATGCTGTCGCTTCTTGCTGAGCACGAAGACCGGCGATATCAGAACAGCCATCAGATACCGGCGGCCGACCGTCTGGCCATACTCCACGGCATCGATTTTCTCGTAAGGAATGCGAAGGCTAACATCCTTCGAGTAAAAGACAAAATACGTCTCGTCCACCGCTTCGATGCTGCCGCCGGCGCCGTTCCGGATGTCCGCCCGAGTGCCGCCGACGTACTCGGCATGAGCGCCCAGGTTGTGGCCAGCCCAAAGCGTCCCCGCGAAAAGGAGATAAAACAGGTAGCGCATGACTCTGCCCGCCGTCATGCAATAAGTGGCGGCGGCGCTGCGTGTCTCTCAATATTTTCAGTCTTCGACCACCGCCTGCGCCTCGATCTCGAGGAGCATAGCGGGATCGATCAGCCGGCTCACCTCGACCATCGTGGCGCATGGGCGAATATCGCCGAAGCTCTCGCGGTGCGCGCGTCCGATCTCCTGCCATTTCGAAATGTCGGTGACGTAGATTCGCGTGAGCACCACGTGGCGCATCTCCGCCCCGGCGCGCTTCAGCACGGCCTCGATGTTGCGCAGGATTTGCACGGCCTGGGCGTACGCGTCTCCGATGCCGGCTAACTTGCCGTCTGGTCCGAGCGCCGTTGTGCCCGTGATGAAAATCTGATTGCCCACCCGCACGGCCCGCGAATATCCTACGACGGGTTCCCAAGGCGATCCGGTGGAGAAGTTCTGACGTTGCATTTAAGGCTTAGTGTAGTGCCCATGCAATAGTGCGTGCGCCACTTAGGGCTTGCCGACCCTCTTCATCACCTTCCCAATCTCGGCGAACACGCGCTCTTCCACATCGTCGGCGAACGGACCCGGCTGGCCGTAGTAAATCATGCTGTCCACCGCCTCGTATCCACCTTCGCCCAACACCCGCTTGGACGGGATGTAGCACATCACGTCGTTGCAGTACCCCGCCACGATGAGCGGCCCGCCGAATTCCCGTTTCGCCCGCAGATCGTAATCCACCACCACCTCGCCGCCGAGCCCCAAAATCGTCAGCCCCTTCCCGAACCGTATCGCCTGCACCGGATACAGCGTCCGGCGAACCGGATGCCGCTCATCGTAGGCCGCCAGCATCGCCTGCGCGCGCCGCACTTCGGCAGGGACGCGGCTCGACAACTGAGCCTCGAATGTCCCACGCGTGTGAAGCGCGAAATCGAGTTCCGTGTTTTCGAAAGCCGTCCGAATCGGTCCCTCGACGCGGGTCATCTTGGAAGCGAGCACGCGGCGCACCTCGGTGGCCAGCTCTTCGCCGTGCTTCCCGGCCAGCGCCGCCGTTCCACGCGGCTCGGGATTCTGGTCGCCGCCGCAGAGCATCACGAAAAGCGCGGTAGCGCCGGGTACCGACATCTCCACATCGGCTTGCGCGAAACCGGCGTAGTCGCCCGAGATTTCGTAATTCTGGCCGGTCATGGTCGTGTTGTGGCAGGCGTAGGCGAACAGCACCGCTTTCACCTTCCCCCCGCTGGTGACGCGAAGAACCGGAACCGAGTGATCTACCGGTCCCTTCGGATTCACGCCGATCCGGACGCCCGCCGGCGTGGGCTCGCGGCGGTTCATCGCGAACCCAACTTCGCCCGAGGCATACGCCAATTCCGCGGGAGCAAGGTCTCTGAGCGCCGCTCCCACAACTGTGTACAGCGCCTCGCGCAAACGCCCGCTGTAGGCATCGATGCGGGACCTGTCTCCGGCCCCGAGATCGAACATCGTCGTCAGGTTCGACCGGACCATCGGCCCGGTATGGGTGTGCGCCGAGTTGAACATCACCCGCGAGCGGTCGAGCCCGTAATCCTTCTCGAAGCGCGCGGCAACGGCATCCGTGATGGCGCGCGGAAGTCCGATCAGGTCGGTGGTGACGATCACCACGCGGCCGCCCTTCGAATCCTCGATGGCCAGAGCCTTCGCCCAGAGCCTGGTCAGCACTCCGGTGGACGGGTGCGTGCGGTCGCCGTAGCCGGACAGCCAGATGGGTCCGTCCGGTGTGATGTCGACGCGGCCGGCTCCGGCGCGCAAACCCGCCGGGAAGGCCATGGAAGCTGCCGCGAGACACAGAACAATCAATCGCATTTCGCCTACACCTCCGATACCTTCGTCAACGGCACGCTACGCCCGCAAAGCTCGCAAGAGGCCGCGTCCTGGGCGTAGCTCGCGTCGAGTTTGCAGAGATAGTAGAAGGGTATACCCCCGAAGCCGACAGTTCTCGGCGTGGGCTGATAAATCATCACGGCTAGGCCGACCACCTCGCCGCCGGACGATTCGACCAGTTTCTTCAGTTCCGAAAGCTTGGTGCCGGACCGAAGAATATCGTCCACCAGCAGGACCTTTTCCCCCGGACTCACGTTCAGGAAGCTGCGGAAACGCAGCGGCCCGCCGTCTTCGCGTTCGGCCCAGTACACCTGGCGGGCTTGCAGCGCCTCGCAAACGCCGTAGGCCACCGGAAGTCCCCCGGTCGCGGGCGCGACGATCGAGAGTTCCGGAATCAGCGCGCGCAGTTCGGAGTTCGCCCGGAGCTTGCGGGCGAGGCCCACGGTCAGCACGCGCGCGTCCTGATAATGCCGCATGGCCAGCGCCACCTGCAAGTACTCGTTCGCGTGCAGACCGTTCGCGTATTCGAAATGCCCGTCGCGCAAAGCTCCGCTCTTGCGGAGAAGATGGACGACGTCGGTATTGGTCGGGATTATATCCATGTCAATGCGCTCCTCTGCCGGTCAACACGCGCGGAATCGTTTTCAGAATGATCTTGTAATCGAGCGCGAGAGACCAGTTATCGATGTATTGCATATCCAGTTTCATCCATGTCTCAAAATCGACACGGTCGCGGCCGGCAATCGCCCACAGGGAAGTCAGTCCCGGCCGCATGCGGAGACGGCGGCGCTGCCACTGCTTGTACTTCTCGACTTCCGCGGGGATTGCGGGGCGCGGTCCCACCAGCGACATATCGCCCTTGACGACGTTCCACAGTTGAGGCCACTCGTCGATCGAGAATTTTCTCAGCCATCGTCCGACACCGGTAAGGCGGGGGTCGTTGGGGATCTTAAACACCGTGTCGCCCTTGGTGTTCAGGTGCTCGAACTCGGGCCGCATCCCTTCGGCGTCCTGGCACATGGAACGGAATTTGTAGAATTCGAAAGTTCGCCCGTTGAGACCGCAGCGCGTCTGCCGGAATATCGCCGGCCCGGGCGAAGTGGCGCGGATCAGCAAGGCGACGATGGTCATGAACGGAGCCAGCAGCACCAACCCGGCGCCCGCGAGAATCAAGTCCATGGTGCGCTTTAACAGCAGGCGAATCTCGTCGTGCGGCGCGGCCGAAAATGTAAGTAGGGGCGCCTTCCCCAACCGGTCGAGATACACGTCGCTGTTGACGTGCGGGAAGAAGTCCACGGCCACCCGTGTCCGGACTCCCGCTTCATCGCAGAACAACATCGTATCCTCGAGGTCGGCGAGCCGGCGGCTGTCCACCGAAAAGATGACCTCGTCGATCGGATTCTCGCGCAGCAGTTGAGGGAGATCCGAGATCGGCCGCACCGGGTAAGTCCGACGTAAATCCACGTACTCCACCGGCAGCGGCTCCTCGTCCAGAAAGCCGAGAAGGCAAATGCCGTAACTTTCGGATTGTTCGAGCAACGAACCTAGCGCTTGCGCGCGCTCGCCGGTGCCGATCACCAAGACCACGTGCGGCGTGCCGAACTCCCGGCGGATCAGTCCGGCGAGGTGGCCGGCGTTCAGGCGGAAGAGGCAGAGCAAGGTCCACGAAAGAACCGCATACAAGGCCAGAAAGGAGCGGCTGAGATCCAGCCTCAACGCGAATTCACAGACGACGATCGAGATGATGCCGAAGCCGCACTGCCGGAAGGTATCGCGCAGAATGACGCGGGAATGCGCCGAATCCAGCTTGTCGTAGATCGAAAGCCAGTATCCCAGCGCCACCCACACCAGCGCCGATGCGCCCACCAACAGCGCCTTGGTGGGAACGCTCAGGTAAAAGTTGCGCTCGAAGATGGTGGCGCGAAACGCCGGAACGGACTCGAGCCAGATACGGGCCTGGTAGGCCGCCCCGAAAGCGACCGCCGTCAGCACGATATCGGACAGGGCGAACAGCGCCCGAACTTTGCGATGATGCCGGCTGAACACTCTCGGACATCAGGATAACAGGCTTCCCGATCGGGTAATGTTAAGTGAGTGGGCCGCCGCCAGGAATTCTTCCACGGTCAAGCCGGCCTTGGCAATCAACGCTCGCAGGGTCCCACGGGCGACTTGCGGGTGATCGGGTACAGAGAGAGTGTCACGACGGCGCCCGGCTTGGTCAGCACTATATGGCTACCTCGTTGTCTCGCAACCCGCCAGCCCAAGCGCTCGAACGCGCGAACAACTTCGTGCGGACGAAAGAGCGGGAGAGCGGGCATCAGACCGCCACTTCGACCTCGCGAGTGGTCACGGTCAATGGCATGCCGAGTTCGGCCCGAACCGCCAAACATTCCCGGATTGCATCGGCGACGTTCACCTCAGCCTCGGCTTCCGCTGGCCCCTGGCTGACACAGCCCGGTATCGAGGGGCACTCGGCGATATACATGCCGTCTTCGTCTTTATAGATACTGACCAGGAACTTCATGCCGCCTCCTATATTAGGCCACTGCGCAGGTTCGCATTCAGCGCACTGAGAAGCTATGCAAAAGAACGCCTTTCCGGTCTCATTCATATTGATCTCGAAAGCGGACGTCGAGCGCGATGCCGAGCCGGCCGGCGGGCCCAACAAGCTCGGATTGCAGGACAACAACGGCCGGAAGATCTGCGCGACGGCGGTAATGCCGAAATTCGGCGAACATGAGATCGACAACCCGCACTGGACGCCGCCCGCGATCCTGCCGACCGGCGACGGCGGTTTTGAAATCACCACGTTCACCGAATTCGCCGCGCAGGATCGCCATAAGCACGAAAGCGCTCTAGAGATTTATACGGTTCTCGAGGGCCGGATGGAGATCTACATCGACGACCTCGGCCCTCATGTTCTGGGCCCGGGAGATGAAGTCGTCATCCTCCCCGGCACGATCCACGAGGTGATTCAAACCAAGCGGCGCGCGCGGGACCCGGGAGAAGCGTTCGATCTGCTGGTGCGAGTGCACGCCATCGGCTGCCACGGCGCTGACGACAAATTCGTGCAACTGGAAGCGGGCGGCGAGTGGCGCCGCTGGAGCGAGCTGTCACGGGAGCGTCGAACGGCCGCCTACAAGTTGCAGGCGCGCTAATTCTCGCGAGTCCAGGTCTGCGTCCGGCCCAGCAGCGAGAAGCCGATGTATCCCCGGACTTGCAGCTTCTTTCCCTGATCGGCCAGCTTCATCTTGCAGCGGTAGACCGATCCGTTGTCCGGGTCGAGAATGTCGCCGCTCGTGAACTCGCTGCCGCTTCTCTTCATGTGCCGCAGGATTTCCATGCCGATCAGCGGCTTGTCCTTGCGCTCATCCGTGCACAGGTCGCACCGCTCTCTCTTGTGATCCGAGAGGCTGGCTTCAATCTTGCCAAAAAACTCGCCGCCACGCTCAAAAATGCGCACGAGGCCCTTCGGCGTGCCGGTCTTGTCGTCGATCGTTTTCCAAACGCCGGCCGGGCTGAGATCGGTCGCCAGCGCAAAGCCGGAACCGAGGAACGCCGCCAGGCAAACTACCACGCGGAAGGCTAACGTACCACCTCCAAGATCCAACTATGTACCAGCCGGGGGAGGAAATTCAAGAGTGGAATGTCTGAAAACTAAGGTTCGCGGTACCACACCTGCGTGCGCCCCAGCAGCGCGAAACCCAGATATCCGCGAATCAGGAGCTTCCGGCCTCGATCCGAAAGCCTCATCTTGCAGCGGTACACGATCCCGGAATCCGGATCGAGAATCTCTCCGTTGTTGTACTCGTCCGGGCCGGCCTTCTTCAAATACCGGATCAACTCCATCCCGATGACGGGCTGATCCTTGCGATCGTCGCTGCACAGGTCGCATCGTTCGGCGGCATCCAGGGGATTGAGGCTCGATTCGACGCGGCCGAAGAACTCGCCGTTACGCTCGTAAACCCGCACGAAGCCCCGCGGTTTTCCGGAGTGGTCGTCGATGGTTCTCCAGCGGCCCACCGGGCTCGCGTCCGCGGGAATAGACGGCGAGGCGGCATGCACGGATAGGGCGGCGAGCACGCTGAATAGAAGTTTGAATTTCACAGTTCAGATAACGGGGGGTGACAAATATGCAATTGGTGATTAGAATCAAGCTTAGCTTCAATTATACTAGAGGGATCTGCCCACTGCAAAGTGAGCGGAGTATTTCATGCCACAGAACCCCAACGGCTCGAACGGGACCTGCAGCATCGGGGCCGGGAGCCTTTTCAACGGCTTCTTTTCTGCCGAGAACAGCAGGACTTACACCAAGGATCAGCTCATCGACGGACGGGGCCGCCGCGTCTTCGAAATGATGGGCCGCGCATGCCAAGCGGGCGTTTACCCGTTTCAGATGCCGCTCGAGAGCCGGTCCGGCCCGTGGGTTCGCGCCGAAGGCCGGGACATGTTGATGCTCTCGTCCTACGATTATCTCGGGCTGATCGGCGACCCGCGCATCGATGAGGCGGCGGTGGAAGCGGTGCGCAAGTACGGCACCGGAACCGGCGGCGTGCGCATGCTCACCGGCACCATCGACATTCATCATCAGATGGAGAAGGAACTGGCGGCTTTCAAGGGAATGCCCGAGGCCATCACCTTCAGTTCGGGATACCTTGCCAATCTCGCCATCATGGCCGCCCTGCTGTCGCCGCAGGATCGGGTGATCCTGGATTCCCTCTCCCATCGCAGCCTGGTGGATGCCTGCCGACTGGCCGGCGTGCAGGTGCAGCGATTCGAGCACAACGACGCGGCTTCCCTGCGGCGCGAGCTCGCATCCGGAGAAAAGCACAACCGCACGCTGGTGGTTTCCGACGGCGTGTTCTCCATGGACGGCGATATTTGCTGCCTTCCGGATCTCGTCGAATTGAAGCGGGAGTTCGGATATTTCCTGATGGTTGACGAATCGCACGCCACCGGCGTACTCGGCCGCGGGGGACGCGGAACGGACGAGCATTTCGGCATCGCGGCGACGGAAGTAGACATTTGGACCGGATCGCTGGCCAAAGGCATTCCGTCCAACGGCGGATTTGCCTGCGTGTCGCAGGAACTCGCGATTTATCTGCAGCACGCGGCCGCGCCTTTCATCTTCTCGGCGGCGCTGTGCCCGTCGGCGGTGGCCGCGGTTCGCGCCACCTTGCAGATTCTGGAGTTGGAGCCGGAACGGGTGGATCGAGTCCGGCGCAATGCCGAATTCCTGCGGGAGGGCCTTCGCGAAATGGGCTATGACATCGGACGATCGCAAACCGCGATTATCCCAGTGGTGTTCCGCGACGAGGCCGTGGCGGCGTTTTTCGCGGCTGGGCTGCGCGCGCGCGGCGTGCTGGTGACGCCCGTGATTTTCCCCGCCGTCCCGCTGGGCGCGGCGCGGCTGAGGCTCTGCACTACGGCCAGTCACTCCAGGGCGGATCTTCAGTTCGCTCTGGACTGCTTCCAGGAATTAAGGCCCACCGTGACCGGCGCCCTCACCGTCAGTGCACCATAACCCGGCTCTCCGCACGGTGCCGGCGCGCCAGGCTCATGACACGATGCACCTCCGCCCACAGAGTTTCGTCGGCGTGGCGCGATAAGACGACGAAAGGCGGAGGATCGGGCAGGCCTGCCAGGAAATGGAAGAGATCCTTCCAGCTTCCGTCCGGCAACACCCGCTCACAGGCTACGACAACCGGATGCTCCGCATAAATGAGAATCCGAACGGCCTCGCGGAAGGATCGTACTCCGCGCACATTCCAAAGATCCTGCTCAAGAATCCTGGTCAGCGATCGGAAGTCTCCGCGATCCGGGCTGACAAGTAGCGTAAACCCTTATATTAATGTTGCGCGGCTGCGCCGATCTTCTCTGGCGGACTATGCTGATTGTAGTTATGGATTCCGCGCTCCTGGTTCACCGTCTTCATTTTGCGTTTACGATTACCTTCCACTATTTGTTTCCTCAACTGACCATGGGGCTGGCTCTGCTGATTGTCGTGCTCAAGACGATTGCGCTGAAAACAGGCGACGAGCACTATAATCATGCCGCCCGGTTCTGGGCCAAAATCTTCGCCATCAACTTCGCCATGGGCGTCGTCACCGGGATTCCGATGGAATTCCAGTTCGGCACCAACTGGTCGCGCTTCTCCAGGGCCGCGGGAGGCGTCATCGGACAGACGCTCGCGATGGAGGGCGTCTATTCGTTCTTCCTGGAGTCGAGCTTCCTCGGCCTGTTTCTGTTCGGCGAGAAATCCCTGGGCCGGGTCGGCCACTGGTTCGCGGCGGTCGCGGTGTGGGCCGGATCCTGGCTTTCCGGCTTCTTCATCGTGGCCACCGACGCGTGGATGCAGCATCCGGTGGGGTACAAACTTGGGCCGGGTGGGGAGATTCAACTCGACAGCCTCTGGGGATTGCTGCTCAATCCGTGGGTACTGTGGCAGTACCCGCACACGATGATGGGCGCTCTGGCCACCGGATCGTTCGTCATGGCCGGAATCGGGGCGTTCTATCTGCTGCTCCGGCGCGACGAGAAGTACGGCAGGACCTTCGTGCGGATCGGATTGCTCGGCGCTTTGGCTTCGTCGGTTTTGCTGCTGTTCCCGACGGGCGACCAGCAGGGCAAGAACGTCGCGAGGCACCAGCCCGTGACGCTGGCGGCGACCGAGGGGCTGTTCCAAACCGCGCGGGGCGCGCCGATGGCCATCCTCGGACAGCCGGATACGAATACGGGGCGACTCGACAACCCCCTGCTCCTGCCGAAGGTCCTCAGCATGATCACGTACGGGCGATGGGCGGCCGAGGTGAAAGGACTCAACGAGTACCCCCGGGATCTGTGGCCCGATAACACGCCGCTGCTGTTCTACAGTTTCCACATCATGGTGGGCCTCGGAACAATCTTCATCGCGATTACCGTGCTGTGCGGGCTGGCGCTATGGCGCGGGATTTTGTATGAGAGCCGGCCGCTGCTGTGGCTGCTTACGCTCGCGATGCCTTTCCCGTACATCGCCAACACCGCCGGATGGTTGACGGCGGAACTCGGCAGACAGCCGTGGCTGATCTACGGCCTGATGCGCACCGAGCACGGCGTCTCGCCGCACGTCTCGGCGGGCAACGCGCTCTTCACGCTGCTGGGATTCATGGGGATGTACACCGTTCTCGGCATCCTCTTCTTATGGCTCGTGCAAAGGGAGATCGCGCACGGCCCGGAGGCGGCGCAATGAGTTTCATCTGGTACTGCCTGGTGGCGCTGATGATCGCCGGATATGTGATCCTCGACGGGTACGATATCGGGGCGGGCATCGTTCACCTCTTCGTTGCGAAAGGCGAGGACGAGCGCAAGATGGTGCTCCAGTCCATCGGCCCGGTGTGGGACGGGAACGAGGTTTGGCTGCTGGCCGGTGGCGGCACTTTGTATTTCGCCTTCCCGGGGTTGTACGCCTCCAGCTTCAGCGGTTTCTATTTGCCGCTGATGGTCGTGCTGTGGCTGCTCATGATTCGCGGGATTTCCATCGAGTTCCGGAACCACCTGGACAACGCGGCTTGGAAGCCTTTCTGGGATACCGGATTCGCGGTCTCGAGCATTCTGCTGGCGGTCTTTTTCGGGGCGGCTCTCGGCAACGTCGTCCGCGGAGTGCCGCTGGACCAGGCGGGCGACTTCTTCCTGCCGTTCTGGACCGACTTCCAGCCGGGGGCCGAGCCCGGCATACTCGACTGGTACACGATCCTGGTGGGAGTGTTCGCGCTGGCTACCCTGACCCTGCATGGGGCCTTATGGGTGAGATATCGTGCCTCCGGCGACCTCAACATCCGAGCGGCCCGGCTGGCCAAGCGGTCGTGGATCGCCGTTCTTCTCCTGACTGCGTTGACTACGCTGGCCAGTTTCAACATCCAGCCGCAGATTCTGCAGAACTTCGCAAAGTATCCGGTGGGTTATATTTTCCCGGCCCTGGCGCTCGCGGGACTGGCCGGCGTGTACCTGTTCAAAGACGAAATGAAGCCATTTCTCTCGAGCTGCGTGTTCATCGCGGGCATGCTGACTAGCGCGGCGTTTGGTATTTTCCCTTACGTTTTGCCCTCCAACTCCGATCCTGCAAAAGGGCTGACGATCTGGAACACGGCTCCCGCCGAGTATGGTCTCCGGGTGGGGCTAATCTGGTGGCTGCCCGGGATGGCGCTGGCCATCGCGTACTCGACCTACATGCACCGGAAGTTTTCCGGAAAAGTCGGAACCGGCGGGTACGGTTCGCACTAACGCGTTTTTGAAGCAACCCTGTCCCGGCCCGCGGCATCCAACGCAGAGGCCGCTTGTAATTCCAATTATTACAATCCTTTACGGGGCTCTAACTATGATTTGTTTCGGTAGGCGACTGGCTTTATCCTTTGTCCTGGCTCCGGCGTTTCTGTTCGCGCAAGAGGCATCTTCAGACTCAGCCAGCGGACCCAAGCCGGCGCCCACCACCGACAAGCGGATCTTCGGTGTGCTGCCGAATTACCGGACCGCGGAAGACACCGGAACCTACCAGCCGCTGACTCCGAAGCAGAAGTTCCGTATCGGTTTCAAAGACTCGTTCGACTGGCCCGTGTACATGACCTCGGCCGCGTTCGCTGCCCTATACCAACTGGAGGATTCCAACCCGTCTTTCGGGCAAGGACTGAAAGGGTATGCCCGGCGCTATGCCACGTCCTACGCCGATCAGTCCGTGGGAAACGTTCTGACGGAGGGTCTTTTCCCGAGCATCTTGCATGAAGACCCAAGGTACTTCCGGCACCCCAACGGCTCGAAGACGTCGCGAGTCGCCTACGCCGCAACCAGGATCTTCGTGACCCGGACCGATTCTGGCGGCACTCGTTTCAACTACTCGGAACTAGTCGGAAACTCGATTGCGACGGGACTTTCGAATCTGTACTATCCGGAGTCTCGTACGTTCTCCGACAATATTCAGAAGCTGGGTGTCCAGTTGGCGACCGACGCCTTTTCGAACGTGCTCAAAGAGTTCTGGCCCGACATCAAGCGGAAGTGGTTCAAGAAGAACGACGAATCTATTCGCACCGCAACGCCGTGAACCGCAGCCCGGATAAGCCCGCGCACCCGCTCCTATTTCCCGGTCCCCGTCATAGCAATGGTCTGTGGACTCCCCGGACCCGTATACGTGATCACGATGTTCGCCGCCCGCGTGCCCGCCGCCAGGCTTGACCCGCAGGCGTTGGTCTGAACGAAATCCCCGGATTGGCCCCGCTGTTCAGGATGCTCAATATCGGCAGGGAACTGATGCCGGTATTGGAGAGCGTAGCCGTCTTCGGCAAGCTCCCCCGCCTACCTACCCCGATCGTTCCGTAGGCGAGACTGGCCGGAGACACCTGCACCGACAGGTTCAGCAGAATGGACACCACATCGTTGGGAGCGCTGTTTGTGCCGCCAATGGTGACCGCCAGATCCGGCTTCGCCGTAACCGAAGTCGGCACCGGTTCGGTAGAGAACTCCCACGCTCAACGGAGTGAACCGCGCGATGGCCAGTCCGGACACGAGCTCCAAGTTATCCCGGTAATCGCGGTAATCGAGATAGGATGTGTTGACCAGGTACTCCCCGCTGGCCGTTCACCGTCTGGATGAGCGCCAGTTCCTTCGGCTGAAGACGGTGGTGTGAGCGGCGATGCCGACCGCGAGCACGGCCATCAGGGCGAATTTTGGATTGCCGATCAGCATCCTCAGCCGAATTGGATATCTTGCCGGAGAACTCGCATGGCGGTACTGGTTGGATTTGCAGGGCGTCAGAGGCTCCGCATGAGCGGTTTGAGGATTGCTTTGTCCGAAATCGAGCCGACTACACGCTGACCACGGGACAGGGCGACTGGCGGATGATCGCATATGCGTTTGCCCGCAAGCGTCCGAACACTCCCGCCGCGGAACCGCGGCCAATCACCAGAACATCCGCTTGCTTGCGCACCGCGAGATTCGTCACCACCGCCGCCGGATCCCCGGCTTCGAGCACCACCGGCGCGTCGACCCCGAGCTTCTGCTGCATTTTGGCGATTTCGTCGCCGGCCGCGCGTGTGGCGTTCTCGCGCCACCCCGCGACCTCGTCGCCGCCCCGGCCTTCGAGCGAGGGATAGGCGTGGGCGATTTCCATTTCGGCGCCGTATTCCTCGGCGAACTTGGAGCCCCAGGCGATCGCCTTCAAGGCCTGGGCTGGGCACAGGTCGACGGCCACCATCACCTTCCGGAAGCGAATCCCTTCCACCGCCGGCGCTTCGTCGATGTGGACTCCCGTCCACACCGGGCAGTCCGCGTCGTGCAGGACTTTGGCGGTCACGGAGCCCAACAGGAACCGGCGGAACAGGCCGTATCCATGGGTCGGCATGACGATCAAGCCGGTGCGGTTATCATGCGCATACTCGACGATCCTCCGCGCCGGATCGCCATCCAGCATCACGCGGGTGACGTGAAACGTCGCGAGCGATTCCCGCAGGAATCCGTCGAGCTGTTCGCGGAGTTCGGCGGTACGGTCGGAGTTCAGTTCCGCCAGCACCGTACCGCCAACATCGAGGGCGCTCAATTCGTAGGTGACCGGAGTGGTCACGTGTACCAGCGTCAACTCACAGGTCCGCGGGGCGGCGGCCAGCGCTTCCACGTAGCGCACCGCGCCCAGCGAGCGTTCGGAAAAATCGACGGGTACGAGGATGCGCTCCAGGAGCGGCATAAAACCTCCCGGCTATTGAATCTTCGTGCTGCTTTCGATCCAGGCGCTGTACATGAACAAGCCGCCGATGACGAGGGCGTAAACCGCCGCGACGATGGTGAGCAACTTACCCCAACGATCCAGCGAATCGAGCTTCTTCACTAGCATCTGCTGTTGCGAGACATGGCCGGTATCGACATGAATGTAAGCGTCTTCGCCGCGGGCTACGAAAAATCGATAAAGCGCAAGAGCAAGGACAGCGGTGGCTAAAACACACCAGCTGACTACGAATAGCATCAAGTTCACGGTTGTGGTCCTTTCCAACACTCGAAGGTGCAATCGCAAAGCCAAGCGCGAACCCCTTTCTTTTCAAAGCCTATCTGGGGCTGCTCGTGAAGATCCACACCCAACCCCACAGGATTGGGGGAAATAGCGCACTCCCAGCGCGGGAAATTGTTATTCTGGTATTTGCTTCGAGGCCAACATGCCTAAACTGGCGCTGGGATGGCAGAATTCGACTCTGCTGACCGCCGTATTTAACGAGCTTTCCGACGCTTTGATGCTCTACGATCGCGATCTGCGGATCAGCGGCGTCAACCGGGCGGCGGAACGTCTTTTCGGTTTGAGCTCCGAACAGATGGTGGGACGCGATTGCCGCGACGTCTTCAAATGCGGCATCTGCGAGCCGGGGTGCGGAGTGCTGATCGGCCTCACGCAATCGCCTTCGGTCGCCCGCTCCACGGTTCGGATCCACACCGACAACGGCCGTGAACGCATGGCGGTGATGAGCACCACGCAGCTCTACAACGATAACGGCGAGTTGGAAGGGATGGTCGCCACCATCCGCGACATCACCGCAGAGATCTCACCGCAAAAGCGCGAGGTGGTGGGGGACTCGAAGGCGATGAAGGACCTGCTGCATTTCACCAAGCGGGTTGCCGCCAGCGAAGCGACCACCATACTGCTGGAAGGCGAAAACGGAACCGGCAAGGATCTGATCGCGAAGACGCTGCACTACGAAAGCATGCGCCGCGCGGAGCCCTTCATCGCCATCAATTGCGCCGCCATCCCCGATACGCTGCTGGAGAGCGAATTGTTCGGGTATGAGAAGGGCGCATTCACCGACGCGCGCGCGCAGAAGCGGGGCATCTTCGAACTTGCCGACCGCGGCACACTCTTCCTGGACGAAATCAGCGAGATTCCGCTGATGCTGCAGGCGAAGCTGCTGCGGGTTCTCGAGGACCAGTCGTTCCGCCGCCTGGGCGGATTGAAGGACATTCAACTCGCCTTGCGCGTGGTTGCGGCCACCAACCGGAATCTCCGCGAGCAGGTAAGCCAGGGCCACTTCCGGCAGGATCTGTTTTTCCGGCTCAACGTCATCCATATCGTGATCCCGCCGCTGCGCGACCGTCCGGATGACATCCTCCCCCTGGCACGATTCTTCATCCAGCATTACAACCAGAAGTTCAAGCGCCACCTGGAGGGACTGACGCCGGAGTCGGCCCAGATACTGCTGGGGCACGACTGGCCGGGGAATGTCCGCGAATTGCGCAATGCCATCGAGCGGGCCATGATCCTGGAGGAGTCGTTGGTGATCACCGCGGCGAGCCTGCCAATGTCCCTGATCCACGACCCGCTGGAGCGAACGATGTCGGCCGGCATGGCGGCGGCAATGCCCGAAGCGGGACTTTCGCTGGCGGAGCACGAACGGATGCTGCTCGCGCAGGCGTTGGAAAGATCGGGCGGCAACCAGACGCAGGCCGCGCGCCTGCTCCATATTACGCGTGACACGCTGCGTTACAAGATGAAGAAGTTCAATTTGCGCTGACCTTGCGCTCCATCTCGGCGTACTCGCCCGGAGTCACCAGATGGAACCGCAACCTCAGCGACGTATACGCGCGTAGCTCGGACTCCATTTCGACGGCCGGCTGCTCGGGTCCGGCGATGTACAACTCCCCCGCTCGAATCTCGAACGGCAGCACGCGCCAGCGCCGGGCCACCTCCGCGGGGATCGTGCGAACGGCGGGCAACCGCATGCGTTCGGCGACGGCGCGGCCGAGCGGCACGCCCGCCTGGATACTGAGCGCTTCGTAGAGATCGTCCTCGGAAATCAGGTTCAGGTGAACCAGCCACTCGCCTAACCGCGAGCCTTCCGGACGGCCCTCCAGCGCCCGTTCGAGATCGGATGACTCTACGTAGGAAGATCCCGCCAGGATCTCCCCCAAACGCCTGCGGTTTTCCATCAGGGCGGCGCGCGAGGGATACGCGTGTTCCGTCTTCACCCACACCAGCGGCCGGCCCTCCCATCTGGCTCTCGCGTAGTCGGCTAGGGCGCGCACTGTCGCCCATGCGTTCAGGAAGTTGGCGTAAGGTTCCCGCAGCGGCGCCAGCAGGGCGAATCCCGGCCCGAACCAGCGCCACGAACATCCGATGCGAACCGCCATGCGGACGGCGAGCGACGGCAGGGTCACGAGGGCCGCGGGGATGATCCACGCCGGCAGGTCCACGCGCGTCCACATGCGTGTGAGCAGAGCGTACAGGAAGACGGCGAAAGACAGGGCGCTGGCCGGGTTGCCGATGAGGCCCTTGCGATCGCGCCACAGCCAGTAAGCTTGCCAGCCTCCACCCCAGCCGTGCCGCTCCCAGGCTTGCAGGGCGATGCCGGTGATCCAGCGGGTGCGCTGCCGGCTGGCGGCCTGCCAGGTGCTGGGGAAATACTCGCGGGTGGCCGCCGGGGAATTGGACCCTGTACTGGACAGCGGAAGAAACACTTGCTTCATCCCCAGGGCGTGAAGACGGAATCCGTTTTCGTAATCCTCGGTGAGGCAGGCGGGATCGAACATTCGGTTGGACTCGGCCTCGGCCAGCCGGTCGAGCGCCCGCCTCGAATAGCCGGTGCCCACGCCGGCCGACGGAACAAATCCGCCGAGCATCGCGCGAACCGGCATGTCGCGCGTGTGCGCCTGCGCGAATTCATCGCAGTAGACGCCGTGGGTGAATTCATACACCGGCATGGCGAGCGGCAGGACCGGGATCTGAATGAAGTCGTATTCCGCGGAATAGGAGTTAATCAGGCGGAGTTCCTCCGGGTGCATGACATCCTCGGCGTCATGCACCACCACCAGATCGAAGGTCGCGCCCCCCGACTCCTCGTGGAGGAGCATTCGCTGGTAAATCCAGTTGAGGCAATCGGCCTTGGAGGTGGGGCCGTCGTGCGGGCACACGGCCAGGTGAACGTTGGACCACCAGTGTTCGGCTTCCCGGATGGACTCCAGCGTGAGGGGATCGTTGGGATAAGCTCCCACGAAGAACTGGTAATTGGAGTACCGGACGCACCCAATGTTGTGCGCCAGCATGTCCAGGATGACCTGGTGCTCGCGCCAGAGCGGGACAAAGATCGCGATCCGCCGTTCCGCGGCGTTCGGTGCGGCAGCGAAACGGCGGAACCGGCCGGTGGCCCAGAGCCAGAGCCAGGCGGCATCGATCCACAGGTCGTCGATGCCGCTCACCAGGATCACGGCAGTGAGGGGTACTATCAGCCAGAGCGCAATCGCGTCCGCCATGTGAGGTAGTGGACAGGGCCGCGCTTTCCTCTCGGGGCTTCTCCGGTACACTGATAATCTAGTGCACCGGTACCTGCTTCACAACGACGACATTCTCGAAGCCGGCTCGGTGTGCCTCCAGCCCGGCCAAGTCGGATTGTTCACGGGATGGGGCGTCTTCTCCACGATCCGCGTGTACGATGGAGTGTTGTTCGCCTTCGATCGCCACTGGGCCCGGATGGAGCGTGACGCGAAGCTCTTTCGAGTGCCTTTTCCGCCCGAGCCCGCCTGGCTGGAATCCCGGCTGCAGAAACTCGTGGAGGCGAACGCGGCCCACAACGGCACGCTGCGCGTGTTTCTCGTGCGGAACAAGGGCGGCATTTGGGAAGGTCCCGGCATCGCGCGCGACTTCGATGTCGCCGCCTTCACTACGGATGTGAAGGACTGGGGAGGAAGCGTCCGGCTGGGGCTGATTCGGAACGCGCGTTACGCCGCATCGCCTTTCGCCGGGACGAAGATACTCTCCTGGTCCGACAACCTCACCTGGTTCGAAGCGGCGCACGAGCGCGGCTTCGACGAGGTGGTGCTGCTGAACGAGCGCGGCGAGGTGTCGGAGTGCACCTCCGCCAATATCTTCGCGGCGTTCGGCGGGCGGGTTTTGACGCCGCCTCTCAGCTCCGGATGCCTGCCGGGGATCACGCGCGATATCGTCCTCGGCTGTAGGGCGCCCGGGTACACGGTGGAGGAGGGCACGCTTATGCCGGCGGATCTGGAACGCGCGGACCAGGTTTTCATCACGTCCACAACGCGGGAATTGCTGCCCGTGCGGGAGATCGAAGGGTTGAAGATCCGGACGGGAGGCGGCGCGCGCGACGCGGTGCAAGCGGCGCTCTCGGCGTTTGTCGAAAGGTATGTGGCGGAACGCCGGCAGGGCGTGATTCGCTAAACCTCCATGCCGATCAGCGCGAAATGTCCTTCGTGTGGGACCCGGGACGTGCGTGTTTCGAGGTCCCGGAGCTTCGGAGAACGGGTGCGCGGGTGGCTCGGCACCTACCCGGTTCGCTGCAAGAAATGCGATTGCCGGTTCCAGGCCCAGATATGGCGTCTCCGAATGCTGAAATACGCGCGCTGTCCTAAGTGTTACCGCCTGGAGTTAAGCACCTGGTCGGAGCAATACTACCATGCGCCCGCCCTGATCACAATGCAACTGCGAATGGGGGCGACGCCTTACCGCTGCGAGTTCTGCCGCTGCAATTTCGTGAGCTTCCGGCCGTGCAAGGAGCGATTTTCGTGGAGAAAGCATCGTAGCAGCAAGCCCATTGCGGAGCCCGGCGGTTCCACCGGCTCTTCCCTGTAGCACCCGCCCCGCTAGCTTACCTAGGCCGAGTTCGTGAGCGTGCAAGGCGACCGGTTCCATCTCAGGTGGGATCACGAGATACGCAGTGCTCGCTGGCGCGAGTGGCTACGCGGTTCCCGGCACCGGGAAGGCCCAAACGGTCGAGCTTTACCAGCAGACGATCGACTCATTGCGGTGCGTGCCGGATGCCGCATGACGCAGGCCGCATCAATTCGCGCAGGGCAGACTTTCAATGAGCACCCTCCGCGGAGGTGAGGATCGCGGCAGGTCGATTCAATCTGACGTACGTGTGCCTAGAACCACTCGCCAGGCTCCGACGTCGCGACTTCCAGCCAACCCTGCTGGGGAATTGCGTCCAAGGGAAGCCCGTTCTGCCACAGCGACAGTTGGAACCGGACCGGCTGCTGCAAGCCCGCGCCGATGCCGGCGAGCGGTACCTTCACCTCCAGAATCCGCGAGAATGCATATTCCAGCCCGGCTGCGGCTTGGTGAACGCCGGCCATGATGTGCAAGTTCGCGGAGGTCACGCGGCGCGGGTCCGCGGCGGGGCCGACGTTCAGCTTCACCACCGCTCCGGAGAGCGCCGCCGTCGCGTGCTCCTCGAAGTCCAGGCGAAGGAAAAGACTGGACCCATTGCTGCCGTACCGGAGTTCGCGAATCACGAACCGCTGCCCGTGCATTGCGCCGGAGCGATTATCCACATGGAACAAGCCTGCGCCGAGCCACTCGAAATAGGATGTGATCTCGCCATCAACGGTCGCGTTGATCACGCCGGTTGGAACGTCGTGCGATTCCTTGGCGACCGCGCCCGATATCGGCCGCGACAGCTCGTCGGGCGGGTGCAACCCCAGCGCCTGGTACACGTTTGCGAGATGGCCGCGGAAGAGCTGGTCGAACTCCGGGCGGTTAGCCGAGTCGTGCTCCGGCCCGTACCACCAGCACCAGTCGCTGCCCTCGGCGATGAGCAACTCCTCCATCGCCAGTTGCTTTTGCGACTCGGTGAGCGCCACCCCCACAACCCCCTCCAGCACTTGGTCGTAAGTGCGTCGCGCCCGGAGAAGGTAATCCCAGGCTGTGTTGTCCTCCTCGGCGCCGATCCAAACGTCGAAGTTGGCGTTGATCCAGGACCCCGGGAAAATATGATCGATGGGCCGCGGCTCGATTTTGGCGAGAGCTTCCGAGACCGTGACCGCGGTCATTTGTCCGTCGGCTGCAATGCGGCCGTACAACTCGCGCAGAAAAGGGCGTCCGTTGCGTTCGTAATACTCCCAGGCGTTCTCGCCGTCGAGAATGATGGGAACCAGCGCATCTTCGCCGTTGGCGAGAATGCCCCGGCAGTTCTCCCGGATCTCGTGGAGGAAGTGATTGGCGGCGTCGGCCGCGCCCATCCGCGAGTAGACAAAACCGATGAGGTCGCTGAGCCGGTGATCGCGAAAAATCATCCGCAACTTCGCGCCTTGTTGTTCCCAGACATAGGGCCGATACGTCTCGAATGCGCCCGCGTCACGGCCCAGCGTCCGTGCGAGCACTTCATTGTCGCTAGCCGACCAGGTGAAACCGGTTTCCGCGGCCAAGGTCAGGACCTCATCCGAAACCGATCCCTCGGACGGCCACAGGCCCACCGGAAGCACTCCGAATTCCGTCTTCATGAAATCCCGCGCGCGCTCCAGTTGCAGCCGGGCGTCCCGCGGATAGGAGAACCGGCTGGGAAGGGGAACGTACGGGTGCGCCGTTTCCGCGACGTTCGAATCGCACAACAGCGGCAGGATGGGGTGATAGTAGGGAGTGGTGGTCAGTTCGATCTGGCCCCGGCGGGCGAACTCGCGGTAGATGGGCACCACCAGCGCCATTTTCTGGGGCTGCTTCCGGCCGAGCAGCGCCTGATCCTCCAGGCTGTATCCTCTTTCCTTTTCCACCAGGCCCCGGATGCCGGGGTCCCGCTCTTGAAATTCCTCGTCGAACCAGGCCAGTTGCGAAAGCACTTGCAAGTCCCGCAGCTCACCCATTCCGAACAGGCGGCGCGCCCGCTTCGAATCCCGCCCCGAGGACTGCCACATATCGTACAGCTCGCCGTATCGCGGATAGCGGTAGATGAGCCGGCCGGGGTTGGCCTGGAAAAAATACCGCAGGATAAACGACTGCTCGTCGCCGGTCAGCTCTTCCGCCGGTTTCAAGGCGATGCGCAGAAACGGGTCGTTGGCCGCGCCGGTCGCGTACTCGTCGATCTGGGCGAGCATGGATGGCACCAGGTTGAAGGTCTGGTGCACATCCGGAAACTCGTCCAGGATTTGCACCATTCCGTAGTAGTCCTTCAGGGCGTGCATCCGCGTCCACGGAAGACGGTACTCGCCCGTCAACAGATCCTTATAGAAGGGCTGGTGCATGTGCCATACGAAGCACAGGTAAATGCTTGGCATATTTCAACGTGGCGGCACGCACTCGTGCGTGCCGCGTCGGCACTCACGCCGACGCCCATTTTCTTCGTTCGCGGAGGTGTCGAGAAGAGTCTCGACACGGCACGCACGAGTGCGTGCGCCACGTCACAGAAACCCACAATTTGGCATGGTTATTTCGTGACATGTCCTTAGTGGCCGAAGTAGCTGCGCACCGGGGCAGGCGGCTCTGTTTTGCGGATGGCGCGCCACAGGATGTCGTTCAGCTCGCCGTCGTCGTTGCGGTCCGCGTCGCTGAAGTCCAGGCGCGCGCTTCGGGCGGCCGCCGGATTGTTCGGCGCGTTTCGATCCGTCAGGCTGATGCGCGGCTTTTCGGCGGTGTACGGCTGGGCGTTCGGCTGAGTCGAAAACGCGGCCCACATCGGCCGGGCCGCCGCGTCGAAGTGCGTCATCGGCCGCAAGCCGAGGATCAGTTCCATGGTCCGTAGCGCCGAGGTCTGGTTGTACATCGTGTTATCCACGACGCCCCGATGGGTGTACGGCGAAAGAATGAAGGCCGGCGAACGGTGAGAATCGACGTGGTCGGCGCCATTCTGCGCATCGTCCTCGACGACGAAGATCGCGGTGCCCGGCCAGAAGCGGCTCTTGGAAACGGCTTCCACCACCATCCCCAGCGCGTAATCGTTATCCGCCATGGAGGACAGCGGGGCGATCTTTCCCACCGCGGTGCCCGACGTGTGGTCGTTGCCCAGGCGCATGATCATGAAGCGCGGCATCTCGCCCGACTTTTCGAATTCGCCGAACTCGGCGAGGAAGGCGCGGGCGCGCTCGACATCGGGGTAATCCAGATCGAATCCGCGATACTTGGCGGCGGTAAAACGGGTCAGCGTCGAGTCGCGAACGCTCTCGATCTGATCGGCGTCCGCGGGCGGCGCGGGCTTGCGAATATTCACCTGGTATCCGTAGTTGCGCATGCTGATTCCGGCCTGCATGGCTTGGCTCCAGATGTAGCCGGTTGGGGGTCCGTTCGCGGGCTCCCCTCCTTCGTAGTCGTAGCGCTTGCGGCGGCCCGCGTAGCTGTTCTGCCACATCTTCTGCGTATAATCCGGAGCGATGGCCGCCGTTGCCCAATTGTGACCGTCGGCGCTGACATCCGAATTGACGTAAAAATTGTCGAGGAGAACGAACTCGCGGGCCAACTTGCGCTGGTTCGGGGTCGAATCGGCTCCGAAGACAACCAGCGAGGGATCGCCGTTTCCGACTCCGAGATCGCCGAGCACCTGGTCGTACGTGCGGTTCTCTTTTACGATGTAGATCACGTGTTGAATCGGGGACGGCAGGCCCGGCCGCTTCGGCACCGGATTACCGTCGGGAATGGCGACCTCGTCCAGCAGACGATCCCGGTAGGGCGAACAGGCGAGCACGGTCTTCGTGTACTCTTCCAGTTTGTCGCTATCGAACGGCGGGATCACCGATACGGTTCCGGTCTGAATGCGCCCGACGTACTCAATGCCCGGCTCGCCAACGTGCATAGGCTCGGGATGGCGGAGCGGGCTCGGGCCCTTCGGGTTGGGGTAGCTCCGCAAGCCTCGCCCGTTGAGGACGAAGAGCCGCCCGCCGGCGACGGCTCGGGCCGCGGTCGGATACCATCCGGCCGGAATGAAGCCGGCGATGCGTGATCGCACGTGCGTCAGATCGGTCACCGCGACGGCATTCGCGTCCGAGCAGACCGTGTACAGGCGGGTCTGGTCCGGGCTCAGGGCAAGCGCGGTCGGCGTCATGCCCAGCGGTTCGCGCGGAGTCATCGCCACGTTGATCGTTTCCGACAGTTCCAGGTCTTTGCTTTCGCTGACACTCACCGAATAGACGCTGTTCGTATTTGCGGCCGCGACAAAGATCCGCGCAGCCCACTTGACGTCGTCCTCTCCCGTGTCGGCCTCCGGTTTCCGGTCGCTCCAGAGCATGTCGGTGGGGTGCGGTCCCAGGCGCAGAAAACCGAGTTGCCCGCCGTTGTCCGCGTTGTAGTGGTAGAGGGTGCCGTCCGCCCAACTCGACACGAAGAACGACTTGCCATCGGGATGGAACAGAATCCGGTACGGCCGTCGCCCGGTCTTGAAGCGGTCGATGACCACGCCCGACTGCGGATTGATCACCGCGATATCGTTGCGGTAGAGTTCAGCGGCGTAGATGAGGCGGCCGTCGGGCGAGAGGGCCACATCGCCGGTGAAATCCGACGGCGTCCGATCTTTCTCGGCCACCAGGACAAACTCGCGGGAAAGCGACAGTTGTCCAGCGTCGGAGAACGCGAGTTCGTAAACGCGCGCTTTCGAGCCGCCGCTCGCATACACCGTTTTTCCATTGCGGGTGAATGCGATCCCGAGCCACAGGTCGGCAAGCGCGAACCTGGATAGCTCACGCTCGCCCGCAACGTCGATGACGCTGATGGAGGGCGGATTGTAGCCGCCGTTTACGATCAGCAGATATTTTCCATCGGGCGACAGCGCGGACGACATGGGCAGCGTGTCCAGCGGGATCTGCTTGCCGGCGGGCTGCACGCGCCAGCCGCTGTTCAGCAGAAAGCTGCCGTCCGGCAAGGGCCCGACTTGCTCCCGCGCGGCGGGCTGCGATACGAGCATCGAAACCGCGACCCCGGTCACGGCCAGCAAATAGAAGAGCGATTTCATTCCAGGAACCTCTGGGCAATCGGGAACCGGCGGCCGATGCCGAATGCTTTCGTCGTTACTTTTAAGCCGGGCGCGGCCTGCTGGCGCTTGTACTCATTGCGATCTACTTTGTTCACGATGTCGCGGACCAGGGCGAGCGGAACATGTTGCTCCTCCGCGATATGCGCGGGCGCCTGCATCTGCTCCACGTAGGCTTTCAGTATCCCATCGAGGACTTCGTAGTCGGGAAGGGAATCGGTGTCTTTCTGGTCCGCGTGAAGTTCCGCGGAAGGCGGCTTGATGAAAACGCTTTCCGGGATGGCTCCCGGATGCCTGCCGTTTGCCACTCGCGACAACTTGTACACCAGGGTTTTGGGAACGTCGCTGATCACCGCGAGACCGCCGCACATGTCGCCGTACAGCGTGCAGTAACCAACCGCGAGCTCGCTCTTGTTGCCGGTGGTGAGCACCAGCGCGCCCCACTTATTCGACAGCGCCATCAGCGTTACTCCGCGCAGGCGCGATTGCAGGTTCTCCTCGGTTACGTCCTTGGCCGCTCCCGCGAACTGCGGATCCAGCGTGCGATCGAATGCACCGTACGCATCGTTGATGGACACGATCTCGAAGCGGATGCCGAGGAATTCGGCGAGGGCTCGGGCGTCGGTCAAGCTGTGTTCGGACGAGAAAGGGCCGGGCATCGCGACGCCCACGACGTTCTCGCGGCCAACCGCGTCCGCTGCAACCACCGCCGTGAGAGAACTGTCGATGCCGCCGCTGAGCCCGATGAGCACACGAGAGAATCCGCACTTCCGGATGTAATCGCGGGTGCCCAGAACCAGCGCCTGATAGACCGCTTCGCACTCATCGTTCAGGTCTTGATGCTGATCGCCGGCGCGGGCCGTGGTGTCCACGATGACGAGGTCTTCCTCAAACGAGCGCGCGCTCCCGATGACTCTCCCCGTGCCGTCCATGGCGAAGCTCGAGCCGTCGAAAACGAGCTGATCGTTTCCGCCCACCTGGTTCACATAAACGACCGGGATCCCGTGCCGTTTCGCTGCGATTTCGAAGATTTCGCGCCGCAACTCGCGCTTGTGCATGTTGTACGGCGAAGCGTTGATGCTGATCAGGCAACTTGCGCCGGAGTTTGCGAGTTCCTCGACGGGGTCGCGCTGATACAGGCGGCGTTCCCAGAACTGCTTGTCGTTCCAGGCGTCCTCGCAGATGGTCAAGGCGGTCTTGCAGCCGCGGATCGACGCCAGGAATTGGCGATCCGCCGGCTGGAAGTAGCGCATCTCATCGAAGACGTCGTAGGTCGGCAGCAGCATTTTGTTCTGCCGGAACACCACGGCCCCCCGCTCGATGACCGCGGCGCTGTTGGTCACGCGCTTGCCCGCGGACACATCGGCCTCGCCTACGTATCCAACGATGATGGAAAGATCGAGCGCGGCCGTTTCCGCGGCCAGCCGTTCCAGTTCGACGCCGGTGCGCTCAATGAAACTCGGCTTCTCGACGAGATCGCGCGGCGGGTAGCCGTTCAGGGCCAGTTCGGGAAATACGGCCACTTCGGCGCCGAGTCCGGCCGCCTTTCGTGAGAACGCGACGATCTTGTCGGCATTACCCACGAGATCGCCGACAGTGGAATTGATCTGGGCCAGGGCAATGCGCATCACCTACTATTTTAGTGGCGTGCGCACTCCTGGCGACGCCTGTCGTCTGGATATCTCGGCACCCCATGCGTCGCGAAGAGTCGCGACGCGGCACGCACGGGTGCGCGCCGCCACGTCATGGGTCAGAACTGTGGTTCCCGCTTGGGCTCCGGTTTCGTTGCGCCTCCGGTGAAGTAGAGCGTAACGTCGACGGTGTTATTCTTGCGGTTCACTTCGTGGTCGAAGCGCGTGGCTTTCAGGTTGTCGAAGTAGCCGTCTTCCTGAATCCGGGTGAGAAACGTCTGAGGATACGTGTCGTCGTACGGTGCGCCTTCCTTCATGCCCCACAACTTCCGGACCGCCGGCTCCCCTTCAATATCGAGCCCCTGGATTTTCACAGCGCCCATCTTAAACTGCGTGCCGGCTTCCGTCTTGATCGTCAAGCTCACCGTTTTCGCCGCGTCGTCGATCTTGCGTTCCACGGTCGAGGACATCTCCATGTAGCCCGACTTGTGGAAGCGCTTCCGCAAGGCGATCTGCGCGTCCGACACGGTATCGAAATTCGCGACTTCCCCGGATTTCAGTTTGGCGACCTTGTACAATTCCTCGGGACTGATCTTCGAACTAAGCACCACGATCTTCCCAAAGTTGTAGGCTTCTCCCTCTTCCACCTGTACGAACAGGTTCACTCCGATCACCCCCGCGGGAGCCAGCTTCGTTTCGATTTTCGGGAACGCGGCCCGCATGCGACCCTTCGCCTCGTACAGAGGCCGGATACTCGTATCCAGCAATTCGCGGATGCGCACCTCGGAGTACGGCACGCCGATCGCGACCTGCCCCAGCACGTTGTTGAGGATGGCGTTCGCGATCGCCTTGTTGCCGGTGAAGCCCACACCCGCGATCGACGGCGAGGGAGTCGCCGGACGGAATAGAACGACGAGTTCGTTCGGCCGGTCAGCCGATACCCGGCCGACCACTTTGTCCTGGAAGTTTTTCGTCGCGGCGTATTCGGCCACGTCTTTGGTGAAGCGCGCGAGCAATTCGGCCGTCGCCGGGATCTTGTCGCCGAACATCGGCTCGCGCGGTCTGAGGAAAGCGCGAATCTCGGCATCGGTTCCCGGCAGATCTTCGAAACGATAAGGATAGACCTGCTTGATCTCGGCAATCTCGAACTTGCCCCGGTATCCCTTGCCGTCCACCGTTGGTTCGAAGTCGAGGCCGACGGTTTCAAAAGCGCCGGTCGCGACCAGCCGGTCGCGCGCCTTGTCAAAATCTTCCTTCGCTACCGTCTGCCCTATCTTCAAGCCCGACGCCGTGACGATCGACTGCTCGGTGTACAACTGATTCCCCGTCACCTTCAGCGCGACCAGCGGCCACGACGTCGGGGCCGGGGCAGGCGCGGGCTTGGGAGCGCGCTTGCGGGTCTGAGCAAACGCGGGAATCGCCGCAAGGATTAGAGCAAGAGTCAGGAACTTCCGCATGCTCACTCGATCTCTATGGTCACGAACCGCAGCTTGCCTCCCCGCTGAATCTGCAACACCGCAGGTTCGCGGGGCTTCAATCCGTCGACCGCCGAACGCAGCGCTTCAAAGGTTTTCACCGCCGTTTCGTTCACTGAGTAGATGACGTCGCCGATTTCCAACCCGTTGGCGGCCGCGTCGGTGGACCGCATCGCCACTACCACGCCGTAGGAATGGCGCAAGTCGGAGACGATACCCGTCAATTCCGGCGTCAGCCCCACGGCCAGGATCCCGAGCCGCTGGATCATGTTCTTCTCCGGGTCCACCTTATCGGCGAATCGCATCGGATCGTCGTCGCGCTCGATGACCGGCACCTTGACGGCGCGGCGCTGCCCCTCGCGAAGGAACTCGACTGTTACGTTCTCCCCAATCAGCGTCCCGTATAGGTTCACATCGAACTGGCGCGCATTCTCCATCGGTTTGCCGTTCAGGGAAGTCACGATATCGCCCGGCTCGAGACCCGCCCGGTCGGCCGGCCCCTGGGGCTCGACGTCTCCCAGGATCACGCCCCAGTCCTGCGGCAGTTTCATTCCCGCCGCCATCGGAGCAGTGATGGTCTGCGCGTACGCGCCGATCTGGCCACGGTGCATGTGACCGTCTTTCCTCAACTGCGTGTAGACGGTGTTGGCAATACTGGCGGGTACCGCGAATCCGAGTCCCTCGCTCCCGCCGGACTGCGACAGAATGAACGTGTTGATGCCGATCACCTTGCCTTCGGAATCGATCAGCGGCCCGCCGCTGTTGCCGGGGTTGATCGGGGCGTCCGTCTGGATGTAGACCATGGGATCTTCGCTCTGGATCTGCCGGGCGACGGAACTGACCACCCCCATGCTGACCGAGCTCTCCAGCCCGCGCGGATTGCCGAACGTTATCACAAGCTGGCCTTGGCGGAGCGCCTCAGAATCGCCGAGTTGCAGAAATGGCAAATCGGCCGCTTCGATCTTCAACACGGCGAGGTCGGTCTCGCGATCCGCGCCCACAATCTTAGCCTCCAGCGTTCGGCCGGCCGGCTTGACCACCGAGCGGCGGCCCTCACTCTGCGCGGAGTCCGGCGCGAGCCGCACCTGGATGCGGCGTCCGCCACGAATCACGTGCGCGTTCGTCAGAACGTAGCCGTCCGCCGACAGGATCACGCCAGAGCCCGTGGCTCGCTGCTTGGCGAACAGGCTGGTGGTCGTGCCCTCCGACTCCTCAGTGAGCGGCGTGAGGCCGGTGGTGAACACCTGCACAACAGCCGGGCGCACCCGGGCCGTCAGTTGTTCGAGCGAGAGGCTGAATTCATGCAGCGACACCGGCGCAGGTTTCGTGGAAGGCTGGGCGAAAGCGTGGCCCAGAGCGAGGAGTAGAACGATAGTCGCGCGCATTTAGAACCCGTCCGCCCGGATCCAGAAACTCTCTTCCCAGCGGCCGCCCGCCGGGACGTAAGTCAGATTGGCATACAGCCCGGCGTGCGCCAGATTCATTGCATTTGTAATCGCGGCCATCGGCTCGAAGCAGATGAAGTCCTTGCCGCGCGGCGCATAGATTACGGCCACCGGGTAATTGCGGCCGTAGACCACCGACACTCGCTGTTTCGCGCCCTGGACCCAAAACGTCGCAGTGCCGTTGGAGTCCCGCTGCAATCCCGAGAAAACATCGTCCAGCTGTCCACCGCCCAGCAGGTACGGGTCGGGAACGGTGGACGGTTCGGTCTTCCCCGTGGGGATCAACTGATCGGAGAGCAGCACGTGATCGACGGCGGCGACATGAACCGTCCAGGCGTCGCGAGGCGCGTCGTGCACCGCGAAGTACGGATGGAAGCCGATGGACAGCGGCATGGGCTCGTTCGCGAGGTTCTCGACGGCGAGGTGCACCTCGAGCGCGCCGTCGCGCAGGCGGTACGTCATTACGAGGTTATGTGCGAACGGGAACTGCGCCATCCAGTCGGGATGTTTCCAGAACTCGAGCTTGCTCGACACCCAGGCGCTGTTCTCATCGGCGGTGGACTCGGTGACCGTCCACGGCACGTACGACAGAAATCCGTGGATGGGAAGTTGATGCCCATCCCGCCCGACGTTTCCCAGGTTCGGATTCAAAGTGTACTTGCGCCCGTTCGCGTAGAAGGCATCCTGATCGAGGCGGTTGGCCCACGGCCCGAGAAACGGGTTGCCGGCAAACCCCGGCTTGGCCTTGAACTCCGCGAGCGTGCGGTACGGCCACCAGAAGGCATTCGCGCCGTTGACCTTCATCTCGTAAGCCATGTTTCCGATGGAAGGAATAATCGAGACCTCTGTATGGCGCCGCGAATCGGTGAGACGGACGACGTCGATGCCGTCCACCGTGGCGTGTTGAGCGAAGTAGTTTTGACCTTGGGACATAACAGGAGTGAGCAACGCGAGCGCGGCGATCAACGATCGTCGAGCTCTTCGCGAGGGTCGAGAAGAGTATATTTTTGGCAGCACCAGCATTTCCCCGGAACGTAAGTACGGATATAGCATACGTCGCACCAGTAGGTGACGTACAGGCGCTTGCCGTCGCGCCAGACGGACACGGGATGCAGGTAAGTGCCCGACACCGTGAAATGGTCGGCGTCCTTGGCGTTTCCCAGAAGCTGGACATCGGCGCCGGCCAACCGCTCGTCGCGCAGCACTTGCCAGGTATCCTCGTCGGCTTCGATGGCGACGCGCCGGCCGTTGACTTCAATCACCGGATCCTTATCGGGCGGCTGAATGAGCTTGCCGCGCAAGGGCGACGGCGATTGCGCGAAGGCAACAGAGGCGAGCGCGACGAATCCCAGGATGCGCAACATTGCTCTCATAGCCCCAGGATACTTGAACTTGGAGGAAGCCCGGTTGTCAGCCAAGCCATTCGCGACGCAAGAGCGATTGCAGATTCCGCGAGCCGTGTATCACCCGAAGAATCTCCACCCCGTCTTGGCGCGGCCGGTAGAGAACGAGCATTCCCTCAAAGCCCGACACTCGAAAGACCCGCGCTGAAGTGAGGCTCGGATGCCTGAGGCGAAGAAGCCACCCCATATCGGGTCGGGTCGCAAGCAGCGCAAACGTCTCGTGCGAAGCGACGAGGAAGCGGTGACCAACTTCCGGGCTCGCCTCCGAGGCAAGATAGTAGGCTTGATCGTCAAGGTCTGCGTCCGCCCTTGGGCGAACTAAGTAGCGAGCATTCACCAGGCGCCCGATCTCTTCAAACGCTCATCGAGCCGGCGATGCTTTTCTTCCCAATAGCCCGGTCTGACTTCAATCGGCTCGCCGGATTCAAGCCCCTCGATGGCCAGAGCCTCGATTTCGTCCCCGGCCTCCTGGTCGGTCCGCACAAGACGTTCTAAGTAGGTCTCAATGCTCAACCCCGCGGCTTCAGCGCGAGCGCGCAATTGCTTTTCGATCTCGGGATGAATGCTGATGCTCACGGTTTGATTCCTCCAGGTTGTACGGCCTCTTATTCGCATTCTGTCATAGAGCCGGCAATCTGTGACAATCGTGCTTATGTCTTCGCGACCGGGTTTGCCTCGCGTCCTTGGACCGCTCCAGGCGCTCGGCGTGGTCGTGGGGGGCACCATCGGCGCGTCCATCTTTCTGGTTCCCGCCGTGGTGGCTCAGCGAGTGCCGTTTCTGTCAGGCGCTCTGCTGGTCTGGATTCTCGGCGCAGCCATCGGCCTCGCCGGCGTTCTGACGATCGCGGAACTTGCCGCCATGCTGCCCGAAGCAGGCGGCGGCTATGTCTACATCAGGACAGCGTTGGGACCGTTCTTCGGCTTCCTGTTCGCGTGGACGGACGCGGTCATGATCCGCGCCGGCGCGGCAGCCACCATCAGCTTTACTTTCGGCATCTATTTCTCCCAAGTGGTGCCGGCGCCCGCTGGAATTCCCGCTCCCGCGTGGCAAGGCTGCGCGGCGATCGTACTCCTCGCGTGCCTCACCGCGCTGAACGTTCGAGGAGCGCGGATCGGCGCGGACGTTCAAGTCGGCGGGACCATCCTGAAGACCCTGGCCCTCGGATCGGCGCTGGTTCTGCCGC
This sequence comes from Acidobacteriota bacterium, assembly GCA_025353165.1. GTDB lineage: Bacteria > Acidobacteriota > Terriglobia > Bryobacterales > Bryobacteraceae > TMP-7. The sequence continues at coordinate 7,486 of JANXRE010000096.1, read as the reverse complement.
TGCTGCTGTGGCGCGGGCCGAATGCACTTGGCTCCGCTCTGTTCTGGCCGCCGCTCGGCGCCTCGGCCGCAACTGGCCTTGTCGCCGCCATGATTCCGGTTATGTGGACCTACGCCGGGTCTGAGCAGTTGGCTCACCTGGCCGAAGAGATGCGCGACCCGGGGCGGGATTTTCCCCGAGTGCTCGCCGCGGGTTTGCTGATTATCGGACTGCTGTACTTGGCCGTCGCGATCGGCATCCACTACGTGCTCCCGTTCAGCGCTGTGGCCGCGAGCCCGGCCGTCGGCGCGGACCTGTTCCGCGCTCTTTTCGGACCCGCCGGCATCACCGCAATCTCGGTTCTGATCCTGCTCTCCACCGTGATCACGGCCAACGGCGCGGTGCTATCCGGTCCGCGCTCCGCGTTCGCCGTGGCGCGCGACGGTTACGCTCCGGCCTGGCTTGCGCGGGTCAATTCCCGATTTAAGACTCCCGCGAATGCGGTCCTCGCATTGGGATGCTGGTCGGCGGCGCTGATTGTCATCAGCGTGGGGCTCATGCTCTCCCCGCCGCCCCCAGGATTGCGGACTGCGTGGACCGCGGTCCAGCGCAGGCCGCTCTTCGACGTGCTGATCTCGTACGTGATGTTCGGCTACCTGCTGCTCCAGACGCTGGTGGCGATCAGCCTGTTCGTTCTCCGCCGCAAGCGACCAGACATGCCTCGCCCATTCCGCGTACCGGCGTATCCCTGGACCCCGTCGGCCAGCATCGCTGCGACATTCTTCCTCATGGCCGCGATGGCATGGTCGAGCCCTCTCGAAGCGATGGCGGGAATCTTGATCATGCTGGCCGGCCTGCCCGTGTGGCGGTTCTATAGCCGGTACCATCGGTAAATGGGGCCAGGCCGCGGCGCGCCTCTCGGTCTTCATCGCGACCGCGATCACGCAAGCCTGGATGGAATCGAGGAGCTGTCTGGCGTAACCCGTTTTGAGCACCGGCGTCCTGCTGCGCTTACCCGTGAAAAGAGTTAGTGTTCGTCGGTCTTAAAACCGATGCGGCGTCGGGGTGGGGACGCCGGGGCTTCCAGCAGTTTCTTGATGGCTTTGAAAATTACCTGGATCTCTTCGTCATGGTCTTTATACTTGCGCTCCAACGCCTCGATCTTGCTGGCCAGGTTCTTGTGCGTGGCCATAACCTCACGCAGCTTGACGAAGGCCCGCATGATGGCGATGTTGACCATAACGGCCCGCTCGCTGTTCAGCACGGATGAGAGCATGCCACGCCTTCCTGTGTGAAAACGTAGGGCAGAAACCCCCCGAGGCTTCGGCGGGAAGGTATCACAGCTTGTGATACCAAGAGGTCGGCTTCTTCGCCCGTGAGTTGAAACATGAAGTCGGGCGGGAAGCGGTCTTGATTGCGTTTCACCTGCTGGCGCAGGGCGATAGCCTTGACCTCATACAGCTCGGCCAAGTCGCGGTCAAGCATCACTTTCTGGCGCCGGATGAGGTAAATCCGGCGCTCAATGAATTTGACGGGAACGGGCAGGTGCCGCGCCGGCGGAGGCATTAGCCCTTTGTGCATACTTCTTAGTGGCTCCGGGAGCATAAGATCTCACAGCCGTCTCAACTGCCGGTAACATCAAGTAAATGGACCCGCTGCTCGCCTGGCGCAAGGAATTCCCCATCCTTGAGCACACGACATATATGATCAGCCACTCGCTGGGAGCCATGCCGCGGCGCGCGTCCGCGGCGCTCCAGCAATTTGCGGACACCTGGGCGTCGCGCGGCATCCGCGCGTGGGAAGAAGGCTGGTGGGAGATGCCGGTGACCGTGGGCGACCTCATCGGCTCCATCATCGGCGCCGGCAAAGGCGAGGTCGTGATGCAGCAGAACGTTTCCATCTGCCAGTGGATCGCTACCTCGTGCCTGGATTGGCGGGGGCGCCGCAACAAGCTCGTCACCGACGGCCTCAATTTCCCGTCGAACGATTACATCTATCACGGTCTCGAGCGCCAGGGCGCGCGTGTTGTCTCCGTTCCCTCGCCCGACGGATTAACGCTCCCGCTCGAGCTGATGCTCGACGCAATCGATGAAGAGACCCAGCTCGTGTCGGTTTCCCACGTTGCGTTTCGCAGCTCGTACGTGCAGGACCTGGCCGCCATCACCAGGCGGGCGCACGACGTGGGGGCGTTGATCATCGCCGATCTATACCAGTCGGCGGGAACGCTGCCGGTGAACGTGCGCGAATTGGGCGTCGATTTCGCCACCGGCGGCTCGGTGAAATGGCTGTGCGGCGGCCCGGGCGCCGGCTATTTATACGTGCGCCGCGATCTCTGGCCCCGGCTGGAGCCGGCCGCGACCGGATGGATGGCGCACCGCGATCCGTTCGGGTTCGAAGGCGGCCCCATCGAGTTTGCCGGCGACGCGTTCCGGTTCCTCAATGGAACCCCCAACATCCCGGCGCTGTACTCCGCGCGCTCCGGGTACGAAATCATCAACGAGATCGGCGTCGAGCGCATCCGCGAGAAATCGATCCGCCAGACGGAGCGGTTGATTGCGCTCGCGGATGAAGCCGGCTTCCCGGTGCGGACGCAGCGTGATCCGCGGAAACGGGGAGGTACCGTAATTCTGGATGTGCCGGATGTGACGCGCGAACTCGCGCGGCGCGAAGTGCTGGTGGATTACCGGCCGAACGCCGGCATCCGCATCGCTCCGCACTTCTACACCACCGACGAGGAACTCGACCGGACCGTCGCGGAGATCCGGTCGATCGTTGACAAAACTACGGGCCAGGCAGCCGATTGAGGATCGATTACGTCGAAGTGACCCGCGCCCGGGAGCTCGACCAGTTCCACCCGCCCGGCATCGCCCTTTCGCGCGGCCGCGAACTCGCGGCTGATGGACACCGGCACGTCGGTGTCCTCCAGGCCATGAATGAGGATGCGCGGCACGACGGACGGACGGCCCGACGGACAGGCGGAGTCGTATCGATAGGGGACTAGGCCGGGCGAGCCGCCTAGAAATTCCGCGACAGCGTCGTCGCTGAGGTGCAGGCTCCACGCCGAGCGGAGACACGCGACGGGCGCGAGCGCGATCACCCCGCTCAGGCCGTCGAATTCGCCGGCCGCCCATAACGCCAGGTGCCCACCCGCCGAGTGCCCGAGCACGACCGTCCGCAAGCCGGCGAAGCGGCTGAGTATCGCGCCGATGCCCGCACGGATATCGTCGAACGTGCCGGGCCAGCCGCCGCCCTCTTCCCCTACGCGCCGGTACTCCAGATTCGCCGTCGCCAGACCGGCCGAGGTCAGGGCGGCGCACAGATCGGCGGCGTGCGATAAATCGAAACGCGCCCGCCAGAAGCCCCCATGGATCACGATGGCGACGGCTCGGGGATGGCGCTCGACCGGCAGGCGGAGATCATAAAAGTTGCTGGGATGCGGCCCGTAGGCGACCCTCATAAGACTTCCTTGATGCGCCGCGCGTAGGCCTTACCCGCGATTTGCACGAGTTCCGTTTCCGTCGCCTGCTTCACGCGCTCCAGACTGCCGAAATGGCGCAGCAGTTTGTTGAGCGTCTTCGGCCCGACTCCGGGAATTTCCTGTAGCTCCGAAGTCATGCGGCTCGCATTGCGCCGCGTGCGGTGAAACGTCACCGCGAAACGGTGCGCCTCGTCGCGAACAGTCTGCACCAGGTGCAACACCGGGGAGAATTTGTCGAGGATGACCGGCTCGTCCTCCTGGCCATACACGTAAATCCACTCCTCGCGTTTCGCGATCGACGCGAGGGGTTGGTTTGCAACGCCCGCCTGCTCTAGCGCCTCCGCCGCCGCATGCAGTTGGCCCAGGCCGCCGTCCACCAGCACCAGCCCGGGGAGTGGGTGCTTGGAGTACCGGCGTGTAACGACCTCCCGCATGGAAGCGAAATCGTCGTTGCCTTCGACTGTGCGGATGATGAATTTGCGGTAGTCCGACTTCTTCATCCGGCCGTCCTCCCACACCACCATGCTGGCCACCTTATCGGTGCCCTGAATGTGCGAAATGTCGAAGCACTCGATGCGGCGGGGCGGCTCCGGCAGGCTCAGCGCATCCTGCAGAGCCGCCGAGATGGCTTTGGATGTCGGCTTCAATACCCGGAAGCGCTGCTCAAAGCTGTTCTTGGCGTTGGTTTCCACCAGCGCCAGCATGGCTTTTTTCACTCCGCGCTGGGGCGTGTAAATTTCCACCTTGCGGCCGCGCTTCTCGGACAGCAACTCCTCCAGCGGCTTGCGATCCTCGAAGTCCACGGGCACGTGGATCCCGTGGGGCACGTACTGCTGCTCCAGGTATATCTGCTTCAACAGCGCGGAAAACAACTCCGACGGATCCAGTTGGTCCTGGTCTTCCCAAAAGAATTCCCGCCGGTCGACGATGCGGCCGTTGCGAAGGTGGAACAGATTTACCGCGACCAGTGGAGCCTCGGCATAGTAAGCGTAGATATCGGTGTCGTCGCCCTCCGCCGCGGCCATCTTCTGCTTCTGTTCCATCTCCTCGACCGTATGCAACAGGTCGCGGAGCGCTGCGGCTTCTTCAAACAGCATATTCTCCGAGGCGGCCTCCATCCGGCCGCGAAGCTGCGCCGCAAGCTCGCGATGCCGGCCCTCCAGGAATAACCGCACGTTGCGCACCGCCTCGGCGTATACCTCATCCGCGACCAGGCCTTCAACACAGGGGCCGTAACAGCGATGGATGTGATACTCCAGGCACGGATGGGTGTGCTTGCGGGTGAGGTCGATGCGGCAGGACGGGACCTTGAAGAAACGATGAATGAAGTGCACCAACCGGTGCGCCAGGTTGCCTGGAAAATACGGCCCGTAGTAAGTGGAGCCATCCTTTTTCAGCCGCCGGGTGACGTATACGCGCGGGTATCGCTCGGCGGTCAACTTGATGTACGGGTAGGTCTTATCGTCCCGCAGCAGCACGTTGAAACGCGGCTTGTACTGCTTGATGAGGTTGTTTTCGAGCGCCAGCGCTTCCTTCTCGTTATCGACCAGGATGTAGTCGATATCCCGCGCCGCTCGAATGAGTGAACCGGTCTTGGCGTCGGCCAGCCGGTCTTCGTTGAAGTAACTGCGGACCCGGCTGCGGAGGCTTTTGGCCTTGCCGACGTACAGGACCGTCCCGTGTTCATCCTTATAAAGGTAAACCCCAGGGTTGAGAGGAAGGTGCGCCGCTTTTTCGCGGAGTTCCATCAGACGGCTATAATTTTATTGTGACACGCTGGTTGCGGCTCTGGGCCGTTTTTTCCGTATTCCGGCTCGCCGGAGCCTTCGCGCAGCAGCCTCAGCATCCTCCTCCACCGCCGCCCGCTCAGGAACAGGAGCCGCCGGAGGAAGACGAGAGCCTCAAGCCCAAGGAATACTCATTTAACCCGCTCCAGGCGGCGCACGACCTCAAGGTCGGCCTTTACTACTACAAGAAAGGCAACTACAGGGCCGCGCGACACCGGTTCACCGAGGCGACCAAGTGGGATCCCGGCTACGCCGAGGCATACCTGAAGCTGGCCGAGGCCGAGGAGAAACTGCGGGACGCCAAGGCCGCCAAGGCCGCCTACGCCAAGTACCTCGAACTCGCGCCCGACAGCAAGGAAGCGGAAGCGGTAAAGAAGAAGCTGGCCCGCAAGTAGCCGGCGTTCCGGCCGTGAACTCGCCCGAGGACGTCACAGCGCGCACACCCTCCACAATGGAACCATCGCCCGGACTCGGGGCGGGAGCCCTTCCAATTTATGGCTGAATCTGGAAAATCGTCCCAAAGCCATACTGGCCACCCGAACCGGTGACGCCGTAAATAGTTGTGTTGGCCGTGACCACCAGGTTGCCTATCGGGCCGCTCCCGTTCTGGTTGTTGAACTGCAGATTCCACCCGGCCCTCCAAGGGCCTCCGGGTGTCAATGGAGGAAGCAGCTTAAACACTGCCCCGCACCCGCCTGGGCAGTCCACAGTATCTCCGTTGGCTGCCGACGTCCCGTACAGATTTCCACTCCTGTCGAACGCCACTGGCGCGTAAATACCGCCGTCCGCCGTGCCTGCAAAGCCCCACAGAACAGTCTCACCCCATAGCTGCCCCGGCGCTGACGGTGGCATGAGCTCAAACACAGCTCCCGTTCGAATACTGTTGCCGTTCTCGGCGGTTGTCCCATAAAGATTCCCATTCGCATCCTAGACGACCCCAGCGTACGGATGGGCACCGGCGTTTGGGTTCGGGAAGGAATATAAAGTGGTAAAGGCCCAGGAGCCGCCGGGCTGGGATGGGGGACTCAGTTGATACACGGCACCTAAGTGACCGTAAGGGGGGCCGTAGAAAACTCCGCCTGCTTCCGTGGTGCCTATCAGGTTGCCAGACCCGTACAAGATCAGCGATCCTAGGGGAAACTCACCATCCGGTCCATTGAAAAAGCGGTACAGCGTCGTCTCGGACCAGGCGCCCCCTGCTACGCTCGGCGGCGACAGTTCGAACACACCGCCAGCGGTATCTCCGCTAGGAGTTACGCCGTAGAGGTTGCCGGCAGCGTCCATAATCACACCATTATCCGGATTCACGAGTGTCCGGCTAGAAGTCGAATAGAATCAGTTGGTTGCCTGGATCAGGTAATTCCTCTGGGGAGTCCGATGCTTGGAGGGCCTGTAAAATGGGCGTTTTCTCGAAAAGCGTCACGCTCAAAATCTGTAGAATTTGGTAAAGGCTCGCGTCCAAGGCGAGTCTCTTACGGACGATGGCCACCAGCACGTAAACCGAGACGGCGACCCAGATTTGCGTCTTCACTGCGTTCTCGCTGGTGCCGTAAAAGGCCTTGATTCGTAGGTGCTGCTTGATCCACTTGAAGAACAATTCCACTTGCCAACGTGACTTGTATATCTGAGCGATAGTGAGTGCCGGAAGCATGAAGTTGTTGGTCAGGAACTTGAATCGCTTCCTCGTTTTCACGTCAAGTTAACTCACTCGTCGTAACTGATCTGGGTAGGCTTTGACGGAGTTGATGGCAGTCAGAATGACGGTGTGATCGGATCGAACGCCGATGGTCTTGTCCACCGGATTCGAGTATCGGCGCTGGATCAGGACATTGGACTTGGTGCGCACAACGAAGAAGTCCGCGCTAAGCGTGAAAACGTAAAGACGCTCGAAATCCACGTAGCCGCGATCCATGACGTAGAACGCTCCGGCCTCCGGCGCAATCTCGTCGAGGATGTTAACGTCATGCACTTTGCCGTTGGTAATGCTGATAAACGTGGGGATATTGCCATGCAGGTCGAGCAGTGTGTGCATCTTCACCGCGCCTTTGTGGCGGCGAACCTTCGCCCAGGGAAACAGCGACAGGCAGAGATCGATGGTGGTGTGCGCATTCCGATGATGTCGATCAGTCGTTCCGAAGTGATGGCGATCAGTGCGGAGCGAAGCGACGCAGGACTTTCTCAGTGTGAATCAGTGATCGACATCCGTCAAGAGTCTGACTGGTTTTCTTTGCTCCCGACTCCT
>JANXRE010000066.1 GCA_025353165.1 Acidobacteriota bacterium | reverse complement strand
GCTCGAATGTGCGCCGCCTTCGCGCGGAGTTTGACATCCGCCATGTGTCAGCATGGATCTGCCGGGGTTTCGGTTGCTTCCGTTGAAAGGCGGGATGAGAGGTTATTGGGCTGTTACGGTGCGTGCCAACTGGCGGGTGATCTTTCGGTTTGACGAAGACCAGTGAAAGGAGGCCGCCGGTGACTATGAAGAACCCTCCCCATTTGGAGTGACGCGCAACACGCTGTTCGGCGGCACGGAACAGGGCTGGCTTTATTCAGCTCAAGCTAAAGCGGCTCGAATTCGTTTAAAAACTATACTTCAGCCCCACCTGTATCTGCCTTGGCGGGCGGTTTCCGTATGCGTTCGAGGACAGGATTGCGGCGAATGCCGGCGTCCCGAAACTGTGGCTCGGGAGGTCGAAGTTCAGGTGATTCAGCAGGTTGAAAAACTCCCAGCGAAGCTGGATACGGTGAGGCTCGCTGCCGGCCGTCGAATTCAAAGTTCTTCGCTACTTGCTGACGCTTGGAACGATGCGGTAGATATCCTATCGGCCGTCCCGGCGCTCGTTGCGCAGCCTGACGTTGTACTGGGCCGGTAACAACCGTCGACTAACCATTTGGTCCCCGAGGATAACATGTCGGGGAACGCTTGCTTCACCCCGTGCGAACCCTCCGGCCCGGCGACGCCGTCGATCAGTTGGGTCGAAAGGGGGGGGCCGGCCTCGTCGGAGGGTACCGCCGGAGTCCGGGCTACTTCTTCGGGGATGCGCGTTGGGCCCGAGCCGCGGAGTTGGCGGCCACCGCGGCCCGGATCAATTCCCGGAAGGCGGCCTCGATGAGCTTCTCGCCTTCGCGAATGTCGATGGCTCGCCGCGTGCTCCCCTCGAGACTGGAGTTGAACAGCTTCTGGGGGTCCTGGAGGGAGGCGCCCCGGAAGAAGGTGAGCTTCACGACCTGCTTGTAGGACTCCCCCGTACAGACGCCGCCGTCATGGGACCAGACCGGGGTCCCCCTCCATTTCCATTCCTCCTGGATCCCGGGGTCCGCGTCGTGAATGAGCTGGCGAACCCAGGCGAGCGTCTCGCCCCTCCAGTCCCCCAGATCCTGGATCCTCTTCGTGATGTTCTTCGAAGCGGCCGCGCTGTTCGGGGCAGGTTTCGCCGTCATGATCTCTCCGACCCGTGCAGGCGGCGCCAGAAGAAGTACGAGAGCCCCCAGAGCGCGCCGGTGGCCGCCGCCCAGCCCCATGCCTCCGGGCCGTCGCCCACCGAAACGTGAGCGATGAGCGCCGAGGCGAGGTTGATGGCGAAGCCGGCGTAGGCCCACTCCTTGAGCCGCGCCGGCACCGGCGCAACCAGCAGCACCACGCCGAGGAGCTTGGCCCACGAGAGCTCCACCCGGAAGTAGCCGGGGAAGCCGAGGTGGGTGAACGCCTCCGCCACCTGCGGCAGGCGCAGTTCCGCGTAGGCGGTGAAGCTCATCTGCAGGCAGAAGAGCGCGGTGACGATCCAATAGACGATGGTCTTGGCTTTGGTCGATTCCATGGGGTTCTTCCTCCTATTCTTTAACGCTTCGCCGCGTTGGGCGCCCAACCGGGGGTCTCAACGCCGAACTGCCTGGCATACTCCGCGTTCAGCCGCCGCCAGGCGACGAGCTTCATGGCCTCGGCGCCGGCGATGCACCCAACCGGCTCACCCGCGAGCAGCCGCTCAAGGACGTCGAAGCAGATGTGCCAGCCCGCGGCGCCCCACGAGATGAAGCGCCGATCGATGTTGTGCCACAGCGTCAGGCGCGTGCCGCCGCCAAAGGCTTCGAGTTCCCACCGGATATCGCTGTACTCAAGCACCTTGGGAGCGTCGGCTCGCGTCACTCTTGTTTCGAGCGGCGTGGGCGCCCCCACCCAGGTGAGTTTCACCGTTCCAACCGCACCCAGGCTCTCATCGACGACAAAGGGCACCCACTCGCGCAGATGCGCCGGGTCTGTCAGCGCCTGCCAGACTTTTTCCGGCGGGTGTCGCAGTTCTCTGACGAGAACGAGCGTCCACTTTTCTCCGTCCTTTTGTATCCGCGCCCCGCGGGCCGGACCCGGTTCGTACTGTTCGCGCCCGGTCATCTTTTCTCCTTGTCTCAGCTCGCGGCCTTGCGCACGATGGCGGAGAGCTTGCCCTCGGTCGCGTCGTCCAGCGCGGTGAAGAACCACGCGGATTCACGGAGCTGGTGCGGCGCGCCCTCCTCGAGGGCGTGGTTCGCCTTGTCGCTGAGGCCGAATGTCATGTATTTGTCCACGCGGAAGAAGCAGATAACGTTGCCGTCCTTCGCGTACGCCGGCATGCCATACCACAAGGTCGGCTGGAGCGCCGGCGCGCTGCGCAAGATGAGCGCGTGGAGGCGCTCGCCCATGGCGCGGTAGGGCGCCGGCATCGCGGCGATCTTCGCGAGCGTCGCGGCCTCGCCGTCGGCCTTCTTCGCCGCCTTCTTCTCAGTCATAGAGACTCACGCCGGCGAACGGCTTAATAATGTCCGCCGGCCGGTGGCGCGGTTCTCCGGCGACAATGAGCGTCCCCGTGTACTGCTCGCGATCGGTCATCTTCTTCTCCCTGTCTTCCTGTTCCTTGGTGTGGATGGATCCATGCGGTGCCGCTCACCGGGCTGCCATCCTCCGGAACGTCCGCCCTACCAGAGCGTCAGCTGAGTGACCTGAATGAGGTTGCCGCAGGTGTCGTTCAGCATCGCAATGGTCGAGCCGGTTACCTCGGTGGGCGGCATTGTGAACGCGGCGCCGTGGGCCTGGATCCGCTCGTAGTCGCCCTGGACGTCGCCGGTATAGAACATGGCGGCGGGCTGGCCCTGTTGAAACATCGCCTGCTGATACGCTTTGGCCGCGGGGTTGTCGTTCAGCGCCAGGTGCAGCTCGGTGCCGTCCGGCTCCTCGGGCGAGGCCACAGTCAGCCAGCGAAATGGGCCCTGGCTGAAATCGGTCTTCTTGGCAAAGCCCAGTACCTCCGTATAGAAGCGCAGGGCCTTGTCCTGGTCGTCCACGTATACCCTGGTCACTTTGATTTTCATTTCGTTTCTCCCTTGTCACGGTCGCGGTTTGGGCCGCGTCATCCTCTCCTGGTCTTCCTTTTCCTTGGCGCCGGCCGGTCCATGCGGTCGAGGTGGCGTTCGAGCGCATCTACGTGAGCGGACCAGAACCGGCGGAACGGAGCCAGCCAGGCCTCCACCTCCTGAAGTGGTTCAGCTTTCAGCCGGTAGAGACGCCGCTGTGCGTCCACCGTGGATTCCACGAAACCGGCCTCGCGCAGCACTCGCAGGTGCTTTGACACGGTCGGCTGCGGCATGCCAAGTTGACGCTCGATCTCTCCCACCGACTGTTGTGACGAGACCAGGAGGCTCAATATCGCGCGGCGGTTCGGCTCCGCAATGATCTCGAACACGGATTCCACTCTCTTAGTATACTCCACAGGGCATATGCGTGTAAAGGTATATAAAAACAGGAGGCCAGGCAACGATGTCAGGCGGCGTGCGGGGAGGGCTTCGGAAGTCTCGACTGCCAGTTGACCGGAAGCAGTCTCGTCTTCTCAGCGATCACGACGATGTCGCAGGTCAGGGCCAGCAGAGAGCGAAAGTCCCGCGACGATCGCGAAGGATTTCATTGTCAGAATCACTATGGGACTTCCAGCAACCTCTTACCGTCGAGTATGTTGATCACCACATAGGGATAGGTATATGCCGCGCCTTTGGTGGCATTCGCCAGGAATGTGCCGGGGAGGAGATGGGCGACGCCCGCGCCGATGGAGACTCGCCGATTCAGCTCGTACCAGGCGAATGTTTCGAACGACTCACCTACGTGCGTTCCCGACTTGCCGGTTTTGTCGCGAGCAATCAATCCGCCGGAGATATTGTAGATCCCGTCCGTGGCGCTTGCCAGACTGAAATCCAGGTATTGCCCGGTCACGAACAGACGGCGATGCAGTCTGACGGTAACTCCTCCGCGATAGGAAACGATGTTCTGCCCGCCGAATTGATCGGAGATCCCGAACCGGTCGTGGGCGTTGGGATACATGAGGTCGAAGGTGTTGTGAACGCCGTCCGTCGGATTCTTGTCGCCTCTGGCATAGTCGTAGCCGCCGAAGATCCGCGGCGCTCCTCGCACCGAAGAGAACCGGTAACCGGCGCCAAATGTGGTGGCCCATGCGCTGATTTTGTTGCTGCCGGCGAACCCGCGTTCCCCAATCAATTCGGCCCGGTAGTCAAACTTGTGAATATCCGCGCCTCGCAGCCGGAATCCGACCGCCTTCTCGTCGAGTCTGCCGGTCTTGGTCTTGGCGGTCGTTTCGACAGCGACGCTGGGCGCCACTCGCCAAAGAAGGAACGGCTCGATCACGGACTTCGGTACCACTCTTTCGATTCCACCGTAAAGGCCGTAAACGTTGTTGCCTCCCTGGTGATGACTGATCCCGATATCTAACGGATTGACGACGGATGCCGCAAAGATTCCGAGCCGGTAGCGGTCGACGTGGATGTTCATGACAGCGGCGTCAAACGATCGGGCCTGGTTCCGCCACTCGGAATTACCAAAAATCGTGCTGTTGTAGTCAATGATCTGTCGGCCTACCCGAATGCTGACCGGGCTGGTCTCTGAAGCGGTCAGCTCCACATAGGCTTGTTTCAGGTCCCACTTCACCTCGTTAGGAGGACCCACCGGCGACTTGAGATCTATTGGGCGCGCGTCCTGGAATTGGGCAACGACCTTGAACCAACGGGTCGGCTGGAGGCTCATCCCAAAACGGAAGCGGTTGAGAAAATAGGAATCGCGGTTGCCGGGCTTGAAACCGCCGCCGCTGAAGCTTTCCCACCGTAAACGCTCTTCGAGTCCGAACTGGATCCACCTTGGCAACTGCTTGTTCAGCGCGGCGACCGGAGCGAAATCGGGCACATCATAAGAGCCCCTATCGGGCGGAGGCGCAGTGCCGTAACCACCCAAGGGACTTAGAATCGTGTCCGCCACTGCTCCAGCCGGCACCGGCGGCTTCTCTTCCGTCTTGGTAAAAGCGCCCGCATCTCCAGAATCGCCGTTGGCAATCGCATCGGTTGGCCGCAGGGCGGTATCCGCGCCGTTCTGTGCCAGCCCTGGCATCGATTGGATTCCCAGAATCAGCAGCGCTCCGAGCCAAAGGTGGTTGTGTCGCATTCGCAAAATTGCCCCTCATCCCTTCGGCATCCCAGCCCGCGGTTTCCGGTGGCTTTTCAATTGTCAGCCGCAAAGGGTGGCTGGCAGTAGTCTCTGCGATGGCTAATCTCGCGTAGGAAGATTCCTACACGGGCTTTGCGGGAAGATAGATCAAGTGCATGATTCCAGGCTCCCTATATCCCATCGACGCCTGCTCCTGTTCGCCGCGGTGACGGTCGCGGCGGGAATCGCGCTGCTGCTGTTTGAGTGGCGCGAGTCGGCCCTGAGCGGCAGCCGCCGCCTGCGCGCCAGCAATGTCCAACGCACTGCGCTGGCGCTGCTGGTGAATGTCACGAACCCGAGGTCGGTGGATGCGCTCCGCTCTGAACTGAATGGCCTGCAAGAAGACAGCGCCGACATCCGCCGGCTGCGGGAATTGCTCGGGAATAAGTTGGAGCGCCCTGCAGAGATTAGCGCCCTGTGTGAGCGCATCAGCGACCACTTCCTGGAGATCCGGAATACCGAAGCCGCCCGCCAGCAAAGCATCCTGTTGTGGAACCACGTCGCCCAGGTGGGAGTGAGCCTGATCGTTCTGGCTCTGCTGCTGGCCGCCACGCTCCGAATCGAGAAACTTCTGCGGAACCTCGCTTTCGAGCGGAACCGCTATCAGTCGCTCGCCGACCACTTGGACCAGGTTCGGGAAGAGGAGCGCGCGATGTTGGCGCGGGAGCTGCACGACGATATCGGCCAGGCTCTCACCTCGCTGAAGCTATCCATCTCCTCCATTGCCGCCCAACTGGATGCCGAAGGCCGGCGTACCCTGGGAACGGTGAACCACACCATCGACGAAGCTATTCAAAAGACCCGGAACGTCTGCTCCATGCTGCGGCCGCCGGTTCTCGACCAGTTGGGACTGCTGGCCGCGATCGAATGGCTGACGCGCGATTTTCGCGACCGGACCGGAATTGCCTGCACGTTCCGCAGCAGCGCCGGGGAGCCGGGCGATCTAAATCAGGAGCGCCGCCTCGGCCTGTTCCGCATCGCTCAGGAGGCACTCACGAATGCCGCCCGCCACGCTCGTTCCAGCAGCATTCTCGTTACTGCGTACCGGCAGCAGGGAGCGCTGGTTCTAGAGGTCCAGGACACGGGAATTGGCTTCGTTCCGCAAGAGATTGAGGGGTCCAAGACGCTCGGCCTGACCGGTATGCAGGAGCGCGCCCGGATGATCGGGGCGGAGATCGAGATTGACAGCGAGCCGGGGCAGGGAACCTCGGTTCGTGTAAAACTTCCCTGCAATGAGGGAGTTCCGGCATGAAGATTCTGGTGATCGACGACCATCCGTCGGTGGCAGAAGGGATCCGGGCGGTCCTTTGCCGGGCCGTGCAAGGCTCCACGGTCGACGTGGCTTCGACGGCCCCGGAAGCGGTTTCGAAGTGCTCCAGCCAGGAGTATGCGGTGCTGGTGCTGGACATGTCGCTTCCCGGCCGCTCCGGTCCGGAGCTGGTGGCCGAGCTGAAGCGGGTTCAGCCCACCGCGTCTATCCTTGTGTACAGCGTTCACTCGGAGCAGCAGTTCGGAGTTCGCGCCGTCCGCGCGGGCGCCGACGGCTATTTGACCAAGGACCGGCCGATCGAGGAATTGACGGAGGCGGTCCGCATGCTGCTTTCGGGTAAGAAATACATTACAAACGAGCTGGCTCTGGCTCTTGCGGAGGCAGTCAGCGGTCCCGCTGAGCCGCTCAGCCTACTTTCTGACCGCGAGTTGCAGGTCTTGCGTCTAGTGGTTCATGGCGCCGGCACTTCGGACATCGCCAACCGGCTGAATCTGAGCGTCAAGACAGTGAGCACCTATCGCAGCCGCATTCTGGAGAAGCTCCGGGTTTCCAGCATGGCCGAATTGATCCGGTACGCGCTGCAACACGGAGTGGAATAACATACTGTGCGACAGCTTGGCCAGTCAAATGCTCGCTCGGAGAGATACCATGACGACACTCTCGGCCTTTTTCCAAGGGTCGGATTCCTTACTGGGAACCTTCTATCCGAATCATTACTTGATTGCCGTTTTCCGCAGCCTGCAAGCGGCTGAGAGCGCCATCCATAAACTGCGGCTCGCAGGATTTGCGCACGATGACGGGATCGCAGCGGGAGGCCGGGAGGTAATCGCACTGTCTGAAGAGAAGACAGCCCTGGGCGGCTTCCTCATGCAGGGGCTGTCGCGATTCCTTGCGACCGAACAGATCTACGCCGATCAAGACCGGGAGAGCGCGCGCCATGGGGCGGGGTTCTTGGCCGTGCATTGCCGTACGGAAGTGCGCAAGCAAGCAGCCTGGGCAATCATTCAGCCCGAGGCTCCGCTAGATGCCCGTTATTACGGGAGTGGCGGGATCGAGCATCTCGCGGGAGATTTTGGCAGGCATTAGAGAGGAGGTATTGATGTCGACTCACTTCAACAACGGATCGCATTACGAGAACCATCAGTCGGCCGCCGAGTTGTACGAGCGGGCGTCCCACGTGCACCTCGTTGCCCAGCATAACGGCCAGCAGGATCACCAGACGGGCCAGGAGCAGTCCAGGCAGGCCCTGGAGCACTCCCAGCAAGTTCACCTGCAAACCAAACCGGCGCCTCCAAAGGCAACAAACGAGCATGGCGTCGCCATGTTCACGCATGAGGACATAGCAGCCTTGGCCCACGAACTTTGGCGAGCGAGAGGCTGCCCAGAAGGATCGCCGGATGAGGATTGGTTCCACGCGGCAGAGCAATTGCGCCGTCACAAGTAGGCCGGTGAGGCGATCCACATGCCCCTAAAGGGGCGCCGTCAAAGATTTTTGCGGGAGATGCCGAGCTTTCCCATGATCGCGTTCAAAGTGGTCCGAGGCATTCCGAGACGGATAGCCGCCTCGCTGACCACCCCGCCGGTCATCCGGAGCACACGGAGTATATGCTCCGCCTCCACCTGCTCCAGGGTTTTGTCGCCGGGGGACTCCGATGCCTCCTCCCGTATTTCGGCCAGAGGAGCACGAAGCTCGGGGCCTCGGGAGAGGATGACCGACCTTTCAATGAAGTTCTCCAGCTCTCGAATGTTGCCCGGCCACGACCATTTCACCAGGGCCCGCATCGTATCCGGCGGGATCGTATTGATCTGCTTGTTCATTTCCCGGGCATACTTTTGGGTGAAGTGCTGGACGAGTGCCGGTATATCCTCGGCGTGATCGCGCAACGGAGGGGCTGTGATCGGGAAGACCTTCAGCCGGTAGTAAAGATCGCTCCGGAAAAGCTTGTCACCCATCATCTGTGTCAGATTACGATTCGTCGCGGCCACCAGCCGGACATCAATGGGGATCGTCTTGGTGCCGCCCAACCTCTCGAACGCCCTCTCCTGCAACGCGCGGAGCAACTTGGGCTGCAGATCTAAAGGAATGTCGCCGACCTCGTCCAGAAACAGAGTCCCGCGATGGGCCAACTCAAAACGCCCGATTTTTTGCGACAGGGCGCCGGTGAAGGCTCCTCTCTCGTAGCCGAACAGCTCGCTCTCCAGAAGCCCGGTCGGAATGGCTGCGCAGTTCAAAGTGACGAATGGGCGCTCCCGGCGGGGGCTCAGCCGGTGAACGGCGCGGGCAACCAGTTCTTTCCCGGTGCCGGTTTCGCCCAGGATCAAGACAGTGGCATTGGAAGGGGCAACCACTTCGACCAGCCCGAGAACCCGGTTCATCGCCGCGCCGCGCCCGACTATTTCCTCGAAATCGTGCATCACTTCAACGGTCTCGTCCTCGCGACTCGCCTGCCGGTCGGGCTCGCGAAGGTCGCGGACAAAGGTGATCCATCGAAACGGCGAGAGCTTCAAGACCGCGGTAGCCACCCGAACCTGGACCCGCGTCCCGTCCTTACGGATCATCTCCTTGTCAAAGGGCGTGCAGGCCCCAAACCTCAAAGCCTCTTCGTGGGCCAGTTCGTCCAGAGGAAAATATTCCGGTGGAGTGAGATCGGGCCAGTGCATCCGCCCGGCCAGCAAGTCTTCGCGGCTGTAGCCGACCAGTTCGAGGAAGGTGTCATTCACTTCGGGAATACGGTCAAACTCCCCCATAACGACGCCGGTGATCGCCGGTTCCGCGGGTACCAGGAGCTGGGGATCCGGTCGTGTCCGCCGCAACTGCTGGTCCCGCGCGTGGCGTTCGCTGAAGTCGCGCACCACTCTGGCAAAACCCTGTAACTCCCCATTTTCGTCTTGGAGGGCCATGGTAATGACATTGGCCCAAAATCGCCCGCCGCCCTTTTTCATGGACCAGCCTTCAATTCCGAAGTGGCCCTCGGCCGCGGCTCGGTTCAGTTCTTCGCGCAGCCTGACGCCCAGAGTGTCTTCGGAGGGATAGAGCAAGGCCACAGGTTGGCCAATCATATCGGCGCCGGGGTAACCATAGATGCGCTCGGCTCCCGAATACCAAGCCGCCACCCTTCCATCCACGTCCAATAAAAAGAGAGCGTAGTCCTGTACCCATGCCGGAATGCCGCCGCTGGCGGATTCGGCCAGCCCTTCTGTTTTTGTGTGCGCGGCCTTGTCACGGAGGTGGCGCACTGGCGACACGTGCCTCCTGGCGGTATACTCAACCTCCCGCGGGTTTCCATCCGGACCCACCAGCCGGAGCGTGCCCCCCTGCTCCCCTCGCTGTAGAAAGGCCTGCCAGAGTTCGGAAACCTGAGGTTTGAAGCCGGGCTCGACAAAGTCATCCAAACTACGTCCAATGCTCTTTTCCCTTGGATGCCCGAGCAGCTTCCCGGCGCCGGAACTGGCGTCCTGGTAATGACGGTCGTTGTCTGCGATCAGGATGGGTGCGGCAGGATAATAGAGGATCGCCCGGAACAGCAGCTCCAGTTGCATTGGGCCGTTTTCGACAAGCCAGTCGGAGAATTGGGGCTGTGAAACTGCGGAGGGCGTCATTCTTTTCACGTTTTCCTTATGGGTAGACTCGGCTGCGTTGCTTGGCCTTTGGTCGTGCACCGGACAAATCGGGAATGGTTCTCAGTCGCCGGCGCGTCAGGCATTCCTAGACGCTTTCTCGAAATTTACATACACTTCGATGACAGTGTGCCATTAGCCGGGGCAGACCTCTCCCAGTGCCTACATCCAGTCCTTCGATTCCGGTTGGGGCCTTTGGGAGCGAGGGACGAGCGGCCTTCGGTGAGGCGCGGGCCATATTTTTTTTTGCCGAATTTGTTCATCAGCGAGATGTCGAGAATTTGGGTTCAGATGTTAAGAATTACGCTATCAGACGCGGAGGCAGCTGGTGCTTTGCGTTTGACCGTATTTGGTCATACGACGCAGCGTGGTCAGTTTGTGGAATTGCCGCCTGTCTTGGTACTGTGTTGTTAGGAGATTGAGACATGCCCTTAATAAACCTAGTTATTACGCTGGTGGTGGTCGGCGTGGTGCTCTGGCTAATCAATAACTACATCCCGATGGCTTCCAGTATTAAGAAAATCCTGAACGTCGTCGTTGTGGTTGTCGTGGTGCTATGGGTGTTGCAGGTGTTCGGATTGTGGGGCGGCATGAGCAGCTTCCGCGTTGGGCCAAGGTGAATTCGGGGAACGCGATGCGGCGATTTCGGAAAGGCCGGTGCGTCCTGTTCCTGGGGCTGTTGGCTTTGGTCCCGGCTCCGCAAGCGTTTTCGTACTCGGTTCTTTCCCACGAAGCGATCATCGACTCGGCCTGGGACACGTCTATCAAGAGGCTGCTTCTGAAACGGTTCCCGGACGCCACGCCGCAACAACTGGTGGAAGCGCACGCCTACGCGTACGGCGGCAGCATCATTCAAGACATGGGCTACTATCCGTTTGGGTCCAAGTTGTTCACCGATCTTCTGCACTACGTCCGGAGCGGCGACTTCATCCTCAATTTGATTCGGGATTCCCAGGACTTGAACGAATATGCGTTCGCTTTGGGGGCATTAGCGCACTACGCGGCCGACAACAACGGTCACCGCATAGCCACCAACCCGGCCGTTTCGCTGCTGTACCCGAAGCTTCGCATGCAATTCGGGGATCACGTGACCTACGCCGACGATGCGCTCTCTCACATGAAGACGGAGTTCGCCTTCGATGTGCTTCAGGTTGCCCAAGGCCACTACGCCCCCGATAGTTACCATGGATTCATCGGCTTTCAAGTAGCCCGGCCTGTGCTGGAGCGGGCGTTTCAGGAGACTTACGGGATGAAATTGGGTGATCTGTTCACCAGCGTCAGTCTAGCCATCGGTTCGTATCGCCACTCCGTGAGTTCGACCATTCCGGCCATGACCCGGGTCGCCTGGCAAATGAAGAAGGCCGAGATCGTCAAGGATGCGCCGGGCACCACCAGGAAGAAGTTCCTCTACAATCTATCCCGCGCGAGTTACCGGAAAGAGTGGGGCAGCGAATACAAGCAGCCGGGAATCCGCTCGAGAATGCTGGCTTTTGTACTTAGAATGCTTCCCGTGGGCTCGTCGAGGGCGTTGAGATTCGAGACTCCGACCCCCGCGGTGGAAAAATTGTTCATGGCGAGTTTCAATGCGACACTGGACCGCTATCGGGAACTGCTTTCCGCGTTGCAGGCGGGCGATCTGAAGCTGCCGAATGAGAATTTTGACGTTGGCGAGCGCACCGAGGCGGGAAGATACCGGCTGGCCGACCGCGCGTATGCCCAACTGCTGGGTAAACTGGAGGGCCATTACTCGGACATTCCACCCGAGCTCCGGCTGGATATTCTCGCATTCTACGGCGATCTGAGCGCGCCTATCACGACGAAAACCGACACCGTCGAGTGGGCAAAGGTGGTTCAGGAATTGACTGAATTGAAAGCGGCGGACGCCGGCAGCGCTTCCGTTCCGGAGCATTAAATGAAATCACTGCACGCGGCACTGGCGGCCTGTTGTGCCCTTGCGTCCGTGGCGCAAGCGCAGACCAACCCGCCCGAGGCGCTCTCCTCCCAGCGGACCGCGCGGGAAGACGCCGCGTACTCGAGCGAGACCGAGCCCCTGAAGCCGCTGGGGAGGAAATTCCTCAAGAACGTGCTGCTCGACCAGAAAGAGATATGGACCAGTCCTCTCCATATGACACGCGGCGACGCGAAGTGGTTGATCGTCTTTGGAGCTGTCACGGGCGGGTTGATCGCGACCGACCACTGGACTTCGCACCAGCTTCCGAATACGCGCGACCAGATTCGCGTCAGCGGGTACGTATCGGATGTGGGATCGCTATACACTATCGTTCCGTTGACCGGCAGTTTCTATGTGGTGGGGCTGCTTACAGATAATGCCAAAGCGCGCGAAACAGGCCTGCTCGGCGCGGAGGCGCTGGTCGATGGGCTGGTTGTGTTCAGCGCCTTCAAATTCGCCTTCGAGCGGCAGCGCCCTCTCGAGGGGGACGGCCACGGCCACTTCTTTCATGGCGGCACTTCATTTCCGTCCGGCCACACCATGGAGAGTTTCGCCCTGGCCTCCGTGATTGCGCACGAATATCGGAGCAAGAAAGTTGCAATGATCGCTTACGGCCTCGCCGGCTTGGTGAGCGCATCCCGTTTCAGCGCTCGGAAGCACTTCGCCTCGGACATCGTGGCACCGGCGGTTGCGGGATGGCTAGTCGGCACCTTTGTCTTCGACAGGCACCGGGACGCATTCCGCTCCCGGGGGGGCCCGCTAAAGGCGCTCCGCTCCGCCTCCCTGAGCCCCCTCATTCAGCCACAAGCCCGTCAGTATGGGGTCGCGCTAAACTGGCATCCTTAAATTATGCGTCGCGGTCTGCGACTGCGGCCGGCTCCCGCGGTGTCGGCTTATCGGACGTGGCATAGTCGGCGGCAGACTCGGGAGTGGACGCAATATACCGGGCTCCGGTGTCTTTCAGCGATTTCCGAGCCCGTTGGCGCCACTCGGGACTGTCGCAGTGAACCGAGACGAGAATACCGCCACGCCCCATTCGGCCCGCGTATCGCTTCGCCACGTATTCAGGCATGCTGAGCCCGAGGAATAACCCGATGAGCCATCCGAGTGCTCCCCCGCAACCGGCGGCGGCCAGCGCCGCGAAAACCGGTCCCACGGCGGCGAGCGGCTCCAGACCCGGAAACGCCACCACTCTGGTCGCCACGAGCCAGCCCAGGGCTGCGCCAACTACGGCGCCAGCCGCCGCGCCGACCGCCGCGCCTTCTGGAGCTTTGCTGCTCTTCTCGTGCGCGAAGTCCTTCGAGCCTTGGTTCTCGGCTGAGAGGACTGCTATGTCGGCGGGCCTATATCCAGCCTTCTGCAGGCTGGATATAGCCTCCAAGACGGTAGTCCTATCCGGGTAAATACCAAGTACGGATATGTTCTTTGCCATTGTCTCTGCCTCCTCTGTACACGGACTGGCTTATCTGACCTCAACCTTGAAGAGCACGGTATCCGGGTGCTCATGACGCCATCGGAAGTAGCGCTGTTGCTCGTTACGTTTCATTCTGCGGAACTCCCGGTACTCCCGGCGCTGCTCCCCCAGGTAGACCCGGTATGCCCGATCTTCCCGGCCGTTGAACACGTGATAGTCGTGGCCCTCGCGATCGCGGTACCGCTTCTCATGGTCGTCGTCGTCCGCAATTGCCACCGGGGCAAGCAACGCGGCGGCCAACAGGAATCCGCCGAGAAATAGGAGACGCTTCATAATGGGAAAACCTCGACGTTCGACGTGCAGATTGCTGGCCGTTTTAGCGCCACCGGATACCCGCCCAACTCCTGGGGACCTCGACCATATGCGGCCACGTGACCGCATATCGTTAGCGGTCCATGACTCGCGCTCCTGAGACTGTTACAGTTGACCGCGCAGGCTGGAGTTTATCCGGTTGGCGTGGTTCGTGCACTGCCGAAGGAGTCGCGAGCTTCCTCACGGCAAGAGAGGCATTAAAAATGAAAATGGTTATATTGGCAGCTCTGGCGCTCACGCCGCTGGTGGCTATGGATAAACAGTCCGCAAAGAGGCTGAACGAGTCCGCGGCGGTGTTTTCCGAGGTCATGACAACGCCGGATAAGGGCATTCCGAAAGAGCTTCTCGAGAACGCCCATTGCATCGTTATCGTTCCCGGACTCAAGACAGCGGCTTTTGTTCTGGGTGGGAAGTATGGAAAGGGATACCTGTCCTGCCGCAACAAGAACGGAGTGGGGTGGTCGGCGCCCGGCACGGTCCGCGTCGAGGGTGGGAGCTTTGGTTTTCAGATCGGCGGCTCCGAGACGGACGTGATCATGTTGGTGATGAATGCACGTGGCGCGGAGAAACTGCTTTCCAGCAAGTTCACTCTGGGCGCGGAGGGTTCGGTTGCGGCGGGTCCGATCGGCCGCACGGTTGCGGCTCAAACGGACGCACAGATGCACGCGGAGATACTCTCGTGGTCGCGCTCCCAGGGTCTGTTTGCCGGCGTCGCTTTGGAAGGCGCCACTCTGCGGCAGGATCTGAATGACAACGCTACGCTTTACGGCAAGAAACTCGAGAACCGCGAAATCGTGACCTCGGGCAGGCATGCGCCGAAGGCGGCTGCCAGACTCCTCTCCATGCTCAACAAGTACTCGGCACGACATGGAAACACCGCGTCAAACCTCGACCGATAGCCATTCGAGGGCGATTGCCCTCTGTGCCAGTAGGACTGAGACGCCTAAGCTGCCCGGAACCTACAGCGACCCTCAAATTGCCTACCAGGAAGTCCTAACTCCTCCGCCCGAAGGTCTCTCAGTCTTGCTGGCACAGAGGGGGAATTTATCTACCAGGGAGAAGTCATGCGGCACTCGAATAAAGTTTTTTTACTGATTGGCGTGTCAGCGGGGTTTATCGCCGCGCAGACGGATCCACCCGGCAGGGCCGGCCGGCTCAGTTACGTTCGCGGCCCGGTATCTCTTCAACCGGCGGGCGTGACCGATTGGGTGAATGCCTCCCTCAACCGGCCTCTCACCACGGGTGACCATATCTGGGTTGGCGACGGCGGGCAGGCGGAGGTCAAAGTTGGATCCACGGCGCTCCGTCTAAATTCCAATACGGCATTCCAGTTTCTAAATCTGGACGACCGGACCGCGCAGATCCAGTTGTCGCAGGGCACCGTTACCGCGCGCGTCCGGAATTTCGGGCAAGGCCAGAATGTGGAAATCGATACGCCCAGCATGGCTTTCACCGTGCTTCGTCCCGGCGACTACCGGATTGATGCCGACCCGAATGCGCAGGCCAGCACGATCACGGTTCGCGAAGGCGATGGCGAGGTGACGGGTGGAGGACAGACGTTTGAGGTCCACGCCCGACAGCAGGCTGTCGTGCGGGGAGGCGATCCAGTCACGTATAGCGTGGATCCCGCTCCCCGGTTTGATGCCTGGGATCAGTGGAGCACCTCGCGGGACCGGCGGGAAGACCAGTCGCCCTCCGCGCGCTATGTTTCCCGCGAAGTGCCCGGCTATGACGATCTGGATGAATATGGGCAATGGCAGAGTGAGCCAGGCTATGGCCAGGTCTGGCGGCCTTCCCGGGTCGGTCGGGGATGGGCACCCTATCACGATGGGAGCTGGGTCTGGGTGGCGCCCTGGGGTTGGACCTGGATTGACAGCGAGCCGTGGGGCTACGCTCCTTCTCACTACGGGCGCTGGGCTTCCTTCAACGATGGGTGGGGCTGGGTGCCCGGTCCGCTGAACGTGAGCCCGTACTATGCGCCGGCGCTGGTCGGGTGGATCGGTGGAGGCGGCTTCAGCGTGGGCTTTTCGTTCGGCAGCGCGGCCGCGATAGGTTGGTTCCCGCTGGGTCCGCGTGATCCTTACATACCAAGCTATAACAACAGCCAAGATTATTTTAATCGTGTGAACAACACGAACACGACAATCAATAACACCACCATTAACAACTATTACAACGACAGCAGGAATTCAAATAACACGATCACCAACGTCAACTACGTGAACCAGAACGTTCCGAACGCGGTCGTCGCGGTTCCGCAAACCACGTTCGCCAGCGGCCGTCGGGTGACTCAAAGCGAGCGTCCGGTACAGGCTTCGCAGCTGAATAAGGCGCACTTTTCCGCCGCGCCGGCTATTGCCCCGCAACAGGCCAGCGTTCTCGGTCCCAGCGCAGCCACGGCATCCAGCGCTCCGCGGCCGCCTGCCAGCGTGTTCAGCCGGCCAGTGGTAGCGCGCACTGCCCCTCCAGCGCCGCCGGTGGCCTTCGCGCGGCAGCAGACTGAGCTGGCTCGGAATCCCGGGCGTCCGCTTGCGGCGGCGGCCGTTCAGCAGATGCGGCAAAGTTTACCGGCTATGATTTCGCCGGTTCGCGTCGTGAACATGACCCAGGTGCAACGCGTTCAACCCCAGGTGGGCGGCGGCCCGCAGAGCCCGCGCCCGAACCCAGCGGCCGGGGCGGCCGCGCCTCCGACTAACGTGGTGGCGAGACCTAACGGCCCGTGGCCGGTTGCGCGGCCGGGAGCGTCTCCGTCCGAAATGAGTCCGAGGCAGCAGAATGCGCCTATTTCGAATGCGGCGCAGAGGCCGATCACCGCCCCGCCCGCCTCAAACAATCGGCCGTACGCGCCGCCTGGCGCGGTCGTAAGGCCGAACAGCCCGTGGCCGGTTGCGCGGCCGGGAGCGTCTCCGTCCGAGGTGAGTCCGAGGCAGCAGAATGCGCCTCCGCCGAATGCGGCGCAGAGGCCGATCACCGCCCCGCCCGCCGCAAACAACCGGCCGTACGCGCCGCCTGGCGCCGTCGTGAGGCCGAACAGCCCGTGGCCGGCTCCGATTGCGCGGCCCGGAGCATCTCCGTCCGAGGTGAGTCCCAGGCAGCAGAATGCGCCTACTCCGAATCCGGCGCAGAGGCCGATCACCGCCCCGCCCGCCGCAAACAATCGGCCGTACGCGCCGCCTGGCGCCGTCGTGAGACCGAACAGCCCGTGGCCGGCTCCGGTTGCGCGGCCGGGAGCGTCCCCGTCCACTGGAAGTGCCTCGCAACGAGATACGCCTCGGCCGAACGTCGAACAGCCGTCGAGAACCGTTCCGCCGCCCGCGGCGCGGCCGGCAGCGCCTCTGGCACCGAGCCGTCCACGGCCTGAACAAAGAAATCAGCCGAATCCGCCGCAGCCGCACCCTTCGCAGGTGCAACCCCGCGCAGGCGAAAAACCTAAACCGCCACAGACGTCAGGGGTGGAAGTGAAGCCCGAACGGCCGAAACCAGAGAAGCCACAGTAGCTCCGATGAGAGCTTACGTGCAAACAATAGGTCGAGGAAAAGACAAAATGAAAATAATTAGTGCATATTTGATGATGTTTGGAATCCTATCCGCGCAGGTGCCGCAGGCTCCGAACCCCACTCAACAACCAACCGCGTCCCCGGGAGCGGTGCCTATTTATCGGATCACGGTGGTCGCTCGGAGTATGAAGGCGATCAACTACAATCACCGAAGCGGGTCCACCAGGATCGGCTTCCGCGGGACAACTCTGATGCCGCAGGCGCGCGGCGAGGCGAGAGTCGAGAGTAAGCAGGGAGTGATCAAGATCGATGCGGAGATGCAGAAGCTCGATCCAGCCACCCAGTTTGGCCCCGAGTACCTCACGTATGTGATGTGGGCCATCACGCCCGAGGGGCGCGCCACCAACATCGGCGAAATATTACTCAGCGGCGGTAAGAGTAAGCTAAATGCCACCACCGAGTTACAGTCGTTTGGCTTGATCATCACGGCCGAGCCGTATTTTGCCGTCACCCAGCCGAGCGATGTCGTCGTCATGGAGAATTTTGTCCGGCCCGACACGGTTGGCACAATCGAAGAACTCGACGCGAAGTACGAGCTGTTGCAGCGAGGCCAGTACACGTTGAACGTGAATCCGGCGGACATCAAACCAATCCGGCTGGACCCGAAGGTGCCGCTGGAACTCTACGAGGCACGAAACGCCGTGCAGATCGCCCGGTGGACTGGAGCTCCACACTACTCCGCCGATACCTTCCAGAAGGCCGAGGTCGGCCTTGAAAACGCCGAGGGCTATCTAAAGGGCAAGGCAGGCAAGAAGCCGATCGGCACGGTTGCGCGAGAAGCCGTTCAGATGGCGGAAGACTCCAGAATCATCACGGTCAAGAAGATTCAGGCAGAAGAACTCGAGAAAGCGCGCCAGGCGGGAGCGGACCGTGAAGCGCGCTTGGAGAGCGCCCGGGTAGCCGCGCAAGCCCAGACGGAGCGCATCGGACAAGAAGCGGAGAGTGCGCGAGTGGCGGCTCAAGCAGAAGCTGCGCGCGTAGCGCGCGAGCATGCCGCGCAGACGGCGGCCGCGCTGGCCGAGACGGACCGGCTGAAGCTGGAGAGTGATGCCCGGGTTGCCGCCGCGCAGACCGAAGCCGATCGCCTGAAACGCGAGAATGAAGCGCAAGCGGTTACCGCGCAGACCGAAGCCGATCGCCTAAAGCGCGAGAATGAAGCGCAAGCGGTTGCCTCGCAGACCGAAGCCGATCGCCTGAAGCGCGAGAATGAAGCGCAAGCGGCGGCCGCGCAGACGGAAGCCGATCGCTTGAAACGCGAGGTGGAAGCGCAAAGGGCCGAGGCTCAGACAGTCCTCGATCGTACCGCTCGGGAGAAAGCGCAAGCGGACGTTGAAAAGGCTCAGCTCCGGGCTCAGCTCTTGCTCCAGTTCAACGCAGTTCTCCAGACGCGCGACACCGCCCGGGGATTGATCGTGAATATGTCGGACGTCCTGTTCGACACGGCCAAGTTTTCGCTGCGTCCGGCCGCGCGTGAGAAGCTCGCCAGAGTGGCCGGGATTCTCGCGGGACACCCGGGATTGCGACTGCAGGTAGAGGGGTACACCGACAGCGTGGGTGGCGATGACTACAATCAGCAGCTCTCCGAAAATCGCGCCAAATCCGTGCGCGACTACTTGACCCAGTCGGGAATTCCGCCGGCCTCGGTCACCGCCAAGGGATTCGGGAAGACCCTGCCGGTGGCGTCGAACAACAATGCCGCGGGACGGCAGCAGAATCGGCGCGTGGAACTCGTAGTCTCCGGGGAAATCATTGGATCGGACATCCGGCCATTGCCAATCCTGGCGGCTAAGTAACTCTTGCGCGGACTTGACCTCGGGGCCGGCCTTGCGGCCGGCCCCGCCCGCGCTCAAGAACGCGCCGGCGAGCCGAACCGCACATCCAGCGGGTAAGCCTGGACATCTGGACGGTCCCCATGTTCATCCGAACGATCAGTGGGTGGGACATGAGTCCGGCCGGAATGACCCTCGCTACCCCGTCGATCATTTTGGGGGACATGGCTCCGGATTTCTGAGCGGCTTGTGATTTACGCGAAACCCAGATGACGATGGCTGGTATCTAGCATTTGAGGTGACACTCAGTACTTGCGCCCAAGTGCAGTGTTTGGGGAATTAAAGTCGGGCGGTAAGCAACAACGCGCACGGTGCGGAGGAAAGCCAATTCCGCGCCGCGCGCGCTGCTTCAATAGCGTAGTCCGCCGAGGAGGTAAACGATCAGGATAATGAGGAGAATCGTTCCCAGTCCAGCGCCGCTTCCTCCCCCGACACCCCACCGCCTGTAACCGTAATAGCCTCCACCGCCGCCAAAAAGCAGAATCAACAGAATGATCAGTAGCAGCATAGTTCAGCCTTTTGCTTTCTTTGTTCGATCCAAAACGTTAGCTGCCCAAAACCTTCTCGACCTGACCGACCTTTTTTTGAATCTTTCCGGCGACCTTTTCCTCCTGGCCTTCGGATTCCAGTTCCGGCTTGTTGGTTAGTTGACCCACTTTTTCTTTGACGGTGCCCTTCAACTCATGCATCTTACCCTTAAGTTCGTCTTTGACGCTCTCGTTCATCTGGTTCTCCTTTTTCTGCGACTAACGCTTTCCCCAGCAGCAGGTTTGTAACCAAAGGAAATTGGGATGGAGGGGGGCGACTTAGAATTGGGGAGGCGTCGATCTGACCAGGCAGGAGGGTTTCGGGTCGATGCGGCAACCATATATCGTCAGTTCGGCCGTCCAACGTCAGACGATCCACGGTTGCATCTCAGGGCGGGGGTAAGGCAGACTTTGTGAATTGCGGAAACGTCGTAGGGGCCATCCTTCTCAGGAAAGCCCCGCCGTCGTCCCTCCGAACGGCGCGCCGACCTTTAGCATTGTAGGCCAGAAGGTGGACGCTGCCCCAAACACTGCTGAATCCCGACTTTCACGCCGGCGACTTGCTGTTATCGTATGTGGCTGCCGGCATGTGGGGGAGCACGTGAGTGGCCAAACTGAGGGGCGGGCGACAGCAGCTGTAATCCGAGCAACCGGGCCTCCCGCAGAATTGGCGACGGGCACCGGATTGTCTGGGGTTGCGTTTGAGAGCGGGAGCAAATTGATCTATCGTTCGGGCGTTCCCCCAGGGTACGAACGGTGCTGATGGGCCTCGCTATCGGCGACAGCGCTGCTGGCTGGCGCGGACAGCCAACGAGCGCAATTGGAAAGCCGCTCGCAAGTATGAATTTTCCGAGCGGGTGGACGCGCGCCATGTGGATGGCCCGCCATACCGGCGGCTGGCCGGGCGTAACGACCACCCGTTGCCGCCCGGCGATGAGAAGAAAGAGCGGGAGAAACTCGCAAAGAGCATCGCCGAGCGGCGCGAGGAGAGCGCGGCCCAACGGACGCTTCGCCGGTCCAAGTACCAGAGCCGTCCCGAGTGTCTGCGCGAGGCGTGGCACGAGCTGCCGGAGGCTTTCGACTTCCGTCTGGGCAACGAGGAAATGTTGGACGGCAACAACCCGAAGGTGCCTGTCCACCTCCGGGCCAAACTCTGGGTGGACATACTGTCCAAGGGTTCACGCGCGGCCGTCGAGCAGACGCGGGTGAATGACGAGGTCTGGCTGTTGCGGCGCGTTCAGGTATTCTCCTCGGCCCGCCTGGGACTCCTCACCATGCTCAACATACATCGACCAGGAAGTCATTTATAGCAAGTGCCGCGAGTTTCAGCCCGGTTCCACATGTCTTCTCACGCCTGCAACCCAGGTAGTCCTCAGCCATCCCGATTGCCGTCCGCATTTGGTCACATGACCCCGCGTCGTCGGCCCCAAGCCCTCAGCTCCCCCGATTCCCGATTCAAAGACTCTGTCGACATCGCCCCGGCCAGTCCGGTTCTAAAGGGCATAGCAGTGCATTCGCCAGTTTGTTCAGCGGCAAGTGCGCCAATGGACCTGGGGATGCATCAGATGAAAGGTGAGGCCGCCGTCGGGGCCTATCGAAAGTCCCGGCTAAGAGCCTCACACAATTTTGCAGTAAGCGAGGGAGAAACTCAGTGAAACTATTTGCATCAGCAACGATGTTCGGTGTGGCGCTATTGGGAACCATGTGCGCACCAGGCGCCAGGGCGGACGAGTGGAATTTAAAAACCGTCGTAACTTTTAGCGATTCCGTGGAGATTCCAGGAGTCCACCTGCAGGGTTGGGGTGTGTTGCCCGCCGGCACCTACGTTTTCAAGATCCTGGACTCGCAGTCCGACCGCCACATCGTCCAGATCTTCAACAAGGATGAAACGACGGTCTACGCGACGGTTCTGGCAATTCCGAACTATCGTCTTCGGGCGACCGACAAGACAGTGATCACGTTTACGGAAAGACCGGCTGGCCAACCGGAAGCTCTGCGGGCGTGGTTTTATCCCGGCAGAAACTCGGGTGAGGAATTCGTATATCCGAAGGCGAAGGCGATAGAGCTGGCCAAATCCGCCAACATGCCCGTCCTGTTCACGCCGACTGAGATGCCTGTCGAAGTCGCCGAGCCGATGAAGTCTGCGGACGCGCCTTTGATAGCGGAAATGAAGCGGGCGCCCATCATGGCAATCAAGCCGACCGGAGAAGAGGTGCAACTCGCCGAGGTGGTCACCGCTCCGCCGGCGCAGACTGAGGTCGCGACAGCCGCACCGGC
>JANXRE010000035.1 GCA_025353165.1 Acidobacteriota bacterium | reverse complement strand
TGACGACGTCGAGCATCTCGAGGAACGACATGTTGGGATTGAGATCCGGCGACTGGTAGGTCTTGAGTTCGCCATCCGTTTTCGCGTTTTTTTGCCGCCAGACTTTGAGGGTGACTTTCATGGTGAAACTTTCGTTCGGGTCCGAGACCTGGGTTTGATCGCCCGGTTGGAAAAGTTGGTGTGAAATCCGATCTCGCGCTTCTGCGCTGCCGTGGGCGGTTTCATCAACTCGCGGATGGCTTCAAAAACGACGCCAAACTTGTCGCAGTTATCCTTCATCCGCTTGAGCTCATCCGGATCCCAACCGGCATGCAAACGTTTCTTGGCCTCGGCGGTTAGGTGTTTCACCCCGTGCCGCAAGCTATATTCGAGGTTCTGTTTCGAAGCGATGTCGCCTCCCGCGACGCTATGGTAGTCGCCTCCCACATGCATCATGGCGTTTTTGCGGAACTTCTGCGCAGCCTTGAGGAAGTTCGGCGCAACGCCTGAGGCTGCCAGCCCACCCAGCCCGACAGCAAACTGTCTTCGTTTGATCATGCTACATCTCCACACGCGCTCCATTGATCGGAATTTATCGGAATTATACCGCGTGTCGGAAATCCACTTCACCGGTTGGAAGCATGCTGGGCTGAAACGGCGCGCGTCTCTTCCACCAGTTCCCGGAACGGATGCAGACTGCTGCGCTCCGGGTGAAGCCTTCTGGCCATTAAACGACGACGCTTCCCGAGTTCCCGTTAGTACGCTCAGCAATTACGCACGCTTGCCGGAAACTCACAGTTGATCTCGCCACCCAAACCGAGTTGATTAGGCGGGGGCAGCCTGGCGTCTGCGGGCGAGCGCCAGAACCTTTGGGCGGGCACCGGCGGGCAAGCGGAACTCCAGTCCTGGCCTGAATATCTCGGCCATGTAGTACGAGCTACCCTCGGAAACGGCGATTCCGTTCAGTTCCAGAAGCTGCAGTTCCTGCGGGGTAAGATCAACATCCTCCCGCTTGAACGGCACTGCCTTTCTTTCAGCATCTAGAGCCGCCAGCTTCTTGAATATTTCCTTTAGCGCCGGATTCTCCTGGGAGATCTCAGAGATTTTCTCTCTGCTGCAGTCAGCGACTGCATCCCGCACGGCCCCTGGTGCGAGCACCCGGTCGGTCCACTGAGTATTTCCACCTGATTTCGATGCGGCCAGGTGTATTAACCGAACGACATCGCGGGCTTGGATCTGCCCAAGAAAATCCGATAGAGCGGCGACTACCCATTCAGCGGACCTTCCTTCGCGGGATCTATCGTTTCCCAACTTCCGTCCCCAGAGTGGAACGAGCGCCTCCGTGAGATCGTCTTCTACCATATCCCGGATTTCCTCAACAGAGGGCGGCTCTGCGAACAGGCCTGCTCGGCGAGCGATCCAAGCAACCAATCGAAGGGCCTCCACTTTATCCCATCGGAGTGCGTACGGCTGGTATCGTGCGAGGAGTTGGCCGGAGTTTTGCAGCACTGTTGCAGTGACCATGTCCCTCCGAACGAAAACGAGAATCCCGATGGAGCGAAGCGGCTGCTGCTCAAGCCAGTTCGGTACATCCTGGAGCAGCGACCGGAGCGCCACTTTCTGGGAAGAGTCGGTCGTTACGTCTTGAAAAAGATCCTCCAGGCCGTCGAAGACCAGCAGCAAATACCTCTCGTGGGCCGCGAGTTCTTTGGACAATTCTCTGCCAGCACCCCTCTGTTCGACACGGAATCCCACCGCCCACGCGATTAAGTCAAGCCAATTCTCGCGCCATTGCCCTTCATGGTATTTCTCCTTCAACCAGCCCTGAATCGTGTCTTGGACTTTGAAAGAATCAAGCGGGCTACCCAAACCCAGCGCGTCTACCGCGGATTTACGCGCTCGGTCTAAGACCTCCGTTGCCTTGCCACTTACATTCTTGGGCTGAAGAACCGGAAATATTACAGCATCGACGCTAGTCCTCTCTGCACCCGCAGCTGCGACGAAAGCCTGCCACGTTTCACGACGAACGACCTGGAGATACGTGAATGTTTTACCCGCTCCCTTTGCTCCTACGACCACGGAAACCGGCAACGTGCTTCGATGATCGGTACTGAGTCGACGAAGAGGAGAAATAGGGAGGAAATCCTCGCCCTCGCCTTGTTCCGCGAACACAAGCCGCCCCGCCGTCTCAGCGAGCTTCTGCCGCAAAGGATCTTGGCTTCCTTCTGGTACTCTTAGCGCCGGAGGGCGCTTATGAGATGGCACCAAATGAACAAGTGGTTGAATTGTCTCTCGGACTGGACTCTTCCTGATGGCTGTCAGTGCCTCATCCCACGATGAGGGAAGCGTCAGTAAGGCGGCGTCGAACCATGTCGGCCCCCTCAGCACATCCGCCGCGTACACTTCCTTGTTGACGGCGCTGGAGACCAACGACAGCAACTGTTCCTCCACCGCAGTTTGAACGTCGCTCCCACGAAGGTCCGCGGGAACTTGGTTCAACACAACAATCGGAAGTGGGTGGGAGTCATCTGAAGACGGCGCGCGCTTTGCTAACAGTTCCAGAACTAATTCGGTGCCACGCAGGGACTGCCCACTTAACGACGTCACAAAGATCCGGAACGCGCGCGGGTCGAGAAGCAGGCCAGCGGCGAGTTCAGAGAGTCCAGCCCTAAGATCAACCACGATTGCTGCAACTCCGAGCGCTTGCCCAAGCGAAAATAGAAGGTTCACTAAGCTGTACGGATCCTTTCTACCCTGAAGAAGATGCTCGGGGCGAATGTCAAGCGAAGGAAACATGCGAGGTGAGCGAAACGCGGGCAACACGTACATCCCGTTGAGTAAGGAATCCTGAAGTCGGGACGCTACCAACGCTATCGAATCACTAGCGGAAGGCTCGGGATCACCATGAACGAGTGCGAGGAAATCCGCGAACGAGATGGGTGGATTCGGCAGTCGACCCTCTAACAGCCATGAGATACCTGGTGCCTCCAGGTCGGCGTCGACGAGGAGCACGGAGTTGCGTGCCTCGGCGAGTGCTTGTGCTAATGCTATCGCGTGCACGGTGCGGCCAACCCCTCCCTTAAAGGAGTGGAAGGCGAACACTAGAGGGCCTTCTGTTAGAAACGGCTCTGGTTTCGGGGGTCCCTGGAGGCCGGCTTGGACAAGAGCGGGCCGCGCGAACGTCGGCGCAATTCGTGGCGCTGGTGCAGGCTCATCGGTTTCTTCCAGAGTCACCGGTAACGTCCGGAGAGTACCGTTCACGCTTTCTAGCGCGATCAGAAGGTCCGTAAAAAGGTTCGGTTCGGGTTCAGCAACCCGGGGATCAAAAACATTTCGCAGCCACTCCTTGGCATCATGCCCAGATCCCGGTCGTATACGGACGGTGACACCGTCCCAGTAAGCCCTGGCATCGACGAACCATCCGGGCCAATTCTTCTCGGATTCAAGAGCTTGGCCAAGTGCATCCTCAAAATCGAGCCAAGTGTACAGTCTCACGTCAGGAGGAATCACAACCTTAGCTCCCCTTTTGCCCACTGCCAAACCTGTTCAAGCCAATTCGCAAGCGCGACTTCATCGGCGGGCTCGACGTCTGCGCCGTACCGCCATACTTGGTGGGCAAGTTCGATGCCCAGCTTAGTGCTGCCCGACCTCAAGCGAAAAGTGGCGCTTCCGTTGGTGATCACGGCAGGCAGGTACAACTCCTTGGTCCAGAATACTAGATCGTGCCCGTTCCACTTCCCTTTCAACTGTGACTCGATATCCGACGTATCCCGCAGTCGATTACGTGTCAACCAAGCCGCCTTCAATCCACACTCAACTGCGTAGAAAAGAAGAAGATTCCGGCTTTGTGCCTGTTGAAGACCAGGTTGCCGGTGGCGTTGGAAGGCCTTTCGCAAATGTCCTAATTGTGGTGAACCATTCGGGCCTAACGCCTTATCGTATCCCAGGTCATCGTGCCTGCGCGCTCTCACCCCCTGGAAGGACGGCACCCGTGCGAAATTGTCATCTCACACTTCTGAGCTGCTCAAATGTTGCAGTTGTGCATGACGTCACGCTGGAGGAGGCCGATCATCTCGCCTGGGTCTCGAGCACGTTCCACACCGGGATCCAGTACACCCCGGTAGATTCCATGGCCACCTGCTGGACCTTGTGCTGCTTGAGCGCTGCAAGCGTCCGGACCACATTCACACACGTGCTGGAAGCGCCAACCGGTCGACGGCCTTGATCAGCCCTCGACGTAGTACAGCATACGCCGAGTAGCGCCCATTTTCATCCCCCGTTGTGCCCTTCGGCCATGGGCCATTCACACCTCTCCACAATCGTTAACTCATTTAATATCAGTAATATCCATAGAAAGCGCCGTCAATTATTAGCAGTCCTGCGATAAAATGGTATTAGGAGCCATAATGACCGACAAACAGCGCGATGCAGCCCGCAACAACGGCGCCAAGTCCAACGGCCCTGCCACCCCCGAGGGAAAAGAGCGAGCGTCGCTGAACGCCCGCGCCCACCAGCTCACCGCCGCGCACCTCGTCCTCAAGTCCGAGGAGCAATCTGAATTCGACCAACTCCTCCAAACCTACTTCGACGAATTGCACCCCCAAGGCGAAATCGAAACCGCCCTCGTCGAGCAGATGGCCGCCGCCAAATGGCGCGAGCGCCGCTGCTGGCTTCACCAGAAGTCCGTCCTGGACGTCAGGAGCGAAGAGATCGCCGGGGATTGGGAGGACATCACGATAGCCGAGTGCGCCGCCCTCGCCTTCGGCCGCGCAGCCACCAACTCCCAATCCCTTCAACTCCTCCAGCGCTACGAAACCATGCACGCCCGCACTTGGCGCAGGGCCTGGCGCGACCTTCTCGACGCTCAAAAACATAAATTACGAAACGAACCCAGGAAGGACCTAACCACCATTGAATCAGTGCCCTGCAAGCCGAATTCCGAGCCCTTCGATCGGCCCAAAGCAGCCTGAACCTCCATCGGCCTGTCTATGTTATTCAGATATAAGGATCTAAAATACTTGAATTTCGCCCGCGAATTGTCTATAGTATTGTTGGACCCACGTAGAAGTGGTGCTACAAAGAAAGGAGCCCGAACATGAGCTGGCGCGACGACTTCCGATCCAAACGACGGACCGCCGAACAGTCCGTCGAGACCGTGCGCTCCGGTAACCGGGTCTATGTCCACGAGGGCTGCGGCACGCCCAAGCCGCTCCTCGACGCGCTGGTCCTCCGCGCCCCCGAACTCCGCAAAGTCGAGCTCCTGCACATGCTGACGTTCGGCGACGCCCCCTACACCCGGCCCGAATACGAGGGCATTTTCCGACACAACGGCATGTTCCTGGGCGGCAACGTCCGCCCCGCCGTGGCCGCCGGACGCGCCGACTACACCCCCATCTTCCTCAGCGAAATCGAGGACCTGTTCCGCACCGGCCAGCTCCCCATCGACGTCGCCTTCCTCCAAACCAGTCCGCCCGACGAACACGGCTTCCTCAGCCTGGGGACTTCCGTCGATTGCGGCCTCACCGCCGGCCTTTGCGCCCGCCACCTCATCGTCGAGGTCAACCGGCAAATGCCCCGCACCTACGGCGAGAGCTTCATCCACGTCAGCAAAGTAAACGCGATCGTCGAAACCGACCGCCCGCTCCTCGAGCTCCCCAGGGAGCCCCCCTCCGAGGTCCAGCGCCGCATTGCCGCCAACGTAGCGTCGCTGATCCCCGACGGCGCGGTCCTCCAGACCGGCATCGGCGGAATCCCCGACGCGGTCCTCGGCTGCCTCCGCGATCATAAAGACCTCGGCGTGCACAGCGAGATGTGTTCCGATGGCGTCATCGATCTTATCGAGGCCGGCGTACTTACCGGCGACCGCAAGAACATCCACCGCGGCAAGATCCTCATCGGCTTCGCGCTCGGCACCCGCCGCCTGTTCGAATTCATGAACGAAAACCCCATTTTCGAGATGCGGCCCACCAAGTACACCAATGACCCCTTCGTAATCGCCCGCAACGACCGCATGATCGCCATCAATTCGGCTATTCAGGTCGATTTAACCGGACAGGTCTGCGCCGACTCCATCGGCGGC
Source organism: Acidobacteriota bacterium (assembly GCA_025353165.1). GTDB lineage: Bacteria > Acidobacteriota > Terriglobia > Bryobacterales > Bryobacteraceae > TMP-7. The sequence continues at coordinate 30,699 of JANXRE010000035.1, read as the reverse complement.
AGCCCCTACAGCGGCTTCGGCGGGCAGGTCGATTTCACCCGGGGCGCGGCCCGCTCCAATGGCGGGAAGGCGATCATCGCGCTCCCATCCACTGCGAAAAACGGCGCAATCTCCCGCATTTGCCCCATTCTGGACCCCGGCGCGGGCGTGGTCACCAGCCGCGCCGATGTCCACTACGTGGTAACCGAGTATGGAATCGCGTATCTCCACGGCAAGACTCTGCGCCAGCGAGCCGAGGCGTTGATCGCGATTGCCCATCCCAAATTTCACAACGAGCTATGCCAGATAAAGGAAACGTCACCATCGACGCCGGAGAGTGCAAAGGATGTGGTCTTTGCGTGAAGTCCTGTACGCCGGGGGTCCTCCGCCTCGAGGTGTACCTGAACCACTGCGGCTACCATCCAGCCGTATATGACGGCCACGGCTGCACCGGATGCGGGCTCTGTTTCTTCGCCTGCCCGGAACCCGGCGCCATCACCGTCTACCGCAGGTCTGCCCATGCCTAAACAACTCATCAAAGGCAACGACGCCATCGTTCGCGGCGCAATCCTGGCCGGCTGCCGGGCCTTCTACGGCTACCCCATCACCCCGGCCAGCGAAATCGCCGAGGCAGCCGCCTTCTACATGCCCCAAGCCGGCGGGACGTTCCTCCAGGCCGAATCCGAAATCGCCGCCGTCAACATGCTCTACGGCTCGGCCGCGGCCGGCGTCCGCTGCATGAGCGCCTCCAGCGGCCCCGGCATCAGCCTCATGCAGGAGGGCATCAGCTACCTCGCCGGCGCGGAACTCCCCTGCGTCATCGCCGACATCATGCGCGGCGGCCCCGGCCTCGGCAACATCGCCCCCGAGCAAAGCGACTACATGCAGGTGGTCAAGGGCGGCGGGCATGGTTGCTACCGCGCCCTCGTCCTCGCGCCCGATTCCGTGCAGGAAATGCTCGACCTCACCATGCTCGCCTTCGACCTGGCCGACGAATACCGCAACCCCGTCTACGTCCTCGCCGACGGCTTCATCGGGCAAATGATGGAACCCGTCGAGTTCCCCGAGCGGGCCACCCTGCCCGCGCCGCCGCCCTGGGCCGTCCGCGGAAACGAGGAAACCCGGAAGAACCTGTTCACCTCCCTATACCTCGAGCCCGATGATCTGGAGCGCCACGTCCGCAACCTGCAAGCCAAGTACGACCGCGCCCAACGCGAGGAGGTCCGCTTCCAGCAGTACCGCACCGAAGACGCCGATCTGATCCTGGTGGGCTACGGCATCGTCGCCCGCATCTTGAAATCGGTGGTGAACCTGGCCCGCGCCGAAGGAATCCAGGCCGGGCTGCTCCGCCCCATCACCCTCTTCCCGTTCCCGTCCGAACAGCTTCGCAGTCTTGCCGGGACCGCCTCCGCTTTCACCGTGGTCGAGCTCTCCACCGGCCAGTTGGTCGAGGATGTCCGGCTCGCCGTGGAAGGCCGCAAACCCGTGCATCTCTACACCCGCGTCGGGGGCAACGTCCCCTCCGCCGAAGAGATCCTGAACGTAGTCCGCAAGGGAGCGCTCGCCCATGTCTGACTTCGATGTCCTCCACCAGAAAGCCAAGGCCTTCTACTCGAACTACGACCGTAAGTCGGAGCTCCAGCACCAGACTCACTACTGCCCCGGCTGCGGCCACGGCATCGTGCATAAGCTGATCGCCAAAGCCATCGACGAACTCGGCGTCCAAAACCGCACCGTTCTCGTCAGCCCGGTGGGCTGCTCCGTCTTCGCGTATTACTACTTCGACGTCGGCAACGTGCAGGTGGCTCACGGGCGCGCGCCGGCCGCCGCCACCGGCATCAAGCGCGCCCTGCCCGAGAGCATCGTCATCAGCTATCAGGGCGACGGCGATCTGGCCGCCATCGGGTCCGCCGAGATCCTCCATGCCGCCAATCGCGGCGAGCCGATCACCGTCTTCTTCATCAATAACGCCATCTACGGCATGACCGGCGGCCAAATGGCGCCGACCACGCCGCTGGGTGAAAAGAGCACCACGTCGCCCTTCGGCCGGTCCATCTGGAACGAGGGCTACCCGCTGCACATCTCCGAAGTGCTGTCCTCCCTCGAAGCGCCCGTCTACATTGAGCGGGTAGCGCTCGGTAACAACAAGATGATTCAGGGCGCGGCGAAAGCCATCAAAAAAGCTCTCGACACCCAAGCCAAGGGCCTGGGATTCTCCTTGATCGAGGTGCTTTCGCCGTGCCCGACCATCTGGAAGATGCAGCCCCAGGACGCCCAGAAGTGGGTGGAGGAAGAACTGACGAAAGTCTACCCTCTGGCGGTATTCCGCGACAAAACGAAGGAAGCGCAGCCCCGCCCGGCCCCGAAACCCGCGCCGTCGCTGGAGACAGTCCGCGACCTGATCGCCGCCGGCAAACATGCCCAATCCTCACCGCCCACCGACGCGCCTCCGACCGCCTTTCCGAGCCGCGGCCGTAAGGGAGCGGACCTCCGCATCAAAGTAGCCGGCTTCGGAGGACAAGGCGTCCTGATGCTCGGACAGGTTCTAGCCGAAGCCGGGTTGGAAGCCGGCCTCGAAGTCTCCTGGCTCCCCTCCTACGGACCGGAGATGCGTTCCGGCACCTCCAACTGCCACGTCCGCATCGCCAGCCACGAGATCGACTCTCCGCTCGTCTCCAAACCCAGCGTCCTGATGGCCCTCAACGAGCCGTCGCTACACAAGTTCTTGAACGCGGTGGAGCCCGGCGGCCTGGTCCTGTACAACGGAACCGAACTGCCGGAGGGCGCGGACCGCAAAGACGTAAACTACATCGTCCAACCATTCACCGCCATGGCGGACAAACTCGGCGACGCCCGGGCGGGAAACATCGTCATGCTCGGAGCCGCCGGCCTGTTCGAGCCCTCGGCCATCGACTCCGCCCTCCGGCGCCTCGTCAAAACCGAGCGCTGGCTGGAACTGGATCGCCGCGCCCTGCAAGCGGGCCGTGAATGTATAGGAGTAAACTCATGAATCCCATCGTCTGGTTCAACAACCGCTTCATCCCCCTCTCGGAAGCCAACGTCAACATCCTGACGCACGCCCTCAACTACGGCACCGGAGTGTTCGAAGGCATTCGCGGCTACTACGACGAAACGCAGCGCGATCTCTTCCTGGTCCGCGCACTCGACCATTACGAGCGTTGGAAAAAGAACTGCGCCATCCTCCGCATTGACGTCCCGCCCGCCCCGGCCGATCTCGTCGAGCTGACCTCCGAGCTGTGCCGCCGCAACGAATTCCACTTGAGCGTTTACGCCCGCCCGCTGGCCTACAAAGCCTCCGCCCGCATCGGAGTCGCGCCCGACAACAACGACGCCTACGCGGTGGTGGTGATTCCCTTCGGCGTCTACCTGGAAAGCGACCAGGGCATCCACGCCGGCATAGTCTCCTGGCGTCGCGTCGAAGACAACGCCATCCCCGGCCGAGCCAAGATCTGCGGAGCCTACGTCAACAGCGTACTCGCTACCGACGAAGCCCGCCGCAACGGTTTCGATGAAGCCATCTTCCTGACCGAAAGCGGCCACGTCGCCGAAGGCGCAACCTGCAATCTCTTCATGGTCCGCAACGGCCAGCTCGTCACGCCGCCCGCGACGGACAACATCCTGGAAGGCATCACAAGAGCCAGCATCATGGAACTGGCGAAAAACGAGATGCGCCTCGAAGTGTTAGAAAGGAGCATCGACCGCAGTGAACTCTACCAGGCCGACGAAGCCTTCTTCACCGGCACGGCGGTGGAGCTCGCGCCCATTGTCAAAGTGGATCACCGCAACATAGGATCGGGTCAAATCGGTCCGGTCGCCCGCCAACTCAAGAGCCTGTATTTCGACGCCACCCGAGGCCGCCTCCCCCAATACGCGCGCTGGCTCCATCCAACCGGCGTACACACGCCTTCCCTGGTGACCGCATGAGAGTATTCATCCTCGATTCCACCTTGCACGACGGAGCGCAAAGCAGCACCGTATCGTTCAGCCTCGACGACAAGCTCGCCATCGCCCGCCGCCTGGACGACTTCGGCATCGACTACATCGACGCAGGCTGGCCCGCCGTCGATCCACGCGACCGCGTATTCTTCGAGCGCGCCCGCGATCTGAAGCTGAAGCACGCGCGGCTCACCGCCTTCGGCTACATCGACAACGATGCGTCCATCCAGGTGCTGCTCGAAGCCGGGACGCCTGTCGTCTGCCTCTCCAGCGAGTGCCGCGGCCTCAATGCGGATCGAATCGCCATTTTCAAGCGCCACGGCCGGGAAGTCATCTTCAACGCCGAGGATTTCTTCGACGCCTACCAGTCCAGTCCCGAGCTTGCGCTGCGTACCCTCGATACGGCGCGCGACGCCGGCGCCGATGTGATCTGCCTGTGCGACACCAGCGGCGGCATGCTGACCAGCCGCATCGCCCGCATCTGCGCCGCCGTCCGCAAGCGCTTCCCGCAAACGGTCCTGGGCATCCACGCCCACAACGACGGCGATCTGGCCGTCGCCAATTCCATCGCCGCCGTCGAGCAGGGCTTCACTCACGTGCAGGGCTGCTTCAACGGATATGGCGAGCGTTGCGGCTGCGCGAATCTATCGTCGATCCTCCCCAACCTCGAACTGAAAGCCGGCTGCACGACGGTCGGCCGCGAAAGGCTGGAGCATCTCAACTCGCTCGCGCGCTTCCTCTCCGAAACCGCGAATCTCCCCCTCCGGGAGGATCTGCCCTACGTCGGCTCGCGCGCCGAAGCCGAATACGTCGGGAACACGCAGCGCAAGGTAGTAAACCGCATGCCCGACCGCCTCCCGTCCCCTGCACGCCGGGAGCTACTTGAGAAGATCCGCAGGAAGGAAGAAGAAGGCTACGACCTCGCCGCGGCGGACGGCACCTTCGAACTGCTCGCGCGCGAAGCCTCGGATCCAAACGCGCGCCCGTTCTCGGTGCTCAGCTACGAAGTCATGACGAACCGGAAAGAGAGCCACGCCGAAGTGACGCTGGAAGCGGGGGACGCGGTGCTCAACGGATCGGCGACCGCGGCCGGTCCGGTGAACGCTTTGGATCTTGCCCTGCGCCAGGCCCTCGCGACGCTCTACGCATCCGTGGAGAAAGTGAAGCTGGTGGATTACCGGCTCCGCGTTCTCGAATCCTTCCACGGAACGGACGCGAAGTGCCGGGCGTTGATCCAGTGGAGCGACGGCGAGAAATCCTGGACGACCGCCGGAATCTCCGACAACATCATTGAAGCCAGTTGGCTCGCTCTGGTCGATGCCGTCCACCTGGAGATCATGCGGGCCCGCGCCGCCCACGCCATCCCAGCCCCGGTAGCCGACTACTCCTGGGCAGTTTGAGCACCCGCTACGGTAAGAGAGTGAAACTGACGATCGATCTGGATCGGGAGGAAGATGGCCGCTGGATCGCGGAGGCCCTCGAGCTTCCCGGCGTCCTGTGTTACGGCCAGACTCGGGACGAGGCAATCAGCAAAGCGGAACGCCTGGCCATCGAGGTAATTGCCGACCACATTGCGCACGGCGAATTGGCCTCCGCCTCGCTCGGCGTTTCCTTCACCATTCCAGATGAGCATCTGGCCCGCCAGTAAGGCAAGGCGGGTTCTTGCCACGCTCGAAAGGATCGGCTGGCGAGTAAAACGCCAGCGTGGCTCTCATCGACTGCTGACTCGTTTGGAATGGCCGGATTACGAGTTCGCCTTTCACGATCAAGACGAGATCGGGCCGCGAATGTTGGCGAGGGTCGCCAAAGGGATTGGATTGAAACCGGAAGACCTCTAAGTAAAGACCCTCGCCCTATTCTCTGGTGAAGGTGCAACTCGCTCTGGAAGCCGGCGGCGCCCTGGGCTCAAGGTTTCAATCCGTTCAAAGATCTGCGGCGAGCGGACCGGCCTAAATAATCTTCTCCGCCTTCTTGCTGCGCAGAGATTCGTCCTCCAGGAACTTGAGTTGCTCCTGGGCCTGCTTCACGCTGCGCTCGATGTCGATCTCCATCGACTTCATCGCTTTCTCCAGTTCCTTCTCCACCTTGGCGAAGTCGCCTTCCTTGGCTGAGAACTGCTTCTCAATTGCCGAGAATTCCTTTTCCTTCGCCCGCATCTGTTTCTCGATCTCGTGGATTTGCGCTTCCGCGTGCTTCACGTTCTCGTCGTTGCCGATCTGCTCCTGCAGGCGGGCCGCTTCGCGCGCCATTTGCTCGGCCAGTGTGCGCATCTCTGCTTCGTTCGGCTTCGCCATCGCGCGAAACTCTTCCGCCATCTTGCGGGCCGCCTCGCCCTCGGCGCGTCCTTTCTCGCCCATCCGTCTGCCCTGCTGTTCGATGGCGTCGAACGCCTGCCGCACCCGGGCCAGGATCTCGGGGTCCTTGACGATGTACTCCCCACCGTCTCGCGTGAACCAGAGAAAGTCTGCGCCCGTTTGTTTGCGCAACGCCCGCAAGCGCTCGCGGTCGCCCGGGCCGGGCGAGGCCATCGTGTGCGTATCGTCGCCGGTCACGATCGCGAAGCGTTCGCCGCCGTCCCCATCCACAGCGGGTGGTTCCGGCGGCTCGGGCGGTTCGGGAGCGATCGCCGGTCCGATGTCAGCCGCCGCTGGAGCAGGCGGCGCCGGCAGAGCGGGCGGAGGGGTTGGCGGAGGGGCCTGATCGTTCACCACCGCCCACACCGGGCTAACCGTCGCCGCCAGGTAGAGAACGGGAACAGCCGCGATCGCGAGCGCGGCAACCGCGCCGAGCGTTAACCCTCGAGACAATTTTCGTCCCGTGTTCAGAATTCGTTCCATACGTTTTGTCGCCTTTCCTTGAATAGCCATGGCCACGGCGTTCCACTGCACGCGCCGCGGAGTTGTCGCGAAGAAGTTGAGCAGAATCTCGGCGTAGAGCGTCTCATCGCGCATCGCCGCCAGCGCCGCGTCGTCGCTCGCGGCTTCGGCCAGATCTGCCAGTTCCCGATGGAGCCACCAGGCCAGCGGGCTAAACCAGAACAACGCGCGGTACACGGAAGCCAGCAGCTGCCGCAGCGGATCGCGCCGCCGGACGTGAGCCGACTCGTGCGCCAACACCGCCGCCAGCTTGCGTTCCTCCCAGCCGCGCCAGTTTGGCGGCAGGACGATCGCGGGCCGGAACAACCCCAGCGTGATCGGCACCCGCACCGATTCCGATGAATAAACGCGCGCCGCGGCGTCCAGATCCAGCGGCGTCGCGGAGCGGATCAGCCGTCTTCCGTACCAGATGCCGAGCGCCAGTTGCGCCAGCATCGCGGCCGCGATGGCGGCCCACAATCCGGTGGCCAGCGCCGCCCAGTTGATTTCCGCAACCGGTGTGATCGTGCGACCGCTTGCTAACGCGCTCGGCTCGGAAGCGCCGGTTCTGAGTCGCCACAGTGAGGGAGTGGGTGCCGGGGGAGCCGGGCTCTCCCACCTCGGCACCGGAAGCTCCACCGCCGGCGCGACCCAGGAAAACACCGGCATCAGCAGCGCGCCAATGAGCACCACCGTCCAAACGGAGAGCCGCACCGACACATCGCGCGCGCCAAGCAGCCACAGCGATCCGCCCGCCACCGCCGCCAGAGCGAGGCTTCGAACCGTCCATTCCGCAAGCTGCCACGGCATGATCATTTCCCCTCTTTTCTTAACGCGATCTTACGGGCCAGTTGTTCCAACTCTCCCGGGTCGATCACATCGTTGTCGACCATCCCGACCAGCAGTTGCTCCACCGAGCCGCCGCACAAGCGGTCCACGATGTTGCGCACGGCGTCCGCCGCGACGTTCTGCCGCCCCTGGGCTGCGCGATAGACATAAGTACGCCCCTGGACGGTGTGGGTCGCGTATCCCTTCTCTTCGAGGCGCCGCAGAACCGTCCGGATCGTCGAGTCTTTCAGCGCTCTCCCCGCCCGGCACTGATCCGCCGTACTGCCCGGATGGGCCCAGACGTAATCCATCAGTCTCTGTTCGAGCGCGCTGAGAGGCTTCCGCTTTTTGAGTCTGCTAAACATTGTAGCGTTACAATCTGTAGCATAAGACGAAGCGGAAAGCAAAAGGTTCACGGAAAATTCAAGAAAATCAGTGGGCGCGGGCCAGGGCGGATGCCGAGTACAAAACCAGCGCGATCCACAGCGCGTCGGCGGTGAACAGGTGGGTGATCTGCATCCACACCGGCGCGAGCAGTCCGATGGTGATCGCGCCGAGGACCAGTTGGATGAAGACGCCTATGGTGAGCGCGAGCGCCGCCCATTGCCGCCGCGGATCGGGCCGGGTCTTTACTGCGCTCCACACCGCATAGAGGAGCAAACACGCGGCCGCCACCGCCATAACCGGGTGCAGAACCCGCAGCCGGACGAAGATGTGCGCGTCCGAAGAAACATCCATCGCCATCCCGGCGGACAACGAAGTGGCGGGGAACAGCGTGTCGCCGAGAGCCGCGATCGCGCCGCTCACGCCCAGCAAAGCGAAGCCCGCCAGCGCCCCGATCAGCCACCGCGCCGGACCGCGCCACCGGCCCAGGTCCAAGCCCGGCCGCCCGCCCCCCCACCAGGCCGTCAGCGCCAAAACGGCCAGCAGCGTCAGCGTGTTCACCAGGTGGAGCGAGATCGAAATGCCCCGGCCGGCCGATTTGTTTTGCGCCACGTGCTCCAGCAGGACCAGCGCCGCCCCGAGCAGCGCCTCGGTCAGCATGAACGCCACCGCCAGCGTCGCCCCCGTTCGCGCCGGGTGCCTTCGCGGGAACGCGCGATACGCCCAGACCATCAGCACAACTACGCCGACCAGCGCCAGCCCGCTGGACGCGCGGTGCGTGAATTCGACGATCGTCTGGATGGCGTGCCCGCGCGGAACTACTTCCCCGTTGCACAACGGCCAGTGATTCCCGCATCCCGCGCCCGATCCGCTGGCGCGCACGAATGCGCCCCACAACACCACCAACATGTTGTAGGCGAGCACGCCCCACGCGTACGCGGCGAATCGGCGATTCCGCATGGCGTCAGACGAACTGGTACTTGCCCGGAACAGGCAGCGTGGGCGCATCCATCGGCAGCTTGTAGTCGAACTCCTTCGGTTGCAGATCCTGCTGCGACTTCATAATCATGTCCCAGGTGATCTCCATGCCCGAATAAGCCGATTCGCGTCCCATAATCGAGGTCATGGTCGCTTCGGCCACCTGCATCCCCTCGTTCACATATGGCCCGTCGCCGCGAATGCTGGCCATCAGCTTCTGGTGCTCCACGACATAGGGATTGAGTCCTTTGCTGCCGAGGTCTGTCCCATCCGATCGGCCTTTGGTTCCCACGATCAGGTCGTCGACCTTGCGGTAGCAGGCCCGCGGATACTGCCGGCAGTGACTGCTCAGGCGCACGCCGTTGGGATACACGAACTCCGAGCTCATGTGGTCGAAGATATTGCCGTACAGTTCCTGGCGCGGACGCCAGGCCACGCCGCCCGATGCCACCACGCTCACCGGATGAGCGCCCATCACCCAATTCATGAAATCGATGTTGTGATAGTGCTGCTCGACGATCTGGTCGCCGCAGATCCAGATGAAGGAGTACCAGTTCCGGTGCTGCCACTCCATGTCGCCCCACTTGGGATCGCGTGCGTCGGCGTGCATCACCGGACCGCTCAGGTACCGCGCGGTGAGCGACACGATCTCGCCGATCGCTCCGTCGTGGATTTTCTTGACGGTCTCGACGTACTCGGCGTCGGCGTGGCGCTGCGCGCCCGACACAACGGTGAGCTTCAACTCCTGCGCCTTCTTCGCGGCCGCCATGAACCGGCGCACGCCCACCGGGTCGGTGGCGATCGGCTTCTCCGTGAAAACGTGCTTCTTGGCGGCAATCGCGGCTTCAAAGTGCTGCGGGCGATATCCCGGCGGCGTACACAGCATCACGATGTCGATATCCGACGCGAGCACTTTGTGGAAAGCGTCGAAGCTGCTGAAACGCTGCTCGGGTCCGACCTTCACGCGCTCGGCGACAGATTTCACGAGTTCGTTCACCGGCTTGCCGGTGAAATCGGCAACCTGCTTCACATCGTGACCGAGAAACTCCGGGTCGCGGAGATTCTTGAGCGCACCCTCCAGGTGATCCTCGAAGATGTCTCCCATGGCGACCAGTTCGACATTCGGATCGCCGCTCAGCATGTTGACCACCGCCTGCGTCCCGCGACCGCCGCAGCCGATGAGACCGGCCTTGAGCTTCTCGTTTCCCGCTCCGCGAACCAGCTCCGGGCGGATGATTGTGAATGCGGCCGCTCCGGCTAGCAGATCGCGGCGGCTGAATTTGTTATCCATATAAACCCTAATCAACCCTATTTGTAGACGTCGCGCTTCAGGTCGTCGGGCATATCGCCCAATGCTCCGAGCATCTCATACACTTTGATCACGGCGCGATCAACCACCCGTTCTCCGGTCCCCGGCTCGAGCCAAGTGCTGGCGCTGGCAGCGCCGTAGCCGCCCAGGGACGCGGCTCGAATGGTGGGGAAATAACCGAGGTAGCCGTTCGCGTAGCCGAGCAGAAACGCCGACCGGACGGGACAACGGTCGCGCCAGTTCATCTGAAAATCGACGAAGGGTTCACCCGGAAAAGTCATGAACGCGATGTCGCGATTGATCAACACGGTCGTGAGCGGGACGGAGAACTCCGGCGTGATCTTCGCGCCGTACACCTCCATCCCTGTGGGTCCTAGAAACTTGATCAGCGCGGCGCGAAACTTATCCTCGTTCCAGCGCAGGCGAGCGGTGATCGTCTCCTCGCGGAAATCGAGCGTGGAAGCGGCGTTCGCCTTGGTCGTAATCTCTTTGGCCACGCGGGCGGCTTCGTGACCCAGCCGCTCTCCGGTCCAGTCGCGCCAGCGGGCGGCGTCCTGTTCCAGCGGCGTGACCGCATAGTAAGGGTTTAGATCGCCGGGTGCGCCCTGCAGGAAAAAGCTGAGCACGTTGCCTCCGAGTTCGCGCTCCACGGTGCGATTCATCGCGGCCGGAAAATCGGCCGAGTAGCGCAGGTTGTCCGAACCGAACACTACCGGGTGACAGGCATAGTTGACCAGTACCGCCAGCGGTGCTCCATCCATCCGGTCCACACGCAGGACGGAGACAGTCGGATCGACGGGCGCGGTCGGGATCTTCGTGAGATTGCGCTCAAACCAAGTGATAGATCCGTCCGCGTTTTCGCGCAGGCGGTTGTGAGCGACGTACACGGATCCAGTGCCCGTTCCGATCCGCGCGTCCTGCAATTTCGCGGCGGCTTCGTCGATGGCATGGCCGATCCGCTCGAGCGCGGTCTTCTCCCACGCCGGCGGCTCGCCCGGGTAATCGTCGCGAATCACCGGCGCGCTGTGCGTGTGCGATGCCGTGACCAGCAGGCAGGAGATGTCGCTCGAACGGGCCGCGGATTCCCGCAGACGCCGCAGCGAGGCGGGACCGAAACTTCTGCCGAGATCCAGCGTGACCAGAGCCAGGCGCTTGCCCCCGGCTTGGAGCACGAGAACCCGCGCGTACAGCGGATCGATGGCGCCGTTCGCCGGCGTCGTGCGGTCTTCGAAACCCCACAGCAATTCGCTGCCGCTGGGCGTGATATCCACTTTGGCGACGCCGGCGCGCAGGGCGGCCGCGTAGCAGCTAACGCCCACTGCAAAGACCGTAACGACAAATCGGAAAAACATGTTGCTCCTCAGGGCAGGCCCGCGCCTGGCACCTCAACGCGCACTGCCTCAATTCGTCCCGCCCGCGCGGGTTTGGTGACATCCGGAAGGAAGTGCGGGGCCGTGCAGATGTAAAGGGTCCGGCGGTCTTCGCCGCCCAGCATGCAGGCGAAGGAATCCCGCCCGGGCAACGGAATGGTCTGCGCGATCTCGCCGCCTTCCCTCACGCGGATCGCCTGGTTTGCGCCCGGGCAGGTGACCCAGACGGCTCCTTCCGCGTCGAGACAAATGCCGTCGGGGTTGACCCGGCCAAGCGGCGCGAACACACGGCGATTCGCCAGCCCGCCATCCGGCTGAATGTCGAACGAGGTCAGACGAAAGCCGAACGTCTCGGCAAGAATCAGCGTCTTTCCATCCGGCGTGATTACCATTCCGTTGGGGAACAGCACATCGTCCGCGACGGCGCGTATTTCGCCGCCCGGCGCCACGCACAGCAGAACCGTCGACCGCGGCGATTCGCCGTGATTCAGGTCGAATCCGAAGTTGCCGATGTAAGCGCGGCCGGCGTCGTCGATCACCATGTCGTTGGTGAAGTGCGAGGCGAACGCGCTCAGATCCGCGACCGTCGCGAGCCCATCGGGCGTCAGCCGCAACAGGCGGCGATCCAACATCGAGACGATCCGGAGCGAGCCGTCCGGAGCGAACCCGAGTCCCGCGGGCAGCGACGGAACGTCCGCCACGCGGACCGCCGCTTCGCCCGGGACCACCTTCCACACCACCCCGTCGTGCATGTCGGAGAAATAGAGCGTGCCGTCGCGCCATCGCGGGCATTCGGGAAAGACCAGGCCATCGACAATGGTTTCAGGCGTCACGATCTCGTTCATTGTATCCTTGCACAAGGAGCTGGGAACAATGTCAATTGCCGATCACTTCATCATGGAACTCGAGCAGGAGAGCGGGACGACGCGCAACGTCCTGACCCGCGTCCCCGCGGATAAGCTGGCCTGGAAGCCGCACACGAAGTCGATGCACCTCGGGCAACTGGCGCATCACATCGCCACCCTCCCCGGCGGCATCGCTCAGATGGCGACACTCGACGGGATGGACATGTCGCAGTTCACGTCGCCTCCACCGCCCGACACTCTCGATGCAATTCTGGCGGAGTTCGATGCCGGTGTCGCGCAGGCAAAACAAGTGATCGGCAGCTTCGACGACGCGAAAATGGCAGGGATGTGGACGCTTTCGATGGGCGACAAGGTATTATTGACGGTGCCGCGCGCGGGCCTGCTGCGCACGATCCTGTTCAATCATCTATATCATCACCGCGGCCAATTGACCGTCTATCTGCGGGAGTTGGACGTCCCAGTGCCGTCCGTCTACGGCCCCAGCGCGGACGAAAATCCGTTCGCATAAATGCGGTCTTTTGATCGTCTTGTCGCTCGCCTTCCGCTCCTACGGGCAGGCCCCTCCCAGCCAGCAACAATTGAAGAGAGCAAAGCGCGTCGCCTCGTATCCTTAACGATCAGGACACTGCCAAATCGGCAAAGCCGGCGAACGCTGCAAGATCGAGAGGTGGAACCGGATCCTCGCTTCCAATTCGCATGGCGCTTGCCGGAGATATGGCGGCGAAAGCCGGCGTCAAGCTGAACGCGTCGATTGCGAAGGACAGCGACTTCGACATGGCATTGCAAAGTGGGATCTCATCGCCCTCAGCTATGTTGAAATCCGCGGCAACGCCGAGCGGGTCATCCGGGCCCTGGCGCCCGGAGGCATCGTTGTGGCGGAGTACTTCCATGAGGAGAGTGAGAACGCGCCCAATGGATTTCGGAATGCAGAACAGCCGGTTGGTGCGGCTATGCGCCGAGAAACGGCGTTAGCAAATTGTCACGGCCGGCCCGCGGGCAGGACACGGAACCGGCGGCGGCCTTCCATTCGATAAGTGTGGAAGTCCGCGTGATCCACGGTGAAGATGGTCGACAGATTCTCTCGCTTTGCCAGGTACACGAGAGTGGCATCCGCGAAGTCCATCGGACAATCGGAATAGCGCGACATCAGCGCGTGAATGGCCGGAAGTTCCGAGTGCTCAATCGCTGCCAGCACGATCGCGCCTGAGCGCACCAGGCGCCACGCGGCCTCGATCTCATGAGCGCTGTCGCCCACCAGGTGGAACACTTCCGTCAGCACCGCTTCGGAGGTCATCAGCGGCAGCCGGAGCAGATCGAACGATTCCGCACAGATCCGGTGCCAGCTATCGCTTTTGTCCAGCAGCGCCAGAATTGCGCCGGTATCGATGAGGGCGTCAGCGGCCATGATGACGCCGCAGGCGCTCCCGCACGGATTGCCGGGCGTTCTTGGATCGCGATGCATCTCCCCCGGCGAAAGATCCGATGCATTTGGCCGCCGATTGCCGGAGGAGTTGTTGCTCCTCTTCCGACCCGGCTTCCGCGCCGCTCTTGTGAAGCCACTCGCGGGCAGCGAGATCGAGAACCGCGGAAAGGGATAGCTTTTGCCGTCTCGCTTCGCGCTCTAACTCCGTCTTCAACTCCTCCGCGACACGCCAGCTATATACCTCGGTCTTCATGCACTACATTGTAGTACATTCCGTTAAGCCGAATCGTCCGCCGTTCTCTCGCGCTCCGCAGCGACGCCTCAATGATCGCCAATCCGTTTCGCGAATCCATCGGGTCCACGGGGACAGGCGCGCCCTCCAATAAACACGCAGCCATCGCTTCGTAATACCGTTCGTAACCACCGGGCAACGTTTCGATGCGGGAGGCGGTTCCGTCGGCGCGCACCAGCAGACCGTACTGCTCCGGGTCGTCCCGGCCCCAGCCCAGCCGCCCGGGCCGCCCGCCCGCGATGATCGCGTCCTCCTGCGGGTCCATGCCGTACTTCAGAAAGGAGCCGCCGTCTCCATGCACGGCGAAGTGCGGGCCGGGCTCGCGCGCCATGCTGGACGAATGCAGGACCACGCGCCTGCTCCCGTATTCGAGCACCAGATGGAAATAGTCCACGGAACGCGCGCCCGGCCGCTGCAAGAACACATCGGCCGTCACCGCCTCCGGCATACCGAACAGAACCAGCGCCTGATCGATGAGGTGCGATCCGAGGTCGTACAGGATTCCGGAGCCTGGTCCGTCCTGTTCGCGCCAGCCTGTTTTGATCGACGGCCGGAAGCGGTCGAAATGAGCCTCGTAATGGTAGATCCCGCCGAGCCGGCCCTCCTCAATGACCCGGCGAACGGTCCGGAAATCGCCATCCCACCGCCGGTTCTGATACACGCTCAATACCCGTCCGCGGCTCTGCGCGAGTTCGATCAAAAAGTCCGCCTCGGCGACCGTAATCGCCATCGGCTTATCGATCACCACGTGCTTCCCGGCCTCCAGCGCCGCGCGCGCGATCTCAAAATGCGTGTCCGACGGCGTCGAAACGACGGCGAGGGCGATACCGGGATCTCGAACCAGCGCGTCCGCATTGGGATGCACGCGGACCGACGGGAAGTCGCGCTCGACCTCGGCGCGGCGGCTGGTGGCGATCGCCTCCAGGCGCAGTCCGCGAGCCACGGCAAGGAACGGCGCGTGGAATATCAAACCGCCGATTCCGTATCCGATCAATCCAACGGATATTTCTACCATATTCTCTCAAGAGTACACGGGACAACCATGCGGACTCATTGCGGCTATGCTGAGGACGGATGGCCAGCCTGCAAGCTCACATTGGAGCGCTCCTTGTCCGGGCGCGGCTGAAACACAAGTTGCACGGGCTGCGCGACATCGCCACGGTTCGAGAGCTCTGGATCACTCCGCCTTATCCGATCCCTCCGGGCATCCGGGTTACGCCAGGCCATGCCGGAGCGATTCCGGGAGAGTGGGTGGAAGGCTCCGGCGCGCAAGCCACCCTGCTCTACCTGCACGGCGGCGGATACTTTGCCTGCTCGCCCAAAACGCACCGGCCGATTACGTGCGCATTCGCGCGCGCGGGTTTCCGCGTGTTCGCTCCCGAGTACCGCCTCGCGCCCGAGCATGTGTTTCCCGCGGCGCTGGACGACGCCTACGCGGCCTACCGGGCGCTGCTGGCGGAAGCCCCCGCGGAAAACATCGTGGTGGCGGGCGATTCCGCCGGCGGCGGCCTGTCGGTGGCGCTGATGCTGCGCAGCAAGAAAGTTCCTCCGCCGGCGGCCGCCGCATTGTTCTCGGCCTGGACCGATCTGGCCGCCACCGGCGACTCGCTGCTCGACAACAACCACAGTTGCGCCATGTTCCACGGCGAGGACATTGGCCCCAGTGCGCGGATCTATCTCGGCGACGCCGATCCTCGCAATCCCCTCGCCTCGCCGCTGTACGCCAATCTCGAGAATCTGCCGCCGCTGCTCATTCACGTCGGGGCGGACGAAGTGCTGCGCGACGACTCGACAAGGCTGGCGGCGCGGGCCCGCGCCGCCGGAGTTCGTGTGGAACTGAAGATCTGGCCGGTGGTTCCGCACGCGTGGCAGCTTGCCGGAGCGCTGATGCCGGAGGCGCGGCAATCGGTAAATGAAGCCGCCGCGTTTCTCCTGGAAGCGGCGGCCGCGCCGCGCGCCGCCAAACTCGTCGCGAATCGGTGAGGCGTCATCGGTTAGATAGTCAGGGCATGGATAGCCGCCGCGCGTTCATTCCGGCGGCCGAAACCTTTCCGCCGAAGTTCCTTTGGGGCTGCGCCACGGTGGCCTATTCGCATTTCACCGTGCCGCGATGGGTCGCGGCGCTGGGCGGCTGGGAGAACCCGGAGACAGTGGATCGCTTCGCCCGCTTCGCCGAATTCGCAACCAGGCGTATCGGCGACCTCACGGGCGCCGCGTGTACCTTCAACGAGCCGAATGTCGCGCTGCTGCTCGGTTGGCGGCCGGCGTTTCTGCCCAGGCAGGCCTTCGCCGACATGAGCACCAGAGCCGCGCGAGCTACCGGGTCCGAACGCTTCAGTTCGTCCTTCTCAGCGGACCCCGGACCGGCGACCGCGAACAACATGCTCACGGCGCACCTGCGGGCATTCGACGCGCTGAAATCGGGGCTTTGGAAATTCCCCGTGGGCGCGACCCTGGCGATCGCCGACGACTAGCCGTCCGGACCGGATCGCGCTCGGGATCGCCAGCGCGCATTGATGATTACATCGGCGTTCAGACCTACACGCGCAGGTTGGTCGACGCGAAGTCCGGCCCCCGCCGGAAAAAGGCGAAGGCTCGCAGCGAGAGCGGCGATCGGCTCACGCTATATTGCGTGAACCGGCGCTTGGAACGGGACCTGAGCGCCCGCATCGAATTGCACGGCTTCCAACCTGGTCCACTCACCCGGGTGGTGACGCTCGCCGCGCCAACCATGTACCACTTCAACGACGAATCGAAAACGGATGCGGTACAGCCCGCTGAATCGCAGATTCCCACGGCGCAGGCACTTGCGCACACGTTCCCTCGCGCCAGTGTAACGATTCTCGAATTCCACAAGTGAGCGAGTGATAAACTTCCCTTTCTATGCTTCCTCATCGCGAGAAATTTCTGCGGACGGCCCTGCTGGCGGCGCTTCCCCTCTGCGCCGCCGCGCGTTGCGCGCCATCAACGAAGGAGCCCGCGCCGCGCTGTTCTGGGACGCCTTTGACAATCTTCACGAGCACGACCGCGCAATGACCTACTACGGCCTGATCCGTAACGACGATCACCAGTATTCGCCCAAGAAGCGGTACTACGCCGCGAAACAACTGTACCGGTTCGTGCTGCCCGGAGCTCGCAGGATCGAGGCTTCGCCTAATTCCGCGGCCATCGCGGCGTCGGCCTTCCGCGACGGACAATCCGGCAAGCTGATCGTAGTTGGAGTGAAGGACAGCGGACCGCGGCAAGTGCAAGTGACGGTTCCCGCCCCGGTGTTCCAGTCCTGGGACCTGTACGTCACATCGCGCGATCACGATTGCGTGAAAGTCGATTCCTTCCGCGCGCCCTCCGGCATCTTAAAATTGGACTTGCCCGAAGAGGCCGTGTTCACGCTGGTCTCAAAGGCAGGAGAAGAGAAATGAAAATCGATCCCCGCCGCGAGGCCCTGCTCAAGCGCACCTTTCTCGATTACCAGCAGACCTCCGCATTCTTGGAGCATCCCGTCGTCTTCGATCGCGCCGAGGGCGTGTACTACTGGGACATCGAAGGCCGCCGTTATTTCGACGCGATCGGCGGCATCTTCGTCGCGTCGCTGGGGCACGGCAACCCGCGCGTGCTTGAAGCCATGCGCCGGCAAATGGAACGCATGACGTTCGCGCCGCCGCTGCACGGCATCGCCGACGTCACCCTCGACTTCATCGAAAAAATCGGCTCGGTGACGCCCGGCAATCTCAAATATGTGAAGCCGTTCAGCGGCGGATCGGAAGCCACCGAATCGGCCATGAAATTCGTCCGCCAGTATTTTAAGCAGACCGGCCATCCCGGCAAGTACAAGTTCATCAGCCGCTATCAGGCCTACCACGGCGGCACCGGCGCGGCCATGGCCGCCAGCGGCACCGGCAAGCGCAAAACCAAGTTCGAGCCGCAGATGCCGGGTTTCGTCAAGGTATTTCCTCCCACGCACTACCGCTCGTATTTCAGCTCCTGGGAGGAGTGCAACCGGTTCGCCGCCCGCGCCCTGGAGGACGTCATCGTCAACGAGGATCCGGATACCGTGGCCGGCTTCCTCGTCGAGCCTGTCGGGAACACCGGCGGCATCATCACCCCGACCGCCGAGTATTTCGAAATCATCCGCGACATCTGCACCCGCCACAACGTGATCCTGATCTTCGACGAAGTGATCACCGGCTTCGGCAAGACCGGGCGCATGTTCGCCGCCCAGACATACGGCGTCACTCCCGACATCATCTGCTGCGGCAAGGGAATCTCGAATGGAGCGATTCCGGTGGCGGCCATGATTGCGCGCGAGGACTTCGCGGACGCGTTCTGGGGCCGGCCCGAGGACGAAGTTCAGTTCGCGCACGGCCACACGTTCGCCGGCAATCCGCTGGCTTGCGCGGCCGGAATCGCCGTGGTGGATGAAATCGTGGAGAAGAAACTGGACGAGCGCGCGGTGGCGCTCGGCGATTATCTGACCGCGCGATTGGAGCGCCTCAAAAAACACGGCGTAGTGCGCGAGGTGCGAGGCAAAGGCATTCTCCGCGGAGTCGAACTGGTGCGGGACACGCGGACCATGGAGCCTTTCCCCGAGCTGGGCAACGCGCTGAAGCGCATCGCGCTCGACAACGGTCTTATCCTCCGCGTCGATCCCTCCTGGTTTGCCGTGGCGCCTGCCCTGACGGCCACCGAAGAGCAGATCGACGAGATGTGCGATCTGATCGATAAGTCGCTGGTCGCCGCTCTCGATCGCGTCAGCGCGGCGGTGGCGAGATGAAGCTGCATCAGCGCGTCGCCGTGATCACCGGCGCGGGCTCGGGCATCGGCCGCGCCTGCGCGAAGGAATTCGCGCGGGAGGGCGCGCGCGTGGTGGTGGCCGACATCCATGTCGAAGGAGCGCGGCAGACCGTACGCGACATCGAAGCGCTCGGCGGTACGGGCCTGGCGGTCCGCACCGACGTCTCCGATCCGGAATCGGTCCGGCAACTCGCGGCCGCGACCCTTGACACATTCTTTTTTATTCACGTTCTCGTGAACAACGCCGCCATCCAGGTCAACAAAACCGTCGAGGATACGACTTTCGAAGAGTGGAACGCTCAGCTCGCCGTCAACCTCGGCGGCGTCTTCCTCTGCTCGAAATACTTCATCCCGCACCTGCGGAAAACGCGCGGCGCGATCGTGAATATGTCGTCGGTGAACGGGTACTTCGTCGAGCCCGTGTGCGCGGGCTACTGCGCGACCAAGGCCGGCATCATCGGCCTGACGAAAGCCATGGCCATCGACCACGGCAAGGACGGCATCCGGGTGAACTGCATCTGTCCCGGATATATCGACGCGGGCCTCGCCGAGGGTTACTTCCAGGCGCAACCGGACCCCGCGGCCGCCCGCACCGCCGCCGGAAAACTGCACGCGCTATGGCGCATCGGCCGGCCCGAGGAGGTCGCCCGCATGGCCGTCTTCCTAGCCAGCGACGACGCTTCGTTCGTCACCGGCGCTTCGATGGCGGTGGACGGCGGTTTTGGGTCAGGCCTGCCACCGGCTGTGTGAGCCCGACGCACGGGCACTTAGGTTAAGAAGAGGATGATCGCCGGAGTGCCCACCGGCGTGTACTGCCCGGTGAACGTCAATGCGCCGGTCTGCCGGTTCACGCGAAAACAGGCGAGCGCATCCGCGCGCTGATTGCAGGAATACAGGAATTCCCCCGCAGGGTCGATGCTGAAGCTTCGCGGGTAGTCTCCGCGAGTCCAGCACTCGCCGTTGAGCTTCAGCGTGCCCTCCCGTCCGATGGCAAACCAT
Organism: Acidobacteriota bacterium; assembly: GCA_025353165.1. Lineage (GTDB taxonomy): Bacteria > Acidobacteriota > Terriglobia > Bryobacterales > Bryobacteraceae > TMP-7. Next base: position 10,668 of record JANXRE010000035.1, on the reverse strand, counting down.
GCGATGCTGTCGTGCAGCCGGTTCGCCGCGTAGACGAACCGCGCGTCCGGCGAAATCAAGAGCTCCGACGTGTAGTCCGTGCCCGCGAATCCCTTCGGCAGCGTCGAGAGCGTCTGCTTCGCCGTCAGCTTTCCGTTCGCGCCGTCGTAGTCGAACACGGCTAGCGTCGACGCCTCTTCCTGAAGCGAGTAGAACCACCGGCTGTTGGGATGAAACGCGAAGTGGCGCGGTCCATCTCCGGGCGGCAGCGCGACGGACGGCGGATCGTTGGGAATCAGCTTGCCGTTCTCGAATTTCCAGACCAGAATCCGGTCGAGCCCGAGGTCCGCGCCGAAAACGAATCGCCCCGACCGATCGGTTTGAATCATGTGCCCGTGGGTCCGCTCGTGTCCGCTGATGGCGAAGCTTCCCGGAGGCGCGCTCGCCGCGTGGATCGGCCCCGTGTCCCCGCGCTCCACCTTGACGTCGGTGGCGGGGCCGACCTCGCCGTTGGGCCGGATCGGAAGCACCGCGAAAGTCCCGCCCGCGTAATTCGCGACTAGCACGTGCCGGCCCGACGGATGCACGCTCAGGTGGCACGGACCGGCCCCCTGCGAGCTCTCGGTGTTGAGCAGAGTCAGCCGCCCGCCGGGTTCGATGGCGTATGAGGAGACGGAGCCCGCCGCGGTCTCGTTGGTAACGTACAGGTGCTTTCGAGACGCATCCAAGGCCAGCCACGACGGATTCGAATCGTTCGCAAAAACCTCGCGCTGCTTCAAAGCGCCGCTGGCCGGGTCCATCTCGAAAAGGTAAATCCCTTGCCCGTTGCCCTTGCTGCCCTCGGCCCCTTGCGGCGAGCTGTAGGTCCCGACGTAAGCCAGCCTGGGGCGGGATGCGCCGGCCAGAACGGCTGCCGTCTGGAGAAACCCACGTCGGGAGATCGATTGGTTATTTATCGCGCCAGTCAGTTGCATGAGGACAGCCGACTACCATCCTACCCGGCTGCGTCGTTCATCATCGCCACGATCACCTCCTCGACTTCGGCGGCCACCGATTCGACGCCCGCCTCGCCGAAGGCCTGCATCATTGCGGTGGGCAGCATCGTGGCGATTGTATATGAGCCGCCGCTGCCGTAAACGGAGATGCGGCACGGCAGAGCCGTCGAGATGGCGCCGTCCACCTCGAGCACGCGTTTGGCCTGATGCGGATTGCAGACCTCGTAGATGCGGCAATCCATCGCCAGAGCGACTCCCTTCTTGGCCATGGTCTGGCGCAAGTCGTGCACTGCAAGTACGCCGAACTGGTGCCGGGCAGCCGACTCATTCAGAGCTTTCTCGATCTCATCCAACGGCTTGCTGGATGTCACCTGGTATAGCAGCTTCGATTGCATATTCTTTCGGTATCAAAAGGATTGGGGCCGGTGTGTGCCGTAGGGCGTCGGAGATCGACGAGCCTTCCTCGGTGCGCCCGAGAACAATGAGGTCGGCACCCATCCCACCCAACTGCTCAAGAAACCCGCCCCGCAGGACCGCCGTTTTCTGAACGTACCGGACCTCACAGCCCGACTCGGCTGACGCCCAAGCGCACAGATCCCGCTCCGTTCTTCCGGTTTGCCCGACATCCAGGACGTCCACGACCACGAGTTCGGCCCCCAGCGCTTTAGCCAACAGGGCGGAACGGTTCAACACCGTACGGGAGATCTCGGAATTCCTCACCGCGCAGACGACCGAGCCGGATTTCGGGTCGGTTACCGCCTTGGGCACAACCAGGACCGGAACCCGTGCGCTGCGGACGACAGCTTCGGCAACCGAGCCCAGCCATAAGCGGCCAACCCCAGAACGTCCGCGAGTACCGACGGCAATCAGGTCCGCGCCGGTTTCACCGGCGATGTCGAGGATGACATCCGCCGGCTCGCCCTCTCCCACCTGGACGTCGATGTCCTGGGCGCCGGCGATACGTTGCACAAACGACTGAACCGCCGCGTGGTCCTGAACCAGGGAATCGCGGCGCTGCCGGTCGAGTTCAGCGACGGCTGCTCCGGTGAAATACACCGGGGCATCGACAGGACGCGCGTGGATGCAGGTCATGCGCGCGTTGGCGCTCTTGGCCAGCACCGCTGCGAGTTTGACCGCCTCGGCGGACAAATCGCTGAAGTCGACTGCGCACAGTACATGCAACGGAAACTTGTCTCGCACCTTGTTTGGCCTTCGTTAACTAAGGATGCAAATTCCACACCGCAAGTGACGTGGCGCCCGCAATCGTGCGACGCCTGTCTTTAGTGCGAGAACCCCGCCACCGGCGTGACGATATCTTCCGCGGCCCGCGCATCCCCAACTGCCGGACCATGCCAAACGCTGCCCCCAAAAGTCGTCACAAAAATCATCGACGCATCGCGAGGGTCCGGAATCACCCGATGTCCCCACTTGAAGTTGAACCCGCGAATGCGCCGCCAGGTTTCGCCGCCATCCGTCGAGCGCCACGCCGAAGACTCAAACCCGCAGGCATACAGCGCCCCCCCGCCGGCCGTGACATCGTAAACATGCTGGTCCTTCGAAAGCGTCTGCCGCCAGGTGGCGCCCGCATCGGCCGACACATAACCCCCCCCACCGCCCGCCGCCTGCGGCACATTCCGCCGCCAGGCGGCCAGGTACAGCCGCTTCGGATCCGCGGCATCGATAGCGAGCCCATTCGGCCCGTTCACCCCCGCCGGCAGCGGAACCTTCTCCCACGATTCTCCCGAATTCCGCGACCGGTAGAGGAAACCATCGCGGTCCGTTCCGATGCTCCCATCGTCGCTCCGCCGCGCGAGGATCACGTACAACACGCCGTCGCGATCCTGGGCCAAACGCCACGCGAAGGGCTCGGGCCCGGGCAGCCCGGCATTCCGCGCCTGCCACGTCTTCCCGCCATCGCTCGACCGGAACACGCCTTTGCCGAACCCCGCGACATACAAAACCCGCGCATCGGCTTTGCTGCGCGCATCGAGCAGAATGTGCGTGGCCGCGGTCTGCGGCATCCCCGCGGTCATCGCGCGCCACGTCCGGCCGCCGTCGTCGCTGCGGACCACGCCGCCTTTGTAACTCGAGGGCGAAGTCCGCCGCCACATCTTCGGGCGCGGCAGATCGTGCGTCCCGCTCATGACGGCCCACATCCGGCCGCGAACATCCGGATCGAACGCCACCCAGTAGGTCGTGTTCACCCAATCGCGCGGCACGCCGTCGACCGTGGAACTATGCCAGCTTGAGCCCCCGTCGTCGCTCCCGAACAGCCCGATATCGGTGTAGCTGATGAAGACATGCTTGGCATCGAACGGGTCGAAGTGGACGCCGTAGTTGGTCGTCACATCCAGGCCGGTGGTCGTCCAATCGCCATTCGGCCCGCGTCGCGTATAGGCGGCCGTCCACGTCGCCCCGCCGTCCAGAGAGCGAAGCGTCCGGCCGAGATCGGTGGCGTAACAGATATCGGCGTTCCCCGGCGCGACGGCCAGCGACAGCGGATTCTCGCCCCAGCCCGGGCCGAACCGCGCGCTGACCCAGCCGTCATCGACGTTCGCCGCTTTCTTGGCCGTCTCTTTCCAGGGATAGCTCCAGGTGGCGCCGAAGTCCGTCGTCTTTGCGACGCCCAGTCCCGGCGATCCGAAGCTGACGTAAGCCACCTCCGGGTGATGCAAAGACGTTGCAATCGCCTGCAACCGCTGCGCCGGCGCAGTCCGCACCCACGACGCGCCCCCGTCGCGTGAAACATACACGGCCGAGCGCGCCGCGCCGTAGATCACCGGCTTCGCGCCATGTCCGGGAAATCCCGCCGCCGCATCGACGAACGTCACGCCCGCCGCCGCGCCCGCGTGCATCGATCCGCCCGCGAGCACGGCGACACGATCAGCGCCAACGATGTAGACAGCCCTCGATTCCGGATCGATGTACAGCCGATTCGACCGGGCCGGAATCTCTCCCTCGACCACCGCCCAGCTTCGTCCCCAATCGTCCGATCTCCGCAGCGACTGCCGTCCCCGCGCCGAAAACACGGCGAACAGCCGATGCGAATCTTTCGGATCGACGGCCAGGGCCACGACGCTTCCCGAGCCACCGGCCGTCTGGATCTCCTCGTCGCCGTGATCGTCGATGGCCGAGATCCCAGTGACGTCCGTCGGGTCCGGGGCAACCAGCTCCCACGTCGTCCCCGCGTCCCTGCTGCGCCATAAGCCGATCGTCTGCGCATACAACGTTTTCGCATCCGAGGGATCGAACACAAAGAACAGCGGCACGCCGCGCAGATTGATCATGCGCCAGCTCTTGCCGCCGTCGCGAGTCAGATACGAACCCGTCATGTCGGACGACTCGATCACGAAATTCGGATCGTGCGGGCTAACGGCCGGGAAAAACTGCGCGCCACCCCCGCCAGGGCCAATCACCGTCCAAGCGTCGTTTCTGGCGCCGGCGGACAACCCCGCGATCAAAGCGAGCACACACGCTATGCGGAACACTTGAGCCATGATAACGTAGCGGTCGTGAAACGAGTTGTCATACTTCTGGCGTTCGCGACGGCGGTTTTCGGACAAGTGAAGGTCTGGTCCGGAAAGCTCACCATTCCGGTGTCCGAAGAGGGACTACCCGACCCGAATCCTCCCTTCGACCAGTACGCGACCACGCGCTTCAATTACCCCTACACGCTTCGAAGCAACATGACGGGCCGCAGAGTCCCGCGCGACCTGCGCGCGCTGTACCTGGAGAACGAGTACCTGAAATGCTCCGTGCTGCCCGACATCGGCGGCCACGTCTACAGTTGCACGGACAAGATCAGCGGGCGCGAGATGTTTTACGCAAACCCATCGCTCAAGAAGCAATTGATTGGACATCGCGGAGCCTGGGCCGCCTTCGGAGTCGAGTTCAATTTCCCCGTCTCGCACAACTGGATGTCCATGTCGCCCGTCGATTTCGCGCTGAGCCAGAACGCGGACGGCAGCGGCTCCGTCACCGTCGGCAACATCGACCGCCCGTACGGAATGCAGTGGCGCGTCGAGCTTGTGCTGCGCCCCGGCTCGACCGTACTGGAAGAAAAGGTGACGCTGTACAATCGCGGCGATTACCGCCGGCGTTACTACTGGTGGAACAACGCCGCCGCCGAAGTGGGCGACGATTCGAAAATCTATTACCCCATGCGTTTTTCCGCCAGCCACGGCTTCACGTTCCTCGACACCTGGCCGGTGAATCACGAGGGTCTCGACCTGTCGGTCGTGAAGAATCACACCTCGGGCCCCGTCTCCCAATTCGTGTATGGCAGCCGCGAGCCCTTCATGGGCGTCTGGCATCCGCGCTGGAACACAGGCGTTGTTCACTACGCCGATTACGCCGATCTGCCCGGCAAGAAAATCTGGTCCTTCGGAGTAGATGCCGATGGACTCGACTGGCGCAGGGCGCTGTCGGACAACAACAGCGGCTACGTGGAGATTCAGGCGGGCCTGTTCCGCAATCAGGAGACGTACGCTTTTCTGCCGCCGCAAGGCGTCATCCGGTTCAGCGAGTACTGGATGCCCGTGCGGGAGATCGGCGGAATCTCTCGGGCGAATCTCCACGGGGTCGTGTACATGTCTCGCTCGGGGGGGAAGCTGCGGGTCGCGCTGAACGTGAACCATGCGATCGCGAACGCGCGCCTGGGCTTGGCGGAGGGAAACATGCGTGTCCTTCTGGATCAAGCGAACCTCGACCCCGGGCATACTTTTGTTCGGGAAATGCCGATTCCCGCGGATGGCCGTAAATGGACGTTCTCGTTGAGCGACTCGCACGGAGAAGTTCTCCTGGCCCACACCGAAGACGCCTACGATTGGACGCCGGAATCCGAAATCCGCAAAGGGCCGCAGCCCGAACTCCGCGCGAACGCCGACCCGCTGGAACTCGGCGAAAATCAGGAACTCAACGGCGAGCTGCTGAAGGCGATGGGGACGTACCGCGAACACGCCGCCGATAACTTCGAGCTGAACAAAGCAGCCGGCCGCCTCGCCGTCACGCTGAAGGATTACGAATCGGCGCTATCGTACCTCAAACGCGCGCAGGAGCGGCGCACCAACGATCCCGAAATCCAGTACTACCTCGGACACGCCTACATGCAACTCGGCGACGACGCGCACGCGCGAGCGCAATGGGAAGGCGCGCAGGAGCAACCGCAATTCCGCGCCGCCGCGCACCTGCAGCTCGCGCAGTTGGAAGCCCGCGAAGGAAAGCTCGACCGGGCCTTGAGCCTGGCGCGCGGACACGAGATCGAGGTCACCCTGCTGCGTTCGCTCAAACAGCCCGCGCAGGCTCGCGAACGCGCCGAAGCGCTGCAGCGAGAAGATCCCACCAACTCGTTCCTTCGCTACGAGCAGGTGAAGCTCGGCCGCGCGGACGACGCGCTATGGCGTCACCTGGCATCCGACCCGGAGCGCGTCATCGAGATCGCGGTGGTGTATATGAATCTCGGCTTATACGCGGACGCGCTGGAGCTGCTCTCGCGCAGTTATCCCGCCGGCGATCCCAACGAGGCGGAGCCAGGGACCCCGCTGCCCCAGGATTACGCACTCACCGCTTACTATCGTGGCTACTGCCGCCACAAACTGGGCCTGTCCGGCGCAGCGCCGATAACGTCCACGCGTTATGTGTTCCCCTACCGCCCAACCGATATGGCCGTGCTCAAACACGCGATCGTGAGCGACCCCGCTGACGCCACCGCGCACTTCCTGCTGGGCAACATCTATTTCTCGGGAGGAATGACGGAGCCGGCCATCGCCGAATGGCAGAAAGCGCGCGCCCTGAATCCGAAGATCTCAACCCTCCACCGAAATCTTGGAAAGGCGTTGCTGGTGGTGAGAAGAGACGACGCCGGAGCCGTCGAAGTGTTCCGCGAAGGTCTCACAGCCGACCCCGCGAACGTCGAACTCTACACCGACCTCACGCAGGCAATGAGCATCCTGGAGCGTCCCGCCGAAGAGCGCGTCAAAGTGCTGGAGAGCTACCCGGACCGCGCGTCGATGCCGTCGCCCCTTGCCCTCGACCTCGCGCTGAGCTACGCCGAAGCCGGCAAATTCCCGCAAGCCGAAGCAATGTTCCGCAATCGCCATTTCGAAAAGGAAGAAGGCGGCGCGAACGCCGGCGAGGTCTACCTCGAGACGCGATTCCAACAGATGCTGGCCGGTGATGCAACCGCGCTCGACAAACCCGTCGATGGTCTCGAGTTCGCGGCCGGGTTGAAAGCCTTCCTGAACGAGCCACGCTTCAACTACTACCGCGGCCTGATCGACAAGTCGGGAAATGGAATCTACGCCGTTCTCGCGGCCAAAGACGCGGGACTGACCGGCTGGAAACCTCGCGCGGAAAAACTCGCGTCCGGCGATTCCGTCGATGCCGGCATGGCCTTGCTCGCACTCGGCCGCGTCGAGGAAGGCCGCCGCGTACTCCATGAAGTTCTCCGCGCGCCCGATCGCAACCTCTCGCACTATCGCGCCCGGCGCGCACTGGAGAAGCGCTAACATGCGCCGCCGCGATCTGTTGAAGGCGAGCGGATTGGCCTGGGCGGGCCACGATTTCGGACCCGCGCCCCGCAGTGCCGATCGTCTGAACCAGGGCCCATTCGGCGTCGAACAAGACGAAGGCTGGTTCACCCTCGCCACCCCGAACCCCTCGCCGGAGCCGGTCCCCAACTTCGGCCTCGGACTCGTCGGCTACACGTGGGAAGAAGGCGGGCCATCTCTGGCCGCGCGAGCGGGCCGCGAAACCCTCGAAGCGCACGTCGAAAAGATGGCGCGCCTGCCCTTCGTCGATGTGCTCTACATCCGTTGCGACTGGCGCGATGTGCAGAAGCGCCCCGGCCGTTTGGATCTCTCGCCCGTTTGGGCGCTCACCCTTGACGCCGCGAAACGCTACGGTCGGCGCGTGGCGTTCCGCGTGATGCTGTCCAACACCGTGGGTCAACCTCAATACCTCGCGATGCCGGACTTCGTGCAAGAGAAAGTGCCGGTGGTGGAGATCGGCGGCCAATTCCGCGAGCCACGCTACGATCACCCGGAATTCCGCAAAGCCTTCCGCGAACTGACCGAACTGCTCGCCGCTGAATTCGACGCCAATCCCCTGATCGAGTGGATGGACCTGATGCAGTTCGGCTTCTGGGGCGAAGGACACACCGGCGGGAACCGAACGCCGTTCCCCGATTACCTTACGGCCGAGCGCACCATGGTCGAGATCACGCGGCTGCAGCTGGAAAGCTTCCGCCGAGCGCAGGTGGCCGTCAACACGCAGCCCGACATATCCAACGCGGGCAACCGCGAAGTGATCGACATGTGCATACGCGCCGGTTGCTGGCTGCGCTCCGACAGCATCCTCGTCGAGGAGCCGGAGCAGATCGAAGCGCTGGCTAATCGCCCCGCCTGGCTCGCGGCGATTCTCGAGGACGGCTATTTCCGCCACTACGACGCCGCGGATGCAGCGATGCTGCAAACCACGATGTTGCACACGCTCGACGTAGGGGCGAATTACTGGTCGCTGTGGACCGAAGCGGACAATCTCTCCCGCCACGACTTCCGCCGTCTCAGGGAAAAGATGGGCTACCGCATCCGGCCCTCCTGGATCTGGCAGCGAAAGCGCTATGGCACGAACGAGATCATCGTCGCCCTGGTGAACGACGGAGTAGCCGGAGTACCCGGAATCCTTCGCCTCTCGCTTCAGTCGGAAGACGGCAAGGTGATCGCAGCGGGAGGCCTGGACGCCGGCCATCCATACGGAGGCCGCACCCGCCAGGCGTCATTCCTCCTCCCCGCCTCGCTGCGCCAAGGCACGCTTCTACTCAAAGCCGAACTCGAAACCAAGAACGGAATCCGAAGACCCGTGCGTTGGGCCTGCGATCCCTTCTCGATCCGCCTGAAACCCTGGGACGACCCGGACTGGCGCAAAGGCATCTAATCCAGCCGCCGTGGCGCACGCACCCGTGAGTGCTGCGTCGCCACTCTTGGCGACGCCAGTGTTCGCACGTGGTAGCATACGTGACGATGCTGCCCGACTACATTGCGAAAGCCGTGCCCAACCCCGCCACGAACCGCGGTCCATGGTACACCAACACAGCGCCCACCTATGCCGGGATCTTCCTTTGGGTGGCCTTCTACCAGGGCCTGGCGGCGAATACCATCGATCGCGCCAGCCTCGCCGTATGCATGCTCGCCCTGGCCGTGGCCGGACTCCTCAGCTACGCCCTGTACTACTACGCGCCCGCCATGTTAGGCATGAAAACCGGCCTGCCTCTGTACGTCGTCGGCAGCTCCACCTTCGGAACCACCGGCGGATATCTCATGCCCGGCCTGCTGATGGGCCTGCTGCAAATCGGGTGGTTCGCGGTCGGCACGTACTTCGCGGCCCAGTTCATTCTCACCGGCCTAGGCTCCACTGCCAAGCCCGGAAGCGCGGCGTTCACCATCATCGCCGTGGTCTGGGGTTACTCCATGGCGTACGTCGGAGCGAAGGGCATTCACCTGGTCGCGAAAGTGGCGATCTACCTGAACGGGATTGCGTTCCTGATGGTGCTGGTCGTATTCCTGAAAAACGCGGGCGGCATCAGCGCCCATACCGTCGATCCCGTGAAGGCGGCTCCCTTCGCCGCGGCCGCGATGTTGATCCAGGCCGTTATCGGCTTCTTTGCCACCGCCGGCGCGGCGGGCGCGGACTTCGGCATGAACAGCCGCAACGAAAGAGACGTGCGCCTGGGCGGCCTGACCGGCATCGCGCTGGCAATCCTGTACGCGGGCGGCCTGCCGCTCCTGGCCGTCGCCGGCGCGAGAGCGTTGAACCCCAGCCTGACGTCGTTCAGTTTCGACGGAGCGATTAGCTCACTCGGCGGAATGCTCGCCACGGCGATGTTCTTTCTGTTCGCGATTACAGCGATTCCTTCCGCCTGCTTCTGCGCCTTCATAGCGGGCAACAGCTTCTCGACCATGATTCCCGGCGTCAAGCGCATCTCGTCAATGATGATCGGCATGACCGTGGCGATCATCCTCGCGGTGACGGGAGTCGCAGCGAACCTGATCGGCTTCTTCACGATTGTCGGCGCGTCCTTCGGGCCGATCTGCGGAGCCATGGCCGCCGACTATCTGTTGTCCGGCAAGAAGTGGGCCGGTCCGCGGCAAGGCATCAACCTCGCGGGATACGGCGCATGGGCGCTAGGCTTCCTGGTAGGAATCCTGCCATTCCTCCCGGTGTCGGATTCGATCAAAAGCGCCGCGCAGCCCGCGGTAGTCTACAGTTTTGTGACCGGCTTCGTAGTATACGCGCTGTTAGCAAAACTCGGTCTAGAACCGGCTCCTGCAGCCTAATCGACGTGGCGGCACGCAACCGTGCGTGCCGCGTCGCCACTCCTGGCGACGCATGTCTTAACTAAATCTTCGGCAGTTCGTATCCCTGCCGCCGCGGCCGGTACGCCATCAGATTCGCCTCGTCGTCATCAACGAACCGCTCCGTATCCGGATTCCACTTGAGCCGCCGGTTCAGCCGCCGAGTGATATTGGCGAGATGGCACACGCTCACCGAGCGATGTCCGATCTCGACATCCGCGTTCGGAGTCTTCCTCGTCGAAATACACTCCAGCCAGTGCCCCATGTGATACTGCGCCTGCCACAGCGCCCGCTTATCGTGCCACTTATCGATCTCCTCCTGAGGAGGCAGGTCGAGCTTAATA
>JANXRE010000152.1 GCA_025353165.1 Acidobacteriota bacterium | reverse complement strand
TTAGGGACTGTAAATAAATAAACTTTACAGATACCATCGGATGTGTTATCACATTGGGCATGGACACCGATGCCCAACTCACCCAGTACTTTGCTGGCATGTGGCCGCATCTGGACGAACATGCCCGCCGCCTGGTGGCCGCCAGCAAAGCTGTGGAACTGGGTTATGGCGGCATTTCGCAGGTCAGTCGCGCCTGCGGCCTGTCGCGCGTCACGTTGACCAAGGGCGTGGAGGAATTGCAGGCCGCGCCGCTGGCCCCGGGCCGGATTCGCCATGAGGGCGGCGGACGACACGCGTTGACGTCCAACGATCGCGGCCTGGCGCCCGCGTTGGACGGCATGGTCGAGCCGACGGCGCGTGGCGACCCGCAGTCGCCCCTGCGCTGGACCTGCAAGAGCGCCCGCACGCTGGCGGCGGAACTCACGGCCCGACATCACCCGGTCAGCCACACCAAAGTTACCCAACTCCTGCGGAAGGATGGCTACAGCCTGCAGGGCAACCGCAAGACCGAGGAGGGAGACGATCATCCCGATCGCGACGCGCAGTTCCGGTATATCAACCGCGCCGTCAAACACGCCTTGCGGGCGGGCGAACCCGTAATTTCCGTGGACACGAAGAAGAAGGAATTGATCGGCAACTACCAGAACCAGGGTCGCCAGTGGCGCCAAAAAGGGACGGCGGACAAGGTCAACGGACATGATTTTCCAGGTCCCGAGGTGCCCCGCGCCTATCCCTACGGGATCTACGACCTGGGGCGCAACGCCGGCTTCGTCAACGTGGGCACGGATCACGACACGGGTGCGTTCGCAGTGGCTTCGATCCGCGGCTGGTGGCGCGCCGAGGGCCGCCGCCTGTATCCGTGTACTCGGCGGCTGCTGATCACTGCCGATGCCGGCGGCAGCAACGGCTGGCGACTGCGGCTGTGGAAGTGGGAGTTGCAGGGCCTCGCTGACCAGACGGGGCTGACGCTGACGGTCTGCCATTTCCCGCCGGGCACGAGCAAATGGAACAAGGTAGAGCACCGGTTGTTTTCCTTCATCTCGTCCAATTGGCGCGGCGAGCCGCTGCGCGATTACGAGACAGTGGTGCGGCTGATCGCCGGGACGACGACGGCCAAGGGCTTAACAGTGACCTGCCGACTGGATCACCGCAAGTACCCCGTTGGGCGAAAGATCACAGACGAAGCGTTTGCCCATGTCAATCTGAAACCCGATAGGTTTCATGGCGAATGGAACTATACGATCCATCCCAAGCAATAGCCCAGATTGTAATCTTTATTTATTTACTTTGCCTTAGAAGAGGCGCGGGAGTTGTTCTCACGGCCCTATTGCCTCGATCGGCGATCCGACGTTTGAGAGCAGTATTTGGCCGTCGGCTGGGTGGGCAACTGGCTGTATTCTGTCATCTTTGAAATCAGGGAGGATGAAGAGGGCGAACTTCTGCACCTGGTGACCCTATGGAGGTCGACGAAGGAGGAAATCAGACTGTATGAAGAAAACTCGTAAGTCTACCAAGCCGGTTTCCGCCGATGCGATTGCCCGGCAGGCGGACCAAGGCATTGACGTTTCCCATTTCTTCAAGGGCCAAGGCCGCATGGTTCAGCCGATTCAGCGGGTTAACGTGGACGTCACAGCCGGCATGCTGGAGGAACTAGATAAGGCTGCGCAGGACCTCAACGTAAGCCGCCAGGCGGTAATCAAAACCCTGGTCCGGCAGGCGCTCGATCAACACTACTTGGCGCAACGCGCCAGACGGCCGCAGTCGGCCTAACCCCTTCCGTCACCGACCGCAACAAAAGCGCCGACAGCGCGATCCGGGAGTTAGGCCGAAGCCGACCATCAGGAGCAATCCGTGATCCTGAACCTTCCGTAGGTTCCCACGGGCGACCTGCGAAACGACTGGCAGGATCGGCGCGCCGCGCTAAGGAAAAGCCTGCGTCGCGAGTACGAGGCACACTGAGCAGACCGACGCCGCCAAGGCGGAACTTTCTCGTGCGATTCGCTCTATGGATGCCTGGATTGGCGCCAGTCCGTATTCCGAGCCTGCAAGCATCAAGCCGTGGAGATTTGCTTTTGTCGCCTCGTCATCCCATTCTGGACGGTTAACGCCCACACCGTTGCAGTGAACTGCCAGCGTGCGACCCCTTTCGAATCAGGAACGAAAAAGGGCGATCTCCCTGGATCGCGGCCGGCCCCCTGACCGGCCTTCTCTATCTGGCCCAGATTTCGAGGCGGCACACCCGACGGGTTTGGTCGCGGATATGCCGAAATCCGCATCCATCCAAAACCCCGATGACACGCCTCATTTCCAGAATCTACCATTTATCATCAACAACTTCCGAAAAACCCACCCCTGAAAATTTCCGGGCATGTGATATGAGTTGGAGTAGTAGATACTTTGTGAGGTTTTATGTCTACGGAAAAACAAATCGAGGCCAACCGCCTCAACGCGCAAAAATCCACCGGCCCCAAGTCCCCCGAAGCCAAAGCGCGCACCCGCCAAAACGCCCTCCGCCATGGCCTAACCGCCGAACAAGCCGTCCTCCCCCACGAGAGCGCGAAGGACTACGACAAACTCCGCGCCGGCATGATCCAGGCCCACGCCCCCGAGAACGTAGCCGAGCAAGCGCTCGTCGAAGAGCTCATCAACGCCTACTGGCGTCTCCTCCGCCTGCACCGCGTCGAGACCCGGTACTGGGAGCACCTGGGCGGCAGCTACAACCGGGGCGACCAAGGCGTCGCCGAAGCGCTCATCCAAAGCCCCGACAAGCAAACGCGTAGTTTCTTCCGCTATTACGCCCAGGTAGAAAAGTCGTACTACGGCGCCCTGACCGCCGTGAACCAGCTCAAGCGCGACCGGGAAAAAGGCAAGTCGGTGAAACCACAGACATCCGCCGCCGCCTCCACCGAAAATGGCTTCGTTTCGCAAAAGGCCGCGGAGCCCCTCGCGGCCTCGGATCAACCGGCCGCAAACCCCGCTTCCCCGGGCGGCGCCGGCGCTTTTTCCATCGTGAACCCCCTTTCGCGGGCCGCTTGAAATGCCGGCCGCACGTTTGGGCACTGTGGGGTGGGGCAGCATGGGCAATGCAGCACGATTTCTCTGCCCCGGGGTTGCAACCGCGGTGATAGCATGGCTTCGAATGTGGCTGCGATCCTTACTTCTGATTCCCGCGCTCACCGCGTGGGGGGCTAACTACTATGTCGATTCGGCAACGGGCAGCGACTCGGCGCCGGGGACGTCGACCGCCGCGCCCTGGAAGACGCTCCAGAAGGTAAACGCGACTGCCCTCCGCCCCGGTGACCGCGTGCTGTTCAAGAGCGGCTCCGCCTGGACCGGCCAGCTCGCGCCCCGAGGTTCTGGCAGTGCCGGTTCGCCTGTTGTAATCGACAGGTACGGTCAAGGCGCGCTTCCCCGTATCGATGCCGGCGGCCGGTTTGACGACGCGGTGCGTCTCTACAACGCCCAGTTCATGGAACTGCGCAATCTCGAAGTCACGAATCGTGGCGCGGTACCCGGCGTGCGACGCGGCGTTCACCTGTTCCTCGATAACTTCGGTACGGCGCAACATATCGTCGTCGCCGGTCTCTATGTTCATGACGTGAACGGATCGAACGGCACTGGCGACAACTCGAAGGACAACGGTGGCATCATTTTCACCACCAACGGGGATAAGACCCCAAGCCGGTTCGATGGGCTCGCCATCGAGCGCAACATCGTGTGGAAGGTGGATCGATCCGCCATCGCGGCGCAGAGTTACCATTGGCCTCGACACCGCTGGTTTCCCAGTCTCCACGTGGTGATCCGCGATAACTACGTCGACGATATCGGCGGAGACGGCATCGTCCCGTGGGCGACGGAGAGCGCCATCATCGAGCACAACATCGCTCGAAACTGTAACCGCCGCGCCCGCAGCTACAACGCCGGGATTTGGCCCTGGAGTACGGATGACTCGCTGTTTCAGTTGAACGAGGCAGCCTTCACGCGAACCACTCTGGACGGCGAGGGTTTTGACTCCGATTTCAACTCTCACAACACCCTGTTCCAGTACAATTACAGCCACGACAACGAGGGCGGGTTTATGTTGATTTGTACGCCTGGCAAGCGCGACGAGAAGGAAAACGTGGGCAACATCGGGACTGAGGTTCGCTATAACATCAGCCGCAACGATCGGGCGCGGATCTTTCAACTGAGCGGGGCCACCCAGACGAGCGTGCATGACAACGCGATCTACGTAGGACCCGGGATAGATGTGCAGATGTTGATCGTGACGGACTGGGAGGGTTGGGCGGACGGTGCGGTATTCCGAAACAACCTCTTCGACGTGCAGGGCACAGCTCGCTACGGTCACCAGGTGAAGCGGAATGCGGACGGCACCTACGAAGCGGGTCCGGGCTGGGGTCCGGCGAAGAACATCGTATTCGCGGACAACCAATATTCCGGCCGGAACATTGATGCCCCGCCCGATTCCAAGAACATGCCGAAATCGCGTCCACCCCAGCTGGATTGGAACGAGCCGGTGTTCGATCCCGCCCACGCGGAAGCGTACGGAAGTTTCATCGATAGCCACCGCGTCTGGATGACGCGATTGTTTGAGCGGCAGTTCGGAAAACCCGTGAGGCTCGGAAGATGATACGGTACACGATTTCAGTCGCCATAATCTTCGGCGCCGCATGGGCTCAGCCCGGCCATCATCCGCGGCGCGCCGACCCCAAGGAATTCGCGGTAATGGCGTGGGGCACATCGCCCGCCGATGCCGATCAGTTGCGCGGCATGAGCGAGGCGGGCCTGAACATCTCGGGTTTCTGCGCGGCGGCCGATCTGGAACGGGTGCGCGCCGCCGGCCTGTCCTGCTTCGTCTCCGACCCGCGCATCGAAGGCCTGGACCCTCTGCATCTCCCGCCCGATGATCAGATCCGCGCCGCCGTTGCGGACCTGAAGGAAAGGATCGCGGAGAATCCCGCTGCCTTGGGTTTCTATTTGCGAGACGAACCGGATGCGCCGGCCATGGCCGGCTTGGGAAAGCTCGCGGCCGTGCTGCGCGAGGCGATGCCCGGCAAGTGGCCGTACGTGAATCTGTTCCCGTACCGCGTTTCTCCCAAGACGCTCGGCACTACCGATTACGATTCGTATGTCCGCATGCTGGTGAAGACCATCGGCCAGCCCTTCTTAAGCTACGACAACTACTCGCTCGTCAACGGCGAAATGCTGGACTACTTCTACACCAATCTGGAAATCATCCGCCGGCTGGGCCTCGAGACTCATACCCCTTTCTGGAACTGCATTCTCGCCAATGCGCATTTCAACTACATGGAGCCTTCGGACGCTACTTTCAACCTGCAGGTCTACAGCACCCTGGCCTACGGCGGCCGCGGGATCCAGTACTTCACTTACTTTGCTCCGGACATCGGGAACTACCGGCTGGCGGCCATCGACCAGTTCGGGAACCGCACGTCCACGTGGGATATGCTGCGCCGCGTGAATAACCAGATTCATGCGCTTTCGGCGGCACTGGTGCGGCTGCACAGCACCGGCGTGTATCACTATCCGGATGTTCCCGAGCAAGCTCAACCACTCTCGGCGAGTAAACTCGTCGAAACCGTGGAGATGACTCAACGATATGTTCGGCCGCCCACGGCCGGGCGGTTTCTCGTGGGCGAATTCGAAGATCCGGCCAGCCGTCCCTACCTTTTGCTCGTAAACAAAGACCTGAAGAATTCATTTCAGTTCAAAATCCGGCTAAAACAGGAAAACCGCAAATTGATTCGGATCTCTCCTTACTCCGGCCAGGAGGAGCCCTTCGGGAGAGAAATGGATTGGCTCGCTCCCGGCGCCGGCATTCTTCTGCGGGTGGAGTGACTACCTGCGCTGAGACGGCTGTTTAGCCTTCAGCTCGCTGAATTTCTTTCGTGCTTCTTCCGCCTTTTGTTCCTGGCCCAGCCGGTGATACGTGCGCGACAGAAGATAGAGCGGTTCCGGATAATTCAAATCCAACGCGGCGGAACGCTGAAGCCAGTTCAAGCAGAGCTCGGTCTTGTTGAGCTGGCATAGCGCCTTCCCGCCGATGTAGAAATTGCGCGCCGAGTTAGGATTGCGATCCGCCGCCTTGGATGCCAGCCTGAAGGCCTTTTCGGCGTCTCCGGTGTCCAGCAGGAGGTTGGCGAGATTCGCGTACGGCCAATCGTACTCCGGATGGTCCTTGTCCACCAGCTTGATCGCCGTCAGGAAGTACCGAGTCGCCTTGTCCGTCTCGCCGCGAGCCTGATAGCAGAGGCCCAGGTTGTCGTATGCTTTGTAGGATCTCGGATTGATCTTCAAGACACGCTCGAATTGTCCCATCGCGTGGTCGACGCGAGACTCCTGATAGTAAATCCGCCCCAGCATGTAGGAGCCGTCTTCGTCGTCCGGATGCCGGTCCAGTACTTTGATGAGAATGTCTCTCGCTTCTTCGAAGTTCCCGGCGAGATAAGCGAAATTGGCTTTCATCTTGAGGGCCGCTGGCTGCGACGGATCTAAAGCCAACACCTTGCTGGCTTCCCGCTGCGCGTCGGCGAGGCGCTGCGCGATGAGATACACATTTGCCAGCGCGAGCCGGCCCGGTATCGAGCTTGGTTCGGCCTGCAGGAACTCCTGAAGCGCCCCGATGGCAGGCTGCAATTGGTTGGTGTAAGCCAGCGCCTGAGCCATCTCCGGCACGATCGCGCCACGCTGCGCCGGGCAGGTGTCTAAGGCGGCCCGGAGCTGCTGAGCCGCCGCCTGGAATTCGCGCCGCCCGAATGCCGCGTGCCCGTACTGAATGAGAGCCGGGTCGCAGGGCGGCGCTTGAAACGCCAGGAGGCAAAGGTAAAACTGGCAAATCACTGCAGCGCCGTCAGTTCCTGTTGAACCTTGGGAATAAGCTCGCCATACTGCTTGCGCGACGCCTTCGCCAGAAACGCTTCGAAGCACGCCTTGGCCCGGACACGGTCGCCGGCCATTTCATAAATCAAGCCGAGGTTCATCTGCGCCTCCACCAGGTCGGGGTTCAACTGCACGGCCTGTTCAAACTGCGTCTGAGCCGCCGCCATGTCCCGCCGCTGGATCGCGACCAGACCCAGTCCGTTGTGCCCGGCCGCATAGCGGTCGTCGTTCGAAAGCACCCATCGGAACACACGCTCGGCGTCCGCTATGCGCCCTTTCTCCAGGTAGGCGGTGGCCAGGTTCGTCTGGCTCTCCAGATCCCCCGGATTGAATTGCGCGGCCTTCTCGTATTCAACTATGGCCCGGCCCTTGTCTCCGGCGCGAAGCGACAGGTCGGCGATGCGCGAATGCAGCCGGCCGTTATCCACGCCTCGCTGGAGCGCGGTCTGGTACAGTGCGAGCGCCTCGGGATACAGCCCCGCTTTCTCCAACTCTCCGCCGAGCTGATGGTAGAGAGACGGATCCTTCGGGTCTTCCTCCACCGCCTGCCGCAGCAAGGCTATGCGTCGCGATTGCGGAATGTTCACGGGGCTTTCGGCCAGGTAAATCAGCTTCAGGATGCCGACCCGGTCTTTCGGATCCGGCCCCTGCCCGTTCAAGTCGTATTCCTGAGGCGAGGATCCCGACAGATAGCCGAGCGATCGCAGTTGCGCTGTCAGTCGCTCGTCCACCATCTTGGTCCGCACCTTCTCGGAACCGTCCGCGCCGATCGCGTTCTTCAGCTGAGCTTCGAACTTTTGAACTTCGGCCGCGTGCTGTCCGATGACGTTCGTGCTTTCCGACGGATCGGCCGCCCGGTCGTACAACTCCGGTTTCGGCGCGCGAACGTACAGCCAGTGACTGGTGCGTATCCCGCGCAGTTCGGACCAACCCATAGCTATCTTAGGATACAGAGTCTCTTCGTACGAGATACCGGAGGCTGCGGTTCCGCCTGAGAACGCCGGCGTCAGACTAACTCCCTGCGCATTCGCGGGAGCGGCGCCTCCCATCAGAGCCATCAGTGTCGGCAGAAAATCGATACTCCGCACCTGCTGCTTCACTCGTATCCCCGCTGGGATGCCGGGTCCGGCCATCGCGAACGCAATGTGCATGGTCGCGTCATAGAGGAACACTCCGTGCGAGTACTCTCCATGCTCTCCCAGACTCTCTCCGTGATCGGAGAGGAGCGCAAGGATGGTACTGTCGGCCGGCGACTTCTTCCTGACAGCGTCCAACAGCCGTCCCACTTGCTGGTCGGCATACGCTATTTCCCCGTCGTAGGGCCGGTCCTTGTATTTCAGTTTGAACTCGCCGGGAGGGTGATACGGCATGTGCGGGTCATACAGGTGGACCCACAGAAAATAGGGCTTGCCCGACTGTGTGCCGAGCCATCGGAGCGCTCGGTCCACGGTCTCCCCGCCAGGCCGCTCGGGATCCTCGCCGACGTCCGCGGAATTGCCCTGCCGCGGCATCTCATCGTCATAAACAGCGAATCCGTTGCCGAACCCGATCACCTTCTTCAGCACCGCCGAACTCACAAAGGCAGCCGTGTCCCAGCCCTGTTCCTGCAGAATCCGGGCCAGTGGCCGGGCCGACGACGGCAATATGAATCCGCCAGTATTGCGCACGCCATGCACGGTGGGATACTGGCCGGTGAAGATGCTCGCGTGGGACGGCGGGGTGAGCGGCGCTTGCGCAGCGGCGTCCTCGAAAAGCACACCCTGTTGGGCAAGTTGATCGATTGCTGGCGTCTCGATTTTCGCGTAGCCGTAACAGTGCAGATGGTCCGCCCGCAGCGTGTCGATCGTTATGACGACTACGTTGAGCGGCTTCAATCGCGCGGGCTCCGCCGGCCGCGAGCCACATCCGCAAACCAGCAGCGCCGCCAGAACCGCACACCGATACATCAGAACTGGATTCGCGCGCTGATCTGCATTACCCTGTCGCCGCCCGCCTGCAGCAGCGTCCCGAAGTTGGAATCGCCGTAGTTGGTGCTGTCGATCGTGGCGTACTTCCGTTTCAACGGATTGGTCATGACGGCCGAGAGCTCGACGTAACGGCTTTCTCCCCGCAATGGGAACTGCTTTGCGATGCGGAATTTTTCGTCCAGGTTCGCGGGACCGCGCAAAGACGGGAAGTTACGTGGCGCGGTGCCCACTCGTAAAGGCACCCCCCCGTCTGACATCGGCTGCAAGGCGAACGCGGCCGGATTCAGCCATTGCGTATCGTTCTGCACATCCACGTGTTGCGACGTACCTCCGACCGTCAGGGGCACTCCGGTCAAGACGTCGGGGCGAATGCCGGCGGCGAAACCCTGCGGGATGGTGAACGCCGACGTGCCAATGGAAACAGGAAATCCCGACTGGTAGTTATGAATCGCGGAAAGCTGCCATCCGCCGAGCACCGGATTCGCCCAGTGCAGATCCCAGCGGCGGCCTTTACCGACAGGCGTGTTGTACAGCCAGGTCAGCTTGAAGTTGTGCGGGATGCTGAACCCGGCGACCGCGCGCTCCAGGCCGCGATTCGCGAAATCCTGTATGGTCGTGTAATATGCGGCTGCGCCGTTCTGGTCCACATAGCCGATCGTCTTCGACCAGGTGTAGCCGGCGAGGAAGCCAAGGCCGTTCGTGAAGTGACGAGTGACTGTGATCTGCGCCGCGTTGTAATTCGAATTGGTGTTGTAGGGGAAGTTCTCTTCCACGCCGAGGTACTGCGGGTACGGCAGCATCGCCTGCGACACCGGCATGCTGTCCGCCGGGAATCCGGCGTAGGGGATCACCTCGGGATGCGCGCTCGCCGCGTCGTTGAGCTTATCGCCCATGGACAGCAACCGTGACGGCAGCCCGTCGAGTTCGGAGAAGTTCACCCAGGGGCCCGCCTGCGACTGCCCGCCCCACATGCGCGTGCCCTTGTTGCCGATGTAAGCCAGTTCCACCACGGTGGAGGCCGGCAACTCGTACTGAATCGTGAAGTTATAATTTTGCACGTATCCGGGCCGGTTGGCATCCCGCGCGGTGGTGAAGCCGGTCGTAAACTCGGCTGCTGAGGGATCCGTGGTCGGCAGCGTTCCCTGGAACGCCGGGAACGTCTGGCTCAGGTAGATGCGAGGATCGTGCGGGTTGGGCAGCGCATTCAACTGGTTTGCCGAAGTATATCCATACGTGAACTGGTAGTTGAAGCTGTTCGCGATCGGAGGCGTGTTGGTCATCGCGTAGCCCGCGCGAATCACCATCTTGTCGGAAAACCGGTAAGCAGCCCCGAAACGCGGCCCAAACTCCTTCCAGTAAGTGTCGTTAAACGGACCGCCGAAGATCAGCGCGCCAGGCCGGTTGTCGGCGCCGGGATCCTTGACGCTGAGCGAAACCTCCGACATGCGATTCGTCACTTCGCGCAGCGGAGGAATGATCTCCCACCGCATGCCGAGATTCACGGTCAGCTTCGGCGTAAGCTTCCAATCGTCCATTGCATACAGCGCATGCTCCGGCTGGCGGAAACCGCTCGTATATCCGACCAGGTTCTGGCCGGCGCTGTTCGCCGCTCCCAGCAGGAAGCTGGCAAACGCGTCGCCCGTTTGAGTGGGTTTGCCCGGCAGACCCGTTTGAAGTGGGCTGAAATTGAATCCTCCGGGGCTGTTATACGTTCTGTCGGTGTAAAGATAGCGGCGGTAATCGTAGCCGAAACGGAAGGTATGTTTCCCGCGTATCCACGTCAAATCGTCTTGGAAGATGTAGCTCCCATTCGGATCGTAGGAGAAGCTTCCCCCCGCCAGGGGCGCGATCGTCCCACCTTGATAATTGGCGCCGCTGAAACGCATCGATGGAAACAACGGCGAGGGTGCGAGACCGCTGAGGCCGATCTGTGCAGCCCAGCCGCCGGAGGGGGCCTCCACCAGCGGCACGCCGTTCTCGTTCAGGAACCGGTTTATCCCCCCGGCGGCGCGGTTGATCAGCGACGGCGAGAGGGTGGTCGTCAGCGACATGCGCCCCATGTTGCCCGGCGTGATCTGGCCCTTGGCGCAGTTGGTGGGAGGCCCGGGAATCGGCAGGTACGGCCCCCGGCCGCCGCAACTGTTGTTGTCCCGGTTGCGATAGCTCTGGTTGTAATAGGCGGAAAGCTCGTTCTTGTCGTTGATCCGATGGTCGATCTTCAGGCCCGCCGTGTGCAGCCGGAAAAACGGGCAGCAGGTGCCGATCCGCTGTTGGTTATTGATCAGCTTGTCAAACTGCGGGTCCGTGATCCCGATCTTGGTGACGATGTTCGCCGCCACCGGATCCCATTCCGACAGCGGGATTTGGTTCCCCGCGAATGGAGTTCGAACATAGGATCCATCGGGCGCCTTCTGAGTGGAGTGCGGATCGTAAATCTGCCCGAATATGATCGGTTGGCCAAGCCCATCGGTTCCGATCACCGATCCGGACTTGGATTTCCCCGTGCACGCCGGATCCAGCAGGCACGAAAAGTCGCCCTTCTTCTGGGCCACGGTGGGAAGAGTTACAAATCCTCGGTATGGAAGTTTGGTCGTCTTGGTGTACTCGAGATTCGTGAAGAAGAAAGTCTTGTTACGGCCGTGGTAGAGTTTCGGGATGTAAACCGGACCGCCCACGGCATAGCCGCCGTTGTTGAGGCGATTCAGGGGGTTCCGCGTCACTCCGAACGTCTTGTTCTGGATGGGTATCGAGTTGAAGAGCTCGTTCCCGAGGTAGTAGAACACCCCTCCGTGCAGATCGTTCGTACCCGACTTGATCTGGAAGTTCGCGACCGCCGTCTGCCCACCGTTGTACTGCGCCGAGATCGCGCCGGTCTGCAGCTTGAATTCGCCCACCGCATCCGCCGACGGGCTGAACTCGTCCATGTTCCCGCCCGACAAATCGGACCGGCCCACCGGCATGCCATCCACGAGAATCTCGTGCGAGTACTGCTGGCCGCCGTTGATCGAGCCCGCGAACGTGTCTCCGGTGGTCCCGGGCATGCTGTCGAAAATGAACTGTTGAAGCTGGCGCTGCCCGTCGCTGACCAGGATCGGCCAATCCTTGTACTCCTCGGCGGTGATGTACTGTCCGATTTCCGCCGAACCGGACTCCAGCAGTTCCGGCTTGTCCGTGACGACCACGCTATCGGTCACCATTCCTACCTGGAGCTTGATATCGATGGTCATCGTTTGCGCCACGCGAAGAATCTGATTCTCGGAGGCCGCGACCCGGAAACCGGGGGATGTCACTCGAATCGTGTATGTGCCGGACGGCAGATAAGGCACCGTGTAATCCCCGCCGGATGTGGTTGTCGTCTTGGCCTCTACCCCGGTGGCTTGGTTCGTGGCGACGACCGCCGCGCCCGGCACCACCGCGCCGGCCTCATCGGTCACCGTGCCGTTCAAGGTGCCTACAGCGCCCTGCCCCCATCCAAGGGTGGCCAGCGCCAGGAAGAAAAGGATTGCAACGCCCGTCGCGCGATACATTCAGTACTCCTGTTCAACAATTTCTGAATTGAGGGTCCGCTGCCCCTGTAAAGCTTTGTACGCCCAAACGAGCCGCTGTGTCAAGGCAGACACCGAAAGCACCGCTCCCTCACGGTCGCGTAAGCAAGCGGTCTGCGCCGCGCTAAAACTCGATGCGCCCGCTGAGCTGCATCACCCGGTCGCCGCCTCCGAGCAGCAGCGTTCCGAAGGCCGGGTCCCCCACGGTTGGAGTGACTATATAAGGCGTGGTCCTCTTCAGTGGATTGATCATCGAGGCGCCGAGTTCGAAGAATCGGCTCTCAGCCCCGAAGTAGAACTTCTTACTGAGGCGTAATTTTTCCGAATACTGCGCCGGGCCTCGCACGTTTGGGAGGAATCGTGGCGCCGTGCCTACCCGTAGTGGCGTCCCGTTCGCCGTCAGCGGACTGGATACGAAGGCAAGGGGATTGAGATACTGAGTAGGAACCTGCACATCCACGCTACCGGGCACGCCTCCAACGGTCTGACCCACTCCGGAAACAACGTCGGGCCGGATATTTTGAGCGAACCCCGCAGGCACGTTCAGACCCGATTCACCTACCTGCACGGGGAAGCCCGTCGAGTAGTTGTGAATCGCGGCGATCTGCCACCCGCCAAGAGCCGGGTTTGCCCAATGCAGATCCCACTTCCGGTTCTTGCCGAACGGAGTCTCGTAGACCCAGGTCAGCTTGAAGCTTTGCGGCAGGTTGAAGGCCGCCACAGACCGTTCCAGACCACGATTGAAGTAATCCTGCACGGTCGTGTAATACGCGGCCGGCCCGTTGGAATCCACATACCCGATGGTCTTGGACCACGTGTAAGCGGCGAGGAAGCCCAAGCCCTTGGTCAAGTGATGGGTAAGTGCAATCTGCAGGGAGTTGTAGTTGGAGTTGGTATTGTACGGGAACTGCTCCTGGACACCGAAGTACTGCGGGTACGGGCGCATCGCCTGAGCCACGGTCTGATCGGTTGGATAGCCCGCGTAGGGGCTGAACTGCGGGTGGAGGCTTATGGGATCGTTCAGAACGTCTCCCATCGACAGCAACTTGGACGGAAGGGCATCGTATTCGGTAAAGCCGCTACCCGGCGTGCCGCCCCACAGCCTGGTTCCTTTGTTGCCGACGTACGCCACTTCCACCAGCGTCTGTTTTGGCAACTGATACTGGATCGTGAGATTGTAATTCTGTACATATCCCGGACGGTTTGCGTTGGGCGCAGTCGTAGCGCCGGTAGTGAAGTTGGCCGACGAAGGATCCGTGTTCGGTATAGACCCAGTTAGAAGGGGATACGGGTGGCTGAGGTAGAGCGCCGGATCGTCGACGAATCCAGTCGGACTGGTTCCGGCGTTTACATTGACTGAGGTGTTATACCCAAACTGGAATCCGCCATATCCCCAGTTGTTTGCGATCGGCGGCGTATTCGTCATGGCGTAGCCCGCCCGTACAACCATCTTTTCGTTCACCTTGTAGGCGACTCCGAGACGCGGACCGATTTCCTTCCAGAAGGTCTTGTTCACGCGGGATCTGAAGACCAGCGCTCCAGGAAAGTTGCCTGCTCCCGGGTTGGGAACGCTTAAGTCGATCTCGGACATCCGGTTGGTGGTCTCGTAGAACGGCGAGATGACCTCCCATCGCAACCCGATATTCACCGTCAGTTTGGGCGTCACCTTCCAGTCGTCCATGGCGTACATGGCGTGGTAGGGCTGCCGGAACGCGCTGCTGTAGCCGACGATGTTATGACCCGCGCTGTTGGCCCCGCCCAGCAGGAAGCTGGCAAACGCATGGCCGGTCGAATTCAGGTTCCCGGGCAGATCCGTCGAGCGCGGGGTGAAACTAAAGTTACCCGCGTCCGACAGCGCCCGGTCATTGTAGTAATACCGGGTATAGTCATACCCGAATCGAACGCTGTGCTTTCCATGGATCCAGGTCACATCGTCCAGGAACACGTAGCTGCCATTCGGGGAATAGTCGGATCCACCTACGCCCATCTGCGCGAGCGATCCACCCTGGTATGAGTTGCCCGAGAATCGGATCACCGGGAAAAGCGTGCCCGGAAGATTCTGCAAGCCGAGTTTGGAAGCATAATCCTGGTTAATCGTTCCGGGAGGCGCGCCGTTCTCGTTGAGGAAGCGGTTGTAGCCGCCGGCGAAGTGATTGATCAGCGCAGGAGTGAGCGTCGATGTGACAGAAACCCGGCCCATGTTGCCCGGGGTGATCTGCTCCTGCCAAGTGCTCGTCGGCAGTCCGGGCACGGGCAGATACCGGGCCCCGCCATTATTGTTGCGGTCGCGCTTGCTCTGGTTGTAGTAGCCCGAGATGTGATGATTCTGGCCTACCTGATGATCGATCTTGGTGCCCACGATGAATTCGTGAAAGTACGGGCAGCACGTGCCGATGCGCTGAATGTTGCGCAGCATCTGGTCGAACTGCGGGTTTGGCAGCCCGATGGCGAGAATACCTTTGGCGACGGAGTCGAAGCGCGCCTGTGGGATGATGTTTCCCTGGAACGGATCGCGAATGATGGAGCCGTCCGGTAACGTGTGGGTCGTCGCCGGATCGTAGATCTGGCCGAAAATGATCGGACGGCCGAGCGCGTCTGTTCCAACGTTGGTGCCCGATTTCGAGTTGCCCGTGTAGGCGGGATCCAGCAGCTTGGAAAAGTCGCCGTTCTTAAAGCCCGGCGTCGGCAGGGTCGTGAAGCCGTTGAAAACCAGGTCGTTCACAGAGGTCTTCTCAAGGTTTGTGAAGAAGAACGTCTTGTTGTGGCCGTTGTAAACCTTCGGAATGAAGACCGGCCCGCCCACCGAGTAACCCCAGTTGTTCAGGCGGTTCCGCGGTGCCGAACCGCCGAAGGTCTTGGACTGCACGGGGATGGCGTCGAAAGCTTCATTGCCAAGGTAATAAAAGCCCGATCCGTGCAGGGCGTTGCCACCCGACTTGATGGTGAAATTGGCGACTGCGGTCTGCCCGCCGTTATACTGCGCGCCGATCGCGCCCGTCTGCAACTTAAATTCTCCGATGGCTTCCGCCGACGGGCTGAACTCGTTGTTGTTGCCGCCCGACAGGTCGGCGCGGCCGACCGGAATGCCGTCGATCAGAATCTCGTGCGAGTATTGTTGGCCACCGTTGATGGAGCCCTGGAACGTCCCGCCGGTAGTGCCCGGCAGCGAGTCGAAAATAAATTGTTGGATCTGGCGCTGCCCGTCGTCCACCAGGATCGGCCAGGCCTTGTATTCCTCGGCGGTGATGTACTGTCCGATTTCCGCCGAGTCGGACTCCAGCAATTCCGGCTTGTCGGTGACGATGACGCTCTCGGTCACCGCTCCCACCTGGAGCTTGACATCGACGGTCATGGTTTGAGCCACGCGAAGAATCTGATTCGCGGAGGCCGCCACCCGGAAACCGGGGGCCGTCAC
>JANXRE010000119.1 GCA_025353165.1 Acidobacteriota bacterium | reverse complement strand
CGTCACCGCTGAGACCTCCGCTGGCGCCGCGTACGGTAAAAGCGGAGAAGGCGCGCGGGGTTACCACGCCGTCGGCGGCAATGGAAGCAGCCGGTGGCGATTCGAGTACGCTCCAGGTGACCTGGCCAAACGTTCGCGGCGTTCCAGTTTCATCGTAATAACCGGCTGACACCTTTACCGGCTCGCCCCAGACGAAGATGGTTTTGCTCGCCGAAACAAAAAATCTCGAGAGCAGGGCGGTTCCGAATTCCGCGTCCTCCGAAGCTACGGGCTGCGTTGCGCCGGTATTGACGAGTTGGACATCATCGACGGCAATTGCGCCTGTTCCGATCACGTTCCAGCGCACCTGGTAATCGTCGAAGGATCCCAGAGTGTTGGTGAGGGTGATGGAGCCGGTTTCACCAGCCGCGCCCATAATGGTTTTCGAGGGAAGGAAGTTATTCTGCTGGCCCGCGAGGGGCGAATAGAACAGGACCTCGAAACCACGCGTCGGCGTTGTGAGGATTTTGTAGCGGAACGTCACCGTATAAGACTGGTTTCGCTGCAGGCGCAAACGCGCCGGATCGCTGCGCAGGTAGGGCGTGTAGGAGTTCGATCCGGAGTATGATCCCTTGACGGATCGCAAGCCACTGATCACTTCCGAAGGTACTGAAGTTATTGACCCCGCGGAATCCAACACGAGGCCTCCCGTGGATGCAGAGTATACAGTTCCCGCGAAGAGGTAGAAAAGAAGCGCTGCCCTCACTTAAACACTTCCTCAATTGGGCCATAGTCGCCTGCGGCGGCTCCGGGGACGTAGATGTAGGTCCGGCCCGTGGGATTGTTCTCGATTTGCTTGGTCCAGTCGATGCCCAGGGCCGAGTAGATTGTGGCGGCTATATCTTCCATGAATATCGAGCGCTGACGGCTCCACCCGGGGTCGACAATCTCAGCGCCCGTAGCATCGGTGACGCCGATGGCCTGGCCGCCGCGCACCCCTCCTCCGGCCATAAGCGCACACATGACGGCTGGATAGTGATCGCGCCCGTTCTGGCTGTTGAGAGGGCCGGGAGTACGTCCAAATTCGCCGAGCGCGACAATTAGCGTGGAATCCAAATCGCCGCTGATTCGAAGATCGTTGATTAGGTTGGCCAGGCCACGATCGAGGTCGTTATTGAGCCGGTAGAGATTGTTGCCGTTTCCGGCATCGAATTGATTTTGATGCTGGTCCCAGCCGCCCTTGGTTACATTGATGAAAACCGTCCCCAGCTTTGCCGTGACTGCATTACGTGCTGCGATCAGCGCCCGCCCAAACTGGCTGCTGCCGTAGCGCGCGTCGTCGGCGGTGGAGTATTGGAATGTCCGTGCCACCACGTCGTTGTAAACCAGCGCCCGCGCCTGGCTCACGATCGCCGTGTAGGCGGACATGCGGTCGTTCAAGGGGTGCGCGCGCAGCGGAGCGTCGAGCGTCTGCAGCAGATCGTACGAGCTATCGAAGAAGGCCTGGCTATTGGAGCCGTAGTAGTCGTGCCGGAGGTTGGAAAGACCGGAGGCGTTCGGGGTGAAGGTAAACGGGGTGTCGATACCCGGCAAGAAGCCTTGGGTTTGCTCGTCACCCTGCGTCGGCGCGATGGCAAAATACGGAGGCAGCGGACCTTTGCCGCCGAGTTCATAGCTCGCCACCGCGCCGATGTGGGGCAAGGCGGGTGCGAATGCCGGGTTAAACGTGTGCGCCGTCTGCAAGTAGAACTGCCCCCGCGAATGCGCCGCCTCCCAACTTGTGACCGAGCGAAGAAGACAGAGGTCCGGCGTGAGGTTGGAAAGCATGGGAAAATAGCGCCGCGACAAAATGATGCTGCCGTATTGCTGGATGTCGGCGTCGCTCGGATTCCACGGTCCGTCTTTCGGGTCGAACGTGTCTATGTGGCTCGGCGCTCCGGCGAGGTTGATAAAGATGCAAGCCTTGGCGGTTTTCCTGGGCATGGCTGCCGCCGTGGTAACGGCCGCATCCGTGGGCGTCCGCAGCAGAGCGGCACTGACGGCCCCCATACTGCCGAACAGAAAATGCCGCCGGGTGAATCGATGGTTTCCGCAACATCCATTTGCCATGCTGCCTCTTTTTAGTAATTAAAGACGAAGTCGCTCTTCTGCAATAGCGCCCACTGGACTCCGGTGAGCCACAGCGAGCGATTGGTTTGTTTTTTACTCAAGATCGCCGCGATCTCCGCGTCGGTGGGTGCGCGCGAAAGCGTCGCGTAAAAGATATTGTTGAGGACCGTGGTATCGGGTAACCCAGAGCCTGCCCAAACGGCCAACCTGGTCTGCGGCGATCCACCATCTGAGTAGGCGCGGGCTCGCGCGGCCGACTGGAATGAATTGAAGAAATCCAAAATTCCGTAAAGCGTCGGAGCGTTGCTTGGCAGCTCGGTGGCCCAATTGCCTTGTCCCAGCGAGGTCAGCAGCGAATCCACGCCCGAATCCAAGGTCGAGTGCGGATGCGGCAATTGATTCGCGTAGCGGAACTGGCCCGGCATCCCTTCCACCTCCAGAACCGGTTCGGTTCCGGTGGCGGTGGTGAGCGAATCGAACAATTGTTCGGCGGTCAGGCGCTGTGCCTCGTGGCGGGCAAAATAGCGCGCATAGGCGGGCTGCCAGGTGTTACCCGGATAGCGGCTGGCAAGCTGGTACGCATTCGAAGATACGATCAGGCGGATGATGTTCTTGACGCTGAAATTCGAGATCTTAAACCGGCTCGCCAATTCCTTGAGCAACTCGGGGTGCGAGACCTGGATCGGCCAACCAGCCGGCGGGGGGTTCGCAGGGTCCACTCGGGACAAGTCCCAGCCGTCGGGCGGATCGACAATGCCACTGCCGAAGAAATACGCCCAGAGATAATTGACACCCGCGAGGGCGAACTGCGGATCGGAAGTCATCGCGCGCGCAAACTCAGAGCGCCAGGCGTCCGTTTGCGGCGTATCGCCGGTGAGCCAATACTGAGGCTGCGCGTTGGCATTCACCCTGGCGGGCCGCGGGCCGGGCGCCGCCGGGTTCACGATGCCCG
>JANXRE010000100.1 GCA_025353165.1 Acidobacteriota bacterium | reverse complement strand
CCGGATCTGCTCCAGTCCCATCGGCCTTTCCTGTTCCATGCTGATGATCAACCCCCAGCATGCCCGCCCCCGGTCCCTTCAGGCTCATCTTGTGTTGGAAACGCATGTCCGCTTCAGGCTCATCTTGTATTAGACAAGACTAACTGTGGAAATTGCTACGATTTGGCGTTACACTGGCGGAGACAGCGGCGAATGGCCAGAGACGCGAACAAGCCGACCGGCATTAAAGAAATAGCCAAGGCTCTCGGCGTTTCCATCGGCACGGTGGACCGGGCGTTGCACTCCCGGCCCGGAATCAATCCGATGACCCGGGCCAAGGTTCTGAAAATGGCCCAGACGATGGGCTACCAGCCGAATCTCGCCGCCCGTTTTCTCAAATCGCAACGCCAGTTGGCGATCTCCGTTCTTCTTCCCGTTGAGATCGCCTGCTTCTTCGACGCGCTCCGCGATGGGATCCGGGAAGCGGCCACGCCGTTCGGGCCCCCGGTACACGTCGAGTTTCGTTCCTATCCGCGACTGGGGGAAGGCGATGTGGAGTTCTTCGAAGAGGCTTTGAACGATGGCGCTCAAGGTATGATCATCGCCCCCGGTGAGCCGACCGCCATGAAGCCGCTGATTCGCAAAGCGGCGCGCCGGAATGTCCCGGTAGTGTGCGTTGCGACCGACGCTCCAAAGACCGAGCGGCTGACCGCGATTACGGCATGTCCGTACACGAATGGCGCGATCGTGGGCGAGCTTTTGTGCAGGACCATTCACGTTCCGGGCACGCTGGGCGTGGTGACCGGAAGCTTGGCGACCGAGGACCACGCGGACAAGCTGGAGGGATTCCGCGCCAGCGTGCAGACGCTGGGCCCGCGGCTCCGGATTGCAACGGTGATCCAAGCGCACGACGACGAATCGCTGGCCTATTCCGAAACCAAGGCCCTGCTGGCGGCGACGCCGGACCTGCGCGGCATTTACGTGAGCACCGCCAACTCTCCGCCGGTGCTGCAGGCGGTGGAGGAATCGAACCGGGCCGGCAGCATCGCGGTAATCACCACCGATCTTTTTCCCGCGCTGGTTCCGCTGATCCGTTCGGGCCGCGTGCTCGCTACCGTGCACCAGCGCCCACTGGCCCAGGGGCGTCTCGCGTTCCGGGCGTTGTACCGGTTCCTAATGGAAGGCATCTGCCCGGTCCCGAAGATCCGCGTGGCTCCGCATATTGTCATGAGCAGCAACCTGGATCTGTTCCTGGACCGGATGCCACTGGATGTCGAGGAGCAGGCGGGCTTTGGCGTCGAGCCGATCTGGAGCAGCATAATAGGCGGATGACACTCCTGTCGCGCGCCCTGGCGGTCGGCTTTCTCTCCGCCTTGCTGGCCATGGCGCAGGATCCGATGGCCGGCCGCATCCATCGAGACACGATCCACGCGGACGTGCAGTACCAGGTAATCGAGAACTTCGGGGCGTCGGACGCCTGGCGGATGCAGAAGATCGGCGCGTGGTCGCTTCCCAACCGGCAGCGGGTGGCGGATCTGCTGTTCTCGCAGGAGCTCGGCATCGGCTTGTCCTGCTGGCGATTCAATGTCGGCGGCGGCGTCAACCCGCGGATCACGATGCCGTGGCGCACCGTGGAAACGTTCGAGGTCGCCGAGGGCGTCTACGACTGGACGCGCCAGGCCAACGAGCGCTGGTTCCTGCAGGCCGCGCAGGACCGGGGCGTGCCTCAATTCCTGGCGTTTGTCGTGAGCCCTCCCGGGCGGATAACCCGGAACGGATTGACCTTCACCGATCCCGGCTCCCACACCACCAACCTGAAGCCGGGTTACGAAGGACAGTTCGCGCGGTACATGGGCGACATCCTGCAGCATTTTCGGGATTCCGAGGGGATCGAGTTCAACTACATCAGCCCGGTGAACGAGCCTCAGTGGGACTGGGAGGGTCACACGCAGGAGGGTACACGCGCCTCGAATGCCGACGTGAAATCCATCGTGAAGGCGCTGTTCCCGCAACTGACCGGGCGCGGGTTGAAGACTCAAATCGCGATCGTGGAGAGCGGGAATATTCCCGATGTGTCCGGCGCCGACGGGAACGCGACCGCGAAGTACGGGGCTTTGTTCGGCGACTATCTGGGCGAGTTCGCGGGGGACGCCTCCATCGCGCCGATGTTGTCCGGACGGATCGGCTATCACAGCTACTGGTCGGACCAGCTGGATACGCAACTGGTTCAAGACCGCGCCGCGCTGGCGCGGAAGAGGCAGCAGTACCCCGACTGGAAGCTGTGGCAGACCGAGTACTGCATTCTCGACGGCCCGCTGGGCGCGGGCGGAGCGGGCCGCGACCTGACCATGAACACGGCGCTGGATGTCGCGCGCATCATCCATTACGACTTGAGCCTGGTGGGCGTTTCCGCGTGGCAGTGGTGGACCGCCGTGTCCGAGGCCGATTACAAAGACGGCCTGATCTACACCGACTGGCAGAAAGCGGGCGACCCGGAAACCGTCTACCCGTCGCGCCTGTTGTGGACGCTTGGCAATTACAGCCGTTTCGTGCGGCCCGGGATGCTGAGGATCGGCCTCGACGCGGACGGTCACGACCTGCGCGGCGTGCTCGGCTCGGCGTTTCTGGACGAGGCCGGGCGGAAGATCGTTGCCGTGTATTTGAACCAGAGCACCGAGACGCACTGGATCGAGCCTCGCTTCGATACCGGTGCGCGGCCATGGCGGCTGCGCGCGCTGACGCCGTGGGTGACGTCGGACCGGCCGGGGGACGAGCTGAAGAAGTATCCGGGCCCGCGCCGGTCGAACACCATCGAGCTTGCGCCGCGATCGGTGACGACGATCGTGGCGGAGTTTGGGGTGGGGCGGGAGTGACGGATGTGGTCGAGCGGCTCCAGCGGAGTTCAAAGTTGGTCATCGGCGACCCGGCGGTTGCCAGGCGCGCGGGCTCCCGGCGAAGCCGGTCGCGCTAGTCTCGATACGACTTTTCGTTCGGCCCGCCAAGCGTCGGCATGAGTGCCGACGCGGCACGCATGAGTGCGTGCGCCACGTCGGTCAGTTGCCGCCAACTTATGAGGATCTGATACCGTTAACGTACACAGACCAATGCCCTCACGACGACGATTCCTTGTTTTTGGCGCGGCAGCACCGGTGGCGGCGCTTTCCTCCGCGGCCGCGATTACGGTAGAACCTCTTTCCGCGGAGTCCCAGGTGTCGCTGAATGGCGCCTGGCTGTTCCGCGTGGGGGAGGGCCGGGATTGGCGGACCGTGAATGTTCCTCATACGTGGCAGATCGAGGCGGAACTCACCGAATACATGGGGAGCGGGTGGTACCGCCGGACCTTCGAGGCTCCGCAAGCTTGGGCGGAACGGGCTGTCCGGGTGGAGTTCGAGGCCGTCTTCCACACTGCGACCGTCTGGCTGAATGGCGTCGAGGTTGGCCGGCACGTGGGGAAAGGGTATACCGCGTTCACCTGCGATCTCTGGCCGCATTTGAAGATGGGCGCGCTCAACATGCTGGAGGTGCGCGCGGATAATTCGTTTAACGACGCGATGCTGCCGCGCGGGCGCTCCAGCGATTGGGCTCACGACGGCGGGATCTATCGCCCCGTCCAGTTGCTAATTACGCCCCAGGTCTTTGTCGAAAGCATCGCGGTTGACGCGGACCCGGATCTCGCTACGGGGGCCGCCTCGATCGAAACAATGGCAGTGGTTCGAAATGTTTCAGCGGCGCCGTGGGACGGGCGGATCTCGTTTCGCGCCACGGACGAGGCCAGCGGATTGACGGCGGCTCAGAGTTCGGCTGCGGTGAAACTCGGTCCCGGCGAGCGAAAGGCGATCGCCCTTCCCGCCGCGAGAATCGCGCGGGCCAAGCTCTGGCACTTCGATCGTCCCGGCCTGTATCAGGCGAAAGTCGAGTTATCGAATGGGCACGCCTGCGAGAGCGCCTTCGGCATCCGCAAGATCGAAACGCGCGACGCCGGCTTCTATCTGAACGGCGAGCGCGTCCGCCTGATGGGGGCCGAGCGCATGGCGGGCAGCAACCCGGAATACGGGATGGCCGAACCGATCGAGTGGATCGAGCACGACAACCAGGACCTCAAGAATCTGAACTGCATATACACGCGCGTCCACTGGCAGCAGGACCGGCGCCTGCTGGACTGGTGCGACCGCAACGGCATGCTGATCCAGACGGAAGTGCCCACGTGGGGCGGCGACACCTTCAAGGGGATGACGCAGGATCCGTCGGCCGATATCCTGAACAACGGACTGGAACAGTTGCGCGAGATGATTGCGCGCGACCGCAACCACCCGTGCATTTTCTCGTGGGGCGTGTGCAACGAGGTCGGCGGACAAAACCCGCCCGCTTACAATTTCGCGAAGCGGCTGTACGAAGAGGCCAAGCGGCTGGATCCGAGGCGCCTGGTCACGTATGCGTCCAACTCCCTCCAGACGACTCCGGGGAAGGACGTTTCGGGCTTGATGGATTACATCATGTGGAACGAGTATTACGAGAGCTGGTACGGCGGGACGCCCGCCGACATGGCCCGCAATCTCGACGAAATCCACCGCGCTTTTCCGGACAAAGCCATCGTGATTTCGGAGTACGGCTATTGCGCGTGCACGCCCGACCGGCCGGAGGGCGATGCCAAACGCCTGGAAGTGCTGCGCGAGCACGACGCCGTTTTCCGCGACCGCGAATACGTGGCCGGATTGATTTTCTTCTGCTACAACGATTACCGCACGCACATCGGCGACAAAGGCTCGGGGGTCGCGAAGCAGCGCGTGCATGGGGTGGTGAATTTGTATGGCGCACGTAAACCCTCCTATGAGCAGTTGCGGGCGGAGTCGAGTCCCGTGCAGTCCGTGGAGGTAAGCGGCGTCCCCGGCAAGCTGAAGGTCGCGATCCGAACGCGCGCCGCGGTTCCTTCCTACACGCTGCGCGGGTACAGGGCGCGCGCCATTGTTTATGGCTTTGGCGAGATTCCGGTGGAGAGGCCGGAGGTGGCGCTTCCGGATCTAGGTCCGGGAAAAGAGGCGGTGGTGGAGATCCGGTTTATGGAGAAGGCGCCGGTGCGCGTGCAGGTCGATGTGCTGCGGCCCACGGGGTCATCGGCAATGACGAAAGTGTGGCGGCCGTGATAACAGCATCCGGTGTCCGCGCTTGGGAAGAGACTGTTATCATACCGACCTACTCCGTTCCCGCCGCCGATAAGAACCCGATGTTTCTGGATAAACGCGTGTATCAGGGGAGCAGCGGGAAGGTTTATCCGAACGCCTTCACCGACCGCGTGTCCGACGTGAAGGAAGACCGGGCTTACCGGGCGGTTTACCTGGAGAACGAGTATGTCCGGTTGATGATCCTGCCCGAGATCGGCGGCCGGATCCACATCGGCGAAGACAAGACGAACGGCTACGATTTCTTCTACCGGCAGAACGTCATCAAGCCGGCGCTGGTCGGGCTGATGGGCCCGTGGATCTCCGGCGGGGTGGAGTTCAACTGGCCGCAACATCACCGGCCGTCCACGTTCATGCCCGTCGAGCATTTCATCGAGGAGCACGACGACGGCAGCCGCACCGTATGGCTCAGCGAACACGAGCCGATGAACCGGATGAAAGGCATGGTGGGGATTTGCCTGCGCCCGGGGAAATCCATCGTCGAAGCCAAGGTGCGGTTGTACAACCGGACTACGTTCGTCCAGACGTTCCTGTGGTGGGCGAATGTTGGCTTACGCGTTCACGACCGGTATCAGGCGTTCTTTCCTCCCGACGTGACCTTCGTCACGGATCACGCCAAGCGCGCGGTTTCCTGGTATCCGGTGGCGCGCAACTTTTACTACGGCGTCGATTACACGTCCGGCGTGGATATTTCGTGGTACAAGAACATTCCGGTGCCGACTTCGTACATGGTGACGAAGTCGGACTACGATTTTTTCGGCGGGTACGATCATTCGCGCCGCGCGGGCGTGGTGCACGTGGCGAACCGGCACGTCGCGCCGGGGAAGAAACTCTGGACGTGGGGCAACGCGGAGTTCGGCTATGCGTGGGATTGCGAACTGACGGACTCCGACGGGCCCTACATCGAGCTAATGGCCGGCGTCTTCACCGACAATCAGCCGGATTTTTCGTGGCTGCAGCCGCACGAAACGAGAACGTTCAGCCAGTTCTGGTATCCGATTCGGGAGATCGGGCCGGCGAAGAATGCGAACCGGCTGGTCGCGGTCAACCTGGAGCAGGACGGGAATAGGTGGACGGCGGGCGTATGCTCGACTGAGCCGATGCTGGTTACGGCCGTGATCACGGCTGGCGGACAAACGGTCGTCGAGCGGCAGGCGGAGGTCGCTCCGGGGAAGCCGTTTGTCGAGACGGTCGAGGCTAGCGGCGGGGAGTTATTGCTTCGGGTTCTCGATACCGACGGGAAGGAACTCATCCGGTATGAGCCAGCCAGGGGGCCGGCTGCGGACCAGGGAGTCCGCCCTACAACGGCGACTGAACCGGCTACGCCGGCGGAGATCGCGAGCAATGAAGAGTTGTATCTCACCGGGTTGCATCTGGAGCAGTACCGGCATGCTACGCGGTATCCGGAGGCGTATTGGGAAGAGGCGCTGGGCCGCGACCCGCAGGATGCCCGGTGCAACAACGCGCTCGGTCTGCTGCATCTGCGGCGGGGCAGCTTCGCCCGAGCGGAACAGCATTTTCGGAACGCGATCAGCCGGCTGACTCGGCGCAATCCGAATCCCTACGACGGTGAACCGTTCTACAACCTGGGAGTGGCGCTGCGGTACCAGGGACGGCTGGAGGAAGCTCACGCAGCCTTTTACAAAGCCGTCTGGAATCAGGCGTGGCAGTCCGCCGGCTATTACGCGATTGCGTCAATGGACTGCGCGCGCGGCGATTTCGCAAATGCGCTTGTACACCTCGACCTGTCGCTCCGGACGAATGCCGAGGACTTGAAGGCGCGGAATCTCAAGACGGCCGTTCTGCGGCTGCTGGGCAGGAAGAAAGCGGCCCGGGCGCTGGCGCGGGAGACGATGGAGCGCGACCGGCTCGATTTCTGGTCGCGTTACGAGGGCGTGCTGCTGGCTCCGAAAAGCCGGGCCAAAGCCGAGGCGGGGGCCTGCTTCGATCTCATGCGACACGACGCGCAGACGTGCCTGGACCTGGCGTTCGATTACGACGAAGCGGGACTGCGAGCCGACGCGGGGCTTCTCATCGGACGATTCCTGAATTCGTCCGGCGGGGAACACGTGATGCTGCTGTATGCCCTCGCGTACTTCCGTGGAGAGCAGGGCATTGCGAGCCGCGCGTCCCAGGCACCGCCGGACTACTGCTTTCCCGCGCGGCTCGAGGAGATGCTGGCGCTGGAGAGCGCGCTGCAACAAAATCCCGACGACGCGAAGGCTCACTACTACCTGGGCAATCTGCTGTATGACAAGCACCGGCGCGACGAAGCGATCGCGCATTGGGAGCAATCGTGCGCTCTCGATGCGTCGTTCTCGATTCCGTGGCGGAACCTCGGCATCGCGTATTTCAACATTCGCGGAGATGCGGGGCGCGCGCTGGAATGTTACGACGCCGCGTGCGCGGCCAACCCGAGCGACGCGCGCCTGCTGTACGAAATCGATCAGTTGCGCAAGCGGACGGGCGTCGGCCCCGAACAGCGGCTGGCGCTGCTCAAGGCGGGGCGCGATCTAGTGGATCAGCGGGACGACCTTACCGCGGAACTGGTCACGCTTCTCAACCAGACCGGCGATTGCGCAAGCGCGCTGGAGATTCTGAACGGCCGCCGGTTCCACCCGTGGGAGGGCGGCGAAGGGCTCATTTCGGGACAGTACGCGATGGCGCACTTTCTGCTGGGGCGGCGGCGCCTGAAGGCCGGTGAGATCGAAGACGCTCTCTCGCACTTTGAGTCGGCTCGCCGCTATCCTCACAACCTCGGCGAGGGCAAGCACCTGCTGACCCCGGAAACGCACCTCGATTACTACGCGGGCGCCGCCCTGGCAAAGCTTGGCCAGGCGGAAGAAGCCAGCAGTCTGTGGCGCGCGATCGCGGATCGCCCCGCCGCGGGTGGACCGTTCGCGTATTACCGCGCGCTCGCGCTTCGCGGCCTCGGCCGGGAGTCGGAGGCGGACGCGGCTTTCGGCGAACTGCTGGAATCGGCGGAGAGGCAGATGAACCGCGAGGTGAAGATCGACTACTTCGCGACCTCACTGCCGAATTTTCTGCTATTCGAAGACGATTTGCAGAAACGGAATCGAGTGGAGTGCCTGTTCGCGCGGGGGTTGGCGAAGTTCGGCCTGGGGCACAGCGCCGGGGCTGCCGCGGACCTCCAGGAAGCGCTCCGGCTGGATCGCAACCACCTCTGGGCGCGCGCGGAATTGGTCGAGATGGAAACATCGGTCGAGGAGGCCGTCGCTTCATGAGATGTACCATCGTCCTTTGGCTGGGGCTGGGGCTGGCCGCCCTTGGTCAGGACATCTATCTCGATGCCGGCAAGCCCGGCCGTACCTTCGAGGGCTTCGGCGCTCTCAGCGCGGGCGCGTCCTCCAAACTGCTGATCGATTATCCGGAGCCCCAGCGAAGCCAGATTCTGGACCTCTTGTTCAAGCCTGGATACGGCGCGAGCCTGCAGCACTTGAAGGTCGAGATCGGCGGCGACGTGAACTCCACTTGCGGCACCGAGCCCGCGTTCGCGCACACCAGGGAGGAGATGCAGAACCCCAACTTCCAGCGAGGCTATGAACGATGGCTGGTGGAGGAAGCGCGGAAGCGCTCGCCCGCGATCGTCCCGGACGCCTTGCAGTGGGGCGCTCCCGGCTGGATCGGCGGGGGCAAATTCTTTTCGCAGGACAACGCCGATTTCATCGCGGCTTTTCATCGCGATTGGAAGAATGGCCTGGGAATTCAATTGGCCAATCAGGGAATCTGGAACGAAACACCTTACGACACCGGCTGGATCAAAACGCTTCGAGGCACGCTGGACCGCGCCGGCCTATCCGGCGTGAGGATCGCCGCCGGCGATCAAGCCGAGGAGCCTCTGAAATGGCGGATCGTCGAAGATGCGGCCAAGGACCCGGAACTTGCGCGAGCTTTGTACGCGTTCGGCGATCATTACTTGGGATACCGCAGCAGCGAAGCGGCGCAACGCAGCGGGAAGCCGCTGTGGGCCAACGAAGACGGACCATGGGCCGGCGACTGGTACGGCGCAACGAAGCTCGCGAAGCTGTACAACCGCGCGTACATCGATGGAAAGATCACCCGCATCGTCACATGGTCCCTGATTACCAGTTACTACGACATCCTGCCGCTACCCGGCTCCGGATTGATGCGCGCCAACGAGCCTTGGTCCGGCCACTTCGATATTCAGCCGGGGATCTGGGCCGCGGCCCACACGACGCAGTTCGCTTCGCCCGGCTGGAAGTACATCGACAGCGGTTGCGGCTATTTGAAGCGATACGGCAGCTACGTGACGTTCCGCAGCCCGAGCGGCGAAGACTATAGCATCGTTGTCGAGACGATGGATTCGCCTTACATCACGATCGCCAACGTCCCGCAGGAGGTTCTGTTTCATTTGGGCGATGGGTTCCCGGACAAGCCCGTTCATGTCTGGAAATCGAACGCACAGAACCAGTTCACCCACGTCGAGACCATACAGCCGAAGGACCGGGTGTTTCGCTACCAGCTGGACAGCGAGGCAATCTACACGTTCTCGACCACCACCGGCCAGCGAAAGGGAGGCGTCGAACTCACGATTCCGGAAAGCCGGCCATTCCCCCTTCCCTATTCGGATAATTTCGACGTGAAGCCCGCGAACTCCCTGCCTAAGCACTTTATCGATCAATCCGGCGTGTTCGAGGTTGTGAACTGCCCGGGGAGTCCCGGTGGATGCCTGAGACAAATGACGCCCTCGAAGGGAATCGAATGGCATTACCACGGTAATCCGCCGCCGTACACGATCCTGGGCGACGAGCGCTGGCGCGACTACGAGGTGGACGTCGATACGCTTTTGGACGGTCCGGGACAGGTCGCGGTATACGGACGAGTCGCCGGTGTCGGCACCAAGGACGAACCGCCAGCGGGATACTGGTTCAGTATCGATGAACAGGGTAACTGGAAACTGAACCGTCAGGCCGATGTGCTCAAGACGGGCAAGGCCGTCCTCTCCGCGAACCGCTGGCAACGAATCGGGCTGAAGTTCGCCGGCGAAAAAATCACGGCGGTGCTGAACGGCAAGGAACTCGGAAGCGTGAACGACAACAAGTACTCCAAGGGTCTCGCGGGGTTGGGATGCGGCTGGCAGAGGCCGTATTTCGATAACTTCTCGGTGAACAGAACATGATCGCGAATACGCGCGTTGCGGAGAGAGTCCCCGCAGTCTTTTTCAATCTGGGGTACATCCGGATGATTTCGCTGGTCGCCGCGATGGGCGGGCTCTTGTTCGGATACGACTGGGTCGTGATCGGCGGAGCGAAGCCGTTCTACGAAAAATTCTTCCATCTGGTGACGCCGGCCGCGGTGGGCTGGGCCATGAGTAGCGCCCTGATCGGCTGCCTGATTGGCGCGGTGACCTCCGGTATCCTGAGCGACCGATTCGGGCGCAAGCGCCTGCTCATCCTGGCGGCGTTTATCTTCACGGTCAGCTCGGTTGGGACGGGCATGGCCGCCAACTTTCCCATGTTCCTGGCCTGGCGGATTCTGGGGGGAGTCGCGATCGGCCTGGCCTCCGTTCTGTCTCCGATGTACATTGCCGAAGTTGCGCCGTCGGCCATCCGGGGGCAGCTGGTGTCCATCAACCAACTGACCATCGTGATCGGCGTTTTGCTGGCTCAGATCATGAACTGGCAGATCGCGCGGCCCGTGCCGGCGGGCGCAACGGCGGCCGACATTCTGAACTCATGGAACGGGCAGATGGGCTGGCGCTGGATGTTCGGCGTCACGGCGATACCCGCGGTGTTCTTTCTGCTGGCCATGTTCGTGGTTCCCGAAAGCCCGCGCTGGCTCGCGAAGAATGGCCAGCCCGGGCGGGCCCGGCGAGTGCTCGCGCGGATCGGCGGCGATGCGTTCGCGCAAAAGGAGCTGGAGGAGATCGAGGAGACCCTGGCGAATGAGATTGCCCGTGTCGATTTTCGCGAGCTACTGGATCCGAAGCTCGTTCGCATCCTCTGGCTCGGCATCTTCCTGGCCA
This sequence comes from Acidobacteriota bacterium, assembly GCA_025353165.1. Lineage (GTDB taxonomy): Bacteria > Acidobacteriota > Terriglobia > Bryobacterales > Bryobacteraceae > TMP-7. The sequence continues at coordinate 2,222 of JANXRE010000100.1, read as the reverse complement.
TTTTTCAGCAATGGTGCGGAATCAACGTGGTCTTTAACTACGCCGAGGAAATTTTCGCGGCTGCGGGCTACCATGTTTCCGACACGCTGTTCAACATCGTCGTGACCGGCGTGACGATGTTTGTCTTCACGTTCGTCGCGATCTTCACGGTGGACAAGCTCGGGCGCAGGCCGCTGATGCTGTTCGGCGCGGCCGGGCTGTCGATCACGTACCTGCTGCTGGGCAGCAGCTACCAGTTCGGCCTGCGCGGGTGGCCGGTGCTGGCGCTGGTGGGAATCGCCGTGGCGTGCTACTCCGTGTCGCTTGCGCCGGTCACCTGGGTGATCCTTTCCGAGATCTTCCCGAACCGGATACGCGGCGCGGCGATGGCCGTAGCGGTTTTTGCGCTGTGGTTCGGGTGCTTCGTGCTCACTTACACGTTTCCCTTTTTGAACGCCGGCCTCGGGTCAGCGGGCACCTTCTGGGTGTACTGCGCGATCTGCGCGGTAGGCTTTGTTGTGATCCGGCGCCGGCTGCCGGAGACGAAGGACAGGAGCCTGGAGCAGATCGAGCGGGAACTGATAGGGTAACCGATCAGGCGATCTTGGATTCTCTCTTCAGCGCATCGTGGAGCAACGTCTTGATGACGGTCTGATAGCCTACTCCTTACTTCTCCGCCAGCCTTCGGGCCCGCTCAATGCCGGTGACCGGCAGCCGAACGGAGATGTTCTTTGTGGGTACGGCACCCCGGCGACCGTGCTTCAGTAGCAGATCCGCGATCAGGTCTTGATGCCGGTCCCACCATGCCGCCTCCTCGGCTTCGGAGCGAAACTTCGGCGCGGCGAGCACAACCAGTGGGTGGTTGGCTAACGCCTGTTCGACCTCCGCCGGCGTGACGCCGTGCCGGGCAATGTGCGCCGTGTTCACGGCGCCCCAATCCAACTTGGCGCCACGGGCCATGTATGACTCGATTGTAGATACGAACCAGCGGAGCGGCAACCCAGAACAGGCTTATACGTGGAGGAAGCCAAGAAGATGCTCGACGCGGTCAAAGAGAATCGCCGTCAACTCGCCGGTAAATCTTTGAGGAACCTGGTGGGCCCTGTAGGATTTGAACCTACGACCAACGGATTATGAGTCGCGGAAAGTGGGTTTCTAGCGACTGCTCACGGCTGCTCACGATTGCGCAAAGTGCCCGTAGAACAGCGGGTTGCGATGCCTGTGCCGTGCGCACGTACGCTCAGCGGTGCTCACTGTTTTGAACGAGAGTCCCTGTGAAAGTCCCTGTAGCAGTCCCTGTGGTTCGATGCCGTCGGCGGTCCGCGAGTTGAACCCGTAGAGTCTACGTTTCGGCCCGCCCACACCCGGCAACATCCCGACCGGCGCATCGAGGCGCGGGAGTGGGAGCGAATTGTCCGAGGGGTGGGGTGCCCAAGCCCCTGCTTAACTTCAGGCGTGCAAGAAAAAGTTGGGTTCCTATGGGATTCTCTGGTTCTTTTTGGGGGAATACTAGCCCGACATTAGTGTTTGGTTTTCTCGCCCTCGGTTTTGACATTCAGTGGGTAGACAGTAAGGTTAGTTTTGCCTCTTAAACTACTGAACGTGTCTTTCAATTCCTGCATGGCCTTGTTAGATCTCGTCGAAGCGGCTTGGATTTCGCTAACGACCTTGAGTGTTTCGTCCATCCCGGATTTTAGGGACGGAAATGCAACTGCGAGGTTTCCGTCGGCCTGAACAATCTGATCAAGTTGTAGGCGCTGAAGTCGCCAGCGGCGTTCTTTGAGAGACTGCCCAAGGGCAACTGCCGAGTGCACTTCTCTCGCGTATTTTGCCACTTGCACAGCGTCTGCTCGATATTCCTTGTTATAGATTCCATTGGCAGTTTCGAAAAGTCGCTGGACCGTATTGTCGAGTTTTTCAATTCCCTCCGCGCATGCTTCCAGATGCGTCGGCAGCCAGATGTCGTACGTGGAGATGGCGGAGGTGGCGAGGGCGCGTCTGCGCGCATTAGACGTACTGCGATCGATATCAAAGGCACCCTTGTAGGCTGTCCAGAAGCCAGTTGGATCATCGCCATCCGGCTGCATGAACTGCCAGACAACCTCAACGGTGGCACCCGCATCTCGAAACTCGGTATATGAATGTGAGAAGCGATTCAACGCTTCACGATCACGGTCGAACAAATCCGCCGAACATCCTGCAAGCAACACCACCAGAGCTAGAAGCATGGATCGCCCGCGAGG
>JANXRE010000087.1 GCA_025353165.1 Acidobacteriota bacterium | reverse complement strand
AACCAGCTCAAGCGCGACAAAGCATTGAAACCAAAGGCAACCGCCGCTGCCTCCACTGAAAATGGCTTCGTTTCGCAGAAACGGACGAACGGCGTATTTCAGCCCCCCGCCGCGGCCGAAAATGGGCCTGTATCCATCTTTCTGCCCCGCAAACCCGACGCCCCGCCCGCGACCGTCCCAATGGACCCCACTTTTGGCCCTCCGAGAACTCAGGAGAGCGCCTAGTGACTAACGCCGGTAGCCGTCTTCTTGGTAACGGCGATCACGATCCCCGCCGCGCGACGCCCGAAAATCGCGCAGAGCCATGATGTCGCCGTAGATGATGTCCCGGTCGCGAGGCGGAACCCGGTCCGCGTTCGCGACGTGCTTCATGTTGTCGATGGCGCGGTCCAGGTGGTCGCCATCCCAGTGGCCACGACGGAGCTCGTTTTCGAACTTATAGAGTTCGGAAACCGCCTTGTCCAGGTGGTGCTGGTCGTGATGATCGAACCATGCGGTCCGGGTCCGGCGCAGGTCGGAGACCGCTCTTTCCACCGGCTCGTCGCGCTGGCCGCGGTCGGAGTAGCCCCGGTCCCGGTCGAACGGCCGGCGGTCATCGTCGTATCTCTGCGCCTGGGCTGCGACTGCAATCCCGAGGAGCGCGGGCAGAATCAGCAAGCTCTTCATTGAATGCCTCCGCTCCCTCCGACGCGGGAGCCGGAACGCCTAGGTACGGCAGGCGGCGGGGTTTAATCAAGGCTTAACGTCGGCTTGACAGTCGTGTATCATGAACCAGTCTGTCTGTCTGGGACAGCGGCGTAGGGGAGGCAGGATGAAACTTGCGGATGGGATCCACACCGTAAGCCAGGTCAAAGGCGGCCACGTTCACGCCTTTCTTCTGGACGGCGGCGGCTCGCTCACTCTAATCGATTCGCTGTACGGCACCGACGCGGGGCTGCTGCTGGCGGAGATCGCATCGGCCCGCTCACGGTCGTCTCGACCGTGTGTGGCCCGGTGTGTGGCCCGCTCACGGTCGTCTCGACCCCGGGCCACACACCGGGCTGCCTGTCTTTCTCCTGGCCGGAAAAGAAAGCGCTGTTCGTCGGCGACGTGATTGTGACTTGGCCGCGGGTGGAAGCGGGATGGGCGGGGCTGACGCTCGACAGGAAGCAGAACCTGAAATCGGTCGGCAAACTCACGGACTTCAGCGGCGTGGAGCTTGTCGGCGTCGGCCACGGCAACCCGATCCCGCAGGGCGGATTTGAAGTTCTAAACAGGCTGAAGGATCAGAAGGTGGATTGAAATGCGAATCTCTCTGACCGTTTTGTTGTGCCTCGGATTGCCGCTTTTCGCGGACTCCAAAGAGGAAAGAGCGTCGCTGAAGGCATGCGCGCAAATGTTGCTCGACGGCGCGCGCAAGATCGCCGCCGCGCGCGATCAACGTTTTGAAGGCAAGGTGGAGGAAGCTGCCGCCCTGTGCCGCGGCGGCCAGCGCGCGCTCCAGTTCCGCGATACCCCCTGGGTGGACTGGTCGCAATACTGGGGCGCGGGCGATGCCACTTCCCGCCCGCCCGGCCTGCTTACCAAGAGCGGACCCGCCACCCGAGGCGTGGCCGGCGCGCTGCTCGACCTCGAGATTCAGCGGATCGAACTGATCAAGTTCAACCTCTTCGACAACAACAACACCTACCAGCAGTTCATGCAGGGGCGCGGCGGAATCGGCGGGCCGGCTCTCAAGACCTGGAGTGAGATGCGCCTCGCGCCCGATCATCCCAACTACAAAGAAGTCGGCGGAGACGGAACGCAAGTCTGCCGCGGCGACCTGATCCGCTGGCGCACCCTCACCGGGATCTGCAACGACGTGCTGAATCCCGCCATGGGATCCAAGGGCCAGTTGTTCGCGCGCAATGTCGAGTTCGATACCACCTTCCCCGACCTCGGCGGGAACGGTCTCGTGCGCAACCGGCACGGCGACAGGCTAGGGCTGCTGAAGCCCGATCCGCAACTGATCAGTCGCAAACTGTTCACCCGAAAGCAGACCAATCCGGACGCCTGCAACGCCGGGAACGGCTTGCCGGGAGCCTCCGCAAGCGCCAATTGCGACTACAAGAAGGCGCCCTTCTTCAACGCCCTGGCCGCGTACTGGATCCAGTTCATGACGCACGACTGGTTCTCTCACATGGACGAAGGCCACAATAGCGACTCGGAATGGATGAAGACCGGGTGCGATTCTGACACCGCCCAAAATCTCGGATGCCGCCCCGGCGATCGCATCGACAAAGGCTACGTTGCCGAAGACGCCGCGCCGGCGAAGTTTACCGCCGGCGGAAAGGAATACCTCGCGCGCGCGCCGAAAACGTTCCGCAACAACACCACCGCGTGGTGGGACGCGTCGCAGCTTTACGGCTATGACGAAACTTCGCGCCGCCGCGTCAAACGCGATTTCCAGGATCCGGCGAAGTTCCTCTTGATCTCCGTCGAAGGAAAGGGCCCTGGCTACCTGCCCACATTCGAAGAAGGCGATCCCATCCTCGCGCAGTGGAAGGGACAGGAGGCCGCGGGATTCCCCGACAACTGGACCATCGGAATCAGTTTCCTCCACAGCGTATTTATCCGGGAGCACAACGCGTTCGTCGACGAGTTCCGGAAAGCGGCGGCGCGGAAGCCGAACGACGACTCGGGTTTGAGAAATCCCGCGGACCCGAAGAAGGTCATCCGCAACCGGGATGTCACTCCGGACGAACTGTTCGAGGTCGCGAGGCTGGTTGTCGCGGCCGAGATCGCGAAGATCCACACCACCGAGTGGACACCGCAACTGCTGTACAACGAGCCGCTGTACCTCGGCATGAACGCGAACTGGAACGGGCTTTTGGGCGCGAACGGCGGCGCCGTGTCGGACGCGCTGAGCAAAATCGTCACTCACAGTTTCGGCAAGTCGCAGGACGCGCAGACGGCGACGCAATGGTACTCGGTGTTTGCTTCCGGCCCCGGAATCTTCGGCCTCGGCAGCAGAGTGAAGGGCTACGACATCACCAAACCGGAGTTCACGAATGCTGGAGTCAACCACTTCGGATCGCCCTTCAACTTCCCGGAGGAGTTCGTCACCGTTTACCGGCTGCATCCGTTGATTCCCGATCTCCTCGAGTACCGCGATCTGCGCGATCCCAACAAGATCGCGGGCAAGGTGCCGGTGATCGAGACCTTCGAGGGAAAAGCCACCGCCGCGATGCGCTCGCGCGGCGTCGCGAACTGGGCGCTCACGTTGGGCCGCCAGCGCCTGGGGCTGCTCATGCTGAACAATCACCCGCAGTTCATGCAGAACATTACGATCCCGCGGCTGCAGAGTGAGTCAGGGAAACTCGACATCGCGGCGCTGGACCTGATTCGCGACCGTGAGCACGGCGTACCGCGCTTCAACGAATTTCGCCGGCAGTACGGCCTGCGCCAGTTGACCAGCTTCGACGATTTCAAGGATCCCCTGGAAACGAATCCCGCCGCGCGGCAGGATCAATCGGAGATGGCCGCGACCCTGCGCGAAGTTTACGGGCAGCACGTGTGCGATGCGTCGAAACTGATTACCGACGCGCAGAAGAACCCGGACGGCTCGTGCATCAACGACTGCCTGGGCCATCCGGACGGCACACTGGTGGATAACGTCGAAGACGTTGACACCGTAGTGGGGTGGCTGGCCGAATCCGCGCGGCCGCACGGCTACGCGATTTCGGAAACGCAATTCGTGGTGTTCATTCTGAACGCCTCGCGCCGTCTGTTCAGCGACCGCTTCTTCACTTCCAGCTTCCGCCCCGAGTTTTATACAACGCTGGGAGTCGACTGGGTCACCCACAACGGCCCCGGTCCGGAAATGATGGAGAAGGGCGAGCCGAACGGGCACAAGCAGCCGGTATCACCCTTCAAGCGCCTGCTTCTCCGGACGATTCCCGAACTCCAGCCCGAACTGGCAAGCGTAGTAAACGTCTTCGACCCCTGGGCGCGAGACCGCGGCGAATATTATTCGCTAGCGTGGAGGCCGCGCCCCGGCGCCGAGTCCGACGAATCATTCAAGTGATTCTATCTCTCCATCCCAAGCCGCCACCCGAGCTTTGACTCGTTCATCCAGACGATCGGAGAACCGGCCGGGCGCTCCGCCGTTGTAAGTACAAAAGCGCACGGTGCGTCGCCGTATTCGCGCACCCGCTTCGCCAGCCACGAATCCTCGGCGAGCGCATGCGCGAGCACAATCGGAGTACCGTCGAACGAAGCAAGCATCGCGCCAAAAGCAGCATCGCGCCGCAAACGGGGAGCCGGCAGGCCGAACGCGCGGCGGTACTCCGCGACCGCGCGGTCCAGGTTTCCGACTCCAATGACCACCTTGCCGACACCGCGGAACCGTTCGGTAGTTGGCTTGCCGCTCGGGAATACCCGCGTATAGCGCAGCGTAAAGTCGCGGATAAGAAATGGAAACAGCGAGCCGCGCGCGCCCGGCCCGACACTGGCGGTCTCCCACTCCAGGCGCACGCCGTCGGGTCGCGTGCGGCCGCTGCGCTCCGGCGCGCTCACCGGAATGCCGGTCGAGCGAAGGCGCGCCGCTTCGGCGGAAACGTCCGGCACGCGCAGCGCAAACGCGCACGGCCCAGCGTCGCCATCGAGGAACTTGAACCACGTCTGCGCCCGTACCGCATCCCGATTCGCATTCGGCTGGACGGCCATCAGCTCGATATAGGAGCCGTCGGGGAAACTGGCGAGAGCCATCTCCGTCGCGTGATTGGCATGCCGGCCCCCATACTCGGTGGGAACTCCCGTGGCCGCGGTAAACGCGCGGCGCATCGTGTCGAGATGAGCGCCGGCGACGGTGACGTGATCGATCCGGATCTCAGAGGCGAATATCGGAAACGCCGCGAAGGCGAGAGTCGCGAATTTGAGCACTGTTTAGATATCATGGTCCTTCCACTCGCCATGCGCAAGGTTCCGCTGAGGCAGTCGCTGAATATCATTGGCCAGGGATCGCTCAACTGGATCGCCCGGCGGCCCATCGTCGTCTCCTTCGAAGTCACCGACGCCTGCACCTGCTACTGCCGGCATTGCGATCACGGCGGGCCTCGCGATGAGAGCCGCAACCTGAAGCCCGCCGATTTTCGCCGCTACACGGAAACGCTGAAGCCCTGTGTCGTGCAGGTGTCGGGCGGCGAGCCTCTTCTTCGCGACGATCTCGCCGAAGTCGTTCGCAACATCAAACAGGCCAACGGACTGCCGTACATCATCCTAGTGTCGACCTGGTCGCTCATGAGCGAGAAGAAATACCTGGAGCTGCGCGCAGCGGGCGTCGATCAATTCTCGGTGAGCCTGGATTTTCCCGATGACCGGCACGACGATTTCCGCTGCTATCCCGGCCTGTTCGAACACTTGAACCACCTCATCCCGCGAGTGGCGAAACTCGGCTACGACGACATCGTGCTGAACACCTGCATCACGTCGGCGAACGTTCACGAGATCAATGCGAACGCCGATCAAGCGAGCGAGTGGGGCGTGAACATCTGCTACAGCGCCTACTCGCCGCGGCGCACCGGAAATCGCGAGTTGTTCCTCCAGACCCCCAAGCAACTGGAGCGCATTCGCAAGGAGTTCGAACGGGTCGAATCGCGGCGGAACGGATCGAACTGGATCGTCAGCGCTCCAAAGACGCTCGAACAGACGCGAGCGTATTTTGAGCGCGGCGGAACTGCGGGCTGCAAAGCCGGGCTGAGATTTTTGGTGGTGACGGCGGACGGCATGCTCCAGCCGTGTTCGATGCAGTTCAAACGGTATCCGCTCGACGAGCAGGCCCGCATGGTGGAGGAGTTCACCAACCGCAACACCTGCGACGAGTGCTACGTGGCGATCCGCTCCAACCTGGATAAGTCATTCCCGCGGCTGCTCGCGGAAAACGTAAAACGCTATCTCTCGTTCGGCGCCTAGCGGCCGTGGCGCACGCACTCGTGCGTGTCGCGTCGCCACTGGTGGCGACGCCTGTTTTAGTTAGCCGCCGAGCGCCACCGGCGCCAGCAGCGCCCTTCCCGCCTCGGCTGTGACGTCATCCAGAAATCCCAGGAAGCGCCTCTGGAGTTCGGGTTCGGAGCGCAGGCGCCAGAGGACCTCGGCGTTGGTCCACGCGGCCTCCCGCGACGCGCCGATGCCCCAGGCCGCGACGGCGTCGCCGGGAAGCGGGACCATCAGTTGTTGCTTGGCGGTCTCGATGAGACTGTCGAGCGTTTCGTTCACAACGGTGAAATCCGAGTAGTGGGCGTCCCCGAACACCGGCGGAGTGCCGGACGCAACGCAGCTTGCGACGACGGCCGCGCAGAGATCGTGGTTGATGTGCGCGTTCATCCCGGTGAGCGCAAACTGAATCCGCGCAATCGCCGTGTTGCCGCGATTGTCGAACAAGGCGGACCAGCAAGCGGGAGCCGAACTCGACGCCAGCCATTCTCGCAGAGCCGAAAAGTACAGGTCGGCGAATCGCACATCCAGGTCCGCCATCCACGCGGGATCCTGAAATCCCGCGCCCGCCACTTGCGATCCGACCGCGTTCGTAACGCTGAGATAAAGCCAGTTGAACCACTTCAGCCCGTCGTCGTCGGGCAGGGCCGCTTGCATGGCTTCCATGATGCGGATCACGTCCGCCACGGTCGATGGAGGCTCGGACACCGCGGCGGCAATCTGGTCGTCGTAGGGGAAGGTCACGATGGACATTGTAGACTGGAATGAACCGGCGTGGGCGAAACATGAAAAAGTTCTACATCGAGACATTCGGCTGCCAGATGAACGTCCACGATTCCGAGAAGGTGATCGGTACGTTGCTGGCTCAAGGCTACGGGCAGGTGGAAACACCGGAAGCGGCGGACCTGGTTTTCTACAACACCTGCTCCATTCGCGACAAGGCCGAACAGAAAGTCTTCAACCGCCTCCAACAGTTTAAGAAAGAAAGCGGCAAGGGAAAGACCTTCGCGGTGCTCGGCTGCGTGGCGCAACAGGAAGGCGAGCGCGTCTTCGAGCGGGCCCCGCACGTCTCCCTGGTCTGCGGCTCGGCCAGCTATAACAAACTGCCGGAGCTGCTCATTCAGTTGGAAAACGGAAACCGCCGCGTCACCGGGCTGAGCCTGGACACCGACGAAACGTTCGAGACCCCGCTGACCCGCCGCGACAACCCGCACCGCGCCTACATTACGATCATCGAAGGATGCGACAAGTCGTGCGCTTATTGCGTGGTGCCTTTTACGCGCGGCCCCGAGCGGTCGCGGACCTCCGTCTCTGTTCTCCGCGAAGCGCGCGAACTCGCCTCGGGCGGCTATACCGAGATTCAGTTGCTCGGGCAGAACGTCAATTCGTACCGCGACCCGACGCCCGCGGGTTGGGATTTCGCCACGCTGCTGCGGAACGTCGGGGAAACTCCGGGCATCCGCCGGGTACGATTCACCACTTCGCACCCGCGCGATTTCTGCAAGGACATTATCGACGCCATCAGCGAGAACCCGGTGCTCTGCAATCACGTCCACTTGCCGGTGCAGTCGGGATCGACGAAAGTCCTCGACCGCATGCAACGCCTTTATTCGCGCGACGAATACATGCGGCGCATCGAGTGGATGAAGGCTTCTCCCAGAAACATCGCGATCACAACCGACATCATCGTCGGATTCCCCGGCGAAACCGAAGAGGATTTCGAGCAGACGCTCGACCTGCTCGACCAAGTGGAGTACGATTCCGTTTTCTCGTTTAAGTATTCGCAGCGCCCGAACACGCCGGCCCTACAGTACGCGGATCATCTGCCCGAGGATGAGAAAAGCCGCCGTCTGGCGATCCTGCAGGAACGGCAGCGCCAGATTCAGATCCGGCGGAACGGAGCCTATGTCGGGACGATCCAGGAAGTGATGGTCGAAGGCTTCAACAAGGCCACGGGCCAGTGGATCGGGCGGACTTCGCAACACAAAACGCTGAACTTCATCCGGCCCGCCCACGGCGGCGAAAATCTGATCGGTAGTTATCTTGACGTCACCGTGACGCGCGCCGGTCCCAACTCGTTGGTTGGGGAAGCGGTAATCTTAAATTAGGAGTACTTATGGCCGAAGTCGAAATGAAGATCCGCGGTCTGATGATGGATCCGGTCACCAACATGCCGATCGTCGTCCTGAAGGACTTGGGCGGTAACGCCGTTCTGCCCATCTGGGTCGGCATCTACGAGGCCAACGCCATCGCGCTCGAAATCGAAAAGGTGACCACGCCCAGGCCGATGACGCACGATCTTATCAAGATCCTGCTCCTCGGCATGAACACGTCCATGCGGAAAGTGGTGGTCAGCGATTTAAAGGACGACACGTTCTACGCCGTGATCTGGCTGGAGCGGGACGGCCAGTTGATGAGCGTCGATTCGCGGCCGTCGGATGCCCTGGCCCTCGCCTTGCGCCTGGACTGCCCGATCTTCGTGGACGACTCGGTGCTCAAGTCTTCAAAGATGGCTTCGACCGTAACGGACCGCGTCAACAACGAAGAGCTCCGGCGCTGGCTCGAGAACCTCAACGACGAGGATCTCGGCCGCTACAAGATGTAAGCCGGTGCTGGACCGGTTCGCGGCAATCTCGGACATTCACGGAAATATCTGGGCGCTGGAAGCCGTGCTGGCGGATATCCGCGCGCGCGGAATCGCGGTCGTCGTGAACCTCGGCGATCACGTTCACGGTCCGCTGGAACCCGCGGCGACGGCGGATCTGCTGATGCGCTCGCAGATGATTTGCATTTCCGGCAACCAGGATCGAGTGATACCCGAGAGCACGCTGGCCGCGCTTCAGCCGCATCACCTCGCGTGGCTTCGCTCGCTTCCGCCGTCGCATGCTTTCGACGATGTGCTGCTATGCCACGGGACGCCGGCTTCGGACGAGACGTACTTTCTGGAGACCGTCACGCCGGATGGCATCCGGCTCGCCACTTCCGAGGAGATCTCCGCGCGTTTGGGCGATGTTCGCGAGCGTCTGATTCTGTGCGGCCACACTCACATCCCGCGAGTGGTCCACGCCTCCGCGGATGTGCGGATCGTCAACCCCGGCAGCGTGGGCCTTCCGGCGTATGACGACGATTTGCCGTTTCCGCACCAGATGGAAACGGGCAGCCCCTATGCGCGTTACGCGATTCTGAGTCGCAGGGCAGCCGAACTCATCGCGATCCCGTACGACTGGCGTGCGGCCGCCGGATGCGCGCGCCGCAACGGGCGCGAGGATTGGGCGATGCGCCTGGCGACCGGCCGCGTGCGAGCTTAGAACGTGATATTCATGGTCGGCGTGAGGCTCCTTCTCGCCGCTCTAATTTCAAGTTCCGGTGCGCTGTGGGCCGGGGATTGCCGGCTGATGCTGGCAAGCCAGAGCGACTGGAACAATAAACTAGGCTTCTATCTCGACCTGGAAGCCACTACGGCGTCCGACGGCAGTTGCCATCCCGAGGGCGTCACCCTGTACCTCGGCGTCGCCGACGGAACGGGCTGGCGCTTTCCGAGCCTGCGGCAGGCTTGGCAATACGGCCACACTTATAAGGTCGTGGCGACCATCGCGCCGGCCTACGCCGAGCTGCAAGTGGATGGAGTAACGGTGGCGCACTCGCCGGGCGGCTTTGCGCCGTTCGTCTCGCCCGTTACGATGAATCAGATTCCGGACTGGGCGGCGTCTCCCACAACCTACCTGGCCGTGCAGGGCGACCTGACGATTTCGAATTCCGCCGGTTCCGTGACAGCGCACGCGGCCGGAACCGAACTCCCCTCCGAGGTGATCCTGCTGACTGGCGGAACCCTCAGCGGCTCGATTCAATTTACGTCCAGCGCTACGGACACCCAGGTGATCGCGACGCCGGTCACCTTTCACCAGATGAATACCGCGGAGCCGTTGATCGACCGCTGGGGCCAAAGCATTCAATCGCCCTGGAGCGGCAAAGTGAAAAGCGACGCCGACCTGGCCGCCGCGGACGCGACCGAACAGTCCTGGCTCGACGCACTGCCACCGGCTTGCGGCTATGACGCCTGGGGCGGCAGCGTGATCGCCGGCTGGCGCCAAACGCCAACGGGCTCCTACACAATTGCGAAGCGCAAAGGCTATTGGTGGCTGATCACGCCCGACGGCAACCCGGTCTTCTACACCGGCGTCGGCGATGCGCCCGCGCTGACCTGGGACATGACCCCGCTGACGGGGCGCACGGCGATGTTCGCTGATCTGCCGGATCGAACCGACCCGTCCTATGCCGCCGCCTGGGGGCACAATGTTTGGGGCGATTCCGGCAGCGTAGACTACTTCGCGTTTATCACCTCTAACCTGGTTCGCAAGTTCGGCGGCGACTGGCGCGAGCGGGAGACGGCCTTGACCGAACGCCGGATCCGCGGGTGGGCCTTCAGCGGATTGGGCAAATGGGCGACGGAAGTGGGCGATCTGCCTTTGCTGCCGGTGCTCTACAGCTCGACGCCTACTCTGGTGACCCACATCGATCCATTCGATGCGAGTATCCAGGCGCAATTCCGGGCCGACATTCAGAGCCAGGTCGCTGGCCGCGCGAACGCCAAGCGCATCCTCGGCTGGTCGTATCAGAACGAGATTCAGGGCATCGTCATGGCCGCCGAGACACAGCAGATTCTGGGGATGAGCTCGGGAGTGCCGGCCAAACGAGCGCTGCTCGACTACGCCGTGAATACGCTGTACGCGGGCAGTGTCTCGAAACTGGCGGCGAGCTGGCAGATCACCGCGGGCACGCTGGACGCGCTGTATTCGACCTCGCCGTCGCCGCCCGCCAACGACCTCGAAAGCCTGCGCGAATACTACGAGAACGAGTTGCACAAGTTCATCTACAACACCTTCAAGCAAGCCGACCCGAACCACCTCTACTTCGGCTTCTGGATCGTGCCCGGCTGGTGGGCGGACCCCTCCGACTGGCGCATCGCCGCGGCCAACTGCGACGTGCTGGGTTATGACCGCTACGCGTTCAGCCTGCTGACTCCGGATCTCGTGGCTCTATTGAGTCAACTCGACAAGCCGTCGTTGATAGGCGAATTCTCGTTCCCGCCGACGTACGGCATGGAGCGCGGCTTCGCGGCCTATCCGTGGGCCAACGCCGAGGGCGACGCCGCCTCAGGCGAAGCGTACAAGCGCTGGGTGCTGGACGCCGCCCGAGAGCCGTCGACCGTTGGTGTCATGTGGTTCCAATATCGCGACGAGCCATTGAGCGGGCGCGGGCCGGGTAGCGGACCCTTGCCAGTATACGGCGAGCACTACGCCTTCGGCCTGACGGATACAACGGACCGTCCGAAGTACGACCTCGTAAGCCGCATGCGAGAGGCGAACCTGGCCTCGGGCAACAGGCGTTTGGCCCTAACCGATCCCCCGCCGCACGGCCGAATCAGACCGCTCGTACTCCGCCCAACGACCTGTGTCGTCAATCGGCTTGAGTAACCGTGGCGCACGTACTCGTACGTGCCGCGTCGCCACTCATGGCGACGCCTGTTCTCGCCATCCCGTCCAACCCCGCCACTCGCATTCGTAGGTACAGGCCGCTCAAAATCCATATCCGCGCCGTCGGCGAACAGCGGGTCGCTATATGCCATCGCGTCCAACCCCTCCGCTCAGAGGTGTAGTCAACCCGGTGGCCGTGCGCGCCCCGCTGTCTTTCAAACTTCCGGTTTGCGCGTCGTCCAGGAAGTTGGATCTGGTAGTAGTGGAAAGATGCGCAAGACTCAACGGTAGCAACTCTCGTGGACGGCCAGCTCTCTCCGAGCGGCCCACAAACAGTAAACGAGCGAGCCAACCTCTCACGGTTTAGGACACGTTCGCTCTTCCAGACGAAACTTGAACCCAAGCGGCTTTTTCTCGATTCCCAGTAAACCTGATAGCTGACTCTTTTTGGGCTTGAGGAGCGACCACAAACGCGCCCGGGCAGGCTAATAAGACCAGAGAGGGGCCGATTCGCCGAGCAGTTTGCTACTTCCGCAGTTCCGGCGTATCCCCGGCAAGTCTCTTGAGGCGCCACAGCCGTGTACCAACCGAGCAATGCGCGCGGGCACCACCGGACATTTGCCTTTCCCCGCTCCCGTGGCGAGTCAGGAATGATCACCCCGACCCTTTTCAAGGAAGCTTTGCGCGGCGGATCCCGAACCCCGGCTCGATCCATTCGGCCCACATCGTCCGCCCATTCAACGACACGATGTGCATGTCCCGGCCCTGCCGCACCGCCGCCTCATTCTCGATCCACGCCGGATTGTCCAACCTGCTGGAGTGAATCTTTCCAGGCGTCATCGCGGCGATCATGCCCGAACCGCCCGGCGACAATTCCTGAACATCCCAGGCCACAACGCCGCTGATCGCCGGCAGGTTGGTCATCGCGCGATCTCCCGCCGGACTGATCCGGAACACCACGTACTGCGTCGCGTCGCCGGCCAGGGCCCAGACCTTCGGCACACCGGTAGCCGGCAATCCCCACGCAACCGGACGCCCCGGCACGATCACCCTCGGCGCGGCCTCGCGCGGCTTTCCATCGGCATCGAACGAGCGTCCCATCACCCGCCCGCCCGGTTCTTCCCAGGACACCGCCACGGACCGGTCGGCCTGGCAATTCCACCGCACCTTGCCGGGCGCGTTCGCGCTGCCCAGATCGGCGGCCCAGCTCTTGCCGATTCCCGCGTTGGTAACCAGGTACGTCGCCAGATGCCCGTCCGCGGTCACCGTTGCGAAGAACCCTGTCCCCACGGCCACTTGAAATCCCGGGCTCAATAGCTCGCCACCGGCGGGAATCGGCGGGGCTGAGACGATGATCTTGTTCCCCCATCCATTGGCCGCCGCCAACTGCCCGTCCCGCAGCCACGCGTACCACCGGCCGCTACCGGCGGGCACGATGTCGATGGCCGTCGCAACGCTCACCGGACCACCCTTCGGCAAAATCGCGCGCACCTCAAATGTCCCTTCGCGAGGATCGCGCACGTCGGACTCCCGCTGCAGCAGCGTCACCTGCCCGTCCGTACGGTGGTGGGCCAGTACGGTTGACAGAGAATCTTCGGAAACAAAGCTCGACATACTCTCGACAGCGAGCGGCAGAACGGCCACCTCGGATTTGGCCGATTCCATCCCGGCCGCGCCCCAGCGAACCGTCAACCAGTACTTGCCCGGCGCGAACCCCTCATTCCAGTAGTCGGCGATATCCTCCTGGCGCTGCACCTTCTGGCCGGCGGGAATCGCCTGGGTCTCTGCCGCGGGGGTGCCGACTTTATCCGGAGAGCGGCGGCGGAGCGTCATTAACGCCGACAGGCCATATACCGGGCCGCCCTCGGCTTGGGAACGCAGGATGTACGTGGACGCGGACATCTGGCGGCGGCTGGGTCCATCCACCGGCTCAGAGCCGCGGTTGTCGAACAGCGTGCGCACCACAAGAGCCTGGCCCGACAAGACGGCTGGCGCAGTTGGGAATGTCGCGATTACGGCGTTGTTCATCTTCCTCGTCTCCTTCCCTGGTGCGGCTTGCGGCGGCTCGGCCTCCGCGCGCAGATGCCAACCACGCCAGGTAAACACCAGAGCCGTGATGGACACGGCAAGGATCGAGCGGCGTTTCATCATGGGCCCGCCAGGTTTCCGGCCGGATCCGCAAGACCTTGCACTTTCCATCCGCGTAGTTTCAGCAGACACTTGCCGCAAAAGTACCCCGCGTCAGGCTTGGTCTTGTCGTCGTCCTGGCAGACGTAGCCCATGATGCAGGCCCGATCCCAACATTGAGAGTCCGCGTCGGGATCGGTGGTAACCGCGTTGTCCACCGTATTGATGGCGCGATCGTGTTGCGCCGCAACGGAGATCACATCGGCGGCATGCTCCAGATGTTTGTGATGTCCGATTTCGTGAGCCCAGAAACTGCGGGCGTCCGTCCCATCGTCCAGGAAAAGCCCGCCCAGCGGGCCGCCCCAAGATGGTAAAGACAGCTTTGCCACCGGCCCTGGACGCTTCGTGGCTTCTTCGAACCGGGATCGGCTGTCATCACGCCACGGCGCGGACACGGCAGTCCGCAGGCGACATTGGCCCCGGAACCCGCGTTCGCCGCTGTCTCGTTCACCGTTTGGGTACGGCCGCATACGCTGCACGTGTAAGTCGTACTGACCGAGCTGCCGCCGAGATTTTTACTGAACCAGCCGGCCGCGGTCTGCGAGGCCTGCTGCATCGTCCCCGTGCACACAGGCTCCCCCCCGGCACGCCTCGCCTTGGCCGGACCCGCCGTCGACATCGGTTTCGATCAGCACCTGGTCGGTGTTGCAGACGCTGCAGAAATAGGCCTCCGTCCAGTATTGAGGTGACGCCTTGAACTCGCAGATTAAATGACCGCGCAGCAGGCCCTTGTCGCGTTCGATTTTCGACAACAGGTCGTACACCAGCGGTTCGCGGAACGCACGCCAGGTGTTATTTAGGATCTTGGTGCCCCAAACAGCCCAGTAGTTAGCTTCGTGGGTGCCGGGCGGAGGAACGCCCTGCACGCCTAAATGCTTGGCCGTGGACCAGGGCCAAACCGTATCGTTCGTCAGCGTCATTTCGTCTGCCGGGCGATAACGATCGGTCTTTACGTTGTCGCCCATCCC
The DNA here is from genome assembly GCA_025353165.1 of Acidobacteriota bacterium. Taxonomy (GTDB): domain Bacteria; phylum Acidobacteriota; class Terriglobia; order Bryobacterales; family Bryobacteraceae; genus TMP-7. Next base: position 30,106 of record JANXRE010000087.1, on the reverse strand, counting down.
CTTCCGTATGTAGGGGGAAATCAGATTTCGAAACTCCCGCGAACCCAACAAGAAGCTGAACATCGAAGTAGCCGTGAACGAATCGGCGCTGTCATTCTCTCGCACCATGTGCACCATGGCGGGCTCGTAGAACTTGTTGCACCTTGTGTTAGGTGCGCCCCAATGGCTGGCGCCGTCGGTCCACTTCACGTAGCCGCGATAGGAGTCCTTGCGCCACAGCCGGATCGGCGCGGTGTGCGCCTGGGGAAGAGTAGTGCTTTCATACCGGTCGCGCAGAACCTTCCAGTTAGGGTGGGTCGCGCCCGAAGGAAGATCCCGAAAACTCACCTGAGCGCGGAACTGGTAGCCGTCCCCGCCGATGATCGACGGATGCAAGTACACCCCGGCCTTGCCCACCCGCTTCGCGTATACGCGCTCGGCATCCTGTCCCAAATCGTCGTGCGTCACCGAACAGACCCCGGGGTCGTCCGGCAGAGCTTTCCACGGCATCAGGCTTTCGGCCTCGTTCCCCAACGGAAGCTCGAAGTAATTCGCTTCCCGGATCCCGCCCAGGGTCTTCGGGCAGTTGAACGCCTCCTTGCCGTTGTGTGTGCCTTTGGCGGTGTCAATCGCGGTGGTGAGATAGCGCAGTGGACGAGTACGGTTGGCGTTGTATTCGGCGGGATCTGTCTTGTACTCGGGCGGCAGATCGCGGAAAGTCCAGTCCACCCGGATCGGCCCGGTGGAATTGCGCATCGAATCCGACACTTCTGGGATCGCCGGGTTCGCGGCCCCCAGGACGTCCGCCTTCTTCATCAACGGCAAGCCCACTTCGACCGGCAGCCACGGCCGGCATGTCGAGTCCTCGTCATCGGTCGTCTTGCCATCTCCGGAATCCATGGCGTGGTGATAATCCTCGAGGCCCATCTCCGGCAGCAGATGGGCGGCGAAGGCTGGGTCAGTGCTCGTGTAGTTGTGCCGGTCGTCCACCCAGGCAATGATTTGGGTCGTTTTGTCGTTGAGGCTCGTTTTTAATGTGTCTTCGGCGGTTATGTCCGTCCGGTCGTCGGCGGCGAACAGCGGACGCCGGTTCGGCTCCTGTTCCTTGATCAGTTTCTTGGTGTCGTCGGTGATGCTGCCATCGCACTTGATGCGCTGATCCTTGCCGAGCAGTCCGCCGCTCTTCATGTGATCGCGCTGGAATTCCTTGACGGCCATCACATAGGGTGCCTGCGCTTCCCCGTCCTCAATTGGTCCGGGATGATAGCCGGCCTTGGCCAGGCGCAGTTTCCGGCCCTTGGCCGAATCCTCGGCCGGATCCTTGCCGGAATAAAACGGCGCCATCTGAAACTTCAGCACCTGCGGATCCTGCTCATGATCGGCTCCGTGAGTTCCAATCGCCGGATCGGTCAACAGCCGGACTTTCGGTGTGCATCCCCGCGAGCCCGAGCCCTTTGTCCTCTTCCTTGGGTGTATGCACCTGGATCTGCACCCGGTACGGCATCTTGTCTTCTGTGACCAAGATTCTGCCTTGCGTCCAGTCGTGTGTATGCTCGCCATTGCCGCACTCAGCCGCAGTCAGCGCCTGGCGCCAAACGATCTTGTCTTCCTTGTCGAAGATCTGGAACTGCCCCTGCATCCCGCCGGGGCAATCCTTGAGGGTCCACTTGAACTTCAGCGAATCGTCGACTACCGCTCTGCCGCCACCGGTGCCTGACCACCGTGGCCAGAACGAGTCCATCCGCAGCATCGCTTTTTTGTGCGCATCGTCCTCGTAGTAGCGCAGGCACACGGTATACGGAGAGGACGCGACGTTGATGTATCGCTTCGCTTTGTCCCTCGGCTTCAAAACTCCCTCGGCCGCTTCGCTCTCGCCCTTCCAGGAGTTTTCGGCCGGGGTACTGCGCTCGGCCGCGTCGGCTGATAGTGGCTTCTTCAGGATCGGAGTATCCGGGATGTCCGCGTAAGCGTAATTCACGAACTCGCCATCGTTGGTTGCCGTCGCCTTTGTATAATTACTGGCGTACACTTCCATGTCGACCCTCATGGCCCGCGCATGAAGTCCTTCCAGAGCGTAGCCCACGTCGCAACTTTCGTCGGCGGGGAGGAACCATTTGTCGAGCTTTGTGATGGCAATCGCCGTGGCAGGCAGCCACCGCTTCACCTTCAACTCGTGATTCTGCTCAAAAGCCAGTCCTTCTTTTTTCCAGAGCTTCGGCAGCAGGATCTTGCTGTCCGGCGGCCCGAGCGCCGGATCGAGGACGCACTTCCCCGGCTCGTCGTCAGCCTTCTTGCACCCAACCAGTTCGACCAGCGCCCGAACAACTTCTTTCGGCTCCTTGGTGCCCCAATTGAAGAGTGCGACTTCTTCTTCGGTCACCGGTGGCTCGGCAGCTTCGCACTTCGTCTTCACAATATCGGCGAAGGTCTCGTCGGCCACCGGTGTGTAGGGTGTTGCCAGCTTGAAAACTCGGACCATAGGGGATGGTGGCGGCTGCAGTCATCTCTCGCGAATCGCAAGACGCTGTTACGTAATGTCTCCCACTGCTTCCCAAACAACCTCTTCTGCTTCGATGGAAAGCACATCGCCTTTTCCGCCAGGATCCAGGTCATTAATCCTAACCGGATCCACGGCCTTGGACGTCACCCGCTCGGCGTCGCCCAGGCCAGTGATTTTCAGTTTCAATCTCAGCCCCTCCACCACGGCGTTTTTTTCATCGACAACCCGGATGGCGAACCAGCTTTTCTCCTGGCATGAAACAATGCCGCCGCTGACCGGAGAAGCGTTGTTGGCGGCGGACTGATTCATTGCGCCCAGATTCGACTGCGTCGGCTCGACAGACACGCCCTGCGGCAGCGACGGTACCGATTCGGAAGGATTCATTGCGCCGGTTGCTCCTTGGAACTCGTACAGGCGAGCATGGCCCGATCCATCAGCAGATCCTGAAGCCATTCATCCAGCGATGCCTTGACTCAGCCCGGCATCGGTACTGTCCTGGTGTGGCCGGCTTTGCCTTTCAGGTCAACGATCGCCCAGTGGTCCTCCCGCTGCTGGAGGTGCCCGAAGTCCAGGGTCACCGCCTCGTGCCGTCGAAGGCCGCATGCGAGGAGGACCGCCAAGAGCGCGCGATCCCTTTTGCCCTTCAAGAGCTGAGAGTCAGGCGCGTTCCAAAGCTGCTGAGATTGTTCCGGCGTCAGCCAGTTCCCGAGCCGGACACCGATCTTCTTGACTCCCTTGACGCGTCGTATGCCAGCGGCCAGATCGGAGCTTAGCAACCCACAGTCAGACGCCTCGTAGGCGAGGCGGCGCCCTGCGCCGAGACGAAGGTTGATGGTGCCGGGTGCCAGATGCCGAGTTTCAAGATGGATGCGATAACGGAGGACGACGGTCTTGCTGAACGAGAGCCGCGGCTCTGAGCAATACCATTCGACGAATTCCTCGATCGCATGCCGGTACCCTCGTTGAGCGTCGATCGAACTGAGGCTGTTCAGAACCGCCGACTTCGCCTGGTCCAGATCAGGCAGTCGCAATACTGTTTTGGGAACGCGCCGTTTCCCCTTTCCCGGCTTCTTCTTTGCCATCCACCGCGGCCCTCCTAGACCGCTGACCGATGATGGCTACTTCAAGGGACGAGTGGCCCGTGACTCGCGCACGATTGACGGCTTCTTGGTCGGCCACTCCGGTCAATCGGCGATGTTCCCGACGTGCGGAAGCATGGCAATGCGCACTCGGGACCAAGCCCGGCCACAAAGCGCCACTATTCCGGCGAGATGTCGTTCCATGGCGGATACGCTCTGATTCGACTAGGCTCACGCCCCGATGTGGTGTGCGGCGGCGTCTCGCAGCCCGATAAGGATGTTCGGGGCGCATCCGGAAGTTAGAAGTCCAACGGGCTTTCTTCCCTCGTCTGAAACACACCGGAATCATCCAACCCCCGCCACCCGCACTTCCTTGTATACAGCCGCTCAAAAAGCTCCCGGCCGCGCAGCGCTACCCTCTCCCGCTCCGCCCCATCCGCAAGCAGGCGCAAAACAGCATCCGCGAACTCCCCGGCCCCATCGGCAATCGCCAGGTCGCGGCCCGCCACCGCCTCCAACCCCTCCGCCCCGATCGCCGTCGAAACCACCGCCGTCCCCGCGCACCACGCTTCCAGAATCTTGAACCGCGTTCCGCTTCCCGCCAGCAGCGGCACAATCGCCACCTTTGCGCGAGCCAGCTCCGCAATCGCATCCTCCACCGGCCCGACGATCCTCACCCCCTCCACACCCCGCAGCTCCCGCTCCACCGCGTGCGGATTCGCCCCCGCCACCCGCCATTCCAATCCCGGGCAGCGCGCTTGAATCGACGGCCAGATCTTCCGCGCAAACCAGCGCACCGCCGAAACGTTTGGGTGATACTCCAGGTTCCCCGTAAAAATGATCGCCTCCTCGCGCGCAGCCCCCGGAACCGGCCGGAGCGGAATCGTATTCGGGTACACCACCGCCCGAGCTCCCAACGCGTTCGCCTCCCGCCGCGAAGTCGCCAGCACCGCATCGAAGTAAGGCAGCCACTTCCGTTCCAGCCGTTCATAATACCGCGCGAACCGCCGGGACATTGCCGACCGCGGCCACGCAACCGAGTCCGCGAAAGTACGGGCCAGGTCCGATTCCGTATTGTGCAGGTCCAGAACCAGCCGCCGCGCCAGCGGCCGCAGAATCTCCGCGTAAGGAGCGCACCAGAAATGCTCGATCACCGCGACGTCATAGCTGCGGCCTGCCACCAGCGCCCCAAGTTCCGCGCCAAACCCCGAGTACCGGTCCAACAGCGGCGGCCGCCCCAGCGCAAAGCGCCGGGCATTCCGCCACGCCTTCGCCGCCGCCGACCGCGAGTGATTCGGCAGGGCAATCCGCATCGCCCCCGGGACCCCTGCGGCAAACGTGACCACGTCCACCTCGAATCGCTGCCGCAAGTATTCGAGCAGGGCCGCCGACCGCATCGCCCCACCCCCCACCGGCGGGTCCGGCGCTTCGGGCGACAGGAACAGCGCCCTCATATCAATCTACTCATCGGGGCGACGCCCGGCTCGAACCGTCTCGAAACGAAGAACCCTCGTTTGGGCGGACAGGCGTCGCCAGGAGTGGCGACGCGGCGCGCATGAGTGCGCACGCCACGGGCGGTGCCGCCCCTACCTGCGGAATCGCCGCACAGCTTCGGCATATACCTCCCGGGTCGCTCGCGCCGTTCTCTCCCAACTGAACTCGGCCGCCCGCCGCCGTCCTCGCTCCCGCCATTCCCCGGCGAACCCCGGCCGCAAAGCCGCCCGCATTGCCTCCCGCAATTGGCCCACATCCCCCGCATCCACCTGAACGGCAGCCCCGCCCGCAGTCTCCGTAATGGCCGGGTCACGCGATGTTATCACCACGGAACCGCACTGCATCGCCTCCAGCACCGGCAACCCAAAACCCTCGTAGATCGAGGGATATACAAACGCCGCGGCGCCGGCGTACCAGCCCGCCAGTGCCGAATCCGGGACCCCTTCCAGCCATTGAAATCCTGGCTCGGGGTTTACAATGGGGGCGTTGGGGGACAGCCGTCCGATTACGACCAAATCAGCTTCGTTTCGTAACTCCCGCCAGGCGGCGACGAGCGCAGGAAGATTCTTCCGCGGCTCAATCGTCCCGGCAAAAAGAAAGTAAGGCTTCCCCGGAGGAGCCGGCCCTTCCGGAACGCGAAACGAGGCCAATGAGGCCGCTTCGGGAATGGCTACAACAACATGCGGCGACAGGGAGAACTTCAAAATGGCTGCGTTTCGTACGACGGCGCTGGGCGTAATTACCATCGTTGCCAGGCCTAGCCGCAACAAAGCCGGAGTGCGCCTCCGAACCCGCGCCGAAGTCGCGCCCGCGAATTCCTCGCGCCAAGGCGACAGATCGTGCAGTGTCATCACCGAAGGCCGGAGAGGAAGATACGGGACCGCGAAATCCGTGCCATGGAACACCTCCGACCGCAGCCGGCTCATCTCGCGCTGTACGCCGTACAGCCACCACCGCCGGCCCACGAAACCCGGACGGCCGCCACGCCGCAATTCCAAATCCGTCTCGAACGGCTGGTCCGAGACCAGCGTATACTCGTCGTTGGCGAACGTCGCCGCCAGTGCGCGCGCCAGTTCCTCGGTGTATCGCCGGATCCCGCCCGTCGCAACGCTGAGTGGTGTCGCGTCGAGGGCCACGCGCATGCCAGTAGAAGCCAAACCCTATAATCTCTCTTAGGGACTACACTGTGAAACAGCAGCGCACCGGCATGAACGCATCGGAGGAGTTGAAGGGCCTCGACGCCGGCCTCAACAGTGTCACCCGCTTTTCGGACTTGCAGCCTGTTTTCGCCCGGATCGAGGAAATAGAACGCGAAAATCCAGCCGATTTCGAAATTCAGCTGGCCGTTTCCGATCTCAAGAACCGGCTTTTCAGCAAGGGGCGGCTGCTTCGGGATCACCAGAAAGCCAGAGGTTCGGCGCCCATGCCCGCGCCGGTGAAAGCCCCGCCTCCCACGCCCCCGGCGAGCGTCTCCCACGGCCAGATGTGGAAAAAGGCCATCGGCACCGGCGTTCTCTTCGGGCTGATCGGAACCACGCTGCTCTGGGTTGGCCTCGTGCAGATAGCCCGCAAGAAAAATCCCGAGAACGTCCTCACCACCGGGAATTCCATCCCGGTGAATATCCGGACCGCGCCCCCCGGCGCATCCATTCAGATCAACAACGAACCGAAATGCACCTCGGACTGCCGCGTGACTCTACCGCCCGGCAACTACCAGGTGACCGCGCTCCTGGAAGGCTTCGACCCGATCGCCTCCGGCGTCACCGTCGTGCCCGGAGCGCCCATCAACATCCTCCTGACTCTCCAGTCCCAGGCGCAGGCCGTCCGCATCCTGACCGACCTCCCGTACGGACGGGTGATTCTCGACGGCCAGCCCGCCGGGCCTGTGCAGGAAGGGCAGCTCGTCCTGGACCACGTCAAGAACGGGGAACATTCCGTTCGCGTCGTCGGCCCCAACGGTGAAACCGGCTTCTCGTTCAATCTGGCCAGCGGGAAAGCGCCTGTCATCCACGGGCCGATCGCTGCCCGCGACCTCGTCACTGTCGCCGTCGCGAGCTTCGGCAATCAGGCCACCGTGCAGACCAACTCGCCGCAAAAGATTTTCCTCGACTCCCAGCCTCAGGGCGAAACCGGCCCTGCCGGCCTGGAGCTGAAGAACGTAACGCCGGGAAATCACGATCTGGCCATCGGCGAAGGCCCCGATCAGAAGAGGATGGTGGTGACATTCGGGCCCGCGCCGATGCTGACCGCGTTCGTGAAGTCCGACGTAAACTCCGGGACGCTGGTAGTTTTCACCGGCGAGGATGGCGCGACCGTCCTGGTGAACGGCAAAGAGCAGAAACGAAAAACGCAGCGCGGCCAGCTTCGCATTCTCGCGATGGGCGATGTCAGCGTGCACGTCGAGAAGGAGGGATTCCAGCCAGTCGCCGATAAGACGGCAGCCGTCGCCAAGGGTGAGGAGAAGAGAATCGAGTTCAAGCTGGTGCCGCTGCCGCAGGTCGCCGCCCTGCAAGTGCGCGGCGCTGCGCCGGGCACCGGCATTTTGCTGGGGGACAAGCACCTGGGCACGATCGGACCGGACGGATCCCTGTCCGCGGGAAACATCCCGCCGGGCGAGCACGCCATCGGACTGCGGCGCGAAGGCTTCGCCAACAAGCACGTTACGAAGACCTTCCATGCCGGGGACACGGTGGTTCTGACCGGAGCCGATCTCGCCATGGTCGCCACCACCGGAGTGATCCGTCTGGCCCTGAACCCCGCCGACGCGCAGGCCACTTATCGGCACTCCGATGAAACGCAGTGGCACCCGGTGCGCGATTCCAATCTCAAGCTCGAATCGGGATCCTACGTGTTTACGGCTAAGGCGCTTGGTTTCACCGACCGGGTGGAGCGAATCCAACTGGCGGCCGGCGAGACGCGCACCGTGGAACTGACTTTGCAGAAGCCGCCGCCTCCTCCGGCGACGAAAATTGCAGCCGGCGGCATGGACTGGTCGAAGATCGGCTGGGCGCAAGAGGACGGCGCATGGGTGCGCAAAGGCGGGAACTTCGTCGTCATCAAATCCGGTTCGGTGAACGGAACCATCAGCTTCACCGCCATGTTGAAAAAAGGCGGCGGATTCCTTCGTGGCGCGGGCAAGATCCGCTGGTTCGTGGATTACACCGACTCGAAGAACTATGCCGTCTTTGAACTTGACAAGAAAAACTTCCTGTCCAAGGATGTTCGTGAAGGCCGCGCGTTCGATCGCGAGCGAACGCAGCACAATGGCGGGGAGTTGAGGTCGGTGGATATCCAGGTGGAGGTGGCGGGCGACCGCATCACCAACCGGATGAGGGTTGGGCAGCAATGGGTCATCCTCGATTCGTGGACCCAGCCCGGACGCGACTTCACCGATGGAAAATTCGGGTTCCTGGTGCCGGGCACCGACGAGATCGGCATCTCGAATTTCCGTTACAACCCGCGCTGACTATTCGTACCGCAGCGCCTCAATCGGATCGATGCTCGCCGCCTTCATCGCGGGGTAAATGCCGAACACCACCCCCACGATCGCCGACACTCCGAACGCTACCAGCACCGACGTAGTTGTCACAATCGTCTTCCACTCGGCCACCTGAGCGATCGCCCACGAGAGGAACACGCCGCAACCGACGCCGAGCAAACCGCCCGCCACCGAGATCACCACCGACTCGGTCAGGAACTGCCGCACGATATCGGTGCGCCGCGCGCCCATCGCGCGCCGGATGCCGATCTCGCGCGTGCGCTCCATCACCGTCGCCAGCACGATGTTCATGATGCCGATGCCGCCCACCAGCAGCGAAATCGCCGCGATGGCCACCATCACATAGGTGAAGATGGTCTGCGTTCGTTTCTGCTGCGCCAGCAGCGCCGCCGGAATCGTCACCGAGAAATCCTCGGCGTCGCGATGCGCGGATGCAAGAATGGCCGTGACGATCTTCGCCACGGCGACGCTGTCCACTCCCGGCTTGAGCTTCAAGTCCACTCCGTCCAGGTCGTCCTTCAGAAAACTCGATGTGTCCCAGAACCGGTAGCGAAAGGTGTTGATCGGAATGAAGATCGCATTGTTCCGGTCGACGACGCGGCCGCTCGCGCCGGAGTCCGCCACTTGCTCGGCCAGCACTCCCACCACGCGCAGCCAGGTGTCGTTCACCTTGACGTAGTTGCCCTCCGCGCGCCCGTATCCGAACATGCCGATCTTCGCGTTCAACCCCAGCGCGCACACCGCAGCGCTGGCCGCGTCGTCCTCCGCGCTGAGGAACCGGCCTTCGTTCGGATGCAAATCGTGAATGGTTTCGTAGGAGGCGCGCACGCCGTACATTTCCGGCATCGTTCCGGTGGGTTTGGGAAGCACGCGGGACGGATGCAGGAACCGCCGCGGCGACAGCGTCTCTAGCGAATCGATGTTCGCCTCCAGCACGCGCACATCGCGGTCGGTGAGGCCCGGCGACACCCTCCGCCGCTGCTGCAATTCCTCTTGTGTCGACACCGGACGCGAATCCACCAGAATGTTTCGCACGCCCAGCCGTTCGATGAATTGCAGCGACTGCTCGCGCGCGCCGGCGCCGATCGACAACATGCCGATCACTGATCCGACCCCGAAGACGATGCCGAGGGCCGTGAGCAGCGTGCGGGTCTTCTGAGCCCGTAGATTTCCTAAGGCCTCGGCGAAATCGCTGAGGATGTTCAGCCTCACTTCGGAATCCCGCCCGCCGGATTCGCCGACGCGTCCTTGGACGTCTTCTGCTCCTTCTGATCCGGACTCGCCAGCGCGATCTCCTCGCCCGGCCGCACGCCGGTGACGACCACCTGGCTCTCGCCGCGGCGCACCAGCTTCACGTCCCTGGCGACAAATCGTTCACCCTGCCGCGCGTACACGAATGCCCGGCCGCCTTGTTCGAAGAGCGCTTGCGCGGGCAGCCACGTCGCATTCTTGATCGTCTCCAGCGTGACGACAATCCGCGCGCTCATCCCAGGCCGAAGCTCCGGCGCGGATTCGACCAAGGACAGCTTGCATTCGAACCGGCGGTCCCAGGGCGATCCCGTCGTGCCTCCCAGATCCTTTACCTTTCCGGAGAACTTCCGTCCGGGCACGGAAATCACGCGGATCTCGGCCGGCAGTCCCAAAGAAAGATGCCCGCGATCGGTTTCCGCGATCTGCGCCGAAACCTCCCAGCTGCTGAGATCCGGGATTTGCGCGACGGCCATCCCGGGGCGCACCTGGTCGCCCACCTGGAACAGCGGCAGCGTCATGCCGGTGAAGTAGAAATTGGTATTCGTGTTCCGCTCGACGTTGATATACCCGTCGGCCGGCGCCTTCAGCGTCATCATCTCGATGTTGCGCCGCGCCGTGTCCGCCAGCACCTCCGCCTTCTTGCGCGCCGCTTCCTGAATGGCGACGGACGCGCTTGCGGCGGCTTTCCGCTGAGGATAATCGCGCTCGAGATTGGCGAGCTTCTCCCGCGCGCCCGCGAGAGTAATATCGTTCTGCTTCGCCGTCAGCGCGGCCCGGATCGCATTCGCCGTGACCTCGATTTCGGCCTGCTTCAACTCTCCGCGCGCCGCGATCAACTCGTATTCGACCTCTTCTTCCTTCGCCTTTGCCTCGCTCTTTGCCTGCATCACCTGCTGCTCGGCTTCGGCCAGGTCCGACTCGGCCTCGCGCAGCTTGTACGTTTCGTCCGTGGTATCGAATTGCGCCACCACGTCGCCCTTCTTCACCAGATCTCCCGGCTTCCGCAGGTCCGTTAAGGTCAACGTGCCGCCGCCGGCCATGGGCGCCGTGAGCATGCGCGAATTTCCGCCCTGCAGGCTGCCGTCCGCCGTGACCGTGAAAGTCACGTCGCCGGTTCTCACCCGCGTGGAGGGCAAGGGCGCAGCCTCCACCGTGTTCAATTTCTCGAACAATCGCGGCACCGAACGCGCGCCGGCGGCGAGCGCGATCAGCACGGCCACCAGCAGAAGCGCTTTCGGGATACTCTTCATTTCGCCTGGCCGTCCTTCGCCTTCTCATTCAGCTTGTCCACCAGCGCCACCTGCGTTCCCGCGTCGATGCCGCGCACGGCGACCTCATCCGGGTTGCGGGCCAGCACTTCCACGTAAACGGCGCGGAGCGCGTCCTTGCCGGGAACCAACACCACCGGCCTGCCATCCCGCGAGAAGACCGCTTTCGACGGCACGCTCACCGCGTTGGGAAGCCGGTCGACGATGATGTCCATGCGCCCGTTCATCTGCGGCCGCAACCGCGCGTCGGCCTCCCCCAGCTCCGCGAAGGCGCGGAAACTCCGCGTGGGCGGCCATTCGAAACTCTGCTCGGTCAGCGCCGAGATGCGCTCCAGCTTCCCGTGAAAAGTCTTCTCGGGAAATGGATCGAGAATCACCCGGGCGTCCTGCCCGGCGCTCATCTTGCCGCGATCGATCTCCTCGGCCTTTCCCTTCAACCGCAGGCTTTCGACATTCGGGATCTCGGCGACGGCGCTGCCGGGCCAGACGTTGTCGCCCACCTTGAAGGGCTTGGCATTCATCCAGCCCTGCGAGTAGTTCATGGCGTAACTGACGATGCCGCCCGCAGGCGCGCGGATCTCGGTCATGGCGATGCGGGAGCGCGTCAGTTCCGTCTCCGCCTGCGCCTTGTTGCGCTGGCTCTCGGTGGAACCGATCTTCGACTTCGCGGACGCGGCATTGAACTCCGCGGCGGCCTGCTTCACGCGCAGCTTCTCTTGGGCCAGCGAGAGCGCGATGCGATTCTCCTCGCCCTGTATGGCGCTGACGATTTCCGCTTTGGACGCTTCGATGCGCGCGAGTTCCACGGCCTGTTTCAGTCCGGCGATTTCCAGGTTGTCCTGCTCGGCGGTGATGCCGGCCTGGGCCTTGGCCTGGTCGAGCGTTGCAACGGCCTGGGCCAGTGCCGCCTCTTTCTCCTTCAGTTGCCTCTGCGCTCCGCTGGCGTCGAAGCGCAGGATCGCATCGCCCGGCTTGACGGACGAGTTCGGCGGCGCCATCCAAACGATGGTCAGGTTCGGCACGTTGGGGGCGTTGACCTGCACGGATTGTTCGGCGACCAACTCGCCGCGGCAGGTGACGGTGACGAGGAACTCGCCGCGCCGCGCCGTCGCCAGCGGTAGCATCGTCGAGGGCTTGGCCGCGGCGGGTCGAAAGACCGTGATGCCGATCGCCGAGGCGCCGGCCAGCGCGAGCAAAGCCGAGGCCCAAGCAAAGATGGAGCGGCGTCTCATCGATTCACCTTCGTGATTTCCAGCGCGGCCGACAGGTCCGGGAGCAACTGCGCGCTTTGCTGTTCAATGCGAAAGACCGCGTTGAAATTCCGCACCGGCGAGTCCATGCCCGCCGTCGCCACCGGACTGGCCGCCAGCAGCGTGGCATCGAACGACACCCCGGGATACGCATCGAGAAACACGCGCGCCCGAGTCGCGCTCGACACCGAGGCGAAGTCGGGCTCGTCCACGGTCGCCTGCACCACCATGCGGGCGGGATTGAAGACGCGCAGCACGGGCATCCCCGGGTACATGCGGTCGCCCACTTGCGGCGGTCCCATGGATCCCTGCCGCCAGACGTTTTCATGCGAGACCATGCCGTCCAGAGGCGCTTTCACGATCAGGCGATCCAGGTTGTCTTGCAGCCGCTCCAGCGTAACCTGCTGCCGTTGGCGCTTCAATTCCAGGATGCGGATGGAAGCCTGCTCGGCGGTGACCCGCAGCGCGTCGGATTTCTTAAGACTGGCGAGTCTCAATTGCGAACTGGCCGCCTTGGCCTCGTTCTTCATGCGATCGAGATTGCTCAGCACGGGCCCCTTGCGCAATTGCAGTTGTGCTTTCTCCAGGTCGGCCTGCGCCTCGCGGATCTGTGACGCGCGCGTCACTTGCTGGCTCCGGACCTGGGCGTTCCGCTCGTCCAACTGGTGCGCGAAATCTTCCAGCAGCGCCTTGGCGTCGCGCTCCTGGTCCAGGACAGTGAGTCGGTCGAACTCCACGAGCGTGTCGCCCTTGGAGACCTTTGCCCCGTTGGGGATCAGTTTGGTGAGGGTGATATCGAATCCGCCCACGCCGGACATCTGCGGCACCCGGACGGACTGCCACTCGAGCGCCTGCACGATGCCGGTCGCGCGCACGACGGCCGCGGCGCTCGGGGCCCGGGCAGCGCGGGCGTGATCTGGTGGCGCCGCTTGCCGCGGCGTGCAAGCGCAGATCAGCAAGGCCGCGCCACCGCAAGCCCACCGTTTTATGAACACAATTTACCCACTGACTACTTTAGACGTACGAGGGCTGTTTTGTTGTGCGTCTACTCAATCACTCGCACGAGCGTCGATTCGATGATGCGGTGATCGGAGGTCACAAGCTGAAAGCTCCCAGACGCAGCTCGTGCCGGTGTTCACAGTATCCCCCACGATCCGAGCCCGATATCGAACGTGGGCTCCGAACTGGTAAATGAAGACGCTTGTATCCAGACGGAGCCTGCCGTGCCGCCGGAGGAAGGCCGAATCGCCGCGTGGGGAGACTTGGGCTTCTTTAAGTACAATTACCCTCTCTCCACGGACGGCTACGAGCAGTTTTTCGCCGGGTTTCACTTGCAGGGTGTCTCGAGCCTCGCGCGGGATCACGATATGCAAAGGCTGGCGTCGCCAAGAGTGGCGACGCGGCACGCACGAGTGCGTGCGCCACGCAAAACGTCCCTTTCATCACGTCGGTTGGGCCGGGAGGTCGCTATACTTATGGGTTGCGCAATCCTTTTGACTTAGGGGTACACCACCAAATGGTGAGCATTTCTTGCGGACGGGGTCTCTCCGTCCGCTTCGCTGTATCGCTGTGCTTGACCGTCGCTACGGCTTTCGCCCAGTCTTACCGCATTTCCACCGTCGCCGGGGGCAGCGGTCCGGCTACGCCCGCCGCGGCCACCAGCGTCGCCATCGGACAGCCGCACCGGCTTGCCGCCGACGCGGCCGGCAACGTGTACTTCGGCAGCATGAACTCGGTTTTCAAGCTGGATACCAAAGGCGTCCTGACCGTGGTCGCGGGTAACTCGCGCCCGGGCTTTTCCGGCGACGGCGGACCGGCGACCAGCGCGCAATTGAACGGGCCCGAAGGGTTGGCCGTCGACTCCGCCGGGAACCTCTATATCGCCGACGCCGATAATGACGTGGTGCGAATGGTTACGCCGGGCGGCATCATCTCGACGGTCGCGGGCGTCCGAATTACGGGCTACAGCGGGGACGGAGGCGCGGCCACCGAGGCGCGCCTGTCTCATCCCTCCGGCCTGGCGGTCGACAAGTCCGGGAATCTGTACATCGCCGACATGGAGAACCACGCGATCCGGCAGGTCACGCCGGGCGGCCTCATTGGCACCATCGCCGGATCCGGCTACCCGGGCGCCGGGGGCAACGGCGCGCCGGCCACCGCGTCCAGCCTGGCGATGCCCTATGATGTGGCCGTCGATTCTTCCGGCAACATCTACATCCTCGAAAGCGGCAACGCCGACGTTCGCAAGATCACCACCGACGGCAACATCGCGGTGTACGCCGGACATGGTACCAGCTCGCCGGGCGACGGCGGCCCGGCAACCGCGGCATCGCTTGCCGAGCCGATCGCGATCGCGCTGGACAGCACGGGCAACCTCTATATCACCGAGTACTACGGCGCGCGGGTGCGAAAAGTATCCGCCGACGGAACCATCTCGACCCTGGCTGGGACGGGAACCAGCGGCAGCACCGGCACCCAGACGCTGTTGGGAGGCCCGTGGGGCCTGGCCGTTGCGCCGGACAATTCGATTTACGTAGCCGACCTCCCGAACTACGTCATCCGTCAAATTGGTTCCTCGGGCACAATCAACACCGTCGCCGGGAACGGACTGTTCAGTTACGCCGGAGACGGCGGAGCGGCTGCCAACGCCCAATTCAACGGTCCAAGCGGAGTGGCGCGCGATGCGGCCGGCAACGTCTATGTCTCGGACACGCGGAACTCGCGCGTCCGCAAGATCGGCATCGATGGATCCATCACGACGTTAGCCGGCACCGGCGTCGGCGGATATGGCGGCGATAGCGGGCCGGGGGCCGCGGCTCAACTGAATCTTCCGCGGGGTGTCGCGACGGACGCGCAAGGCAACGTCTACATCGCCGATACCCGGAACAACCGGGTCCGCATGATCTCCGCCGGCGGCAACATTACGACCGTGGCCGGGACCGGCGACGCGGGCTACTCGGGCGATGGCGGATCGGCCACCGGCGCTCATCTGCACGGCCCCTTTGGCGTGGCCGTCGACGCCACCGGCAATCTGTATATCACGGAATTCTACAGCAGCGTGGTGCGCATGGTGACGCCGGGCGGCGTGATTAGCACCATCGCTGGAAACGGCTACTCCGGGTATTCCGGGGACGGCGGACAGGCAGCCCAGGCGCAATTGAATGCCCCGCAAGGCGTCGCGGTGGACTCGAGCGGCAACGTCTTCATTGCCGACACCCGGAACAACGTTGTCCGGGAGGTGCTCGCCGGTGGCTTGATCCAAACCGTCGCCGGGACTGGAATGCCGGGACACTCCGGG
The DNA here is from genome assembly GCA_025353165.1 of Acidobacteriota bacterium. GTDB lineage: Bacteria > Acidobacteriota > Terriglobia > Bryobacterales > Bryobacteraceae > TMP-7. Next base: position 14,488 of record JANXRE010000087.1, on the reverse strand, counting down.
GACGGCGGACTCGCGACTCAGGCTCAGCTTGCGTCCCCGTCGGGGGTCGCGGCCGACGCCGCCGGCAATCTGTTCATCGCCGGCCCGGGCTCGCGCGTCCGGCGCGTGTCCCCGGACGGCGTAATCCGGACCATCGCGGGAACCGGACAGCAGGGCTATTCCGGAGACGGCGGTCCGGCCGCACTGGCGCTGCTCAACATTCCCGGCGGAATTTCGCTCGATGCTTCCGGGAACCTGTATGTAGCCGACGCGGGCAACAACTCGGTGCGGGTGCTGCAGCCGCTCCCCAGCACGACGGCCATCCAATCCGTGGTCAATGGCGCAAGCAACCTGCCCGGCGCAATTTCTCCCGGCGAGTTAGTGGTGATCTACGGATCGGCGCTGGGTCCAGATATGCTGGCCGGAATTCAGTACGACTCCAATGGCCAGGTGACGACAACTTTGGCGGGAACCAGCGTTCTGATCAACGGCGCTCCGGTCCCCATTCTGTATTCGTGGTCCACCCAGGTAGCCGCGCTCGTGCAAACGCTCGCCGGCCAGACGGCGCAAATCGCGGTTCAGTATGCGGGCCACACGTCCGCGCCGGTGACAGTGCAGGTAGCCTCGACGGCGCCGGGCCTGTATACCGCCGGAGGCGCCGGTACGGGCCAGGCATCGGCGATCAACCGGAACAGTTCGGTGAATTCGCCGGCCAGACCGGCTGCGGCCGGGCAGTCGATTACGCTATATGCGACCGGGATGGATGCCATCTCGCCCGTGACCGTCACCATCGACGGCCAAGCCGAGCAGCCGCAATCGGTAGGGGCCGTGCCGGGAGAGTTGGGGGTTTTTCAGATCACCGCGCAGATTCCCAGTGCCACCCGGCCGATCGCCTCAGTCCCGGTTTCCATCACGGTGGGTGGCAATACGAGCCAGCCCGGAGTGACCATCGCGGTGGGCGCGCAGGTGACCCTGTCCACGACGCGGCTGATTTTTTCCAGCGAGAAGGTGGGAACAGCGAGCTCGGTGGGAGCCATTGCGGTTACGAACCTGGGAGGAACGGCGATCGCTTTCAGCGGTAGCGGGATCGCCCTCGCGGGCGCCGCCGCCGGGGACTTCACCATCGCCTTCAATACCTGCGGGAGCAGCGTACCCGCCGGGACAAGCTGCACCATCGGCCTGACATTCAAGCCCACGGCGACCGGAACGAGGGTCGCGACGCTGGATGTCAGCTACAGCGGCTCGGGCAGCCCGCAAACGATAGTGTTGACGGGGACGGGAACGTAGGAGTTCATTCGGCGGCTTCATCGTGGAGTACCGAAGAGCGCGATCGGCGAAACGCCGAATGTCGCGGCGGTGGAAACCGTTCTGATTCGCATGGACCACGGCGTCTACTCTGGACAGCGTACCGGCTACACCGAAGCCGCGTCCCTATGCGTCGTCATCACTCGCGCTCTGCTGTATGGAGGTCACAGTTCACCTCGGCGACCCGCCGCTTGGAGTCCGAGGTGCTGTCCCGGGAATCCAACTTCTCGATCCACCCGGATAACCCGGCTTTTGAGCAGATCCGCGGGCCATCCGTACTTCGTTCCGGTGAGTAGCGATGCGAGTTGGCGTCCCGCAGACTATTGAAATTTGACAACACCCGCCTGGAATCCGCTAAACTGTTAGTTTGTAAGTCTCGACTGAAGAAGGTCTGTCCGAATGAAAACCCAAGTCCCGTCCCAGGCTGAAGTCGTGCATGCCTGGCACGTGATCGACGCCGATCAAAAAGTGCTGGGCCGCCTGGCCGCCCAGGCCGCGCGCGTCCTCATGGGCAAGCACAAGCCCAGCTATACACCGTTTCTCGACACGGGCGATCACGTGGTTGTGGTGAACGCGGCGAAAGTACGTCTCACCGGCAAGAAGGAAGAACAGAAACTCTACCGCCGTCACTCCGGCTACCCCGGAGGCCTGGTCGAAACGCAGGCCCGCGACGTGCGCGCCAAGCGCCCGCAGAAACTGGTGGAAGAGGCGATCAAGGGAATGCTGCCGAAGAACAAGCTCGGCAAGCATATGTACAGGAAACTCAAGGTTTATGCAGGCGATCAACATCCGCACCAGGCGCAGAAGCCGGTGGCGATGACGGTCCGGTAGTTACACACGCGAGGTTAGGAATAAAGAGTGCCAACGTTGGTTCAACATATCGGGACAGGCCGCCGCAAGTCGTCCGTGGCGCGGGTGTTCCTCCGTCCGGGCAAAGGCCAGATCAAGGTCAACGGCCGGACGTTTGAAAACTATTTCATGAACGAGGCCGCCCGTTTCGTCGTGAGGCAGCCGCTGCTCGCCACCGAGACGGCTGAAAAGTTCGATGTCATCATCCTCGCCAACGGCGGCGGGCACACGGGTCAAGCCGGCGCCGCCAGGTTGGGAATTGCCCGCGCGCTTATCGAGTTCAACTCGGAGCTGCGCGGTAAGTTAAAAGAACTCGGTTTCCTTAGCCGTGACGCTCGCATCCACGAGCGTAAGAAGTACGGCCAAAAGGGAGCCCGTAAGCGGTTCCAGTTCTCCAAACGCTAGTTTCGGGGGCGGATCACTCCGCCCTCGCTTTTATTCACCATCCACTCCGCGCAAAAATTCCGTTTGGGCGTGCGCGGGGCTGGCCGTTTACTCTAAGGAGATAATTTGCCCCAGATCAGTATGAAGGAATTGCTCGAAGCAGGCGTTCATTTCGGGCACCAGACCAAGCGCTGGAATCCAAAGATGAAGGAGTATATCTTTGGCGAACGCAACGGCATCTACATCATCGACCTTCAGAAGACCCTGAAGCTCTTCAAAGACGCAATGCGGTACGTGGCCGAGCAGGCCGCCTCCGGCAAGAACGTCCTGTTTGTCGGCACCAAGCGGCAGGCGCAGGAGGCAGTTGCCGAGGAAGCTACGCGCTGCCAGCAGTACTACGTTAACCAGCGGTGGCTGGGCGGATTGCTCACCAACATGCTGACGGTTCAGAAGTCCATCAAGCGGCTGAAGGAACTGGAGGCGATGGCGACCGAAGCCAATTGGGAAGGCCGCGCCAAGAAGGAAATCATCCGGCTGGAGCGGGAGCGCAAGCACCTCAGCCAGAACCTGTCCGGCATCAAGGACATGCCCGGTCTGCCGGATCTACTGTTCGTGGTCGATTCGAACAAAGAAGCGATCGCGGTGAGCGAAGCCCGGAAGCTGGGGATTCCAGTGGTCGCCGTGGTGGACACCAACTGCGATCCAGACGAAGTGGATTACGTGATCCCGGGCAATGACGACGCCCTGCGCGCGATCCGCCTGTTCACCACCAAGGTCGCCGACGCGGTCATCGAAGGCCGCGCGCTCGCGACGGAGCACGATTTCTCAGCCGACAAGGTCATCGCGGAAGATACGGCGATGGAAGATATCCCGGCGGACACGACGTACTTCGATCCGAAGTATGCCGAGCAACTCATGGCCGAGAGCATTCCCGACGAGGACCTGCCCTCGATGTCGCTCTCGCGCAAGGGGCCTGTCGCCCAAACCACCGAAGAAGTGGTCGGGGCCGCCAGCAACGCCGGAGAAAAGTAATCTTAACCGCGCGGGAGGCGTTTCTTACCTCCCGCCGCCCAATTCAAAACCATGGCAGAAATCAGCGCTCAAATTGTGAAACAGCTCCGCGATCGCACTGGCGCGGGCATGATGGAATGCAAAAGTGCTCTTGTCGAGACGACTGGCGACCTGGCCCAGGCGGAGGTCGTTCTTCGCAAGCGCGGCATGGCATCGGCCGCCAAGAAGGCTTCCCGCACCACCAAGCAGGGCGTCATCGCTTCTTACATCCACCCCGGTTCGCAGCTCGGCGTGCTGGTGGAGGTGAATTGCGAATCCGACTTCGTGGCTCGCGTCCCCGATTTTCAGGCCCTGGTGCACGATATCGCCATGCAGATAGCCGCGGCCGATCCGCAGTTTATCCGCAAGGAAGACGTGACCACGGCGGACCTGGAAAAAGAGAAGGACATCCAGCGCGCCCGCGCGATCGCCGAAGGCAAGCCCGAGAAGATGGCGGACCGCATCGTCGAAGGCCGCATGCAGAAGTACTATGAAGAGGTCTGCCTGTACGAGCAGCCCTTCATCAAGGAAAACACCATCACGGTCGGCGATATGATCAAGCAGAAGGTCGCCATCCTGAAGGAAAATATTCAGGTCGCCCGCTTTGTGCGCATGAAGGTCGGCGAGGCGGCTCAGGCGGAAGCCGAGAAATGCCCCGACACGAACGCATCCTCTTAAAGCTTAGCGGCGAGGTGATGGCCGGACCGGTGGGGTTCGGCATCGACCCCGACCGCGTCATCTCGCTGGCGGAAGAGATCGCCGAAGTCGCCCGCGCCGGCGTTCAGCTTGGCTTGGTGGTGGGCGGCGGCAACTTCTTTCGCGGCGTGGCGGCGGCCGCCAAGAATCTGGATCGCGTCACCGCCGATCACATGGGCATGCTCGCCACCGTGATGAACGCTCTCGCCTTGCAGGACGCGCTGGAGCGCACCGGCACGCCCACCCGCGTGATGACCGCCATCGAGATGCGGCAGGTGGCCGAGCCGTACATCCGCCGCCGCGCCATGCGTCACATGGAGAAGGGGCGCATCGTGGTGTTCGCCGCGGGCACGTCCAATCCGTATTTCTCAACCGACACCGCGGCGGTGCTTCGCGCTCTGGAAATCCGCGCCGGCGTGGTGGCGAAGGCTACCCGGGTGGACGGCGTTTACGACAAGGACCCGTTGAAGTTTTCCGACGCGGTGATGTACACCGAAGTGTCGTATCATGACGTTCTCGCGAATTCGCTCGCCGTCATCGATGCTTCCGCGGTCGCCATGTGCCGGGACAACAAGCTTCCGATACAGGTCTTCAATCTGAACGTCGGTGGCAATATAATGCGAATGGCGATGGGTGAACCCATCGGCACGATGATCCACTAAAAAGGTCGAGGTCTCTTATGAAACCAGATGAGGCAGCAATAGCCGCGCAGGCAGCAACAGCCGCGCCGTTTCAGAACGTGAAGCAGGTGGAAGCGAACGCGAAGAGCAAAATGGAGAAAGTGCTCTCCGACCTGCAGCACAACATGGCGGGCATCCGTACCGGCCGCGCCTCCGTTTCGTTGCTCGATTCCGTTCGCGTGGACTATTACGGGACGCCGACGCCCCTGAGCCAGGTGGCCACCCTGCACGTGCCGGAACCTTCGCTCATCACGGTTCAGCCCTGGGATACGTCGCAGATCGGCCCCATCGATAAGGCCATCCGCGCCGCCGATCTCGGGCTGAATCCCTCCAACGACGGCAAGCTGGTCCGGGTGCCGGTCCCGCCGCTGACCGAGGAGCGGCGCAAGGATCTGGTCAAACGGCTGCACCATATCGGGGAAGACCACCGGGTCTCGATGCGCAACGTCCGGCGCGACGCCAACGAGCAAATGAAGAAGTTGCTGAAGGACAAGACCATCAGCGAGGACGAAGAACGCCGGGCGCTGGACGAGATGCAGAAGCTCACGGATGGAAACATCTCCAGGCTCGACCAGTCGGTGAAGGCCAAAGAGAAAGAGATTCTCGAGATCAAGTGACCCGGGTTGCTGGAAACTAGATCTGGCTGTTCCCCGCGGCTTATCTCTTCCACCTCACGGAAGAGTAATGGGCCGGCGAGACCTTTTACCGCTGGGTTTCCCGGGTCGCCGGGGTCCTCTCCCCTTCAACTCCGATAACGTCGGATATAGGATCTTTTTTTACTCCTCGTTTTTCACTTCGATCTGGGTTTGGTTTTATATTCTCGGAGGTGTCTTGATAAAAGGCTTAGTAAAATTCAGCAAGGCCTGTCGCATTTCTACGCTAGAAGTTGATCCAAACTAGATTGGAGGGCCGCTAGGATGAGTGTGATCATCGGGAAACGTTCTGTCATGGGGTTGCTGCTTAGTGCGATTGCTTGCTTTTCAAGTCCGATTGGCCCGGTGACCGACGCCGCTCTCGAGATGGCAATTCGCGGCGTTGACGGGGCGGCGCAGGCGCGTGAGGCGAAGTTGCCGGGATATGTTCGAACGGAGCGATACAAGCTTTTTCGACGCGGGCATGACGAACCCGGGGCAGAAATCGAAGTCCGGTCCGTGTATACCAGGGGACAAGGAAACGAATATCAGGTTGTAGCCCATAGTGGTTCAGCCACTTTCCAGGTGGCCTTAAACCGAGTGCTCAAGGAAGAGAAGATCCTGAGCCAACCGGATCAACGGCGACGTCTCTTTGTGACCTCCGAAAACTATTCCATGACGCTGATTGGTGGGGAGTTCCCGTGCGGTCAGAGACGATGCCTCAAACTGGGTTTGACTCCGAAAGACTCAAGTCCACACCTGCTGGACGGCTTCGCCGTGGTTGACGCGGAGAACTACGCGTTAGTGCATGTTGAGGGCACTACAAATTCAAGCGCTTCTTTTTTGATGGGGCGTGCGGTGATCAATCGCGATTATAAGATGTGGGAGGGATTTGAGGTGTCGACGAGGACCCAGGCTGATACGCAGAGTCTGCTGTTCGGAGGTACGAAGATTACCATCGAGTACACGGATTACCACACAAAGCGTTGAAGTGCACGACATTGTCAAAGGCTCGCGCGCCTTGTCAGAGAGGGAATCGCGGCATCACTCCAGGGCGGCGCTGCTTGATGCTCGGCGATGGCCCTGGGGCGGGGCTCATCAGTTGGCCCTGCGAACCGGCCGGACGATCGAGTTCTTCCGTGGTGTACCGCAGATCGCGATCCAGAACCATTTCGACCACGCTGCCGGCGGCGAGCTGCGCCTCGGGTCCGCGCGACAGGAGCACTCCCGCGAGTCCGGCGGCAGCGCCCGCGGCGGCTCCGATGCCCGCGCCCATTGCGCCATGTCCCGCGACGCTCCCAGCGATTGCGCCGACCGATGCGCCCGCGCCCGCCCCCTCGCCGATGGTCCGCGCGTCGCCGCTCTTGTTGCCCTCGCCTTTGATGCGGCCCTCCTCGCGGTCGAGTTCTTCGTTGGCGCGGCCGTCGAGCGCGCCGACGCGCGCGCGGAAATCGCGCAGCTCGCCATTGGGAAGCATCAGTGAATCGAAACGGACGTACAGTTCGGCGCGGCCCTTCACTCGACCCGGGCGCTTGACGCCGGTGACGGTTCCGTTGACGTAGCTGCCGGGCGGGATGACGATGCGGCCATCCACCAGGACCGGATAAACCGTCTGGAGATAGATGCGATCGCCGGAAGCGCCGTGCTTGGTGCTGACGGAGTTGATGAGGGCGAGCGGAATGCGCGTGCCGCGCGCGACCAGGTAGCCGGAGTCTGCCGGGCGCGCGGGTGCGGTCCTCTCCTCTTTCCGCACGGCGAGTTCGCGCGTGCCCTCCCGCTCGTAGACAAGCTGCGCTTCCGTTTCTCCCTGCGCCGACACCATCTGCCGGTGAATGCGAAGCGTGTTGCCGTCGCGCGACACGCTCCAGCGTTCCATCTCGGTTTGTTGCGACACTCCTTCCTTGAGCACGATGGTGTTCAGGATGACCGCATCGCCTTCCCACTTCGCGATGGTGCTGCGCCGCTGGCGGCCGGATTGGTGTTTGGTTTCCCTGCCGTCGATGGTGTAGGAACAGTTTTCCACCGGGCCGCCGGGGCGTGCGGCCTCGCACGTCATAGCCACGCCCTGGTGGTTCAGCTTCAGCGACTCTGGAGCGCCGCTAACCGCACGCGCATCGGTGCGCGAAGCATTCAGCATCCAGCTTCCGGAATAGGCGGGATCGGCAGCCTGTACAAGGGGTGGGACTAGAATCGAAAGGAAGACTACAAGAGTACATCGCATCTCGTCACCAAGCGCCATTATTATACAGCAAGAAACGCGCGAAACTACTCCGAAAGCTGTATGGGAACGCGGCCCCGGATTCCTTATTATCGTTTCCAGGGATGAAGCATATTGCCAGCCCGGAGCTTGAGCCGGCGGTCCTGGACCAACTCAAGCGGTACGACACGTGTACGATCGCGAACGCCATCGAGCGGTTTCAGGTTCGTCTCAGAAATGAGGGCTATACCAGCCATGGCCTGAAGTGTTTAACCAGCGAGTTTCCCACTGTCGTCGGCTATGCTGTCACGAGCCATGTGCGCACGGCGAACCCGCCCATGTCCGGTGGCCGCTATTTCGAGGGCACCGAGTGGTGGTCGGATATAGAGGCCCGCCCCGCTCCGCGGATCGCCGTCATCGAAGACGTCGACTCGAACCCAGGCGCCGGGTCGGTTGCCGGCGAGGTGCATTGCGCGATCCTACAGCGTTTCGGGTACACAGCCTTGGCCACGAACGGCGCAGTCCGCGACCTGCTGGGTGTTCGACGGCTCAGGTTTTCCGTCTTCGCGCGATCCCTGACGGTCGGTCACTCCTACGTCCATTCGTTCGACTTCGGGGCGCCAGTCAACATCTTCGGCCTCACAGTTCGATCCGGTGATCTTCTCTGCGGAGACTGCCACGGCCTTCTTTCGATCCCAAAAGAGATTGCTGCTCGAATCCCTGAGGTTGCGGAGAAACTTCGGCAGCACGAACGCAAGGTAATCGATTTGTGCCAGTCGCCCGATTTCTCGGTCGAGAAACTTCGGCGGTTGGTTCAGGCCAACGAGTAAGGGGTTAACTCCGATGCGATTCAAAGTTGCAGTGGCGGCGTTGTGCGCCGCGCCGGTGATATTCACGGCGGCCTGCACAAGGGGCAAGGCAGCCGAGGCTAATGTCACACCGGACGCGCCGTTCGTGGCGGTCGCCAAAGCCAAAACCGAGGACATCTCAAAGGCCGTTATCCTCACCGCCGAGTTCAAGCCGTTTCAAGAAATCGATGTCATGGCGAAGGTCGCCGGCTATGTGAAGCATATCGGGGTGGACGTCGGCGACCGCGTAGTCGAGGGGCAGTTGCTGGCTACCCTCGAGATTCCCGAAATGCAGGACGACCTGGCGCGCAGCCAGGCCAATCTGCGGCGTAGCGACGCAGAGGTAAGGCGGGCGCAGGATGAGTTGCGGCGGGCGCAATCCCAGCACGACGTAGTTCACCTCACCTATAAACGGCTGGCCAGCGTGAGCAAGGATCAACCTGGACTGGTAGCTCAGCAAGAGGTCGACGATGCGCAGGGACGCGATTTGGTCGCGGAATCGCAGGTGTCGGCCGCAGGGTCCGGACTGGGCTCGGCGGAGCAGCAGGTTCGAGTGGCAAAAGCCGAACAGGACAAGGTCAAGACGCTTTTAAACTATGCCCGGGTGACCGCGCCGTTCGCGGGAGTAGTGACCAAGCGGTTCGCCGACACCGGATCCATGATCCAGGCGGGCACGGCATCCCAAACCCAGGCTATGCCGCTTGTGCGCCTGTCCGAGAACAGCCTTCTGCGGCTGATTCTCCCCGTGCCGGAATCGGTCGTTCCCGGCATTCACGTGGGGCAGCGGGTTGAGGTGAAAGTTCCAACGCTCCATCGCAGTTTCGCGGGAAGGGTTGCGAGGTTCTCGGACCGTATCACCCTCGACACGCGCACGATGGAGACCGAGGTGGACGTTCCGAATCCCCAGCTTCTCCTGGTTCCGGGTATGTATGCGGAAGTGAACCTCACGTTGGACCGTCATCCGGATGCGCTCGCTATTCCGTTATCGGCGATCGGCGGAACAGAGCAGGAGCCTCTCGTTTACGTCGTCAACGCGGACCAGAGAGTGGAGCTCCGGCACGTCACCCTCGGCCTGGAAACGGCCAACCGCGCCGAGATCCGCTCTGGCCTTCACGACGGCGAAATGGTCGTGATCGGAAATAGAAGCCAGTTGAGCGCCGGCCAGCGGGTCGTCCCAAAATCTACTGAGCTCGCCGCGGCGAAATCGGAGTAGTTCATGTCTAAATTCGCGATCCAAAATCCCTACTTCATCGTCGTCATCTGCCTGGTCATCGCAGTGGTCGGCGTCACCAGTCTCGCGCGGATGCCCGTAGACATGTTCCCGGCCATGAACATCCCTGTCGTGGTCGTCGCCACGTTCTATTCGGGGATGCCTCCGGAGCAAATCGAGACGGATATTACGAGCCGCTTCGAGCGATTCTTTACGCTAGCCAGCAACGTCGAGCACATCGAGTCGCGATCTCTGACCGGAGTCAGCGTGATCAAAGTCTACTTCCAGCCGGGCAGCAACGCGGAGTCGGCCGTGACCTCGATTTCCAATCTGGCCATGGCGAACCTCCGCAAATTGCCGCCCGGCACGCTCCCGCCAGTGGTGCTGAAGTTCGATGCGTCGAGCCTCCCCGTGTGCCTCGTAACCCTGAAGGGCGAAGGGCTGAATGAGACTAAGCTCCGGGACCTCGCGCAGTACAACATCCGCAACCAGCTCGCCGGCGTTCCGGGGGCGTCGGTTCCGCAGCCGTTCGGAGGCCGCTACCGTCAGATCATGGTCTACGCCGACCCCTACAAACTCGAGGCGCACCAGTTGAGCCTCATGGACGTGGTGCGCTCGGTGAACGAGTCTAACCTGATTCTACCGGCAGGCGACGTCCAGATTGGCGAGACCGACTACAACATCTACACCAACAGCCAGCTTCGCTCCATTGCGGACGTAAATGACCTGCCGCTCAAGACGGTGGGTACGGCGCCGATACGAGTGTCCGATATCGGCATCGCCAAAGACGCGCAGCTGATTCAGACGAACGTGGTCCGGGTAGACGGCCAGCGCTCGGTATATCTTCCGGTGCTCCGACAGGGCGGCGATACCAACACGATCACGGTCGTGAATGGCGTGAAGGACATGATCGGCAAACTGGTCGATGTTCCGAAAGGGCTGATCTCGAAAGTTGTATTCGACCAGTCCGTGTTTGTGAAAACCGCGATCGAGACCCTGTTAGACGAGGGCGCGATCGGCCTGTTTCTCACGTCGATCATGATCCTGGTCTTCCTCGGGAGCATGCGGGCGACGGTTGCCGTGTTCTTCTCCATCCCGCTCTCGGCGCTGGCTACGTTCATCGCGCTTTCGATGGGGGGCAGCTCGGTGAACAGCATGGTGCTCGGCGGTTTGGCTCTTGCGTTCTCGCGCCTTATCGACAATTCGGTGGTCGTGCTGGAAAACATCTACCGCCATCTCGAGATGGGGGAGCCGCCGGTCGTTGCCGCGGAGAAGGGCGGAAGAGAGGTAGCTTTGCCCGTGCTCGCCGCGACTCTGACTACCGCGGTCGTGTTCTTCCCGGTTACGTTCCTCTATGGCGTCAGCAAATTCCTGTTCTCGGCCCTGGCGCTCGCCGTGGCGTTGTCCCTCTTTGCTTCCTATGCCGTCGCGATGACTGTCGTGCCGTTGTTTTGCGCGCGATTCATCAAGGCGTCCGCGCATCATGGTACGCCGTCCTCGGAGCAGCCGATTACATCGGACCTGAAAACCGGGCACAGGTGGCTCAACTTCGGCGCCCGGTTCAACACCTGGTTCAACGCCAAGTTCGAGAATATGCTGCGCCGGTACGATTACGCCGTCAATTGGTCCCTGTCGCGCCCTGTTCTGACGATCGCGGGCTTCGGCGCGATCTTTGTAGCCAGCCTGCTCTTGTTCCCGCGGATCGGCGTATCGTTCTTCCCCCGAACGGATGCCGGGCAGTTCGTAATCACGCTGAAGGCCCCGTCCGGCACGCGGATCGCCGTCACAGAGAACGAGGCGGCAAAGGTCGAGGAACTCGTGCGGAGCGTCGTATTGCCCGAGGACCTCGGCATGATCGTTTCCAACATTGGAATCGCGCCCGGCTTCTCGGCGATTTACTCGGCCAATTCGGCGATGCACACCGGCTTTGTTCAGGTCAGTCTGAAACAGGACCACCGAGTCGGGAGCTACGAATACATGGCTCGCCTAAAGAAAGCCATCGCGCGGCAACTGCCTGAGTTGACCGCCTATTTCCAGTCGGGCGGCCTGGTGGACGCTGTGCTGAATATGGGCCTTCCCGCGCCTATTGATGTGCAGGTGGCGGGATCGAACCTCGACAAAAGCTACGCCACGGCGGTCCAGCTCGCGAACCAGATCAGGAGGATCGGCGGCGTCGCCGACGTCTTCATTCCACAGGATCTGGATTACCCGGCGCTTCAGCTCGATATCGATCGTACGCGTGCGGCCGAACTGGGCCTGAATCAGAAAGAGATCGTGGACAACGTAATCACAGCCCTGACCTCGAACCAGATGATCGCGCCGAGTTACTGGATTGATCCCAAGACCGGGTACGACTACATGCTAACCGTCCAATATCCCGAAATGCAGGTGAAGAACCTGACGGACCTGCGGTCAATTCCTCTGCGCGCAGCCAACTTCTCGAAACCGGCACGGCTCGACGCCGTGAGCACGATCAAGCGGTTTGAAGCGCCTACCGAGGTCGATCACTACCAGCTTCGCCGGACTATCGACGTCTTCGTTCGGCCCCTCAACGAGGACCTCGGCCGGATCGCCGATTCCATCGATGGCAAGATTGCCGGTACGAAGCTGCCCGAAGGTGTTGCTGTAACTCTTCGGGGAATGGTGCAAGGCATGCGCGCGTCATTCCGGAGCTTCGCCGTCGGGCTGATCCTTGCCGTCGTTCTCCTGTACCTCATCCTGGTGGCGCAGTTCCAATCTTTTGTGGACCCGTTCATCATCCTAATCGCCGTACCGCCTGGAATTACCGGTGTGATTCTGACGCTGCTGCTGACGGGCACGACCTTGAACGTAATGTCGCTGATGGGCGTCGTCATGCTCGTCGGCATTGCGGTTTCGAACTCTATTCTGATTGTCGAGTTTACACGTCACCTGCGCGCGGATGGCATGGTTGTCCGCGAAGCCGTCGCGTTGGCGTGCAGGGTCCGGTTGCGGCCGGTGCTGATGACATCTCTGGCGACGATTATCGGTTTGATGCCGATGGCCCTGAAGCTTGGAGCGGGCAGTGAATCGTACGCGCCGCTGGCCCGCGCAATCATCGGCGGCCTGACAATTTCCGTGATTCTCACCGTGTTCCTCGTTCCGGCGGCGTATTACCTGGTCTACCGTGAACCGGAGGCGGTGTAATGCGGCGATTCGTCAGCGCCCTGGCTGTACCTCTGCTGGCGCTGGCGCAGGCGCCGCTCAGCTTGACGCTCAAGGAAGCCGAGAAGATCGCTGTTCAGCAGAACCCGAGAATCAACTCGGCCCGATTCTCGGCCGCCGCGGCCGGCGAAATACCCAAGGAGATCGGCTCCGTTTATCAGCCGGCCGCATTCGGCAGCATCACAGGAGTGGGCGCGGCGGACGGGACTCGCATCGCCGCCGGAGCACTGAACAATCCCGTGATTTACAGCAGATTCGCAACTGGAATCGGCGTCAGCCAGTTCGTCACCGATTTTGGGCGGACTGGGCACCTGGTGGCGGCTTCGAAGGAACGGGCCAACGCGGGACTGGAGGCGAGTAACGCGACGCGTGCCGACATTTTGCTGGACGTTAATCGCGCCTATTTCGGAATATTGCGGGCGAAAGCGGTTCTGCACGTCGCCGAACAGACGGTCTCCGCCCGTCAACTCGTCGCGGACCAGATTCACGCACTGGCGAGCAATGCTTTGAAGTCGAATCTCGATGTCAGCTTCGCCGAAGTGAACTTGCAAGAGGCCAAGCTGATGCTGGCCAGCGCGCGGAATGACGTGAAATCGTGGGAGGCGCAACTCGCGGCCGCCCTCGGCTTCCCCAACGAGACGGAGTTCTCGCTAGCCGATGAGCCGTTGCCGGACCCTCCGCCCAGCACGGTGGGCGCGCTTCTGGGAGAGGCCATCCGCAACCGCCCCGAGCTTGCCAGCATACGCTTTGTGGAGCAGGCGGCGCTCAGCAATGCGAAAGCGGAACGCGCGTTGTCCTACCCCTCCGTGTCCGCCATCGCTAGTGCCGGGCTTGTGCCGGCGGGTGTCGCCGCGGTTCCGAGCCGGTACGGCGCAGCAGGCCTAAACGTGAGCATTCCCATCTTCAATGGCGGCCTGTTTGCGGCTCGCCGCTCCGAGGCTGAGCTTCGAGCGCGCGGGGTGGCCGAGGATGTGAAGGATCTTCAGTATCGAGTCGCGCGCGACGTGAAAGTGGCATACCTCAACGCGGTTACGGGTTATGAGCGTCTCAGCTTAACCCAGAAGCTCCTGGAGCAGGCGGAGATGGGACTGAAGCTGGCGCAAAGCCGGTACGACCTCGGACTAGGCTCAATTGTCGAGTTGAGCCAGGCGCAGTTGAATCTGACGTCCGCGCAGATCGCGAATACGACCGCGCGCTATGACTACCAGACCGAGTTCAGCACGCTGCGATATCAGATCGGCGCATTGAGGTAATGATGCTGAATGTACTCCGGCTGTTGGCGTTGACGCGCGACGCGGGGGAATGGCAATCTCTGGCCCGCATCGCGGAGGCGGAGAAATGGATTTTGTTCTGGGCGGATTCGCCGGCTCAGGCCTATAAGATCGTCACCCACCACCAGGTCCCCGTCGTGATCTGCGATCGCGATCTGCGGGACGAGGATTGGCGTAGCGTGCTCGTCGGGTTTTCCAAGCTCA